>CAZTJT010000005.1:0-16383 GCA_964613785.1 uncultured Rikenellaceae bacterium
TTTGTCACTACATTTATACAACCAAAAAGTTGCATTTATAACTTGAATTCAGCAAGTAAAAACCGCCATTGTTGCCAAATTCGCCGATCTGCGCGTACAACCCGACTGAAGTTTCATTGAAAAACCTCGTACATTTGGCGAATAATCCATAATCTTCATTAACATATCGTGCCCCGCCTGCTTTCAGTTCCATATTGAAATGTGACCAGAACCATGAAGCCGACAGGGAGCTGGTAAATCTGTCAATCGGGCTGTGGACCCACTCTCCGTCTAAAAAATAAGAACTCCCTATGACTCCGCATGTCAGTCCAAGGCTGAACCTTCCGCTGAACAGAAGTAGGTTGGTTTCAGATGCAATACCATAGATGTTGCCTGGTAAATTTCCCGCGGTAATTGTACTATTGAGATTATCTGATAGCCTGAATTCCTGGGAAATAGAAACAATGCCGGGACGAATATGATCACCCTCATAGCCCAGATTGTTATGGATTGGGAATATGACCTGGCCGGTAAATCTGTTCCCTTTCCAGAGTGAGAATTCAAGGGCTGGAGCAAGATTAATCTGAGTATTATAGAACTTGTATGTGAGGGTATTCTCAAAATAGAACTGGGGATAGATTACAAGATCAAATTTGTTTACTGAGCGGTTTAATGCTTTTACCTTTTTCAATATTCCTGAGATGCCGGATGTTTTGTGACTTACGGAAATTCTTTCCTTAAATTCAACCGGATCCATATATCCCAGGGTGAAATTTTTCCAGTCATTCATGTTGACAGAGATCAGTTTCTGAGGTACACCATTTTCCAGAACAAGCAGATTGATCTCCACAGATTTATCAAGATCAGAGGCTATGATATCAAGTGCTTTGTAAATTGCCATGATATCCCATCTGTATATGTTATTCTCCAGGCTCAGGTAACATTTTTCATCGCCAATTATACATCTTACGTTTTCAAATCCTGATCTGACAAGATCTGCTGTGATCTTTTCAGGTGTCTGACCAGGTATCCGGTGAACCACACCCTGGAGCATTGCAAGCATCAACAGATACCCCCTGATGCCAGGATGCTTAAGAAGCGTCTGGGTCACTCCGGTTGAAATATATTTTAATTCATTCAATTGATCAGGCCTGAATTTGTTCAAGATATAAACCATATCAGGAAAGCAGGATTACTCTTGCTATTTTTTGATATCCTGAAAATAAATCAGGGTATCTGTGCCAATAATTTAAATAGCTAAAAGCCCAAATTTGCCTTCTTCTTTCCGGAATACCGTTAAAGTGATAGTTAAGCAAGTAAAACCTCTTCTGTCTCTCACTAACAGAGAGGGTATCAAATTTAAAAACTAATTGAATAAATTCCTAAATTTTTTTTGCAAAAGATATGTATGAATTAAAAATTATAATTTAAACTGATAATATTTACCCCTCGGCTGAAACTGCCTGAATCATACCTTTAATATAACCATAGGCAAATGCAAATCCTTCCCTGGCGCTTCCAGGATCAGTGTGGTAAGGAACATGATCCGGCATAACTAGATAGGGATAGTTTACCTCTTTCAGTGTTTTTATCACCTGATACATGTCCATATCTCCATTGTCAGGATAAACTTCCATGAAATTATCCCATCCTCCCTTGATATTCCGGAAATGTACATTAAAAATCTGATTTCTTTCGCCGACCCACCGGATTATTGGAATTATCTCATTTCGTGGATCCCTGAGCCCTTCGGCGATTGTCCCAAGGCACAGGTTGAATCCGTGATATTTACTGTCGCACAGAGATGAAAATCTCTTGATACCCTCAAAAACGTCGGGACTGTTCCACCGTGTTATACCCCTGAAACTTACATGAGTCGGAGGGTCAGGTATATGATTGGCAAGGCGCACCTTATATTCTTCAGCTACAGGCAACAACCTGTCAAGCAAATACTTTATCCGTTCAAAGATTTCATCTTTACTAACTTTGCCTGCTTTTGTATCAGGTTCTTTCCTGCTGATTGCTTCCTTGTAATCCCATGTGCTGTAGGAAGCGTTTCCCCTGCCAGGATCTGTGGTTCGGCCGGTACGTAGAATTTCAAGAATGGTGGTGTTGTAATTCAGGCAATGCACCCCTGTTGTACCGGCCACCGAGATCATCTGCTGAAGCATCTCTATCTCCCTGTCTCGTTCAGGGCTTTTTCCCAGCATAATATTGGGGAATGCGACTTTTTCTATCCCCACAGAGGTTAGTGGAAGGTGATAGGCATCAAGGGAAATCCCATATTTCTCGCAAAGCTCCCTTTTGGCCAAAGAGTCTTCAAGGTCCCAACCAACACCCTCAATCATTTTAGGTGAGCCGCCGTCAATATTATAAACCCCGTGCCGTGCCCTGAATTCAAGGTTCTCAACGGAAATATCTCCCCACTGGCAGCCAACCTTCATAAGCACAGGCTTCCTTACTGATAAGGTATTGTCAACACTTTTCTTTTCTCGGCAACAGCTTATAATACCCGGAATTGCTCCAGTCATCATAGTTCCCGATGCTAATATTTTGAAAAAGTCTTTACGAATCATTTCAATAAT
This sequence comes from uncultured Rikenellaceae bacterium, assembly GCA_964613785.1. Lineage (GTDB taxonomy): Bacteria > Bacteroidota > Bacteroidia > Bacteroidales > VadinHA17 > LD21. Next base: position 2,565 of record CAZTJT010000005.1, read on the forward strand.
TTTTGATTTCTATTAATGGAATAAGTGTAACATAGACGCTTTTTTCTGTGATAGATTTTTTATTTTACAGAACCCGACGATTCACATCCGTTATTTGCGCTAATTCTCACACAAGAGGAAGAATCTTAGCTCCAAGCAATATCACTAAAAGCCCTGTGACTCCCATTACAGCCAGCATGGGAGAATATGACTGCAAAGCCTCCTTTTCAGTCAGATTGCTCATTTTGGTGACTACCCAGAAACCGCTGTCATTCATCCATGCTATTAATTTTGATCCGCAGCCGATTGCCAGGGCAAGATACATGGGGTTATATTCAAGTTGGACACCCGAGGTAGTGAGTCCGGACAGGATACCTGATGAAGTTATCAGTGCCACCGTTGCAGAACCCTGGGCAGTTCTTATTGCGGCTGTAACCAGGAACGCCAGCGGTATCAGGGCCATCTGATACCCTTTGGTCATTTCCCCGATTACCTGGCTGATACCGGTTTGCTGAAGCATGGCTCCAAAGGCACCCCCTGCGCAGATTATCAGCACTATGTTCCCTCCACTAGTCAGTGCTGAAGATACAGATTTTCCAAGCCGGCCTTCCCTGTCGCCCTTGAACTGCCGTGCAAGAATAAGGATGCCGGCTACTCCTCCTGTTATCAATGCTACATTCTTTTCGCCGAGGAAAAGTATGATCCCCCCTAAAACATCCAATAGTCCGCTTTTTGAAACACCACTGCCCGGATGGGAAAAATTCTGCAGAAATGTCGACGTAACTATGAATAATATCGGAATAACAACAGGAAGCAGAGAGATAAAAAGTGAAGGAAGCATTCTTTCATCTTTTTCCGATGCCTTTTTTATATCATCAAGGCGTGCATCAAGCGAGTCCCTCAAAGGAACCTGCCATTTTCCATTGGCCCATTTTGCCCAAAAATAACCGGGTACAAGCGTGCACAAACCAACAATAATACCTCCTATAATCATGATACCGAGAGGTATCTGCAATGCTCCGGCCAGAAATACCGGACCCGGATTTGGCGGGACCAGAGATGTGGCCATGGCCGTTCCGGCAATAATACATAATATTGCCAGGAGATAGTTCTTGCCGGTCCTGATGGTCAGTGACTTGGCAATAGGGAACATCATGAAAATCACAGCATCGAAGAAAACCGGAATACCGATGAAGAAACTTGTGATAATGAGCGCAATGGGAGTGTTCTTTAACCCGAATATCTTCAGGATGGACCTGACTATTCTCTCCGCCGCACCGCTTTCCAGCATGCATTTGCCTATTACGGCAGCCATTGCAACTATGATCCCCACTTTTCCGCAGGTAGATCCAAATTCAGATGCAATTCTTGTCCCGACCGGTATTGCTGCTGCTTTGCGGGCTGCTTCCAGGGAGGCTCCTTTGACAATAGCAAGATTTTCAATGACTGATGACGGAGTAAGAATGGCAACCACAAATGCTCCAAGAATAAGTGCAAAAAAAGGGTGCATCTTAAAACCGATTATACCTCCGATAACGACCAGCATCCCTGTCAGGATTATAAGCACAGGATCCATAAAACCATATGATTAAAAAGTGTGGTTGGTCTTTGATTGGCCGGAAAGGCTTTTCAGCTTATCTGCCATCGCATTGGCACCGTTTGCTACAAATGTCATGTCGGCTCCGCAGGCAATGAATCTGAATCCCATACTGTGATATTTCTGAAAATCATTGGGATCATAAATCAGAATCCCTGCTGTTTTTCCTGCTCTTGTTGCAGCTTCTGCCGTTTCAGAAAGTGCATCCAGATATAGCGGGTGATCAAACTGCCCAAATATTCCGAGGGCCATGGTAAGATCAGCAGGGCCAATAAAAAGGACATCTATATTGTCAATGGAGGCAATTTCATGGATTTGTTGCAGTATCCCTTTTGTTTCCACCTGGACAATGCCAACGATATTTTCATTGATATCCCTTATATAATTGTCGAAATTCCTGCTGAAACCTGATGCCCTTACCATCTTGGCCACTCCGCGGACACCCTCGGGTTGATACCGTAAACCGGCAGCAAAAATCCTTGCTTCCTCCGTATTATTTATCCTCGGGCACATTATGCCTCCAGCACCAAGGTCGAGAACACGGTGAATTCTCTGTCGTTCATAGCTTTCTACTCTTATCACCGGAAATGCAGGTGTGTGCTCAAGGGCCTGAAGCTGATGTAGCACAGTAGATTCCGTTCCGGCTCCGTGCTCGAGATCTATAAGAACCCAGTCAAATCCTGATAGTCCAACTATCTCTGCCGTTATTGAATTTCCAAGATTCAGCCAGCATCCAAATAGGGTTTCCCCTTCCTTAATCCGTCTTTTCAGATCTTTCACAAAAGATATTTTTAGTACCAATAATCGCCTTTGACCGCACATTATTAACTTCTCTGAGCTTACTTTATCCGGGCGTCAGAAATTAAATCCTACCAGGTTGCTTATTTATTCATCTGACAATGAAACCGGCAAGAATACTGATAAAACAGGTACTCCTTGCAAACAAACCGGAAATATTAAATCAGTTTTTTGTTGAATAGATCCATGCTCCATGGTCGATGTTTTGTCTGATCCCGTCAATTATTGCCTCAGCTTCCTCATGCGTTGAATATTTGCCATAACTAATCCTGAAGTAACCTTCTTTTGATTGTGGAAGAAGTATGAACTCCCGGTTGAGGGATTTTCTAAGCTTTTCTGCTTTTTCCTGTGCAGCAACAGACTCTTTATAACTGCCTACAATAATATAGTAACAACCATCTTTCTCATAATTGTTGCCATCTGAGACCTGGTTATTCGCAGCACCCTCTTCCTTCTGCTCCGGTTTAATATCATCGTTATTTCTCATCATAACAGGTTGCAGATCTTCCAAGGAAATCTCCTGCTTCAGAAAAAAATCACTTATTGATATTCCTTTTCGTGTTTGAACCATGATGCCATATCCGATAAATATAATTAGCATTAAACCTAAAATTGCGACCAATATCTGAGCAGAATTCCTCATATGGTTCATTCGTTAAAGCTTGCCCAAAGATACATTTAGAACCTGATGATTGTAGATTCCCGGAATATGATTATACTCTTAAAGTCACGCTGTAATTACCTATTCAGTCAAAAATACTAAAATAATAATTTTTTGTATCTTACATCTTTATTTGCATTGAAATGCCTGTTTAATTTTGTATATAACCCTCCTGCTTGTACATCATGAGCGGTTTATGAAATACTTTTCTAATTTATTACCAGTTTATTGACTTTTCTCTGATGATCTTTGAAAATGGATTTGGTTATTATCAAGAACTTGTCGAAATTTGTTTAAATATGATGAACAACCAATAATACCATGCAGTAAATGAATCTGTTAAGGTGTTGATTATATGAATGGTAAGCGGTTCTTTGATTTTGTAATAATTCCTGGATCTAATGTTGATTTTTAGCATATCAATATTAATATAGAGCATATTACTATATGTTCTATTCATAATCGATAAAAAATTCAAAAGGATCATAAACCAATTTATTAACAAAATGGACAAAGAGGAAATTAAAAACAGGGTAAAAAAAGTAACTGCCAGGGTTCTGGAAGTAGATGAATCTGAGATAACTGACAATGCCAATTTCTCATTTGATCTGGGTGCATCCTCAATGCAAAGTCTGCTTCTGGTTGCGGCCTTTGAGGAGGAGTTCAACATTGAAATGGACGAAGAAAAGTCACTGGAAGTTCAGACCATCTCGGAAGCAGCAGATTTCATAAGCACTTACATCACCTGACCTGTTGGTTATGTGTCCTTTTTCGCATTATAAGAATCAGTCATTAAAAGATTTTCATTCATTTCGTTCCTGATATGCCGTGAGGCAAAGCTAAATCCTTATAACATCAAATTTATGTCCAAAAGAGCCGACATTCATAGGCAGAACCTGACGAAAATATTTAATCCGAGGTCAATTGCCGTAGTGGGTACAAACAATATGAAAGGAACTGTACCCTACGACATTCTTTTCAATATTCTGAAAACCGAGTTTACGGGTGTTGTTTTTCCTGTCAGTCCGGGTGAAAGATCGATCTGTTCAGTGAAAGCTTACAAATACGTCATTGATATTACTGATCCGGTTGATCTGGCCATAATTGTTTTCCCGAGTGCTGTTTGTCATATGGCTCTGGAACAATGCGGACAGAAAGGAATAAAAGGGGTAGTAATAATATCAGCAGGTTTTAAGGAAGTAGGGGAGAAAGGTCTCGAGCGTGAAAAGCAACTCAGCAGTATTGCTGAAAAATATGGAATGTCAGTTATCGGCCCTAATTGTCTGGGGATAATCAACACTGATCCCCTTATTAATCTTAATGCTTCATTTGCCCGTAAGATGCCTGAGCAGGGCAATATAGGCTTTCTTTCGCAAAGCGGAGCTCTCTGTACTGCTGTCCTAGATTATGCCCTGGCCAAGCACATCGGCTTTTCAAAGTTCATAAGTTTTGGCAATAAGATGGATATCAGCGAGATAGATCTTATGTACTATCTGATGGAGGATGAAGCCACAAAAGTTATTTTGCTATATCTTGAAGAGGTTACTGACGGACGTGCATTGATGCAGGCTGCCAGGGATGTGACAAGACTGAGCGGGAAACCTGTTCTGCTTCTGAAAGCAGGACGAACGGAGGCTGGAGCCTCCGCAGCCGCTTCCCATACCGGATCGCTTGCTGGAGATGATGAAATTTATGACGCCGCTTTCCGTCAGGCAGGCATAATAAGATGTGACAATATTGAAGAGATGTTCAATATTGCCATTGCGTTTGCATATCAGCCTCCCCCACAATCGAACAGGGTAGCAATAATAACAAATGCAGGCGGACCCGGGGTGCTTACTACCGACGCAGCTATACGCGACGGACTTCAGCTTGCAAGATTTTCCGAGGAGACCACACGGGAGTTCAGGAAATCACTCCCTGCTACCGCAAACATAAAAAATCCGGTTGATGTGATCGGGGATGCCCGGGCCGACAGGTATAATATTGCAATGAGCGGAGCCTTCAGAGATGAAAATGTGGACGCTGTCTTTGTCATTCTGACACCCCAGTCGATGACCGACATCGAAACGATTGCAAGGGAAGTTGTCAAAGTGTCAAAGGAATATACAAAGCCTGTCTTTGCATCATTCATGGGAGAGGCCGATGTGGCCGTGGGAGTTGATATTCTGCTGAGAAACAAGATACCACATTATATCCTACCTGAATCGATGTGCAGGAGTTTCTCTCGTGTTTACCAGTTTTTCCGTGATATTGACAAAGACCCTCATCCACAGCGGATTTACAACGATGTCGACACACAAAAAGTACATTCAATGCTGAATGATTCGATAAATAACAACCATCTGTATCTTCCCGAGGATGAAGCATGCAAAATTCTTCAGATTTATGGTCTTCCAGTCGCTGAAAGCAGATTGGCTTCTTCACCCGATGAAGCAGCACTGATTGCTTTGAATATCGGGTTCCCTGTAGTTCTGAAAATAATGTCGGATGATATTATTCATAAGTCTGACGTTAAAGGGGTGATTCTCAATATAAATTCGGTTGAAGAAACCAGAAAAGCTTACAACTCCATTATTGATCACGTAAGCAGGACCTTTCCTGATGCAAGGATTAAAGGAGTCCAGGTCAGCAAAATGATCCCTGGTGGAGAGGAAGTAATCCTTGGAATAAAAAGGGATCCTTCTTTCGGCCCTATTATCATGTTCGGGCTTGGGGGACTGTATGTGGAAGTATTCAAGGATGTTAGCTTCAGAGTAGCACCTATAGATAACATTATCGCTGACTCCATGATTAGGCAGATCAAATCCCATAAAATCCTTGAAGGTATCAGGGGTAAAGCTCCGCGTGATCTTGCATGTATCAGGGAATGCCTTATGCGCTTAAGCCAGTTTGCACTCGATTGTCCGCAGGTTAAGGAACTTGACATCAATCCCCTGATAACGCTGGAGGAAGGAAAAGGATGTTTTATTGCCGATGCACGTATCATGTTACAACCCGCAAACTGATAAAACACAGGAATCATAAAAGATAATTATACAAACAATCTAAAAAAACAAGCTATGAGAGTCATTATCAAAAAAGACCAGGATGAAATAGGCGAGTGGACTGCCACATATGTTGCCGATAAGATAAACAAGGCCAAGCCAACTTCCAAAAAGCCTTTTGTACTCGGACTTCCAACCGGATCATCTCCTTTGCCTGTCTACAGAGAATTCATTAAAATGTATAAGGCCGGCAAACTCTCCTTTAAGAATGTGATCACTTTCAATATGGATGAATATGTGGGCCTTGATGAGAATCATAATCAGAGCTACCATTTCTTTATGTACGAAAATCTCTTTAATCACATTGATGCCGAAAAGGAAAACATTAATATTTTGAACGGCAATGCAAAAGACCTGGAAAAGGAATGTGCCGATTATGAAGACAAGATAAGATCGGTTGGAGGTATTGACCTTTTCCTAGGCGGTATCGGACCTGACGGGCACATTGCGTTCAACGAACCCGGATCTTCACTTACCTCCCGTACCCGTATAAAAACACTCAGATATGATACCATACTTGCTAATTCAAGGTTCTTTGGAGGAGATATCTCTAAGGTTCCAAAGCAGGCTCTTACAGTTGGCGTTGGGACAGTAATGGATGCAAAGGAAGTAGTAATTATCATTTCAGGTTATAACAAAGCCCGTGCACTCAAGGAAGTAGTGGAAGGGGGTATCAGTCATATGTGGACCGCCTCGATTCTTCAGATGCACCAGAGGGGAATAATAGTATGCGACGAACCGGCTACATCAGAATTGCATGTTGAAACTGTTAGATATTTCAAAGATATTGAGAGCTCAAATTATGATAACCGCCAGTGGTAAAGGATGAAAAAGCAGTGTCTGACATCTTATCAAGCATAGATATATATGAATTACAGGCAATTAACTAAGGAAGAGATCGCCCGGCTTCTTTCAAGGGGTTGTGCCGCTGAAAACTGGAACACCGTCACCGTGGGGGAAGGCTTTGATCCTTCCACCATATATAACACCCGGTTTTATGGGAAGGTGAAGCTTGGCAGATTATCGGGGAAAATCAGGATTGAAGAAGGTGTTGAAAAGGAATGCGGGATTTATAATTGTTGCATATCAAACTGCGAAATAGGAGAAGGCGTTTATATAGCAGATGTTAAAGACCTTTCAAACTACAGGATAGAACATGATGTTGCTATCTGCAATGTTGGCTCAATGGTTACCTCAGGTGAATCAACCTTTGGGAACGGAACAGAAATAGAAATCCTCAATGAAGGAGGGGGCAGGGAATTGCCAATATTCGACCAGCTTTCTTCACAGATCGCATATATGACTGTACTCTATCGTCATGATAAAGAATTTGTTGAAAGAATACTTGATATTATCAGAACTTACTGTGAGACGAAAAGATCGGATTACGGTTTGATTGAGAGCGGCACAAGAATCAGGGATACCTCTGCTATCCGTAATGTTTTGATTGGGGGATATTCGAATATTATCGGAGCCGGGCTTCTGGAAGAAGGCACTGTCAGGAGCTGCCGGGAAGCTCCGGTGCTTATAGGAGCAGGGGTTGTTGCAAGAAAATTTATTATTCTGTCGGGTTCTGTCATTGACGAAGGAGCCCTTCTTTACAAATGTTTTGTGGGGCAGGGAGTTAGGGCTGGCCGGCAATTATCGGCTGAGAACTCAGCCTTCTTCGCCAATTCGGAAGCCTTTCACAGCGAGGCATGCAGTCTTTTTGCGGGTCCTTATTCAGTGACTCATCATAAATCGACACTGCTGATTGCAAGCCTTGTGTCATTCTTCAATGCAGGAAGCGGAACAAACCAGAGCAATCACATGTACAAGCTTGGCCCTGTACATCAGGGAATCATTGAAAGGGGTTCCAAGACAGGATCTTTTTCCTATTTGCTGCTCCCGTGTCATCTGGGTGCCTACTCGGTAGTTATGGGTAAACATTATGTGAATTTTGACTCATCTGATTTCCCTTTTTCCTATATCAACGAAGAGAAGGGCCGGTCAGAACTGACTCCTGCAATGAACCTTTTCACAGTCGGAACAAGACGTGATATTGAAAAATGGCCTGCAAGAGACAGACGGAAGGATCCTGACAAAATCGACCTTATTCATTTCGATTTATTCAGTCCCTATATTGCAAGCAAAATCATTAAAGCGGCAGGTATTCTTGGTGAACTATCGGAAAAGACCGATAAATCTCAGAGTTACGTGAGCCATAAAGGTCTGTCCATTCAGAGGCTTCTTCTTAAAACCACACGTAAATACTATGAAATAGCCCTGAAAATATATATGGGCCAGGAGCTGGTCGAGCGTATTGTTGATCTGGACTCGTCAGCTTCAGTTACAGACCTCAGGAACAGACTTATTTCCGGGGAAGATGCCGGGAACGGAGACTGGCTCGATGTCTGCGGAATGTTCGCTCCGGCAGGAAAAATCCAGGAGCTGATCGATTCCATCAAAACGGGCAAAACAAAAACTGTTGATGAGCTGCGTCAGAATCTCCTGTCGGTTTTCAATAATTACAAAGAATATTCGTGGACCTGGTGTGCCGGTATGATTAAGAATCAGTCCGGCTCTTCTCCTGAAAACCTTCCTGTTGAGAACCTGATAAGGATCATTGAGGAGTGGAAAACAAACGCCATCAAACTTAACAATATGATTGCAAGGGATGCTGAAAAGGAATTTGATCAGACCTCCAGAACAGGATTCGGTATTGATGGTGGACCAGATATCAGGGACATGGATTTTTATGCTGTAAGAGGAGATTATGACAGTAACAAATTTGTCACAGGTTTACAAAAGGATTCTCAGGTTATCGAAGAAAAATCAGCCCGGTTGATATCTGTTCTTGAAAAAATTAGACAAAGTATGTCAGATAGTTAAATGATTTTAGTCAATCCAGTATTCTCCTTCCCAGTCATTTACATAGATTATCCTGGAGAGGTATCTGCCCGTGAATGTGCCTGTTCCCTTTATATTCTCAAACTGGCCTGTTCCATGGATAAATGAAAAATTGCCTTCCATCGACTGGACATGATTGCCCTCAGCCGAGAGGGTGTTTTTAATTTTTCCTTCAAATTTGCTGACCAGATTATCCCCTTTGTGTGAGAATTTGGTGTAGCCCTGAAACACACCGTTGAAATATACAATATCAGAGGTTATGACAGAAATCAGTTGCGCTCCGTTAAAGAAGGGTGTTTCGCCGGTACTTACGTTTACCCCCTCCGATAAAATATAGGAAACCATATGGCCCTCTACGTCGCCAACGTCGGTCCTCTCAAGCCTTGTGCAGGCGCAAGTCTGCCTTCCTGAGATCCTGATCTTATTCTGTTGTTGCATTGTATCAGCCTCCTTTTTTAATTGTCCGATGATCAGCTGTCATCTTTAACTAAATATAATCCTAAAACAAATTTACGAATACAACTCCTTTAAGTCAAGTTTATTTTGGCTCGGCAATACAAAAATCCGGCAGATGTCCTGCTTCGGATGACTCTTTGAAATTGTCTTTACTTCATGTTACCGGCGTCAGCTATTCACCCACAAAAGGCTTGATCTTCGAACTCAGGTACTGAAGATATGTTTCATATTCAGGCTTCCTGTCCTTGTTTTTTAAATCGTATTCCTCTTCAGAAAGGATGAATTCACCGTCATCAAGCTTAACCTTGTAAAGTGCGAAAATATAACCTATTATGCAAAGGGCGCGCCATGGCGAAAACTTCTCCTCAGTGCAGAGATCGTTGTATAGCTCCGTGGCTACTTTTTTAAGTACAAGTGATGATGTCCTATCTTTCTGTTGTCCTTTTCTCCTGATAATGCTGTGTGAATCTATAATATTGATCATCGACATAAATACCCTTTCAATAAGAAAAGGATTTTTAATTTCAATCGTTTTTCTTTTTCCGGCAAATATGAGTTTTTCAAAGGCGTCATGCTCCTTTTCAAAATCGGCTATTTGTTTTAAATCAGAATGGTAAAGCTGTAGTTCGCTTTCATCGGACAGACTCAGGGCTACATCGGTATAAATGATAAGTCGGAGTATATTTCCAAGGGGAATGCCATAGCTTTTGTTTAGTTTCTGGGCCAGCACAGTCTGTTTGTTGCTGGCTGTGTATGGATGAATATAGGGATTGTAACGAAAATTTTTCAGCGGTTTAAAGTAATCCCTCTGAGAACTCCTTTCAGATTGCTTTCCCATTTCTTTCCCGGTTTTAAATAATATTATTCTTCATAGTCTTTTATTGATAAAGATCCGTAACCCTGCCGGTAAATATAACTTTTTTGATATTTCATCACCTTATAAAGATACACTGATATTAATAATGTTCTTCAATCAAATAAATAAAATAATAACCTGAAAAACCGATGTTGAAAATATGACTTTTATTGCAGACAGGGGAAAATCTGATAATCCTGATTGCTCAGCAGGATTTGAATCTCTTTTTTTCTTCCCTACATATATACTGAACAGCCCATTTCCCTGACTGGCCTGCCGGAGGTAATCCTCCTCCGGGGAAAAGCCACTGACCGGCCATATAGAATTTCTTTAGCTTTGGAAGGATAGGGCTTAGAATTTTCATTAGGTTCTTGCCTGATGGCATAAATCCCTCATATGATCCTTTCCATACTCCCGTATACCGTACGTCGGTAAGAGGGGTGGCCACGTCCGTGACTTCAATGAACTGTGAGATCCCCGGATAACGCTTTTCAAGTAGCAATAAGGCGTCCGATCTTATTGCTTCCTTTTCTTTCCTGTAATCATCATCATTCATATTCTCCCATAAATCCCATGGCGTTTCATAGCGCATTACAATTACTGATTTCCCCTGTGGTGCCATTGTACCGTCAAAGCAGTAATTCATTATGGAATATCCGTGTTCCAGTCTGGTCTTTCCTATCGATTGATTATCGGTCAGAAATGTTTCAACAGGAATTTCCGATTCAATCACCTTTTTAATTCCGAATGACACCTGTACTATAGGAGTGAACAGTTCCCATTTTTCATATGCCTCCGAGATCTTCTCATCCAGGTATTTCCCGTCAAGCATGCTGAATATTGTCGAATGCCCGTCGGCGGCACTGATCACATAATCAGCTGGTTTTTCAGATCCGTCAGCAAGAATAACACCTTTGGCAGTATCGTTTTCCGTAATTATTTTGCTGACCCGTTTTCCGGTAGTAAGCCTGCCACCCAGACTAAGGAACTTTTCAGTCATTCTTTGCGCCAGTGGAAGAGAGCCTCCTTCAAGGTATCCGGTATTTTTCTGATTGAACCAGGCAAACATCATGATAAATGCAAGCGCTGAAAAATCACGAGATCCGTACATGCTGTCGAGAAAATACCTGACCGACTCGTTTTTAAATTTCATTTTCGTGAAATACTCCCTGCAGTTTTTACGGTTGTATTTAATATAAAGTGGCAGAACAGGGAGAATACCTGTCATCGATGAGATGGTACTTGATAAACTTCTTAATCCGGGAGGATCGGAATAGGGCTTAAGGAATTCCGACTTCTTCATCTCGGAACACATTTTCCTTATCTGCTTTGTGTCTTCCGGAGCAATAGTGCACAGGTACTCTTCCCATCTGCCAATATCAGTGTAGATTATGAATTCACGGCCATCGCCGGCTATAACCTTGGTATGTATCTCATGATCAATTATTTTTACATTGTCATTCAGAACATCGGTCTCTTTCCAGATATCATGGAAAGGCCCTTTCCTTGTCCCTGCGAGCCAGTGAAGACAATAGTCAAATCTGTAGCCTTTCCGTTCCCAAGCCGTGCACTGTCCCCCTGTGACCGTATGCATCTCAATTATCTCGACATCAAATCCGTTGAGTCTGGAATAGATACCTGCCGATAGTCCGGCAATGCCCCCGCCGATAATAATGATTTTTTTACTCATGATAATGTACCCTGGTTTATGTTTATTATAAAACTAACTGGTTAAAGAAAAAGGAAGTTTGTATATGAACCTAGTATTTTTCGGCGAATGGAGTAATAAATAGGGCGAACGACGTTTCACTCTGACGATAAAAATGTATTTATTGCTAATAAAATTTCTAATTTCATTTCATGAGGAATTTAAAAACAGCCATATTTTATATTAATAATGTTGCGAAAAACATGGAAATTTGGAGTAGTATTTACACGGAAATTAATAATTAAAAATGGGTGTATCCCGAACATATTAATATAATAATCAATGCGTGTAATCTGGGCAATAAATCTTTCATCATAATATAATTTTGATTTTAAAGGTATGATGGAACCACACATGTTTTATAAAATTATATTTATGAGTGTTTGTGTTTGCAAAACATGTGGGTTTCATAGATCATTATTGACATTTATCAATGCAAAGAATTGAAAATATCAATAACATAAATGATATATATCAACATAAATATTGATATATATCAATTATTTATTCTCGTGAAGTTATTCAGCGCATCAATACTCAGGGCCTTCCATTGTGATCAAGATGTAAAATAAGAGCAAGTGTAAGGCTTACAACCTTTTCAGCAGTGTCATAATCAACTTTGTCGGGGGTATCTGTTTCCAGATGGTAGTTGGGATCGCTGTACGGCATTGATCCGATATTTAGGATGGCCCATGGGAATCCGGCATTAATGAAGGACCCGTCGTCATCACCGGGATTATCGCTCCGGTACTTCGACTGCTCCAGCCCTATTGAGAACCGATCGTTAAGCTTTTTGTTGAGATCGGCAAGGCGTTCTCCTTCCGGTGTTGTATAACGGGTTACGTTTATCAGTTGTCCTGATTTATCTGCTGATTTACCTCCTACTGCATCGAGGTTTATAAGAGCAAGTACGTCGTATCCGGCCTCTTTTATATTTTTAGCTGCCGTGATGCTTGTCCAGGGTGTGTGTTCCTCGTTGCAGAAAATAAACATCAGTGTATGCCTTGGCTTATAATTTTGCATTATTCTGGCCAGTTCAAGAGCTGTGCAGGTCCCGACAGCATTGTCATTTGCACCCGGCGATGCGATCCAGCTTTGGGAATCTTTATGTGCAATCACGGCAATAATGCTTCCGGGATTGGTTGATCCCCGTTTTTCAGCAATTATATTCCGGGCAGTAAAGTATGGAGAACCCTCCGGAGGAGGGGCATACTGATGAGCCAGGGGTTTTGAAAAGTCCCTGCCGAATGCCCTTACCTGAGTCTCGTCGTGGCGGGGATCATATCCGCATTCCTTCAATTTTTGTTCAATCCAAATATCAGCTTCCTCAAGTGTTGAAAGGGAATGGCCGGGCAGTGAATAATTCAAAACACGCCTTGGCAACGGATCTTCAGAAAGATAGAAAACACCCTGGCGTATCAATTCCTTATTCACCATCGCAGACATAGATCTGAAAAGAGGTTCATATTGAAACTCTTCTGAAGGTTCACTATTTAATACAAAGCATCCTGAAACTGAAGGATCTGCCGTTAGTGTTTCCGGCGGTTCGGTTATCATTGCCCCGCTGGTTTTCTGATCGTTGGTAGTGGCGCCGTTTAAATCCCCATTATGTAATACAATTGTTTTATGTCCTGCCGAAATGAAAAAGATCATCAGCATAATCAGGACAACTGCCGGTTTTGATTTCATCTCTTTATAATGTTAATAAGTAACTCACTTTAAATATAGTAATGTAATTTAAAATGGTAACTGTGTATGGCGAAAAATATGGAAAAGACCGAAGACCGAAGACCGAAGACCGAAGACCGAAGAAGGAAGTTGAGGAGCA
>CAZTJT010000005.1:16483-157315 GCA_964613785.1 uncultured Rikenellaceae bacterium
AAGACCGAAGACCGAAGACCGAAGACCGAAGACCGAAGAAGGAAGTTGAGGAGCAGAGCGATGAAATGGATCGAAGCGGAGCTCAGCGAAGCCAAATCCCGCATGGCGGAAACCAACACCCGACGCCAGTCGCCTATCGCCCATTGTTACATCTCAAAAAAAAAATCAATTAAATTTTAATTACATGCAACCGGCGAAAGATTTGAGCGTCTATTAGGCATAATATGATTTTACATTTTTAACTAAACATCTTTCTTCTAACTCTTTAACAACTTTTACCAATGTTCAGAAATATGATTAAACACAGTTTACGATCCTTTAAAAGACAACGTTCTTATGTTATTATCAATATTCTGGGTCTTTCGATAGGTATAGCATGCAGCCTGCTGATAGCACTTTTTGTAATAAACGAATTAAGTTTTGACGGATTTAATTCTAAAAAGGACAGAATATACAGGCTTGTTCTTAATGGAAAGATAGGAGGGCAGGAAATAGTAGGAGCTTATACTCCGGCAGTAATGGCGCCGACCATGGCAAGAGAATTCCCTGAGGTAGAGGATTTCCTCAGAATGAGTGGAAGAGGGCCCACCGTAGTTGAATATAATGAAAAAACATTCACCGAAGATCATCTTGTTGAGGCAGACTCATCCTTTTTCAACTTTTTCTCCATTCCACTTCTGAAAGGAGACATAACCAATCTGCTGAATGCTCCCAGAAAGGCTGTATTATCCGAATCAACAGCAAGAAAAATTTTTGGAAATGAGGATCCTATAGATAAACGGATAAAAGTAGGAACTGACACCTCGAGGTATATTGTTACAGGTGTTATGGCAGATATTCCGGGGAACTCTCATTTTGAAGCAAACATAATTACATCCTTCATGACCAATCCCCGTTCAAAGGATCAGTTCTGGCTCAGCAACAGTTTCAGTTCATATCTTTTACTTAAGCCCAACACCAATTTCAAAACTGTTGACGGGAAAATACCGGTAATGCTTGAAAAATATGTAGGGCCTGAGGTGGAGCGGTTTATGGGGATCTCACTGGCAGACTTTTTTGCCCAGGGGAACAAATACGGGTATTTCATGCAGAATCTCAAAGATATACATCTTGATCCATCCATACAGCAGCAGTTTAGGCCGGCAAGCGATCCGAAATACCTGGTAATATTCGGAAGCGTTGCCATTCTGCTTGTTTTGATCGCTGCAGTGAATTTTATGAACCTGGCAACAGCCCAGGCATCAAGGAGATCCAGGGAAGTAGGCATAAAAAAGATCTCAGGATCAACCAGGGGAATGCTTATAGGTCAGTTTCTGTCTGAGTCATTTGTGCTGTCACTTGTTTCTTTGGTATTGGCCCTTTTCCTTATCAGGCTTACCCTTCCTTATTTCAACAACCTTCTTGGTTCTGACCTGAGCATTGGGCTTTTCAGGCATTGGTATACAATTCCCGCTTTCATCCTCTTCGCTGCCTTTGTAGGCCTTCTTGCAGGCAGCTATCCGGCTTTTTACCTTTCTTCATTCAACCCATATGAAACACTTAAAGGAAGCGTAAGAAACAGCATGAATAACGGTCATCTTCGCAGGATACTGGTGGTATTTCAGTTTGCAGTGTCGATATTACTAATCATAGGTACTCTGATAATGTACCGTCAGATAAATTTTATGCTCAACAAGGATGTTGGATTTGATAAGGAGCAGCTAATCGTTATTAACAGGGCCGAGGCGCTTGGAACTAAAATGAAATCCTTTAAGGATGCTGTTAAAAATATCCCGGGGGTGGTCAATATTGCAAGCTCCACAGCGGTACCAGGCCGTAATAACAACAATAATGGGTATGCAATAGAAGGAAAAAAGGATGAAACTTTTCTTCTGATGACAAACTGGGTGGATTATAACTATCTTGATACCTACAAAATGACAATTGTTTCGGGCAGGAATTTCGATGAATCATACACTTCCGACAAAGATGCCTGCTTGATAAATGAGACTGCTGTAAGGGACTTCAACATTACTGATATCGAAAAAACCCGGTTCATGGAGCCCCGCGATTCGGGATTCAGATACCTGCCAGTTATAGGAGTTGTTAAGAATTTCAACTTTGAATCGCTAAGAAATCCTATCGGACCGTATATCATGAAGTTCCAAAATGAGAATAATCAGTGGGGTTATATAACTGTGAGGCTCACGGCGCATAATATCCCAAAGACCATTGACTCCATCGAGAAACTTTGGAAAGAGTTTGTGTCGAACAATCCGCTTCAGTATTATTTTGTTGATGAGGATTTTGAAAAAATGTATATTCAGGAAAAACAGAATGCAAAGATGGCGGTGATTTTTTCTATCCTGGCAATATTTGTTGCTTCCCTTGGTCTTTTCGGACTCACTTCATATACTGTTGAGCAGAAAACAAAGGAGATAGGCGTCAGAAAAGCGATGGGCTCCTCTATCCCGGGAATATATATCGTCATCGCACGCGAATTCTTTTTACTGATAGGAATTTCGGCATTGATCGCTTGGCCCCTGATTTACTACATAGGTTCCAGCTGGCTTGAGAACTTCCATTACAGGATTCGCATGAGTGTGTTCATCTTACTGTCCGGATTTTTTATAGCGCTGGCCATAGCGACCATGACAATAAGTTTCAGGATACTGAGGGCTGCAAAGGTCAATCCTGCTCAGTCGCTTAAATACGAATAACTTTCCTGAAAAAGAGCTCATTAGAAAAGGAGGTTGTATCAAAAGTAATCTGGACTCTCTACTACTTCCCTCTGAGTAACTTTGCGGTTCAAATTAAATCATTTATCCATGATGGATCACAAAGGCTGCCTGAGATATAAAGCATTAAAAAATATTTTTTGATTCAACCTCCTTAAATTTAATGATTGGAAAATATGCAGGATTTAATATTCAATACATTTTGTTGATAAGGCTGCCTATTTCGTCACGCTTTTTCAAAGGGAAGAAATGACTCCTGCCATCTATTGTAATCACATTCAGTCCCTTTTCCGGGAACAGAAATCCCTTGCTGTAATAAATTACTTCCCTTATGTTTTCAAAGAGAATTTCAATATTGAATTTTTCAGACTGGGAGCCCATAGTCCAGAAGTATATTCTCTGGTTTGTAACGATCAGCTTTCCGGTAATTACATCTTTGCCGATAATCTGGTTTGTTTCACCGGCTTTAAGGACAACTTCGTTGGGATTTAGTTTGACTGTCATTTCTATTTTCTTTAAAGACGATATAGACAAGAGGATGTTGCAGTATCTCATGGAAGAATTTTTTCGAACAATGTCCGACAATTAGACGTAATTGTTTATTTTCGGTTACCAAACCGGATTCAATGGAAAGAGGATATCAAAAGTTGGTTTACGGAGCCTCTCCGACAATGATAAATGTTATGAATATCATTGAAAAAGTTGCGGGGACTGATGCCAATGTTCTGATAACCGGGGAGAACGGAACCGGGAAAGAGCTTGTAGCGCTTCAGATTCATAACAGGTCGAAGAGGGCTGGAGAACTAATAATCAGTGTCGACATGGGGTCAATACCTGAGACTCTTTTTGAGAGTGAGCTTTTCGGCCATGTCAGGGGTGCATTTACGGATGCAAGGGAGGATCGGAAAGGTAAATTTGAGCTGGCGGGCAACGGTACTCTCTTTCTCGATGAGATAAGTAATCTTTCAATTCATTGTCAGTCGAAGCTGCTTAGTGCTCTTCAGAGCAGAAAGATTACTAGGGTTGGATCGAACAAGGAGATTAATGTTGACATAAGGCTTATATGCGCTACAAACCGCGACCTGGGATTGATGGTCGCTGAAGGTAAATTTCGCGAAGATCTGCTATATCGGATCAACACTATAGTTATTGATGTTCCTCCTTTGCGTGACAGGGTGGATGATATTCCAATTCTGGCTAACTATTTCCTCAGGATCTACTGTAATAAATACGGAAAGGGTCAGATGCGGTTTACAACCCATACCCTTGAAAAACTTTCAAATTACTCATGGCCCGGAAATGTAAGGGAACTTCAACATTCGATTGAGAAGGCTGTAATAATGAGCGACTCATCTGTACTTATGCCTTCCGACTTCATTTTTCTGGCAAATCCTGTAAAAGTTGTTCATTCTGAAATGACTCTTGCAGAGATGGAAAAAAAAATGATCGTGGATAATCTGAAAAGATTTGGCAACAACATCAGTATTGTGGCAAAAAGACTGGGCATTACCCGCCAGACCCTGTACAATAAGATTAAGAAATATGATCTCTGACAGGGATGATATCAGGATTCAGTCAACAATATGTCCGTCGAAAAGCTTGATTATCCTTTTTGCATAACCTGCATCCCTTTCGGAATGGGTTACCATTACAATAGTAGTTCCCTGACTGTTCAGTTCAGTAAGAAGATTTATTACTTCGATACCGTTTTTTGAGTCCAGATTTCCCGTTGGCTCATCAGCCAGTATAAGTTTTGGATTTGCCACAACCGCTCTTGCAATGGCCACCCTCTGCTGCTGGCCTCCTGAAAGCTGCTGTGGAAAATGTTTTGCCCTGTGCGAAATTTTCATTCTCTCAAGCACATTTTCCACACTCTTCTTTCTTTCGCCTGATTTCATCCTTAGATAGATGAGGGGAAGTTCGACATTTTCATACACATTTAGTTCATCGATCAGGTTAAAGCTTTGAAAGACAAAGCCAATATTTCCCTTCCTAAAGACAGTTCTGTCACGTTCCTTTAGATTCGCCACCTCTGTACCGTTGAAGAGATAGCTTCCTGATGTAGGATTATCGAGTAATCCAAGTATATTTAAGAGTGTCGATTTCCCGCATCCAGATGGACCCATCACTGCTACATATTCTCCATCCTTTACTTCAAGGCATACCTTGTTCAAAGCAGTGGTCTCAACCTCTTCTGTTCTGAAGACTTTTGTTAAATCGATAGTTTTAATCATAGCTATATTTATTGATAATTATTTTGACTTTTTAAGGATCAGTTTTTCAACCCTGCCAAATGTCTCATATCCCGACACAATAACTTTTTCTCCCGGTATAAGGCCTTCGAGCACCTCATAATATTTTGGATTTTTCCGGCCTATTGTTATGTTACGTCTAACTGCGAATGTTTCGGATGGATCAAGTACAAAGATCCATTGTCCGCCGGTCTCCTGGAAAAATCCCCCTACCGGTACCATAATGGCTTCCTTGGGCTGACCAAGCTGCAGACTTATGAAATATGTCTGGCCTTTCCTGATGTTATCAGGCATAGCATCCATAAAAGTCATGTCTATCCTGAAAGTTCCGTTTCTTACCTCAGGATACACACGTCTTACTTCAAGGTCATATTCATTGCCCTGCCTGTCAAGTTTTCCCGTGAGTTGTGTCCTTATCCTGTCGATATAATGCTCATCAATCTGGGCCGATACTTTATATGAGGTAAGAACATTTATTTGTCCCATATTTTCGCCTCGGGCAATCGATTGTCCTATTTCGGGAATAAGAAGGCCCAGTTCACCGTCGACTGGTGCAACCACATCGAGGTTCTTGACACGGTCTTTTACCATTGCCAGGTTTTTTCTCATATTGAGAAGGTCGTTTTTAATAGTTTCGACATTGCTTGAGCGGAATAGCGAATCCTGAGTCTGCCGTTCAACGAAAAGTTCCTTTGACTGAACTGCCATGTCAAGGTCCTCCTTTGAACGGATGAATTCTTCCCTTGAAATAAGATCATCCTTGATAAGCATTTCATTCTGCTGATATATTCTTCTTTTCCTTTCAATATCGTACCTGAGATTGACGAGTTCTCTCTTTATCGCAATCCTTTCCTGCTCCATGGTTATCTGGGTATTCCTGAGGAAGTTCTCTTTTTCAGCAAGCTGTCCCTCACTGTTGAGAATATTCAGGAAGAGGTCAGGATTTGAGAGCTTTAGAATCAGATCCCCCTTCTTTACCATGGTGCCTTCTTCAATGAGCTTTTCTTCAACACGGCCCCCTTCCTGTGCATCGAGAAAAACCGTACTTATGGGTTCGACTATGCCGGTGACGGAAATATAATCATTGAACTGTCCCTGAGTGACGGATCCTATAATAAGTTTGTCTGAATCGACCTTATAAGTGGAGGTGTGCTTTGCAAAGAAAGCCATGTATATAAGTACAGCCATTAACACTCCTGCACCTAGATATCCGATATGTTTCAGACGAATGCCTTTCTTTTTGGGAATAGGTTTATCCATAGAGTCAAGTGCCGTAATCATTTCAGAAATTTTTTAATTTATTTATTAATTATCTTTTCATATTCACCTGTGCAATAGAACCGAATAGTCATTTGTCTTATGAGCATCTGAAGTTTGGTTCTTATTACCTCCGTTTCCGCCCTGAAAAGATTTGTTCTTGCCGCGGAATAATCTATAACGTCTATAAGTCCTGCTTCAAACTTTTTTTCGAGTGCATCAAATGATTTTCTGTTAAACTGCAGATTTGCCTGAGCCGCAAGGAATTCATCCCTTCCACGGTTTATATTCAGGCATGCATTTTCTATTTCAGAGTACAGGGTGTTCTTTTCAAGTTCAAGCCGCAACCGGGCGTCATCCATGTTCAATCTGGCCAGCCTGATTTTTTTGCTGTTAGAATATTTGTTGAATATTGGTATGCGCAGTGACACAAACAGTGCCTGACTATTATTGTTTTTAAGCTGTGTTGAATAGGCATCCTGTTCTCCGGCGCCATTGCCAAGGATTTTGTAGAAACCTGTATATACAGCTCCACCCAGGGTCAGACTTGGTGCAAGGCTTCCCTTTGATGCAGCGAACTGTTTTTCTGCTGCCATTAGTTCATAGTTGATTGCCTTCAGCCTTGGAAGCACCTGTGAGGCAATATCAAAAATGCTGTCGACACTGACTGTCTCATCTGAAATCAGTATTTCATCGAGCGGCGGCAATAGAATGTCGAACCCATAACCCGGTTCAATCTGCAAAAGCTGCCTGAGCTCGGTTACAGCTTTGCTTGTGTTGTTTTTTGCAATGGTATAGGAAAGATTGTCTTCCGACAGCCTGCTTTCCATTTCAAATTGCTTTGAGAGCGACTCCCTTCCTGTTTCGACTGTTTTTCTGATCCTGAAGAGCTGTTTTTCCGAAAGTATAACCTGCATCGCAGCCGCATCCTCCAGCCCTTTTGCATATAGGGCATTGTAGTATGCCCCGAGAATACTTACTATCAGGGTATTGCGTTCAATTTTTTCTGACTCCAGACCAGCTTTGAGCATGAATTTATTGGCTGCAATTGTATTCAGGGTAGAAAACCCATTAAAGACCGAAAGGTTTGAGACAACGGAAAATGAATTGCTGATATTCTGCTCGAAGGTAATAAGGTTGGTGACTGGATCAATTGATCTACCGAATCCTACATTGACGTCCGAACCGAAATTAAGATCAGGCAACACGTCCATTCTTGATTTTGTATAGTTGGTCCTGCCTATTTCCGATTGAAGGCTTTGTCTACGGAGCCCTATGTTATTGGTAAGAGCATATTCTATGCATTCCTCAAGAGACCACTTCTTCTGGGCTCCGGCAGGAAGTGCAGGCAGGCTGAGAATAAGCAGTGTTATAAAAATTCCTCTGGTCATTTGGTCATTACGAATTTCTTTAAATCGAAATAATCAAATGTTATGCCAGTTTTTATAATAGGCTCTATATCAGGATTATGAGATAGATTTTAACTTGATGATAGTAAAAATATTAGACATCAACTTGTTTAATAATTAGACATGAGAGAAAGTCTGATAACATATTATGTTAAGGAAGATTTATTATAGGGAATAAATCAGACTGTGTCGATTCAGATAATTGTTTTTGTATTGTCCTGAAATTTCAGGGAAGGATCCAAGGTTGATTTAGTATTTACATCTCCTTGCCTCGTCTGCAAATGCATGGATCAATTTCAGGTCAGCTTCGAAAAAATGATCTGAAGGGGAGAGGATGAATCCTCCGTTTTTACCTGCAGCCTCGAAACAGCGTCGAACCTCTTTTCGTGTTTCTTCCTCGGTACAACCTGTAAAAAAATGAAACTGGTCAAAACCTCCGATCATGCATACCTTGTCCCCAATCCTTTCCTTGGCTTCAGCAAGTACTGTGTCTCCACCCATGGCATGCGGAGTGAATGTTTCCATTGCATCAGGTTTCATCCCTGCAATATTTTCAAGTATGGGCATCATACCTCCGCATGTATGATACACAATCCTTTGTCCTGCTTCATGGGCCTCAGAGATCAATGCCGAATCATAAGGAGCAACAAATTCATCAAAAATATCTGGAGAAATCACAGTAGTCGAGGCATCTCCGCCTCCAAGCTCAAGAATATCGTATTTAGCTCCTTTCAGCGATCTGATAAATACCTTTTTCCTCTCCATCAGGATCTGAAGGAATGAATGGACCCATTCCGGGTCTTCGAGTGCAGCTGTAATCAGGTTCTCAATGCCGTACATGCAGGCCGCATCCTGCCAGCATCCCGGCTGCCCGAACCCGTCAAAAGGAGGGATATGCCCCCTAATTATTCCTCTGTCGCCGAAATCTTCAGCAGCTTCATTAATTGCTGTAACATCGCATTTCGGCGACGGCATGTATCTGGCAAGTATGTCTATGTCAGTTTTCTCCTTTATTACATGTTCAATCAGCCAGGTTGTATGTTCATTTGACTGAAGTACCATCGACAAGGTTTTACCGGGCGTTATGATATTCATCCTTTTTGTGGGATTTGCCTGCCCGGAAATCTCTTCAAATGAAAATCGCCAGTTGTCGGTGCAGATCCTTCGTGCCTCAAGGAATCCAATTTCGGTATGCAGCGGATCAAAGTATTCTCCTTTTGAAGTATCACACGAAAAGGATATAACCCATCTTATGGGATCCAGACCGAAATGATCAAAGAACTCCTGATCTGAAATCCCATTCATAAAATTCTTGAGGAAAGAAGGCATCAAATGATGCGTCGTAACAGGCAACCGGTCGGCTTCTTTCCTGTTGAATGCCCTTATGAACCGTTCTTTGGAATTCATGATATCAATTTTAAACGGTAATTACTATTTTTTCAAGTTCTTCAAGAGATTTCTCCTTTGTTTCAACCAGGTATTTTTTATAAAAGAAAAAGCTGAACAGGGTTATTAACGCATAAAAGGCGAATACGACACCTACTCCCACCTGTTTGTCACCTGATATTTTGCCTATCGCTCCTGCAATAACCGGGAACAGGTAAGAAATCAGGGCATTGAATACCCAGTTTGTAAATGAGCCGATTGATAAAGCTCTGGCTCTTATGTTATTAGGAAAGATTTCTGAGACAAGGACCCACACTACTACCCCCATAGTTGAAGCAAACATTGCCTGATATCCGATCATCCATGCCAGCAGTACTGCACTGCTGAAAACGCCGAAGGTGAGAGTAAGGAAGATCAGGGTCAGGAACAGTGTCATTCCCAGAGCTCCTCCAAGCAGCAGGGTCTTTCTTCCCAGTTTGTCAATAAGCAGCATTCCGATTATGGTGAAAACCAGATTAGTTGTCCCCAGAAAAACCGTCTGGTATAAGGCTGAGTCGTTTGAGAAACCGGCCGACTGAAAGATCGTCGGAGCATAATACATAAGTGTGTTCACTCCGGTAAAAGCGGCGAACATCATAACACATATTCCTATAAGCACTATTCCAAGATAAGGCTTCCTGAAAAGAGCCGAAATGTTCATCTGCACGATTTCTTTCTTTATCGACTTTTCTATTTCATCCATTATTCCGTCAACATTCTCGCCCGGATTGAGCCGTGTAATCACATCTCTGGCCTGACCTGGCTTGCCGGCGATTACCAGCCACCTGGGACTGGGGCTTATAAAGAATAGAAGAACAAAGAAAGCTACCGCAGGCAAGGCACCGGCCATGAACATCCATCTCCAGTTATTTTCGCCCGTATTTATTAGAAGGTAGTTTGAGAAAAAGGCGCTAAGGATTCCTGTGACTATCGCAAGCTGGTTTATTCCGACAAGCCTTCCCCTGATCTTGGCCGGTGATATTTCTGAAATATACAATGGAGCAAGAACTGATGCACCCCCAATAGCCAGTCCGCCGATAAACCTGTATATTACAAGTATTTCAAGTGATCTGGAAAGTGCTGATCCGACAGCGGACAGGATGAACAGGGTTGCCAGGATTTTAAGCATAAGTTTCCTTCCGTATTTGTCTCCCGGTCTTCCTACAGTCATTGATCCTATAATACAACCAACCATGGCTGAACTTACAGCCCACCCGAGCATGGCATCGGTCAGTTTGAAATATTCAGTAATAAACGGTATTGTCCCCGATATCACTGCGGTGTCGAATCCGAACAGGAGACCTCCAAGCGCGGCAGTAAAACTACACAGGTACATATATCTCCTGCCTGATGTTTCGTTGTGATGCATTGTCTTAACTTTCTTTTAGATTTAAAAATTCACTGCTTCCAATTGTTTCTGAAAACTGAAAGTCTGATTTTGAACATTATATTCAGGCTGTCGGGTTTGTTTTATTGAATTACTAATCTGGCGGAATATTGGTGGTTTGTGCCATGCAATTTAATAATATATATTCCTTTTTGAAAATGACCTAGATCAAAATTATGTGTTGGCTCACACTCTGGTGCTATAGTGAAGACTATTCTCCCGTTCAGATCAAAAATCTCAATATTGATTAATGGAACCAGTGTCCTGTCAACAGATAAAGTAAAAATCCCACCGGAAGGATTTGGAAAGATACGTATTTCTTGAAGGGTGGTTTCGTTAATTCCTGTCACCAGGGTAGTGAAGGTAAGAGTCTCACCATAGCCTGTACCTGCGGCATTTGTTGCGTAAGCTCTTACATGGTATTCTGTACCTGAACTCAATCCTGTTAAAATACTTTCAAAACTTCCGGTACCTGATCCATCGGTTGTTCTTGGATCTGATATTGTCGGGTTTTGAGCTGTGCTCCAGCAAACACCACGTTCAGTCACATCGCCTCCGCCGCTGCTTATCACTGTTCCTCCGCAGATGGCAGATGTTTCTGCTATATCCGTGACGGCTGATGTGGAGACAGATGGATTAACGACAGTCTTGGCAGTAATGAAAGAAATCTGATTTCCATAGGTTGTCCCTGCACTGTTGGTTGCATAAGCTCTTAAATAGTATCTTGTATCCGGATGAAGACCTGTCAGGTAACTGGTGAAATTACCGGTCCCTGAACCATCTGTTGTTTTATGATCCGCAATTGTCGGATTACCTGAATTATTCCAGCACACACCTCTTGAAATAACATCTGATCCTCCATCATCTGTGACTGCACCTCCACAAACCGCATCGTAGGATGTGACTGAAGATATTTGGGCCGTAGTAACTTCAGGCGGTATAATAGCAACATCATCTTTAATTAGACTGACCTCAACATTATTCCCTGTTGAACGATTGATTATAAGGACTTTCGTGGTATTATCCCAGTTATAGGAAGTAATTTTCCTTCCGTCAACTTTTACTGAGTAAGGCTGGCTTTTCAGTTTTAGCTTGTCCTTTCCTGTTCTTTCAAACGTGGAAAAGCTTACCTTGCTTGTATCAGAATAAATAATCCTTTTTACCACACTGGTAGATTTAAGAAGATAATTTCTATTTCCTGACCATTCGGGGACGGCAGCCAATGCCTCCATGAAATGATAAAGAAAATCACCGAATGAATCGGTTGTCCAGGCGTAACCACCTTCTTTGAAATAAGTATTGGTAAAGCCGTCATCTTCCACACTGTAAAGGCTGTAGCATAATGAATGGTAAGCCGTATCCTTATATGCTGAATTTGCACCTGCTTCAAGGAACATGCTTAATATTGATCCGTAGCGGGCTGTATGGCTGTTATAGGGTGACTGGTCACTATCCTGTTCAGCAATTGATACAAATCCATCATTCTCAATGGTGGTAACCGACCATCTTCTGGTTACCTGGTTTATTATTTTTTCAGAAAGGGCGAACCAGTCAGTGTCAGCCAGGTTCTTTTTTTCCAGGAGATATCTCACAGTTTCCAGTGCATTAATCTGTGTGGAGTTGATCTCTTCTCCCGAATGATCCTCAAAGAAGTGAAACCATCTTGATCCGTCGTCATACGCAATTACATTTTCCTTCAGCCATTTCCAGACAGCATCGCGGGTGATTTTATATTTGCCGTTACCATTTTGTCCGATATTCTGAAGGTCGTCAAAAAGCCTGCACGCAAAACTTACATTTGCTGAGAATATTCCGTCAACAGTTGACCCATCATCAGCCATGACCCGCATAGGCCAGGGCGAGACATTTTCATTTCCTTCCACAGCATTATCCGACAAGCAGTTCGCTATTTGTAATGATACTGCCAGAAATTCATTTCTGCCTGTAACTTTGTAGAGTTCGAGCAGGGCAACACCGAGCATTGCTCCCTTATCGGGCATAATGCTGTATGGAAGATTCACATTATCAATATCATTTGGATGACCGGTCCCCTGAGGATTTGTATCACCTGTCTTGCCTACTGCATATGGGAAATTAGGATAACATTTAAAATCAGATGGAGTAAGAGTCTGCAGGATGATATATTCTCCTGTTCTTATTGCAAAACGAAGAAAAGATGTATCGCCGGTATGTACATAATACCTAAGGCATGCCATGATGGCAAAAGAACATGCCGATCCGGGTATTGCACCGGCTCCCTGAAGGTATTTGTCGTCGACCAATGCTGCCGTACACCATATGGGCCACCCATTGACTTCAGGGGCATTTTTCCACCAGCTTGCACTCAGATTTAGAATAAATTCGAAAGGACCATTCTCATCTTTATGCCATGAATCAAGGTGATTGTCCTTGTCAACAATTTTCGGATGATAATAATCGACTGAACCAAAACTGTCCTCATCATCCTGAGCCGGAAGACACTGAAAGATTGCAAAAGCCATTATCAAAGTTAACAGTCTGGCCCTGCCTGTTAACTGAGTATGGAAATCTATACAAATGTTTTTTAGTCTCGTTCTATAAGATACCATAGTGTTTTATACTGAGCTCCTATACCAACTGAATGATTTTTACCTTTCCTGTTTACAGGTATCTCTTCCCCCGGCTTCCTGTAAGCGTCGAGTGGCCGTATCTTAAATTTGTACATATTACTAAAAGTAAGTTTAGCAGGAATACCTTCCACCCGGGTCGGTGCATTTCCCCAGTTCCCTCCCAGGCTTGTTTTATTTTCATTCCACTGCCAGCCGGTGTTTTCGGCTTTACCTGCTGCCACAATAAGTATTTTAGATGATTCTTCAATGGGTTTTCCATCCAGTGAGGTGAGGGTAATAGCAGCCCAGTTCCCGGGAATTGAATCCATTTCTATTGTAAGATTGCCAAGTTCAATTCTTCTTCCGCCGATATATCCGATGGCGCCTTTTGCTGCAGGAGCATCTATCCTGAATACGGCCCTGGTTGAGTCAGTGTTGTCCCATATTATTTCGGATGTCTCACTTATCCATTCACCGGAAGGTTTTTCCACCTGTTCCGAAAGTTTAAGTTCACTTCCTCCTATCTTAACATTCATCGGGCGCAAAGCAATGAGGGCAGAAGGGGCTCCTGCCTCTTCCCATATATATCTCATATTGGAAACATGTAGCCTGATTCTGTCACCATACTTCACAAGATTTTCAGCTACAGATTTTTCAGGAAGATTCAACTGAACAGGATTTTGCCCGGGCCTGACGGCTCCCATCCTGAACAAAACTGCTCCGACGGGAACAAAGACCTGTTTAAGGGGATGGCCTGCACTCGAGAAGAAGTTAGCAATACGACCTTTATCATAAGGCTGATCAAAGGTGAAATGATAAATGCCGTCAAAATCCTGGAAGGCTGAAATGGCATTAAGCATCGGGAACATTTCAGAGCAGAAAAAGGATGGAGCAGGATGATCATATTCGCTAATTGTCAGTGGCATTCCTTCAACCCTGTGCATACCGAAATTATTCAGTGTTCCACCCCTTTTATCTGAAACCATCGATGAATTCCTGATCAGCCAGTCTGTTGACGACCAGCTTCTTCCGGGAAAGGAAGGGTGCTCCCAGTAGGCATGCATATCAATGAAATCGGCAACCTCAGCTTCTCTTTTTACACCTGCTACCCCACTGTAATAAGCCTGTGTTTCAGACAGCAATGCCTTGACCTTAAGATCATTTCTTAAGTAATCGGTCATCTCC
The DNA here is from genome assembly GCA_964613785.1 of uncultured Rikenellaceae bacterium. Classification (GTDB taxonomy): domain Bacteria; phylum Bacteroidota; class Bacteroidia; order Bacteroidales; family VadinHA17; genus LD21. Next base: position 30,704 of record CAZTJT010000005.1, read on the forward strand.
TTTGCATACGCCATTTCAGTATCGATAAGGAAGCTCCACATCATTTCCTTTGCTGCTTCCGTGGTGCCTTTTGAATAATTTGTTATTATTGACATCAGATCTGCTGTGAAACCATTCCTGTTCCTTAATTCGGGCTTTGAACTTAGCCAGACTTTCCATTGCCTCAGCAATTCAGATTTGTGAACATTGTTAAGTTTCGGAAGTAAAGCCCAGTTTGATAACAGGGAGTTTTCATTGTTTACCTCGATGAAAGCTATTGCCGGCTCCTCGCAATATGTTTTCCCGGTGTATGGGTTGCGGTGGGTAAGGAGTTTCCTGGCATATTCTTTCTGCATTTCAATGTACGAAGGGTAAAACTGGTCGATCGATTTACCGAAATTAAACTGTTCCACTTCATCATAATGAGCGCCCGGATATGTATATGATACATGCGTGTTGATGTTGCTGTATATTCCGTGAATCTTAAGCTGATAGATCAGCCAGTCAAGCCTGTCAAGCTGATCCGGGTCAAGATCTTTTTTGTCCTTGTCCCATATACCGCGCGGTGTTGAATGGTAATCCATATGATGAAACCTTACTACATTCATTCCCAACACTTTTAATCTTCCCGCCACATTTTTCGCCGTCTCTTTGTCGGGAAAACACGAAGAGAATGTAAGGTTGGTTCCGAAGAACTTTATCTTTTCTCCTTTACCATCTGCAAAATGACCGTCTTTCAGTGTTATATAACCTGAGCCGCCGGCAATCTTTTCGTTAAGAAATGACATGTCGACCGCATTGCTGGTTGTATCAGAATCGGGAATAACGAATTCAAACCAGCCGTATTCCCTTACCGCGTCAGATTTATCCCTGCATGATAATGTAAATAGCAAGGCAAAAACAATCAATACCATCAGGGATGTACGAAGGATTTTAAGATTTTGTGGTTTCATGGTTTTAGGATAATGACGTGAATAATACCGATAAAAAAATAATTATCATTTATGATCAGTTTATCTATTTCAATGATTCTTTTGCAATACCCATTCTTTCGGAATCTTTCTCAAATAGCGGCCAGGAGAAAAACACGACTCCCAGAGATGGATGTTTAATTGCCGCTTCAATACATTCCCTGAAATTATCCGGAGTAAAAGTGTCGTCAATATACTCTGGGAACACCTGGATACTTGGCAGAACTTTGTCCTTGCAGCGGCGGTCCATATCTTCAATAACATCTGCAATCCACCGGGCATCCCTTTTCAGCATCTGCGAATAACACATTGGCGAGACAAAGTCAGCCACAGGGGCTATAGCACCCAGATCCTGGGCAGCCACATGGATTAGGGCTCCATCAAAGTCATTTTCCCGCCATGGTACTACATGTACATTGATCTTTATATCGGGTTTGATGCTTCTGGCCTCTTCCGCCAGCTCCTTTACCATTGATGTGATCAGTCCGCATCTGAAATTATCCCATCTTTCACCATAATTGTTTGTCAGAAACAGCGCCTTGCCTGCAGTAGTCATGCATGTATCAGGAAGCCTGATACCATACTCCCTTATGAATTCAAAAATGCAGCTGTCACAATAACATGCGGTGGAAATGCTTTGTGGGTCGCGGTCGGGATATATCATTTCCCAGTAAACAAACTGCCTGATGAAATCGATACTGATCCCGTCGGGATTCAAATCCCTTATTAAGTTTGCCAGCTCTTCCGTCTTGTCCTTTCTGTAGGAGGACCTTGATGGACAAACAAATCTTACCCAGTCGTCCTTTGCAATGGTACCGTCATTAATTATTGAATACAGGGAGCTGTCGTTCCTGAGAATTTCGGGATTCTGGAATACCGGGAATATTATGTAGACAGTGATCTTATTTTCAAAGAGGATTTCTCTGAATTCCTTATCATCTGCAAGAGAGGTGCTTAGAAAACATGTGTTTATTCCAATATCTTTCCATTTTGAGACCAGCGCGGCATAATCTCCGTTATAATCATAGATCTTGATTCCAACTATCTTCTGTTTTTCTTTTGGATTGCACGCTGGCAGGACACATAAAACAATTATTAATGATAAAAGATAAAGCCGTAGCATCTGTCAGGAATGATAATTTGTAATAAAATTAATATTTTTTTGAGACTGCCTGTGGTCACGGATTCAATCAGTCCATCAGTCCGGGAATAAATTAACAATTTTTAACTAGCAAACTTGACGGAATTTAATGTCTGGTTATACTTTGGAAATAATAAAATGTAACTTTAAATCGCTCATATAGACCCTATCACATAAATACTATGAATTTTAAAATTAATTTTGATGCGCCGGCACACAGTTCAGCCTTCGTTGACGGGACAAAGGCTGTTCCTCTTCAGAGAATTCTGTCAATTGACATAGTTCGTGCATTGACTATGGTTCTGATGATATTCGTTAACGATTTGTGGACACTTAAAGACATCCCCGGATGGCTTGGTCATGTTGAAAGGGGAGTCGATGGAATAGGGCTGGCTGATGTAGTATTTCCTGCATTCCTTTTTATAGTAGGATTATCTCTTCCCTATGCCATCAGCAACAGGCGCAGGAAGGGAGACAGTGAATGGCAGCTGTTGCAGCATGTTCTTCTGAGGTCTCTGGCCCTGATAATAATGGGAGTATTCCTGGTAAACGGAGAAACCTATAATGCAGATGCTACCGGTATGGTACGATGGTTGTGGTATCCCCTGTGTTGCCTTTCTTTCATTCTAATCTGGAACAGTTATCCTTCTACGGTTAACAAATATCTTGTATGGTCATTGAAAGCACTTGGAATTGCTACACTGATCGTTCTGAGCATTGTTTATCGCGGCGGACAAGGAGACCACATAAGGCATTTTTCTCCACAATGGTGGGGTATTCTCGGACTCATAGGATGGGCCTATTTGGCAAGCGGAATCATCACGGTCCTCTCAAAGAACAATTTTCTTGTCATCCTCGGGGGCTGGATTTTCTTCTGCATACTCAGCATGGTATATAAGTCAGGCATAATACCTCGCGACAGTTTTATCTCTATTATCCCGAATGCTATACTGGGAGGAACCCTTACCGGCCTTACGATGGGTGGAGTCCTTACTTCATTTGTTTTTCAGCATTTTGTAAGAAAAAAGCAAAAAGGATGGCTTACTATTGCACTATTACTGTTTTCAGGAATACTGATTGTCTTTTCAGTAATTACAAGACCTTACTGGGGTCTCGCCAAACTTGGCGCAACACCTGCATGGCTTTTCCTTTGCAGCGCTTTTACAATCCTCACCTTCCTTGCTATTTACTGGATAGCCGATGTAGGCGGAAAGGGAAAATGGTTTGATATAATCAAGCCTGCAGGGACAGCAACATTGCTCTGCTACCTTATACCTTATTTTGCCTATGCTGTAAGAACCGTCTTTCATATCAGGTTACCGGATGTATTTATAACGGACGGCATAGGACTTATAAAATCATTGCTGTTCGCACTTCTATGCACTGCCATAACAGGATTGCTGATCAGAGCCGGCTTGCGTCTTAAACTTTAAACGCCTGATTTGTATTATTGATTTTTGTATTATATTGGTAGCTTTTACGTTAAATATCTAACAAGATAAAGCAAGTTACTGATGATATCCGGATGATTGACAGTACTCATTCTTGGTTATTAATTCTTTATCTCTTAGTTATGTATGATTAGGTACATCCATTAAAAAAATTAGTTGCATATGAAGAAATACACTGTTTACCTGCTGACCATCCTCCGAATTTTGATAGGATGGCATTTCCTTTATGAGGGAATAACCAAACTCCTGATTCCAGGATGGACCTCCAAGTATTACCTGCTTGGTTCAAAATGGATCTTTGCTGATTTTTTTCACTGGATTGCATCATCACCCGCAATTTTGAAATTTGTTGACTTCCTGAATATATGGGGACTCATATTGATCGGAATCTCGCTGTTTGTAGGCTTATTTGTAAGGTGGTCATCAATAGCAGGGGCCCTTCTTCTGCTGCTTTACTATGTGGCTTATCCTCCACTGCTCGGTTTCACCTTCGGCTCAATAATGGAAGGTAACTATCAGTGGGTTGACAAAAACCTTATTGAACTGGCAATGCTGATAGTTTTTGCTTCACTTCCGGCAGGTTATTTTTTCGGACTAGACCGTTGGATCAGGAGATGGAAGGAAGAAAAACCGAGCGCACCTGTACCCGGTCCTACGAATGCAGAAGTTGAGGGAAATTTTTCCAACAGGCGCCGTGAAGTTATCCGTGACCTCATCAGCGTACCATTTTTAGGAGCTTTTGCATATGTTGTTTACAGGAAGAACAAATGGGTAAGCTTTGAGAAGAAATTCCTGACTCAGAACGTCGATGGCGTTACAAGCGCCACAGTAAAAAGTTTTCAGTTTGCTTCACTCGACGATCTTAAGGGTACCGTTCCAAAGGGTAAAATAGGTGATATGGAACTCAGTCGGCTTATTATGGGAGGCAATCTTATAGGAGGATGGGGACATGCACGCGACCTCATTTACGTGGATGAGCTTATTAAGAAATACCATTCCGATGATAAGGTTATGCAAACCTTTGAGCTTGCTGAAAGATGCGGAATAAATGCAATTATTGTTAATCCCGCCACGTTCAGAGTGATCAATAAATACTGGCATGAGACCGGAGGAAAAATCCAAATCATTTCCGACTGCGGTGTGGGAAAGGATTTTCTGGAAGGAATTGAACTGTCAGCTAAAGGTGGAGCTTCTGCCATGTATAGCCATGGAGGAAAAACAGATGCACGTGTATATGCCAACGATCCGTCAATATATGATGAACTCGCACGAGGGCTTGAGCTTATCCGTAGCTACGGAAAGCCTGCCGGAATAGGGGCACACAGAATTGAGACGATTCAGGCTTGCGTGGAACATGGAATAAAACCCGACTTCTGGGTAAAAACGCTTCACAGTCACGATTACTGGTCGGCCCAGCTTGACCTTGAAAAGAAAGACGTCACAGATCCCGGATGGAAGGACAATAATTTCTGTCTCAAGCCACAGGAGACAATTGATTTTATGAGCAGGCTGGAGCAGCCATGGATCGCTTTTAAAACCCTGGCTGCAGGAGCTCTGAAACCTGAAGTCGGATTCAAATATGCATTTGATAATGGAGCCGACTTCATCTGTGTTGGAATGTATGATTTCCAGATGGTAGCTGATGTAAATATCACTCTTGACTGCCTTTCCAATGTCAGCAGGACAAGGCCATGGCGAGGGTAAAGGTTTTCTTGAACAGTCATACACCTTAAGCTCAGGTTTCTGATAATAAATGAACTATGTTTTTATTGATGCCGGCTAAAGATCATTTTCACTGAATCATATACTTATAACACTAACACAACATTATCCTGATGAAGACTAAAACCAGCATTATCCTTGCATCGATGATGTTCCTGCAATACTATGTGTGGGGCTCATGGTATGTGACAATGGGTACATTCATGACCAAAATACTTGGTTCCACGGGTATCCAGATCGGTGCTGCCTATAGTGCTTTGGCGATTGCTACAATGATATCACCTTTTTTTGTTGGCATGATTGCCGATCGTTATTTTGCTGCCCAGAAAGTGATGGGAGTTTTGCACCTAATCGGAGCCATACTGTTGTTCATAGCTTCAAAGATTACGACCAATGCCCCTTTTTACTGGGTAATAATGTTATATTCACTTGCCTACATGCCTACAATTGCACTATCCAATAGTGTTGCATTCAGACAAATGACAGACCCTGGCAAACAATTCCCGGTCATAAGGGTTTTTGGTACCATAGGCTGGGTAATATCAGGATTCATGATCGCTCTGTTCGGGATTGAGCAGACACCCGGAACATTTTATATGGCAGCCATTGTGTCGCTGGCACTTGGAATATACAGCTTTTTGCTTCCTGATACCCCACCGCAGGCCACAACTCCGTCATCTGCCAAATCAATAATGGGAATTGATGCTTTCATACTTTTCAGGGACAAGCCTTACCTGATCTTCTTTGTGGCAGCAATTTTTGTTTGTATACCGCTTTCATTCTATTTTGGCTTTGCAAACCTGTTCCTTAATCAGGCAGGCATGCCCAATGCCGCAGGGAAAATGGTGTACGGACAGATCTCGGAAGCACTTTTTATCCTGGCCATACCTTTCCTTTTTAACAGGATAGGTGTAAAGAAAATGCTGCTTATTGGAATGACTGCATGGCTGCTTCGCTATATTTGCTTTGCATATGGCAATATGGGCCCTAATCTCTGGATGCTTTACACCGGAATAATCCTTCATGGCGTCTGCTATGATTTCTTTTTCGTAACAGGTTACATGTACACCGAAAAGAAATCCAACGAGAGAATCAAAAATGCCGCTCAGGGTTTGTTCACTTTCGTTACCTATGGACTGGGAATGTTTATAGGAACCTGGGTGTCAGGCTTTGTGACAACTTATTATTCAGAAGGCCAGGTATACCAGTGGCGCAATATATGGTTCGTGCCTGCCTATATTGCAGTTGCTGTCCTGATTTGCTTCATATTCTTCTTTAAGGAAAAAAGAGAAATTCAGGTTGTCAAATAGTTATAGCCCGAGGTTAATCCCATACAGACTCTTCTGTCAGTTGAGTAAAACTGTGTACCAAACTGAGTAAATGATACCGTCCCGTATGATCTCGCAGATCGGAGATGTGTATTACTTGTTTTTATTTTCTATTATCCATACAACATAAAAAGAAATTATTGCCAGGTTGAAAATTACCCCAAAATCAGAGATTGAGAAAATTCTTGAAGGAACAATGCCTTCCCGCTTTGTTTATGCCCCGAATTACTGGCAATGGTTCAAACACCACAAGGATCATAAGATACTTCCCGAAGAAATAAAACACTGCGAAAACCTTCTTGATCTATACAAATACCTTGGTGTCGACATTTTCAGAAGGAACATTTATTCTGATCCTGAGGCATACTGGTTTGGCGGCTTATGTGATGAAGTTATCAGCGGTTTTAAAATCAATTCTGCTTCTTCATATACAGGGAAGGACAAGCTTACAATAAAGGAATACGCAAACGAAAAATGTAAGCTTTCTGAGGAACTTGTGTATATTTTTAATGAATCAACACTGATACAAAAGAGATTTCTTATCAGTGATTATAAAAATGACGCAGAATCATTCAGGATATTTCTAAAGAACAGGAGGTGGAATTTTAACAGGCAGAAATATGTAAAAGTGTGTAACGAGGTAGGGGAGAAGGGCGTGGTGATTGCAGGGGAGTTCTTCAGTCCGCTTAAAATGCTTCACCTGGCTATGGGACCTGTGAATTCCGTATACTTTCTGCTGGAATGCCCTGAAAAGGCCAGGGAATTATTGAAAATTCACGAAGATGCTCAGCTTGAATGCATTACAGACTGTGTTTCGAGCGGCGTAAAAGTTGTAATGTCGATGGATAACCTTGACACTATGTTTCATCCCCCCGACTTTGTCAGAGAATTTTCTGCTTCATATTACCAAAAGGCAAGCACAATCTGTAAAAAGAATGATGCACTTTTTTTTATACATGCATGTGGGCAACAGAAAGACAACCTTGAGCTTATTTCAGCCTGTAATGTCAGTGGTCTTGAAGGTGTTGCCTCTCCGCCTCTCGGAGATGTTACGCCCGAGGAGGTAATGACCCGCACACACGGTAAATTTATAATGACCGGAGGAATCAGCGCAATGGAAACAAGAAACCTTAAAACCAGAGAGGATGTTTTCAGATATGTTGAGACACTTTTCAGAAGGATGATTCCCTATAAGAACAGATTTATTTTTTCCTCGAGCTGTAACACGTCAATAGATACCAGCTGGGATATCATAAGATATTTCAGGGATGCATGGATGTGTTTCCGTGATCTGGAATGAACAGATACAGTTACCCGGAAAATAATATGCCCTGATTTTATTCTCAAACGATTTTAAACTTTATGTGCGATTGGATAATAAAGTTCCATGGTTTAACTTTACAATAAAAAGCATTATGACATTAAGCTGTGTTTATGTTCATGTAAAACCGGAAGATGTTGGCAAATTTATCGAGGCTACAAAAGCAAATCATTTTGGGTCAGTAAAGGAGCCTGGCAATCTTCGTTTTGACTTTTTGCAGCAGTCTGATGACACTTCAAGGTTCATGATTTATGAAGCCTATGAATCGGAAGAAGCTGCTGCTGCTCACAAAAATACAGCCCACTATCTGAAATGGAGGGATGCTGTTAAGGATATGATGGCAGAGCCCAGGCAAGGGGTGAAGTACAATATTATTGAACCGCAGGACAGGTCAGCATGGTAAAAGCTTTTAATTTTTCAAGGCTTCCTCTTATATTCTTTGGCCCCGGTAAATTGAAACTTTTGCCTGGATTGATCAAATCCTATGGCAGGAATATTATTCTTGTAACGACAGGGGATCCATTCATCAATTCTGCTTATTATCAGTCTCTTATCCTGACCTTTAATGATAACGGTATAAAGTTTCATCAGATAACTGTGGCCAAAGAACCATCCCCGGAAATTATAGATGAGGCTGTTGGCAGATTCAGAAATATGTCCATTGATGCAGTTGTTTCAATCGGGGGCGGCAGTGTTATCGATGCAGGCAAAGCAATATCCGCCATGATGTCTGCTGATGATTCAGTCATTCAGTATCTCGAAGGTGTTGGTAACAAAGATCATACAGGGTCCAAACTGCCTTTCATCGCTGTTCCGACAACAGCCGGAACCGGCAGTGAAGCAACGAAGAATGCCGTAATATCTTATGTAGGCAGAGATGGCTTCAAAAAATCACTGCGCCATGATAATTTTGTCCCTGATATAGCCGTGATCGATCCTGAGCTCACCTTAACCTGCCCCCGGGATATAACCGCGACGAGCGGTATGGACTGTTTTACGCAGCTTACGGAGGCTTATCTGTCAGACAGGGCAAATGAATATACCGATGCATTGGCATGGGAAGGACTGAAAGCTGTTTCTGAATCCCTTGTATTATGTATTGAAGATGGAAGCAGGATTGAATCCAGAAGCGGGATGTCGTTTGCAGCACTGACATCAGGTATCTGCCTTGCCAACGCAGGATTGGGTGTTGTTCACGGCTTTGCCTCCTCTGCTGGTGGGATGTTCGAGATCCCTCACGGAGTTCTGTGTGGCACCCTTATGGCAAAGGCCAATGAGGTAAACGTCAGGGAACTGCGCAAGAAAAACTCGAATCCCGCTGCACTCAGGAAATACGCTTCTCTTGGGAAACTGTTTCTTGAGGAAGGAACAGGTTCTGATGATTATTTCATCGATGGGTTCATCCGGTTTCTTTCTGATATTACCGACCGGTTTAATATTCCCAGACTGGCTGGCTATGGCATATTCAGGCAAGATGTCGGACCGGTCTGCAACCGGACCGAGATTAAAAACAATCCCGTAAGACTGGAACAGGAAGACCTTGAAGAAATTCTGTTTACCAGGCTCTAAAAAAGGATTTAGCTGCGATCTGAAGCTATCCATTCATATTGTGAACAGTTTCATGGACGATAACCAGGTTTGGTTCAGGTTTTATGAAGAACTGAATGATTTTCTTCCCTCATACAGGAGGAAGATATCCTTTCTTTATTCTTTCAAAGGGACTCCATCTGTTAAAGATGCCATAGAATCACTTGGCGTCCCTCATGCAGAAGTTGATCTCATAATTGTCAATGGCAATTCCGTTGATTTCTCATACAAACTAAAACCCGGTGACAACATATCAGTTTATCCTGTTTTTGAAAGCATTGATATAAGCGGTATTGGAAGATTAAGACCCAAACCTCTCAGAAAAATCCGGTTTATACTTGATGTGCATCTCGGAAAACTTACAAAATATCTTCGTCTTATGGGATTTGACTGTCTTTTTAACGAACAAATAGGGGACAATGAAATAATTGCTGTCTCTTTGCAGGAAAAAAGAATTATTTTGACAAGAGACAGGAGTCTTCTTAAACACAGAGATGTAACACATGGGTACTGGATCAGATCGCAAAAACCGAAAAAACAACTGGAGGAAGTGATAAGCAGATTTGATCTGAAAAACAATTCCAAGCCTTTCACCCGTTGCATGGAATGCAACAATGAAATAGACAGGGTTGATAAAAACGATGTATTGAGTTACCTGCAATCCAAAACAAGGGAATACTACAGCAACTTCTGGAAATGCCCTGGATGCGGAAGGATTTATTGGGAGGGTTCTCATTTTGAAAGCATGAAAAAACTGGTGAATTCAATCCTTACTTCCTGATCCTAACTGTGCTTGCGACTCAGGGTTTCTTTGTGTTTTCACTGCGAATCTATGTGTAATGTGTAATAATTTCCCGAGTTCCGGGAAGTGGTACTAAAAATCAGCAGAGAAGACAAAAACCTTTAATCTTAAATCCGAAGATTTTGTTTATTTTTATTTGATACTTCAAAAATCCCAAAATTTTAAATTATCACAAATCATAAATCTCAAATCAAAATGGTAAGTCTTGTATTTCGTAAAAGGCATACCATAATCGGTAATCAATAACTAATAATCAACGATATGAAAAACAAGGTTTTAACAATTTCCATCCTGTTTCTTTGTCTGTTAATAAATTCACAGATGAGCCTTGCTCAGCTTCCGAAGGAAACTGAAGCTCAGAGAGCTGCGAGAATGAAGTGGTGGACTGACTCCCGGTTCGGAATGTTCATCCACTGGGGACTCTATGCGTTGCCGGCTCGACATGAATGGGTGAAAAATTATGAAAGAATGACGAATGAGGAATATCAGAAGTACTTTGAAAATTTCAATCCTGATCTGTACAACCCGAAGGAATGGGCCAGGATGGCAAAGGAAGCCGGAATGAAATATGTGGTTCTGACCTCAAAGCACCATGAGGGATTCTGCCTGTTTGATTCCAGGTACACCGACTACAAATCAACCAATACTCCTCTGGGCCGCGACATTATCAGGGAATTTGTTGAAGCATTCAGGGCCGAGGGATTAAAAGTCGGATTCTACTATTCACTCATCGACTGGCATCACCCCGATTACACCATTGACAGCCGTCATCCCCAGAGGCAGGAGCATGATACCGCTTATGCAAGGCTCAATAAGGGAAAAGATATGGCGAAGTACAGGGCATACATGAAGAACCAGGTACGCGAACTGCTCACAAACTACGGCGAAATCAGCATTATCTGGTTTGATTTCTCATTTCCCGGCAGGAACGGAAAAGGCAGGAATGACTGGGATTCGGAGGGACTACTTAAACTGGCGCGATCACTTCAGCCGGGAATTATTGTAGATGACAGGCTTGACCTGAAGGATGTTGAAGGAGGATGGGATTTCACGACACCCGAACAGGTGAAAGTTGCTAAGTGGCCGGAGTACAACGGTAAAAGAGTTCCATGGGAGACCTGTCAGACGTTTTCCGGATCATGGGGTTATCACAGGGATGAGACCTCATGGAAAAGCCCGGCCCAGCTTATTGAACTCCTTATCGAGTCGGTAAGCAAGGGAGGAAATCTTCTTTTGAATGTCGGACCTACCGGACGGGGAACATTTGACTACAGGGCTCAGGAGAGACTGAAGGCGATAGGAGAGTGGATGAAATACAACAGCAGATCAGTTTATGGCTGTACCGAAGCTCCTTCCGATATCAAGGCTCCTGATAATTGTGTTCTTACTTATAATCCCGGCTCAAATAGGTTATTCATCCATCTGCTGGCATATCCGATGGGCAGCCTTACCCTGCCTGAAATGGGGGATAAGATAAGATATGTCCAGTTCCTTCATGATGCATCTGAGATCCGCTACAGGAAAGGCAATGCGGAAAACAGCAATGATGTAATTCTTCAGCTTCCCGTACTTAAGCCTCCGGTAGAAATACCCGTGATTGAAGTATTCCTTAAATAAACATAAGCTTTATCAGCTGATGCCAGGTTTATCCGCTGACGGATCCCTTTGGTGTTATTATCTTATGCACTTTTTCCTGCCTGAGGGGTTTTTACGGATAAATACAGAACCGACAATGATCTTTTTCCTGCATTTCAGATCTCAATTACGAGAATAGTATCAGTCTCGTCAATTGCTTCCACGGGAATTGAGACTGCAATGCCGAATGCATCCTGTTTGTATTTCAGTTTTACACCTGTCCCGAAAAGAGTAATTCCCCTTACCTTCTTGCCAAAATCGGGGATCAACAGGCTGGAACCCTCAGCATTCAGGATATGGACAAACACCTTATTCCCTTTAGCAGTTGTGACTCCCCATGATTTCGGACTGACGGGTCCTCCGCGTGTGCCGTAAATGGTCTCTCCGTTTTTTTCCATCCATTTACCTATTTCATTCAGGGTCTTGATGAATTCAGGCTGAATCCTGCCATCAGGCATCGGTCCTACATTAAGAAGGAAATTGGAGTTATAACCGGCTGCCCTGACCAGATATTGAATCAGGTTCCGCGTTGATTTATAGTTCTTGTCCTGGAGGTTGAATCCCCATGAATTATTCATTGTCTCGCAAGTTTCGAATGGAAGATCTCCCACTTGTTGTTCGCCTGAAAAACCAGTTGTGTTATGGCCCGGGAGATCTTTTTCAAACATCTGAAAATCCTCTCCCGGAAATGGTGCAAGGTGATGATTATTACCCACAAGGCATGCTGGTTGCAGACTGTGAATCATATTGTATGTCTTGTCGAGTCTCCAGTCTGCTCCTTTTTTATCCCATATTCCGTCAAACCATATACCACCGATATCGCCATATCCGGTTAGAAGCTCCTTCAGTTGAGTATCCATATAATCGAGGTACTTGTACCAGTCACCGCTCTCCGGTCTTCCGGCTGTCTGGCCTGTATTGCCGCGTGGGAAATAATTCTCCTGGTACCAGTCGAGGTGAGAATGATAGAAGAATAGTTTAATCCCCTGTTTATTGCACTCTTCTGCAAGCATTTTAATTACATCTCTCTTATATGGTGTCCGGTCAATAATGTCATAGTCGGAGACCTTCGAATCCCACATCGCAAAACCGTCGTGATGCTTGCTGGTAATGGTGATGTATTTCATGCCCGCAGCTTTGGCAAGTGCTACCCATTCAGCCGGATCATAACCGATGGGATTGAAAAAAGCCGGAAGTTTACTGTATGTTTCCTTGTCTATCCTCTGGTTGTTCATTACCCATTCTCCATCACCAAGGATGCTGTAAACGCCCCAGTGGATGAACATTCCGAATTTCGCATCCTGAAACCATTCACGTGCCCTAAGGTTTTCATCTGAAGGTTTATAGCCTGGCTGCGGATTTGCTGCCATTAAAGGCAACAGGAACAATAAATAAAGTATTTTACGATACATAATGGTCATAATTGAATATTTGTTACAGGTTGTTAATCAAAGAATTCTGTGAACATTGCTTAATTTCCGGGTATTCAGGAGTAGCTTTTTTACCTTAAATCATGCATCCTTGGCACGTACCTCAAATCTCTCAGTCACCAGTTCAGGCCATTTAAGATCCAGGCTTTCAAGGGTTTTGAGAACGATATCTGCAATGAAGTACAGCTTCTGCCAGTTCTTGTCCGAAGGCACGATATGCCAGGGAACCACATTGCACGTATTGAGGATCTTTTCATATACTGCAAGGTATTCATCATATTTTTCCCGTGTATCCCAGTCGCCGTCTTTGTGTTTCCAGTGCTTTTCCTTCAGTTCTATTCTTTCCATAAGTCTTTCCTCCTGCACTTCTCCTGACACATTCATAAAGAATTTAAGTATCACGGTATCATTGTGCATAAGAAGTTTTTCAAAATCATTGATAAGACTGTAGCGTTTTTCTATCACATCAGATGGAATGTATTTTTCAACCGACGGAACGAGAATATCTTCATAGTGTGATCTTATAAAGATCTGGATATCACCTTTCCTTGGAGCTACCTGGTGTATTCGCCAGAGAAAGTCATGAGCATATTCTGTTTCCGTTGGTTTCTTGAAACTGCAGATTTTTATGCCAAGTGGATTGCAGTATTTTACCAGTCCTTTTGCAACTCCGTCCTTGCCTGAGGCGTCGGTGCCCTGGAGTATGATTAGAAGACTGAATTTGTTCTGAGCAAGCATCTTATTTTGCAGAGCTCCGATTTTCTTAAGAATCTTTTTAGTCTTCTCAATTGTTTTTGGTTTATCCCACTCCTTATTGAAGGTTGGGTAATCGCTGATCTTGATTTTCATATGTTTAGTATTGCAATGGTCATTCATTTTAAAACTGCATCCACAGCATTAAGAATTGGTTGGGCTGATATTCTTGTTCCCACTGCTCCCATCATCCACTGTTGAGGGGTAAGCCTACCCTGGCTGAACATCCTGTCAATCTCCGCTGAGAAATTCTTTCCTTTCAGGAATTCCTCAATCTGGAAACTCACGATATGCCCGTATGAATAATTGGCAAGATATAGAGGTGAGTTAATCATGTGAGAGTATATTGCAAGTATCGGAGAATCGCTTACACCTAATACAGGGGCAAAATATTTATTCCATGTTTCAATTGCAATTCTTATTACACTCTCCTTCAGTTGAGCCGGAGTTGCGTTGGGATTCTGATAGAGCCATTTCCATGTTTTCATGTCGACCATTCCGACGCCCATGATTTCCATAAGCTGCCAGGCAGCATCGAGGGTTTCCATCTTTTGCTTTTCGGGATTCTGATCTTTGATTCCAAGGAGGTTGAGATCGCGGCTCTGGAAAAGAAATGCAAGTGCTTCTGTTATCGCTGTATTGGGCACCCCGGCCATCATGTAGTAATCCACATCGTAAAGAGATATGGTCTGTTCAATATTATGTCCAAATTCATGAACGGCAATGCTGTAGCCTTTATAATCCATCCCTTTTGCTGAGATTCTCGTTCTAAGGTGTGACAAAGAACCTTTTGCAGCAGCTCCCCAGGCATGGCCTGAACCGCGGGCCGGATCGACAACAATTTTATCAGAAAGATATTTAGCTCTTTCAGAGCTCCAACCTAATTTTTTGAGTATTACCGGGAGGCCGTCTTTAAAAGCGTGAGGATCGGGATAAAGTACTGAGGTTTTCGCCGTAAGTATTTCTTCTGGAATGCTGCTTCTTGTTTTAAAGCCATCATACCAGATATCATAGGGTTTCAGATCACGCCCCAGCCTTTCGCTTATCATAGACCCTATTCGCTTAAGTTGCGGAGAGCTCAGATATGTATCAAAGAGAGCTTCCACCTCCTCCTGTGAAATTTCCATCTCCATGGAAAATTTACGCAGAATGGCTGTATTCATTTCCGGATTATACGGATCTGTTGCCTTCATAGCTCTGAAGACATCAATTATTTTCTTGTAGCGAAGATCTGGTTCTGCAGTGGCATCCAAAACATCCCCCCCCTTGCTTACCCTGTTTGAAAAGGGGGCCCATTCCACTTCAGGGTTGTTGATAACAACCTCCGGAATGTCCTGATTAATGATATGTTCCATAACTTTGTATATCATGTCCTGCTTCTCCGGCCCCTTCTCCTTGTCTGCATAGTTTGCCTTGATCTCATCGCGTAGGTTCCAGTGTGAAAGAAGCACCATATTATCAGGAAAAATCTGCCGGCCGTCTTCAGTGCGTAGCTTCCCCATACAGATATTATATTCTGCAATGTACATGTCGGCATTACCCATTGCTGTTGAGAGATCCTGATTAAGTTCTGCAGGCACTCTCGATACGAAATAGTCGCCAAGTCTCGCCATGGCCCATTCTTCCCTGCTCCATGAAGGGCCCAGCTTCTCTTTTTCTTCAAGTGTATAATATGGGAAATTAAGGGCAATGACAAAAGCAATTTTGTTTGCATAAAAATCGTCCGACAGATGAGCCCCTACTGAATAATTTCCGAACATCCTGTCAATTTCGTCGATCTCTCCTGCAGCCTCGTCAAGAACCTTCTTCAGGTCAATGGTTATTTCATTGAAATTACCTCCAATGGATTCAAAATAGTCGCTGATTTTCCTGAAAACAGCACTTCGCCTGGCAGGATCAGAAATATAATTAGCCTTAACAAATTCCAGGAAATCCTGGGATGACCCATCCTCAGCTCTCCAGAGTGACGCAGCATGCTTTAGTCCCTTTTCAAGAAGGACGGGGTCAGCACCCTGATTAAGGGCACTGATGCTGTCAAGTGCAGCAGAAACAACTTCATCTTTGATATATGCTGCAGCTGTATCTGCTTCTTTGACCGATCTTGGTGATGAACAGGCAGCTAATATGAGCAATACATAAATTAGGATCTTTTTCATCATTTAATGATTTTGACTTAATACAAATATAGTACGTTTTTCATTCCAGGGGGCCTGTCACTTTCTCTACCTCATGCAGGATTTCGCACGATCTGACAAGCTGTTTCATTGTTGTATGATCAGGATACAGGGGCCTGTCTATATCAAGAAACTCCACATGCTTCCTTATTACATCCTTGGCAGCCTGAACCCCTTTACCGAAATTGTATTCCTCTTTTCTGAAATCAAGAGCCTGTGCGGCAGCCATAAATTCGATGCCAAGTATTCCGTAAGCGCAGTCAAGAATCTGATTGTTCTTGATAGCTGTGTTCATTCCCATAGAAACAAAATCTTCCTGGTCAGCGGCAGCTGGTATAGACTGTATTGAGGCAGGGACACTTAGAATCCTTTGTTCAACTATCAGTGTGTCAGCAGTGTATTGGCTAAGCATCATACCCGAGAACATTCCGGCACCTTTTGTCAGAAAATCTGGCAGACCGACGCTCAGCGACTGGTTGTTAAGCCTGTTCATTCTCCTTTCAGACATTACGCTGACCATTGTGATGCATGCACCGGCCATATCCATTGGAACACATACTGGAGTTCCCTGAAAGTTTGCACCCGACAACTGAAGATTCCTGTCTGGGAAAAAGATAGGATTATCACCCACCCCGTTAAGTTCAATTTCAACCTGTGAACGTGCATAAGCCAGCATGTCATGAGCAGCTCCGATAACCTGAGGGGTCGACCTCATTGAGTATGCATCCTGTACTTTTGATTTCACCTTACCTTCTATCAGATCACCTCCTGCAATACATTTGTTTATTGCACGGGCACTTCTTATGGCACCTTTGAACCCTCTGACTTCATGAAGAAGAGGAGTGTAGGGTTTCATGTTGGCTTTTAGTGCCTCAAGCGACATGGAAGCAGCTATTTCAGCCTGCTTAAGCCAGTTATTGGCATCTACAAGCCAAATGGCACTCATTGCCGTCAGCATATTTGATCCGTTGATGGCAGCCAGACCGTCTCTGGCCTGAAGCCCGGGTATCTTTATACCTGCCTTTTTCATGGCTTCAGCACCATCTAGCAATTCTCCATTGTAGTAAGCTTTGCCCTCTCCAAGAAGCAGAAGAGCAATCTGTGACATAGGTGCCAGGTCGCCTGACGCACCGACAGACCCCTTCTGACACACATATGGAGTAACCCCCTTGTTAAGCATTTCTACAAGAGTCTCAGTAATCTCGAGCCTGTTACCTGAATTTCCGTGTGCATGAACATTTATCCTTCCAAGCATGGCCCCCCTCACAATCTCAACTGAAGCCGGCTCTCCGATTCCAGCAGCATGATTGTAAACCAGATAACGCTGAAAATCCTTTATCTGATCGTCATTTAGAACAATCTCCGAAAATTCACCTATGCCGGTGTTCACTCCATACATGATTTCATGCGCGTCAATTTTTTTCTCAAGCATAGCCCTGCATTCATTGATCCTCTTCCTTGCATCAGGATGCAGCTCCACCTTTTGTCCGTAACGTGCTACATTAACAACATCGTAAATGGTAAGATCAGAACCTGTTATAATAAGTTTTTTCATCATAATATAATTTTGATTTTAAAGGTATGATGGAACCACACATGTTTTATAAAATTATATTTATGAGTGTTTGTGTTTGCAAAACATGTGGGTTTCATATGATTGAATTAAGTACTTGTTTATTGAATAATTTGGAAATGAATAATATCAGTCTCTCAGTAACTGATAAAGTCTTATTAAATAAAGGATTGCCCCGGGAAAGATTTAACAGAGTCCCGATCGGTTGATCTTGATCTTGTATTCAAGAGCCCAGTTGTACAGCATGTCTTGCGAATAAGTCCCTCAAATTTATAATATTTATTTAAGATAGACAATTGTGAGGATACATGTAAATCGATCCATTTCAATTATTTGCTATTTTTATAAGAAAGATTGCTGCCGGAAATCTGCAAAGCAATACTCCTGGCATACAAAAGGACTTTTACTATTGTATTCATGACATATTCTGAAAATATACAATCATTAAAATTTAAAATTATGAGTCAGAATATTTTGCTTAAACCAATCCTCGCATGCCTGATTCTGACCGTGTTTTTGGCAGGTTGCAGACAAAAACCTTCAGCTTCTGAAGGAAAGAAGCAGATATCGGAGACAAAAGACAGCAGCTTTCTTTTCAACGGGTATAATCTTGATGGTTGGGAAATCGCGAATTTTGGGCCGCAGGGACCCGTTTACGTTTCCGGAGATGCAGTGATCCTCGGAATGGGAGATGGTTGTACTGGTATTACATGGAAAGGGGACTTTCCGCTTTCCGGCTATGAAGTCACTCTTGAAGCAAAAAGGGTTGACGGCAATGATTTCTTTTGCGGGATTACATTTCCCGCCGGCGATATGCCATGTACTCTTATTATTGGCGGATGGGGGGGCACAGTAGTGGGTCTCAGCTGCATAAACGGATATGATGCCTCAGAAAATGAGACAACCAGACTAATGTCGTTTCAAAAAGACACCTGGTATCACATAGGACTGAAAGTGGTTGATGGTACAATTTTAGCCAGCATTGACAGTGTTCCAGTTGTCAATTTTACCATTGGAACTAAAAGGCTTTCTGTCAGACCGGAAGTGGAGCTTTCAAGGCCGTTCGGTATTGCATCATGGCGAACAACGGCTGCAATAAGGAATATACGTCTTGGCATAATTCAATGAAATATTTCACGTTTTAATCTGGATAACAATGATTTTAAACGCAATTATGAACAGGTATCCATTTATTCTCATTTTCATTATTCTTGTTTCATGTAAGACTAATGAGCTATATATTAATACAACACAACCTGCACCTGTAACCATCTCTGCCAACATAAAGAAAGTAGGCATTATCAACAGAAGCATTCCCACTGATGAGTCAAAGCTTACTGATATTATTGAAAAGGTACTTACACTTGAAGGCGCCGACCTTGACAGGGATGGAGCGATTGAAAGCATCAGAGGCCTTACGGAAGCTCTTAAACAGAATTCGAGGTTCGAGGAAGTCAAAGTCTTGAATGAAATTGACTTAAGGGCATCGAGGATCGGGGAACTGCCACCTGCACTCTCATGGGAAATTGTTGACAGGATATGCAATGAAACAGGAATGGATGCATTGTTTGCACTTGAACGCTTTGACACCGACACAAGAATATCTTACTCCACCAGGGAGGTTGATATAAATACACCCCTGGGATCTGTCCCCGGGATTGAACATGATGCAGCGATGGAAACATTAGTTAAGACAGGCTGGAGGATCTATGATCCGGCTTTGAAGATAGTACTTGATGAGTACAATTTTGCTGAATCGCTCGTTTTCCATGGCAGGGGTATTAATCCCCTTGCTGCGGTGGAAGCTCTTTCAGGAAGGAAAGACGGAGTGAAGGAGGTGAGCAGGAATGCAGGACACACATATGCCTATCGTCTGCTTCCATACAGACTGAGAGTCACGCGTGAATATTTTGTTAAAGGTACGGATAATTTTAAGATAGCCAAACGCAAGGCCCAGACGGGGAAATGGGATGAGGCAGGCCTCCTGTGGGAGAGAGAGACTACAAATCCAAAAACAAAGATGGCCGGCAGGGCAGCTTACAATATGGCAATAATCAATGAAATCAACGGAAAACTCGAAGATGCCCTGGCCTGGGCTCAGAAGTCGTGGGAAGATTATAAGATACGGCAGGGTCTTGCCTACGCCAGGATACTCGAAAGACGACTTGACAACAGGGAACTTCTGAGAATTCAACAGGAACTCCCTTAAAAGCACGGCTGCACAACTTGCACGACCTGCCAGCCTACGCCAAGGCTTCGGCTGCCGAATCACGACCTGCCAGCCTACGCCAAGGCTTCGGCTGCGGAATCACGACCTGCACAACCTGTAAATCAATACTTTATTTAGATTATTAACCTTTAGGAACATCTTTATAGCTGTTTTAAAACCTCATTTACGGAATTTTACTAATTTTAAAAGCTAAACCTATTCTGTTAACTTTTATAAAATAAAAAGATGAAATCAAAATTCCTATTTACCACGGTTTTATTGTTCTTAATAGCATTCAGCTCATGCAAAACAGAAATTAAGGAATTACCTGTTCCTAAAGCTGAAATATCACAGTTCCTTGGTCAGTGGACCATAGATATTGAAGGAGGCGGAGTCGGATGGCTCGAAGTTCGCCAGGAAGATAATTATCTTGATGCAGATGTTTTGTGGGGTGGGGGAAGTGTTTTGCCGGTATCATCTGTATTTCTTGCAAAAGACGAGTACCTGGTTGTACAGAGGACAAACAATGTTGTCAGAAAAGCTGATGAAAACAGAACCCCTATTAAAACACAGATGGTAACCAGCTGGATGGAAATCAGAAGTGAAGGGGAAAAAATCAATGGAATACTTCTGACACCCCGTTCAAATGGGCTAAGTGTTGATACAACCACTTTTACCGGGATAAAGCTGCCTCCCGTACCACCTGCCCCCGATCTGGCAAATGTTAAGTTCGGAGAACCTATCACACTTTTCAACGGGAAGGATCTTACCGGGTGGAAACTCATAAATGAAAAGCAGGCAAACGGATTTAAGGTCGTTGACGGAGTGCTTGTAAATGATCCGGTTCAGAAGGAAGGATCTCCTCATATCAGCTACGGAAACCTCAGGACAGAAAGAGAATTCGAAGACTTTAACCTGAAACTGGAGGTTAATGTTCCAAAGGGGAATAACAGCGGAGTTTATCTTCGTGGAATGTATGAGGTACAGGTAGTTGATTCCTATAAAAGAGAACTTGATTCGCATAACATGGGTGCCATTTACAGCAGGATCAAACCGACGGTTAGCGCAGAAAAACCTGCCGGACAGTGGCAGACGATGGATATAACCCTCTGCGACAGGCATGCAACTGTCATTCTCAACGGGATAAAAATCATCGATAACCAACCGATTTATGGTCCTACGGGAGGTGCAATAAAATCAGACGTTTTTGCTCCCGGCCCCATCTATCTGCAGGGTGATCATGGAAACGTCTCCTACAGAAATATCGTTCTTACACCGATCCTGAAATAAGACAGAGATACTATAGCAAAAGTTCTTTTTTAAACCCTCTTCCCCCTAAAGGGGGTCTTTAAGTAGCAGATAATCAACAAGTCCCCTTTAGGGTCCCGAGAGCTTTCGGGATAGGGGGTGAATATAAACAGTGCGATTTGTGATACTATATCCTGTTTTTAACGGCTGTAGTACGGATTTTCAATAGTTTTCTACACAGGTGTTAACCCGGAAAAAAACTATTTTTACCATATTGATCATTTATGATCGCTATTTGAGAAAAATCAATTAAAAAAATCATAATGAAAAGGAACAAATTAACAACACGCCGTGAGTTCATTTATAAAACCGGAATAGTGGGCGCAGGTGTTTCCATTGGTGCCGCTTCTCTTAATGCCATGGATTACAGCAGGATCAGAGGAGCAAATGATAAAATAAGAATGGGTTTCATTGGTGTCGGCAACCGCGGATCCCAGCTTTTGAAATTATTTATGGATCAGCCCGATCTTGAGGTCACCGCACTTTGTGACGTCTATGAACCATACCTGTTGCGCGACAGAAACAAAGTTGACAAACGATATCTTGAAGTGATGCCCGGGCAGATACCAGTGATGGGTGAAAAGTTCCCGAAACCTCCGGTTCTCTATAGGGATTACCGTAAACTTCTTGAAAACAAAGATATCGATGCGGTATGTATTGCCACTCCCGACCACTGGCATGCTTTGCAGGTTATTAATGCCGTTGACGCAGGCAAGGATGTCTATGTTGAAAAACCCCTTACAGCCACCATTGTTGAAGGAAGGAAGATGGTCGAGGCCCAGGTAAAAAGTGGTCGTGTGGTAGCTGTGGGCTTGAACCGGAGGGGTAACATTGTATTCCAAAAACTGGCAAAAGAGATCCCAGCAGGGAAGATCGGACAAGTGTCGGTTGGTCGTGCAGCAAGAATTAGCAATATGGCCCCCTACGGAATTGGCAAGTTAAAACCTGAAGACCCACCAAAAGATTTTAACTGGGATATGTGGCTGGGGCCACGAGCCTACAGACCATATCAGTACAATATAGCTCCGTATATGTTCAGGTGGTGGAGCGACTATTCGAGCCAGATGGGAAACTGGGGAGTTCATTATATGGACGCAATACGATGGCTGATGGGCGAATCTGCTCCCTCGGTTATAACAGCACACGGTGGCAAGTACGTCATCGACCATGATGCGGATATCCCCGACACTATGCAGGTTACTTTCGAATTCGCATCAAAAAAGATCATCACTTTTTCGATATATGAAGCTACAAGTGGAGATTTCTTTCCTTATGGAGAGCTTGAACTGAGGGGTACAAAGGGCAATGTTTATGCTAATGAAAGAGGTTACAAAATAGTACCTGCTACAAGAGGCCAATTCCAATCGTGGAACAAACTTATAGAGGAGGAAGAATTTAAAAACCCAAGCCAGATCCTTGATGACGGGAGTAGCGCTGACAGCACTTCAGGCCTAATAAGGAATTTCCTCGATTGTATAAAGACACGGAAACAGCCTTTCTGCACCCTTGAAGAAGGACACCGGTCAACATCATTTGCCCATCTCGCAAATATTGCACTCGCAACCCGTGAAAGACTACTCTGGGACCCGGTGAAGGAAAAGTTCATAAACAGTGAAGCTGCCAATAAGCTACTCCATTATGAATACAGGAGCCCATGGAAATTATAACATAAAAATGATGAAACACAGCAGACGGGAGTTCATTTCAAAAGTGACTGCAGCCGGAGCGGCTGTGATAGCAAATCCATTTGATACTATATTAGGAGGATCGGCTTCGCTGACACCCCGTACCATCCGTATAAAAAGAGTCAGCTCGAATTTTGAGAGAGAGCCTCTTATCCGTCCATTTGGATTCAAAGGAGGCTATATGTCAGAAATATGGCAATCCATTGCATTTCTTGAAAGTGACTCGGGGTTCCATAGCATTGGTTTGTGTTCACAAAGTGTCCTATGGTCCGATGCCTCGGTTTTCGCCGGTCATTCAGAAAGCGGCGGCAATGCCCTGATGTATGCCATGACTGAGAGAGCGCTCCGGATCATGAACGGGCAAAGCTTCACAAACCCTGTGGAAATGCTTGATTCTCTTTATCCTGAGATATATGAGTATGGAAAAAAGATCACTGCCAATCCGTCATTGAGAAAAACCTTCGCACTGAATTCACTTGTTGCTACTGATAATGCAGCATGGATCCTCTATAAAAGGGAGAACAATATAAAAACTTTTGACGATATGATCCCTCCAGCCTACAGGCCGGCATTATCGCACAGACACAAAAAGGTGGCAGGAATTCCTCTGATGGCATACACCATTCCCATTAACGAAATAAAGGAAGCAGTTGATCAGGGTTATTTCTTTATGAAGATAAAAATAGGCCAGCCCGGAACTCAGGATGAAATGGTAGAAAAAGATATGGAAAGGCTTTCGGCTATCCATAAGGCTATTGGAAATATCAGGACAACATACTCAAAAGACGGCAGACTGCCATATTACTTCGATGCCAATGGCAGGTACGAATCAAAGGCTGCACTTTTTAAACTGCTTGATCATGCAAAGGCAATCGGAGCCTTCGACCAGATAGCCATTATTGAAGAACCTTTCCCTGAAGAGTTGGAAGTGGATGTAACTGACATTCCTGTCAGACTTGCTTCGGATGAGAGCGCTCATACAGCCGAAGATGCTATAAGAAGAATTGAAATGGGATATGGTGCAATTGCACTTAAAGCCATTGCTAAAACCCTCAGCATGACACTTAAAATTGCTCAGGCCGCCTACGCACGAAAAGTACCATGTTTCTGCGCTGACCTCACCGTAAATCCTATTCTGATCGAATGGAATAAAAATGTCGCTGCAAGGCTTGAGTCATTCCCAGGTCTTGGTAATCTTGGCCTTGTTGAAAGTAATGGCCATCAGAATTACAGAAACTGGCAGACAATGATGGAGTATCATCCGGCAAAAAACGCTGAATGGGTGAAAGTAAACAGGGGAGTTTATGAACTGAATGATGAATTTTACAATACGGGAGGGGGAATATTCGAACCATCAGCGCATTATGAACAAATGTTTTCAATGAAATGAAACAATATAATTTTTATAACACCCTCAAATTATCTGGCTGCATTTTCTTCAGATATTTAATTATTTTGAAACTGATTAATAATCTCTTTTTTCAATACAAAAAATGACTGCTATGTATATAAAAACCAGGCAGATAATAATCTGCTCCATCCTGCTTTTCTGTTCTATCTCACTTTTATCAAACGCCCAGAATGCGACGATAAGAGAATATGAAAAAGTTTATACGACTTATCCATATTCAGATCCCAATCCGATACCAGTGTCATCATCACTTTATCCTTACTTTCGTTATGATGGCTTTACCGATAAGCCGGTGCAGAAAAAATGGAAAGTTGTCGAACTGGAGAATGATTATATAAAAGTCATTATACTTCCGGAAATAGGAGGGAAGATATGGACTGCAATAGAAAAATCTACAGGTCAGTCATTTATATATGACAACAAGGTTATAAAATTCAGGGATATTGCCATGCGGGGTCCCTATACAAGCGGAGGACTTGAATTAAACTACGGCATAATAGGCCATACTCCTAATTGTGCAACTCCACTCGACTACCTTGTAAGGAAAAACAATGACGGAAGCGTCAGCTGCATAGTGGGAGTTCTCGACCTTCTGACAAGAAGCAACTGGAGGCTTGAGATAAGGCTTCCTGCCGACAAGGCTTATTTTATAACAAGATCATTCTGGTACAACTCTACGCCCATCAGCCAGCCATATTATCATTGGCTTAACGGTGGTTATAAAGCTTCCGGGAACCTGGAATTCATTTTTCCAGGCACACATCACATAGGTCACGGGGGTGAATATGCAAGCTGGCCGGTTGACCAAACCAGCGGGAGAAAGCTTTCATTCTATGAAGCCAACAATTTCGGGGGATACAAATCCTATCATGTTGTCGGCAAGTATGCTGATTTCTTCGGCGGATACTGGCACAACGATGAATTTGGAATAGCTAGATATGGCACTCATGATGACAAGGCCGGAAAGAAGATATGGATATGGGGCCTTTCAAGGCAGGGCATGATATGGGAGGACCTTCTGACTGATAATGACGGACAATACGTTGAAATGCAGTCGGGAAGGCTTTTCAACCAGAACAGCCAGAGTGCCACATTCACTCCGTTCAAGCACCTTGGATTCTCTCCCTATGCCACTGATATCTGGACCGAGTATTTCTTTCCGGTTCTTAAGACAAGAGGATTCGTAACAGCAAGTGATTATGGTGCACTCAACATCAAGGTAGAAAATGGCTTCCTTAAACTATACATTAGTCCGGTTCAGGATATTGATGAGACTCTTGAAGTCAGGGAGGGTGAAAAGACCATTTACAGTAAGAAAGTGAAATTACATCCTTTGAAAACTTTTACTGATTCGGTCAGATTCAATGGCAATGAGAAAAACCTGTATGTTTCGCTGGGTACAAATTTATTGACCTACAGCACCGACCCTGAATATAATGTCCTTGCCAGGCCTGTTGAAGCCCCGCAGGATTTTGACTGGAACAGCCCCTATGGTCTTTACGTGCAGGGTAAGGAAGCTATGGATCAGAAAATGTACCCTCTTGCCGAAAATAAACTTAATGCAGCCCTCGAAAAGGATCATAATTTTCTGCCGGCAATAATAAAAATGGCTGAATTGAAATACCGCAACCTATTGTATGCCGAGGCACTTGATCTTGCAAAAAAAGCATTGAGCATCGATACCCATGACGGAGCCGCAAATTATTACTATGGACTGATAAATCTTGCCAACGGCAAAATTACCGATGCCAAAGACGGATTTGATATTGCAACAATGTCGGTAGAATACCGCAGTGCAGCATATACCGGATTGGCGCGAATATATTTGACTGAAATGAATTACACCAAGGCCCTCCATTATGCCCTGAGGGCCATTGATTACAACCGTTTCAATATTGATGCCCTCCAGCTTCAGGCTGTCATTTTGAGGCATCAAAAAAACTTTGATAAGGCAGTAGAAATACTTGGAACCATTCTTTCCTATGATCCACTCAATCACTTTGTCCGTTTCGAGAAGTACCTGACTGACAATACTGAAGAAGCCAGAAAGAACTTCTTTGCATTGCTCAGGAATGAGCTTCCTAATGAAACATTGATGGAAATGGCTGTCTGGTATTATAACTCCGGCTGCAGGGATGAAGCTGAAAAAGTTCTCTCTCTGCTTCCTGCAATTCCCGAAAAAGAGTACTGGAGAGCATTCCTGGCCGGTACAAAGGCAGAACTTAAAGGAATAAATCCTGATTTTTCATTCCCTTTCAGGTCCGAAACGGGAGTGGTGCTGGAAAAGTTGCTTAAAAACCAGGATGACTGGTTGATGAAATACCACATGGCACTTATTTACCGTGACAGAAACCGTAAAGATGAAAGCATAAAATTATTCATGTCATGCGGAGACGAACCCGGCTATGCACCCTTCTATGCAGCACGGGCAGAAATTTTGAAAGGTGCCAACATTTCTCAGTGCGAATCAGACCTTAAGAAAGCACTTGCTCTCGACAATCAGTGGAGATATCATGTGTTGCTGGCCGACTTTTACAATGAGCAGCGACTATATGAAAAAGCACTCTCAATTACCTCTCCTTTCTATACGCTGCACCCCGACAATTTCATCACTGGCTCACTGCATGCCAAAACACTCCTCCTGAATAAAAAATACCGTGAGGCTGATGCCGTATTGAAAAAGCTTAATATACTGCCTCATGAGGGAGCCACCAACGGAAGGGAAATGTACCGTGAGGCAAAACTGATGCAAGCACTGGGTTCAATGGAAAGAAAAAGATTCAGCGAAGCAATGAAATTCATTGCAGATTCCAGACTGTGGCCCGAAAACCTCGGAGTAGGAAAACCGTATGATGAAAACATTGATGTCAGACTTGAAGACTGGCTAGCTTACCTGTGTCAGCAAAAATTGAACAAACCGGGCGAAGCCGGGAAAATGCTCGATAAAATAGTAAGTTTCAAGCCATCCATTGAAAACGGCGTCAGGAACTTCATACCGGCAAATACCCTGATATCCGCCTGGGCTTTGGAACGGCTTGGCAGAAAAAGCGAAGCATCTGAATTTATCGAGCAGCAGATAAAAGAATTCCAGGGATACAGAGACCTTACATGGAGCAGGGCAATATTCGATGATGATAAGAATTTCTCTATCCCCGAAAGCAGCAAGGATGCAAATATCAGGATAATAGAAAGACTTATCTCATCCGGATTATGAGAATAATATGTAATACGGAATATCCGGACACTGTTAATTTAATGGGTAATTTCCCTGCTTATCTTTCATAGAGGAAATAATCAAGACTGGATCCCGATGGCTAAGAATATTTATCTGGTAACGGAGCGGACAGACATCGAAAAGGCATCTTTCCCGGTTATTGATGCCCATAACCACCTCTGGGGCAACTGGCAGGTCGAAAAAGTGGTGGAAACAATGGATAAAGCAGGGGTGGTTAGTTACTGTGACCTTACCGGCAATGTCAGGATTGAGTTTACTGAAGGAGGTTATAGGATCAGTCCCGGAGAAATTTCCGACTTTTTTGAGAATTGCGCAAGAAGATATCCCGGCCGGTTTTACTGTTTTACAATGGCAAACCTGGCCCAACCAGCCGACAAACCCCTTTTTGAGGACCATAATCGCTTTGTGGATGAATTCATTGAGGCGCTGAACCATGATGTCAGCCTTGGCGCAAAGGGACTCAAGGTACTTAAGGAACTGGGATTGTTTTATCGTGACATGAGCGGATCCCTTATTGGATGTGATGATCCCCGCCTTTTCCCGATCTGGGAGGAAGCAGGACGACTCGGAATCCCTGTTCTTATACATCAGGCTGATCCGGCAGGATTCTTCGAACCAGTAACTCCTGAAAATGAACATTATGATAACCTTAAAAAGTACCATTCATGGAGTTTTGCAGATCCATCGTTTCCCCGCAAGATCAAATTACTGAAACAAAGGGATAACCTTGTGAAACAGCATCCCGGTACCACATTTATCCTACCCCATTTTGCTAACTATGCGGAGAACATCCGGTATGTTTCCACACTGCTTGATGAAAACCCGAATGTCTATATCGATTTCTCCGCAAGGATTGATGAGCTGGGTAGACAACCCTATTCATCAAGGGAATTCTTCATAAAATATCAGGACAGGATAATTTTCGGCACCGACATGCCTGCAAACATTGCAGATTCACTTGAAATGTACAGGACATATTTCAGGTTCCTGGAAACATTCGACGAGTCGTTCTATTCACCCGATTATGACGGTACCTTTGATTATGCACGCTGGCCAATCTGTGGTATCGGCCTTCCCGGAGAAGTGCTTAAAAAAATATATTATGATAATATTCTAAAGATCATACCATCGCTTCGATCGGAAATAAATATTTAAAATTGAAAACTTATGATAAAAACAAAAATTGGTTTTATTGTTTATGGTGTCCATAAGGATGGATTGAAAGATCCAATGGGGCAGCCGTTTATTGATGAAAAAATTGTGGCAGGAGCAAAAAAAGCTCTGCAAAATGCTGATATTGAAGTTGTTGAACACGATCTGGTAGTTGCTTCAAAAAAGGAGGCACGGGAATGTTTTGACAGGTTCAAAAAGATGAATGATGTTGATGCCCTGGTGCTCTTTTCCGGAACATGGGTATGGGCTGCTCATATGATAGCCGCAATAAGGGATTATGCAACAACGGGCAAAGGAATTGTTGTCTGGACAAATCCAGGCAGCCAGGGATGGAGGCCTGTTGGCGGACTGGTTCTTCAGGGAGCACTCAAGGAGGTAGGTATTAAGCACCGTTTCGTTTATGGAAGCTATGAGGATCCTGCAGAAATAGAAAAAATAACCTCTTACTGCCGCGCAAGTGCAATGAAAAATGTGTTGAATATGAGCACGATCGGAACTTTCGGGGGAAGAGGCATGGGGCAGACCTGCGGTGCTGCCGACCCGTCACAGTGGATGAAGATTTTCGGGATTGATATTGACTCGCGTGATACTACAGAATTACTTAAAACTGCCAGAGAGATCCAATCTGAAGAGATATCCGAAGCAAGAAAAAGGATTCAGAAACTCTTCTCTGAACCAATACCCGATGATGACCAGGCCGACCGCTCGATAAGACTTTACCTTGCTATAAAAAAACTGGTGAAAAATAATGAATGGGATTTCTATTCAATACAGTCATTCCCGGGTTTAGGTGATGAGTACAGTGCAACATGTTTTGCTCAGAGCATGATGCTGGAGGATGGAATGGGCACTTCAACCCTGGGCGACTTCAATACCGCCCTTACTGTTAAATGTTTAACAGACCTGAGCAGCGAACCTGTCTATTATGGCGACCTTCAGCATATCGATAAGTCAAACAACGAGATCAAAATAATCGGCGACGGTGCCTGTCCTCCTTCACTTGCCGGAAAACTGGGGCCTGCAGGATTTGCCACACACGGAATTCCAACAGAAGGAGAGGCCGGTGGACTTTCAATAAAGCTGGTGTGTAAGGTGGGTGAGGGCGTACTTGCCCGTCTCGGAAGGAACAACGGCCAGTTTGAAATGGTTATTACCCGCTGCACAATCTTCGAGCCTCCGGCCGACCAGATTGAAAAACGCAAAAACGAATGCGGCATACCCTTCTGGCCCCATGGATTCGTAAAAGCACACTGTGATATCGAAAAGCTTCTGCAATCGTGGAATAATGAATATGCATGTCTTGGATATGGAAGCCATCTCTATGAAGAACTCAAAGCATTCTGTGAACTCACGGGAATTAAGGCAATAGCTCTGTAACCTAAGTCACACACAAAATTAGAAACCAGCAGGATCCGCAATCCGTTTCTGACAGCTATCAGGACCGAAATGCACAACCGAGCCGCAAGGCGAGTTCGGCGAAGCCAATCCTCAATCCTCAATCCTCAATCCTCAATCCTCAATCCGAAATATCCCAATTATGCCTCTAATCCTCGACAGAAACAACGTCCTTGATGTATATGCTGAAGCAGCTCAGAAAAGATGGGTAATCCCTACCTTCAACTCAGAAAATCTGACAACAACAGAAGCCATTCTCTCAGCCGCCCTTGAATTCGGAATCAGAACCGGACAGCCTGACATTCCGGTGACAATCGGGATCACCAATCAGTACAGTCACCGCAGTCAGTCTGTTTATTATACACATACAAGGCTGTGGGACATTGGTCTCAGACTGTTTCTTTCTGATATAGAAGTACTAACAGGTAATGGTTCTCCTTTTGAGAAGCTCAGGGTCATGGTCCATCTTGACCATACACAATGGGATTCAGATAAACCGCTTCTGGAGTGGGATATGAGAAGGTTTTCAATGATAATGTATGATGCATCAACCCTGCCGTTTGAAAGCAACATCCAACATACTGCAAGGTTTGTGAGCAAATTTGGAGAAAAAATAGTGGTTGAAGGCGCCTGTGATGAAATAGTCGATGCTACCGGCGATACCAGGAGTGATCTGACAACGCCTGAGGAGGCTGAGAAATTCCTTAAGAAAACAGGTGTGGATTTTATTGTGGCGAATCTTGGAACTGAACACAGGGCAAGTGCCGCCGACCTCAGATACCATGGCGATCTGGCAAGGAAAATAAGCAACCTCACCGGTCCAAAACTTGTACTGCATGGTACCTCCTCGGTTGGCAAGGATCAGATAAAGGATCTTTTTGATGACGGAATTGCCAAAGTGAATATATGGACCACTCTTGAACGTGACAGCTCTCCCGTCCTTTTTGAGGATATGGTAAGGAACGCATCCATGGTCACAGGAACTGAAAAGACAGAGGAACTTATAAGAGGCGGATTGCTGGGAAATAACGTAAACAGGCATTCCAGGGCTTCTCTTTCACATTATACAACCACGTACCGGCAGGAAATTGTTTTTAATGAAATGAAGAAAATAGTTGAGGGTTATCTGAATCTCTGGTATAAATGAGCTGACGTATGAATAATTACATGGGTATTGACATAGGGACCAGCGGATGCAAAGCTGTGGTCTTTGATGAGTACGGGAATCAGATCTCAAAAGCTTACAGGGAATATAATATTATTTCAGAAAATCCGGGATGGGCAGAGCTAAATGCCGACGAAGTCATATCAAGGTGCTTTGAGGTAATCAGGGAAGCTGCATCATTAGTCACTTCCGGAACAATCAGAGGTATGGGGATTTCCAGTCAGGGTGAGGCTTTTACCCTTCTCGACAGGGATGGGAAAACACTTTACAACGCCCTTGTCTCCTCCGATTCAAGAGCAAATGAACTCATCAGGCCATGGGTTGATAAGTTTGGCGAAGAACGATTGTACAATATTACCGGGCATACACCATATCCGATGTTCTCACTGTTCAAGCTTCTGTGGGTGAGAAAGAACCTGCCTGAGATATGGGAAAGGGCACACCGGATAATGTGTTTTGAAGACCTGCTTCAGTACAGGCTTGGAATACCAAATCCTTCCATGGGATGGCCTCTTGCGGGGAGAACAATGCTTTTTGATGTTATCAGGCATGAATGGAACGGTGAAATACTTGACAAGTCGGGTATACGAAAGGAAATGATGTCTATACCTTTACAGTCAGGATCGCCAGCCGGCACTGTGGAGAGAAGTATTGCCCTTTCCCTGAACCTCCCTGAAAACACGTTTGTTGTTACAGGTGGCCATGATCAACCATGCTCGGGGCTTGGCGCAGGCGCTATTATGCCCGGTGTAGCAGTATATTCATCAGGGACTGTAGAATGCATAACTCCTGCTTTCAGTAAGCCGGTAATGTCCGTTAACCTTAGGAAAAACAACCTTTGCACCTACGACCATGCTGCTCCCGGAATGTATGCCACGGTTGCTTTCAGCCTTACCGGAGGTAATATCCTGAAATGGTTCAGGGATGAGTTCGGATCCGAAGAAAAACATGTTTCTGAAGAATCGGGCCGCGATGCTTACGAACTGCTGATTGAAAAAATGCCTGACGAGCCCTCCCGTCTGATAGTCCTGCCGTATTTTACCCCATCTGGAACACCCTATTTTGATGTTTCAGTAAAAGGAGCAATACTGGGATTTGACCTTACTGTGAAAAGGGAAGAACTAATCAGAGCTCTTCTGGAGGGAGTTGCTTTTGAAATAAGGCTAAACCTTGAAATACTTGAACAGTCGGGATGCCCTGTCAGTGAATTGAGAATTATGGGTGGCGGTGCAAGGTCGCTTAAGCATGTTCATCTGAAGGCAGATGTTATAGGTATGCCCATTACTGTACTTGACGTTACAGAAGCAGGATGCATGGGAGTGGCGATGCTTGCCAGATCATACTATACAAAAGATCCGGTTGAGAAAATAGCAGGTGAATGGATCAAACCGGTGGCGCGGATTGAACCTTCCAGATCTGATCATTACAACCAGAAATTTCAGCAATACAAAAAACTGTACCCCATGCTGAAAACCTTCTATTGATTCCTACCAGTCTCTTCGTCCCTAAGTCTCTAAGTCACTTAGTCTTTTCAACCCTGGAACCCTGGAACCCTGGAATATATTTGTTTCCCGCAGATCTCGCAGATTTTCGCAGAAATCGTCGCCCCATCATTCCCTGGCCCCGTCTCAACGTCACTTCCTTTCATCCTCTCTGCTTTTCGTTGCTGATTGCGCCGGAAATTAGATTTTCTACCCTTGGGTACCTTCTGGTCCGGCGCTGATCTTTATGTATCACCCTACCGGGGATTGCGCCTTCGGCTTACCCCCGGCTATTAATATGCAACCTCTCCGGGGTTTTTACTTGCTGTCAATATCTTTAACTGATTTGTTTTCTTCACCATTCATCGCTTACTACTCATCAAATTTTGCCCCAGGTCCTGAGCTCTGCGCCCTGTGCAAATTCCAACTGCCCAGTGCGAAGAGTCTTGTGCCCAATACCCTTCGCTCTTCGCTCTTTGACTATCTCCCCCTCGCCCCGTCGCCCCATCGCTCAGTCCCTTCGTCTCTTCGTCCCTTAGTCCCTTAGTCCCTTAGTCCCTTAGTCCTTCTTCCCTTACTGCTCCCAGTCATCAGTCCGGAACGAAGATGCCGGCAATCCTTCAACATTGAACAGGTCTCCTATGATAAAGTCCTTAAAGGCATATCTTACTGCAACAGGTTCATTGACATAAGGTGAAAAAAGTATTATCCCATTGTTTGCAAAAAATGCCGTGGCAGGAACAAACCTTTTATTGGCTCCGGCGACTTCAAAGCAGTTAAGTGGTTTTCCAAAGGAGGTCAGCCCGTTCTGAGCATTGTCGAAGGTAAGCTTTACCTGATTTCCTTCTATCTTCATTTCCCTAAGCACAGGGCCTTCACATGCAAATCCCTTTTTTCCATATGTTTTTATCAGTGCAAGATAGGCAAGCCTGTCGCCGGCAGCTTTCTTGTTTGCAGGATGTATGCAGTCTTTTTCCCCGGTATCCATGATGCAGGCCATCCCAAGATTGGGTATAGCATTTGATGCTTTAAGCTGTGCCTCTCGCAGAAAGGCAGAATTGAGTCCGAATGGTCCGTAATCAAAAGGAGCGATCTGAACATAATACAATGGAAATTCACCCATATCCCACACTGACCTCCAGTTTTCGGCAAGGCCAGGCATCAGCTTCTGATATTCTGATGGTTCATTCCTGTTTGATTCACCCTGGTACCATATTGCGCCACGCAATCCATATCCCACAATCGGATTAATCATACCGTTGAAAAGAACTGTTGGAGTTTGCGGACTTAGATTTTCCTGCTTCTGTGTCTTGTCGGGAAGTTTTACCCAGTCGAAATTTTTTAAACCTGCCTCACTTATCCAAGGTTCAATTCTGGTTCCCCCCCATGCCGTACAGATCAGCCCTACCGGAACATTTAATGCCCTGTTGAGCATCAGACCGAAGAAGTATGCTGTTGCACTGAACTGTGAAACATTTTCAGGCTCGCAAAGCATCCATCTGCCCTTAAAGTCGTCAACCGGCGTAAGACTCGTCATTCGCGGAACTGTTATAAGCCTTATCTTGTCATTGGATGATGTGGCTATATATTCATTTGAACCGGTAATGGGTTGATTCATATATCCTTTCATCGGCATCTCCATATTTGACTGACCAGAGCAAACCCATACTTCTCCAATAAGTACATTCCTGAAGATTATGGTGTTCCCCTGACTTACAGTTACACTGTACGGCCCGCCGGCTGAAGGCGTTGAGACTTTCACTCTCCAGTTTCCATCCCTGTCTGCCCTGGCTGAGTAGGTTCTGTTGTTCCATGAAGTCCTGACCGTAACAGTTGACCCGGGAGAAGCTTTTCCCCAGAAAGCAGCATTTACCTGCTGTTGTAGAACCATATTATCACCGAAAATTGCGGGCAGTTTTACCTCGGCATTAAGAACGTGTGATGAGACAGCCGTAAGTATAATAGCAGCTGCCAGATTAATGACCATTTTTTTCATCATAATATAATTTTGATTATTTATGTATTTTGGTAATTCTAAAGATAGTGAAATTAATAATTTCCAGGCGAAAGAATTTTCGGTTGGATTCTTACCATCCATTAACATCCTTACAAATATGAAAGAATCAGGAAACCTTGCCAGGCTAAAGTCAACTGTACTGTTTTGTCTTGTACTTTCGACCGGTATAATGTCTTGTAGTTCAGACTTTAAACGTACTGAGATACTATGGGACAACTATGGGGTGCCGCATATCTATGCCAGGAACGCCCAGGAAATGTATTATTCATTCGGATGGGCGCAGATGAGCTGCCATGCCGACCTTATACTGAAGCTGTATGCAGAGGCAAGGGGAACTGCCGCTGAGCTTTTTGGAAAAGAATACCTGGAATCCGATTTAAAAATGCGCGCCTTTGATCTGCCCGGACTGGCAAGAAAGGGATATATTCAGCAGGATCAGGAATTCAGATCCTATATCGATGCCTTCACAAAGGGGATGAACGACTATGCAGCGGAAAATATTGAAATGATCGATGAAAACCTTCGGAAGGTCCTCCCTGTTACCGTTGAAGATATAATGGCACATACAGTAAGGGTTATCCATCTTGAATTTCT
The DNA here is from genome assembly GCA_964613785.1 of uncultured Rikenellaceae bacterium. GTDB lineage: Bacteria > Bacteroidota > Bacteroidia > Bacteroidales > VadinHA17 > LD21. The sequence goes on from CAZTJT010000005.1 coordinate 66,244, forward strand.
TGCTGGTCCGGATCTGGAAAGAGTAAAGGCTTATGAGGCTCCGGGATCAAATTCAATAGCAGTAAGCGCTTCAAGGTCTGCAGGTGGCAATACCATGCTTGTATCAAACCCTCATCTCCCTTGGAGAGGTTTTTATACATGGTATGAGGCTCATCTTATGACAGAGGGATTTAATCTTTACGGAGTTGCACTTGTGGGGATGCCTACTTTATCAATAGCTTTCAATCCACATCTTGGATGGACACATACCGTTAACACCATTGATGCAAGCGACAGATATGAACTTGCTCTGAAAGATAATGGGTACGTTCTTGACGGTGAAGTTGTTCCATTTGATATGAGGAACGTGACAATAAAAGTTAAACATGACGACGGCTCCGTTACTGAGAATACTCATAATATCAGATTGTCACGGCATGGTCCTGTGGTGGGAGAAAAGGGTAATAAGGCCTGGGCAGTCAGGGTTGCAGGACTTGAAAATTTCAAAATACTTGAACAATATCACAGGATGGGCAGGGCAACAAACCTGAGTGAATTTGAATCGGCTCTCAGGATGCTTCAGAATCCTATGTTCAATGTTGTTTATGCTGATAAGGATGGCAATATCCTCTATTTATTCGGGGGAAATGTTCCAAAACGCTCAACAGGAGATTTCTCGTTCTGGTCAGGAACCATTGACGGTACAAGATCAGAATTAATCTGGAAAGAAGCCCATGGATATGAAGATCTTCCGCGTGTGCTGAATCCTCCGTCCGGATTTCTTCAGAACTGCAATGATCCTCCATGGACATGTACCTATCCTCAAGTGCTTGATCCGTCGGATTTTCCAGCGTATATGTCGCCGCTCGGAATTGGTTGGCGCGCACAACGGGCCGTTAACATGATGAAGGGCGATGATCCTGTTTCGTTCGAACAGCTTGTCGGTTATAAGCTTAATACTGAAATGGAGGTGGCTGACAGATTCCTGGATGATCTGCTTGCCGCTGCAGAAAAATTTCCTGATTCGACCGTTTCCCGTGCTACCGAAGTATTAAGAAGATGGGACAGAAAAACTGATAATGAAAGCAGGGGTGCAGTATTGTTTGCAGAATGGTGGAACAGAATAAACAGGAGCATGTTCAGGGTTCAATGGGATCCCGATTCTCCCGCTTCCACCCCTGACGGATTCTTGGATGAAAAGCAGACTGTAAGCCTGCTGAAAGAAGCTTCCCTTGCTGTTGAGTCAGCATACGGTTCCATTGATGTTCAGTGGGGGGAGGTAAACCGGTTCAGGATGAACGGAGCAGACTATCCCGCCAACGGCGGCCCTGATAACCTGGGTGTATTCAGGTGTCTTTATTTTGCCCCGGACCGGGATAACAGAAAGCGCCAGGTTGCCGGAGATACATATATAGCTGTAACAGAGTTTGGAAAAAGGGTTAAAGCAAAAGTATTGCTAAGTTACGGGAATGCCTCACAGAAAGGGAACAGTCATATCGGCGACCAGCTTCAGCTTATGTCGGAAAAGAAACTCAGGGATGCTCTCCTTGAAAGGACAGAAATACTTGAAAACCTCGAAAAGAAAGAGCTAATAAATCCTGATATTTCAGTGACAAAAAAATGAAAAGTATAATGGTGAGTAATAAAAACTTAATATTTTAAAAAGAAGAATGTTTCGACCGTCAATGAACAACCTTTATTATTTGATCTTCTTAATATTGATGCTGCCGGGATGCAAAAATGATGTTGTCAGCCTGAATTCGCTTCTGGAGGAAATGACATCGAGGGATAATCTTACATTTTTTCCGGAAAAGGAATACAGGCTGGCTCAGGCAAGCAGCTATAACAGGGCATCTGTCAGCCCCGGTGAACCGGGATGGTTTGCCAACAACGACATGTCTCATTTCATAAGGGTAGAGGAAAACTCGGGACGGCGTGAATTCGTGCTGATGGATGAAGATGGTCCGGGTTCAATTGTAAGATGGTGGATGACCTTTTACAAGGCACAGAAAGGGATAATAAGAATCTATATCGACAATAATCCGGTGCCGGTTATTCAGGGAGCGCCGGATGAGATTCTGAGCGGGAATAAGCTGTCAGGCCCCCCGCTTGCTGCCTCAGTTCAGGCCGGTGCACCATTGGGAGAGGAAGGCCGTGATTACGATCATAACCTGTATGTGCCTATCCCATTCTTCCGTCACTGTAAGGTGACCTATGAATGCGATTCACTCCGGATACTTTATGACTATGAGGGAACCAGGATCGAACAGGGTTATTACTGGCCCGATGTTTTCTACAATATCTGCTATCGGCTGTATTCACCAGGGACACGGGTGGAATCATTTTCACAGGAAGCTCTGAAAGAAGCTGATCACAAACTAAAAGAAGCCAACAGGATCCTTTCGGAAAAGAAATCCACCCCCGACACTGATACAGAAGTTAAGGAGAGTCTCCTCCTGCCGGGCGACTCACTTCTTTTTGAGAGAGCTGTGAAGAACAGCGCAGTCGGTCGCATAACTGCATTGATTCAGGCAGGCGATATGCCTCAGGCACTGAGATCAACAGTTTTAAGGGCAGAATTTGACGGAATTAGCACGGTATGGGTGCCCGTTGGGGAATTCTTTGGTAGTGGTTATTCACTTAATCCTTACCAGACCTGGATGACGGCAGGCGACGGGAATGGAAAATTTGAATCTTTATGGGTGATGCCATTCAGAGAAAATTTCAAAATATTATTTATTAATTATGGACGTGACACTGTACAGGTAAAATGTTCAGTAGACTTTATGGAGTACAAATGGAAACCCGGTTCGATGTATTTTGGCGCTTCATGGCATGAATATTTCAACATCAGGACCAGGGATGACCATAATTCCCCTTACGACCTAAATTTCATAGATATTAAAGGAAAAGGCATTTATGCGGGCGACCAGGTCACTCTTTTCAATAATACATATCACTGGTGGGGCGAGGGTGATGAGAAAATATTTGTAGACGGAGAATTATTCCCTTCCAGCTTTGGAACGGGATCGGAAGATTATTATGGTTATTCCTTCGGAAGAAGGGAAGCATTTTCGCATCCGTTCGTTTCCCAGCCAGAAGGGACAGGAAACATGTCGAAGGGATTGACGGTAAATACCAGGCTGCGTTCTCTTGATGCAATTCCGTTTAAGGAGTCAATCAGTTCAAATATTGAGCTCTGGCACTGGGCGGATATCAGAATGAATTATGCCCTTACATCATTCTATTATGTTTTGCAGCCGTACAATACTAATATTATCTCTGATATTGAAAGTGTCAGAAGATCAGTTGAGTATTAGGTGATAGCCATAATCTGGTCCCTGACATTATCGGGATCGAATACTTTTTTCCAGTCCTCCCTGATAAATTCCTTAAGGCCTCTTTGAAGAGCCTTGTTTGCAGCATCCGAAAACACTGCTCCGGGCAACTCATTGAACAGGACGGCCATTTGTATCCGGAGATGGCCCAGCAGGAAATCACGTGCTGCCTCAGCCGGAACGCCCTTTTTTATGACTTCTTCAAGACCTTCGCGGATAACATATACACACGTTGAGGCAAGAGTCTCAACCAGTGCCGGCTCCAGAAGCCCCATCTGCTCAACAGTTATCCTGTGTGCCCTGGCCACCGGGGCATAGAAGGTTCGGGCAAGATTTTCTCCTTTAATGTAATCTTCGTCTGTTCCGCTCATCAGAGCACAGACTATTGATTGTTTCGCAGCTTTGCCACCGAAATGATCCTTCATTGCTTCCTCATCCGGCTCCCAGTTGAAGATGGATGGATGGGTAGGGTGGGTGATGAAATATGCCACATCAGAACGGCTGTAAAGCTTTCCTGCCAACGCTGCAGCAGGATCCAGAGTAACTGCCAGTGAACCCGGCTTCATCATTGGTATATATTCTGCCGTGACTTTCTCGAGAGCTACATCCGGCACGGCAAGGATAACAATATCTGAACCGGTAATGCATGCCTGAGGATCGGACACTTTGATCCCCTGTTCTTCAAGCTTCTTTATACCCTGTCCACTGACCTCCAGATATGACATCTCATATACTGAATTCTTAAGATTGTGAGTAAGACGGAGGCCCATTTTCCCTCCAGCCCCGATAAGTGCAACCTTTTTCATAGTTTTTCGTAAAATATTAATTAAAGTCTTCAATCCTGACCGGCCTGCCTGCAGACGCAGATTCATAAGCGGCCCACACAAGTCTGACCGTTTCAAAATTATCATCTGCAGTGGTTTCTGCTTTTTCATTCCCGAGCATATCCTGGAGGATATTGTTATTGCATGCCACAATAGCGGGAGGTTCGGGTTCAAGCCTTTCCGTCTGCCAGCTGTATTTTTGCATGGTCATCTTTTCATAAGTTGTCTTATTGCCTGTGGTAATGGCAAAATTATAATCAGCATCCAGCCTGACGCTTCCTTTATCGCCTTCAACAAGTATAAGGACCTGTGGAAAGATTTCCTTTTCAAGGGGTGAACTGAACGATATCTGCTGGACACAAACCATTCCGTTTTTCATTCTCAGCATGGAAGTGGCCACATCTTCCCCTTTGATATCCGGATTTATTGTTTGTATCTGTGTATAAATTGATTCCACTTCACCAAAAAGGTATCTGAGGACATCAAACTGGTGAGAGCCCTGGTCGGTAAGTGCAAATCTCTCAAGAGTAGCCAGGAACGGTTGGGTTTCAAACAATGGAAACGCAGTGTTCCACAACGAGTTGCATCGGAATGGTTTGCCGATCACACCTGAATCAAGTATTTCCTTCATCCTCCTGATCTGAGGCTGCCACCTGTAATTCTCATGAACATAAAATTTTACACCTGCCTCCCGGGTAACCTGCATCATTTTTTTTGCAATCGCATAGGAGGGAGCCATCGGCTTCTGACAGATAACATGCTTTTTGTTCCTGGCCGCAAGCTCAACGAACTTTGAATGTGTGTCTACATCGGTTATGATATCAATAAAATCAAGTTCTTCTTTTTTTATCATCTCCTCAGCATCATCATAGGTGCGGGGTATTCCGAACCTTTTTGCCAGATCGTCGGCTTTTGATTTTGTCCGGTTATACAGAGCCACACATTCCGCGCCCTTCAGCTCTTTCCAGCCTCCGAGCTGGAACTGCGACCAGAATCCGCAGCCAAGTATGGCAAATCTTAGTTTTTTCATATTCATTTTTATCTTAAAAATATCAATTCCTATCTATCAGCATATCCTCTTCCTCCCCTGGTCCCTAAGTCCCTTCGTCTCTTCGTCTCTTCGTCTCTAAGTCCTGGAACCCTGGAACTCTGGAAACTAACCGTTTCCCGCAGATTACGCAGATTTTCGCTGATATCCCACTTAAAAATATATTGATATATCTCAACCAGATAAATGATAAATAGCAATTAAATAAAGTACATATATCTTGCATGTATATGATATATATCAATATATATAATGATATATGTCAACTAATAATCGATTTCAGATAACTTATGCTCTCCCCGGCCCATTCTTCTTCTTTCCTTATCGTAGCTCCAATATCCTTTTCCGGGGGAGTCCAAAGCTCCAGGATGGCGCTTTGGCATTTTCCGGTATCTGATATTCGCCTGACAAGGTCAGGGATGTTCAGCATCCCTTTTCCCGCCGGCCGGCCCTCAATAACGAGTCCCATCTTATGTGGTGCGCGGAAAATTGTAAAATCCTTTATATGAAGGTTAATGGTATACGGAATGAGAATATCGGAAACAGTTTCAAATCCTTCGCCGGCTCCCATTGAGTTGACCGAATCGAGGCATATGCCTACCCATTCCGATCCTGCCGACTGTATGATATCTTCGAATTCCCTTGCCTTCAGTCTGTCGTGGTTCTCAATTGCAAGCCTGATACTTCTTGACTTGAATTCTGGTTCCATCTCCTTAATTATTGCTTTAATATCATGTATTTCCGGTTCATAACCAGCTGCATCGATCACCATTCTAAGTATCGTTGACCCTATATTCTCTGCGGTTTTAAGGCACTTTATGGTATGTTCGGGAGTCAGGCCCCTTCCACCCATTTCAAGGGAGATACCTTTTTCAGCCGAATAGTAGGTTAAAAGTTCCAGTTCTTCAGAAGTCAGTTTTTCAACAGGAAGATTATCTGCAATCTGAACCAGGTTAATCCCCAAAGCTTCAGCCTTTTCAAGCAGTCCGCACAGCAGCATGGGATTTTCAGGTTCATAACCAGGCACACCCACTGCCCATGTGTATGTGTATGAACTCAGTCCTAATTTCATTGTAATTCAGCCGGCAGCCGGAAATTTCTTGAAGCGTCATCGAGCACAAGTATCCAGTCATTTCCTCGGCCTGATGATGGTGGTGTGAACCTCCTGTCGCTCATTTCTTCAATGGTTTCAATAAGAGTAACTTCACCGGTCCTGGGATCATACCAGTAGGAATGGATTGCTTCGGTATTCAGTTTGCTGATTCTGATCACGGCGGGCCATCCTGTGGGGAAATATACAAATGCATATCCGTCGCCCCTGGTTGCGACAACATAGTCTGTTTCGGGATAGTAAGAAGGTACAATAAGAGACTGGTCGGGTACTCTTGAAACGAAAGGACGTGATTCAAGAAGCCTTCTTGCGTGGATGAGATCACAGGCGCCTGGAAGATCGAGCACATCAAACCAGTTGTTTCTTGCAAGGCCTACAGGCTGCCGTTCGGGGGTCTTCATCTGCCATATGGGATGGCAGCCATAGGTATGGCCGAAAGCTCCGCTGAAAAGATTCCAGTAAAGTGCCTGTCTAATGTCAGCATCATTGAACCAACCGAGCACTTCAGGATTCCATCCCACTGGATGGTCTTCATAACGTGGCTCGCCATCGAGGCAGGGTTTTACAGGCAGAAGATTATAGTCGCGGACTACCAGTCGGAGGTAAATTGCATAAGATCTCTGACCATGTCCGGTCTGGCACATATTGAAATCGAGCCACGGGCTGTTGTGAAACCATTGCGAAGAACTGTTCTCTCCCATGGGGTGATAGGTCATAAGATGATTCTTGTCGGCTGATTTTATGCCTTCACCCAATGCGTTCCAGACAGGATAATTATTGCCGCCACCTTCCCTGTCGCCTCCGTTGATCCATATTATGTTCGGAAAATCTTTATATCGGTTGCCTATCCACTGTCCGTACCTGAAGGCATTATCCTTATTGAAAATTACCGGACCCTTACCCCATTTTGTATCGACCTTATCACCCCAGGTGGGAAGGAGTCCTATATAAATCCCTTTTTCACCTGCTTTTTTTATCACCCAGTCTACATGGGTAAAATATGCTTCATTAGGTTTAAGCGGATCGTTATCAATCAACGGTCTGTTCCCTTCTGCATTAGGTGTATTCAGTCCGTCAAGTTCGGCCAGTACCACAGCCTGGATAACGGTGAAACCTTTTGCACGGCGGTTTTCGAGATACTTCTCCGTGTCGGTTTTGCTCAGGCGATGGAAAAGCTCCCAACCTGTGTCTCCGAGATAAAAGAATGGAGTCCCATCCTCATGAACAAGAAACCGTTTGTTTTCGGATACTACCAGCCTGCCATGAGAAAGATCCACGGATGGGCCTTTCCACGGATTCTCCTGCGATAATGCTGTATTATAAGCTAAAACAGCTGTCAGCATGACAAATAAACTCTTTTTCATTTTATTGATTTTTATCTATATAAATGTCTAATGTCTGTTTGTATATACCTAGCCCAGTTTACCTCTCCCTAAATTCCTCCCCATCATCAATTCACCTCTCTCTAAATCCCTCCCCGGTGTTTATTTCCTCTCCCTAAATCCCTACCTGTGTTTACCTCTCCCTAAATCCCCCGCTATGGCGGGGCAGGCTCTCCCCCGAGAGGGAGGGACTTTAAAGCCCCTTCACTTTCAGGCACTTCGCTTTCCCTTCGCTCCTGCCTTGTTCCGCCGAAGCGGCTACGCGAAGGCGAAGGGAGAAGGGGTTAGGGGATGAGGTGAGTTTTATGCAAATTTTGAATATACAATAAGAATAAGTCCTATCAGATAAAAGACGAACATCAGAGTCAGCAACAGATTGGTTCCTTTCGGAGCACCCCTGAATTCCTTCCAGAGGAAGATTCCCCAGAGGGCTGCCACTACAGGAGCTGCATTGCTAAGACCGTAGGATATTGCAGGGCTTGCTGCTCCAACACTCATAAAACTGACTGAATTACCAAGACACCATATAGCTCCGCCAAGCAAACCAAGCAAATGAGCTCTTTTTGTTCCTCCGAACCACTGCGACATTTTTACCGGTGCCCCTTCCACAGGTTTTGCCATGAAGAAAGGATTCACAATTATCGTGCTAACAAGTGCGCCAATGGAGAAAAATACCACAGCGGTATAAGAGCTAATCTTGCCTGCTTCTGCCGGTGTAAAGTCAGTTGCAAGCGACGATGCAACAAACCTGTAGAAGAATGCAATGCATATCCCTGCCAGAAAAGCCAGCATTATTCCCTTGAAAGAAGGCTTTTTCTGCTGGCCTGCAAGCTTCCTGTATGATTGCATACTTAACAGAATGGCAAGTATTATCACTGCCGTACCTCCGAAAAGTAATGATGGATTGCCCTCGGGTTTACCAAGGTAGTTTATCAGAATGCCAAGTGTCCATCCTATGCCGCCGCCGATAGGAAAAGCCACCGACATTCCTGCAACTGCTATTGAAGCAGTAAGAAGAAGTGTGCCAATGTTCCATATGAAGCCGCCTATTGCTGATGACAGGAGGTATTTCGGATCTGCCTGTGCCAGATCCGGAATAAAGCTGCGGCCCTGATTCCCAAAACTGCCGAAAGTAAAAGCCATTAAAAGTGCAAAGATCACTATACCGATAGTATAGTCCCAGTAAAACAGTTCAAACCGCCAGTCAGTACCGATAATATTACGTGTGTTCTGCCACGATCCCCAGCATATCATTGCGATCACACACAAAAAGACTGCAAGGGCATAGTTTTGTACAAGTACCATTTTAAATAGTGTTAGTTTTCCTTAGTTGAGTTGAAATCATTAACCTTTCAGGCTTCAGTATAATTATTTCTAAAATTAACTTTATTTTTTAATTCAATATTTGTTTTCCGGGCTCTTTATTGATTCTGCGCAACCAATAGTCTTTAATTCAATTTTAAGTCTGGGGCGAGCCTTTTGTGGTATTCGAAGAATAGGATTACCATAAAACTTTAAGTGTTACAGATCCGTTTGCCGGCACTGTAAAACCCCCTGAAACTTCTGTGCTGCCTGCCTCTTCTCCTTTGTCACACTGAAATACTTTTGCCGGTTTTTTATATGGCCATTTAAGATCAAGCATTTCATTGGCGGATGACAATGATCTGACCCTGACAATCATTGAACTGCCATCCTCGGATGATTTCAGGATATTTACGAAAAGCCTGCTGTTATCAATTGAGACAAGAGGTTTTTCGAGCGGATTTTTATCACACAATACATGGACAAGGGGCTGCATCTGTTCGAGTCCGAACCTGTTTGCTTCTTCAGCTTTGTATTCCCCGTGAGGTTTTATCATGTAACGGAATGTTACCGGACCATCCTGGGTCGGGGGTGTATTTGTATACCAGTGGTTATTCATTACCCATGAATAGATCAGGGAACTCTGCTGAAGTTTTGAGGGCCAGATATCGCCTTTACCTTCCCATGGGGCAGTGTTATTTGCCGTAATGCTTCCGCTTTCTATCAGGGCTGCGTCGGGAGAGCACCATGTGATTCCGGTATTTTCGTTCGAAATATCAACCCAGTGCTGGTGGGGCATCCAGGCCCTGTTAGCTGCCGGCCACTGGTCGTCTTCCAGTAGCATAACATTCCAGGGAATATCAATCCTTGTAGTGCTTCGGGGTATATTGAAACCGAATCCGAAATGAACTCCGTCTTTTTCAATAACAGGCAGTTTATCGACAGTATTTGAGAATTCCACCCATGGTTGTCCGTGCACAAGTCTTATTCTTCTGGTGACAGAGCGGCATCCGTCAGTTTCTGATTTTATTTCTAATTCGACAAGCAGGGGTCCGGATTCTATAACAGACATAACAGCATTCCTGTCTGAAGTGGCTTCCCCGGCACCTTTTGCCGGCTGATACCAGAATGTATTTATCCCGCCGCTTTTGGTCCTGTCGGCAAAATTTTTCCCGGTAGACAACTCTATCAGGTTTATAACATTTCCAGCATTGTCCAGCTCCACCCTGATAATACCGTTATCCAGTGTTTTACCGATAGATATGCAATTGCTTTTCAGTGAGCATTCTCCTGGCACGACCCTGTAATGCCGTGAGCCCATTGCCGGTACGTCTGACGCCAGGAAAGCAAGTTCACCGGTTGACAGACGCTGTGAAAGCACTTCATTTCCGGAATCATCAATTACCCTGTCACCTTTCTGGCTTTCAAGCTTACTTAATTTAACGACTCCTCCGTGCGCCCATGAATGAGTGTTTATGACCGTCACACCGCCATTTGACGGGCCTTCCACCGGACCAAGCCCGCCCCTTGAAATATCTGTTGCCGGCGCCAGTGCATTCTGAAGCATCTTAATACTCCGCTCCTCAGCTTCCCTGAAATATCTCTGCTTGGCGTTCCATGTGGCTTCAAAGAAGAACGGATCGGACGGATTCTCTGAAGCGTATGTGTGTTCAGAGCCAAGGATCACATATCTCCATGCTTCGTCAAAATCATTTCTTGGTGCAGGTTTTCCCGGCCGGAGAAGGGTCCATACCGTTTCAGCCTGGAGAAGACGTTCCTTTGCATTTCTGTTCTTCACGTTCTCCCTGGCGGCAACTCCCATATTGTCGGTCCAGTATTCTGTATAATCACCTTTTACAACAGGAAGTACACTTCCGTACATCTTTTCATATGTCTCCATTATCTGATGACCGCCTGATATGATCAGCTTCGGGAATGCATAATCCTCATTCCATGATCTGACTGCCTCAGGCAGATCTGCATCCTGAAGTGAGTTGTCCCACATTGCCCATGTAACCACATAAATATCATAGGGATGTTTTTCTTTTTCCAGCCCTGGAAGTACTGTAAACAGGTGTTTATCGAGGAAATTTTCGCGCGGATTATCTGTTTTCACCACCTTCGGGATCTTAGCTGTATCTTGTTGTCCGAACCATGGTCTTCCGGTGAGGCCTCCCTTGGCAAGTCCGACTGCATAACCTCCCGGCTGAAGAAATAAAACTTTTGAAATGCCATCCTGAGCCACCCACCAGAATGGTTTCTGGTTCATCCGGTAAGTCATTTCGCTGTTGCCTCTGGCCGTATTGGGGAACGTCATAATATACTTCACACCTTCATGGGCCATAACCGGGACAACACCCCATGACATGCCCGGCAGGTCAACCTGGATCAGAACGTCATTCGGCTTCCCGGTAAGCTTTTCGAGCTCGCTTCTGCTGCGGAACAGCTGAAAAAGTTCCTCCTCACTGCAGATGCTTGTATTTACATGAACGTATGATGCATCGAGGCAGAGGAATCCCTTTTTCACAGCATCCAGGAGGGCTGCCTTCTTCTCCGGTGTGGCTTTGCTGAGGTATCTCTCAACGGGCCACATTACCTCAGGATTCCACAGGTAACGCGATCCTTCAGGATACTCCTTTGTCTGTTCAGCCAGTCTGATCCCCTCGTCGATATTCCTCCTGTGGATGAACTCGACGTTCTCATGAGTGTTCGAATAACCAATATCGACATGTGAATGGGGATATACGAAAACTGTCCAGTGGCGAAGAGCAGGCACTGTAATGCTGCTGCTGACCTTTTTCCCTGTATTTCTGATGGTAATGTCAACCCGGGCATCCCCTCTTACCCCTATGCCATTGGGAAGAAGAACAGCGAGGGAATCTTGTGCAATTTCTCTGGTTTCAATTGATTCGCGGATCCTGCCTGCGACAATTTCGATCTTTGAATTAGCGGGAAGTGTCATCCCTGAAAATTTCAACACTATCTCCCTTCCCGGAGTTCCGTCGGTACGGTATCTGTAATAAGGTCTGACCTTATATTCTATTTCTGCAGGGAAAGATGACTGCTGAGGCATTCGGGGCATGGTCCAGAAAATCAGCATTAGAAGTATGACAAAGGATTTCATTGAAGTATATATTGAAGGGAGTAAAAGATAAGAAATATTTTTGCTGGCAGGAGATTTGAGGCATGTTTATAATACATTTGGTTTCTTATCGAAATGCATCTACGGGTTTAAGGCAATAGATCTTCATGACCAAAATCCCTCGATTTCTGGTTTACGTAAGTCAGTTACCTTTGATGAAAATGTCATGGTATACTTGCATTCGCAGACAGATCATCAATCACCAATATCCAGTCATGGTTTATTCCGGAAGAAGGAGGTATAAATGTCTGGAATCCTTTACTTTCAAATTCACCAATTTCTTTTGTTCTTCCTTCACGCGGATCAAACCAGAAGGCTTTTGCCTTTGGTCCGGCAATTTTTTTCATTACAACAGTTACGGGTTGTCCTGCAGATAAATAAGCAATCAAGAATGAACCGTCAGACGCAACGGCTGCCCTTATATGAGTGCTGTCTTTTGGATTATTGCCATAAATTATTGACTGATCAGGAATTAACTTTGAAAAATCCCTGGCCTCAAACAGTTTTCGTATATGACGAATATCATCAGCGCCCGGTCTGTCCATCGATTCACGCCAGTCGTACAGACATGGAATAGCTATTTCGCCGCCTTTTTTAAACATTTGCCATATTGCATTATTTCCATAGGTGTAACCGGCGGCACCTGACAGCAAATTCCAGTAAGCATGTATCCGTACGTCATAATCGGTAAAATAACCTGATTTAAAATGCGAGCGGTCCTTCACTAATTTATTTGAATCCAGTACGCTGGATGGAACTCTTAACGGGTCGGACCAATCGCAGTATTCCCAGAATTTAACCGGAATATCTTCATAGGCAGGTTCTCCGTCTACAAAAGGTTTTGGAGGATATAACAAATAATCGTGTTCCGCGTATTCATAAACCTTATTGAAATGCCTGGCATGACCGCTCTGATAAATATTAAAGTCGAACCAATCTTCATTATGAAACCACTCGCTTGACGATTTCTCACCACGCGGATGCATGGTAATAAGGTGTTTACAACCATCTCCGGAGCGTAATCCCTCCGCCATTGATTTCCAGATATTAAAAACAGTGTCGTTATGTACGTTACGGTCACCTCCCAAAATCCAGATGACGGGCTTGTTTTTGTATCGTTTGCCAAGAAACTCACCATATACCCTGGCATTCTTTTCATTAAACACTATCGGGCCTGCAGCCTGATTAAGGTTAGGTATTTTATCGCCCCAGGTAGGCAACATGCCAACAAATAAGCCCAGCTCTTCTGCTTTATTTACAATAAAGTCAACATGTTCGAAGTATTTGTGATTTGGTTTCTCCGGGTTCAGATCGATTAATGGGACTTCCCCATAAGCGTTTGGAGTTCTTAATCCATCATTTTCTGCCAGCACAACTGCCTGTATCACCGTAAAACCTTTATCTGCACGGTTTTGCAGGTATTCGGCAGCTTCCTCTCGGTTCAGTTTATGAAAAAGCTCCCAGGCAGTATCGCCTAAATAGAGGAAAGGTTTGCCCTCATTTGTCTCGAGATGACGACCATTTCTACTGACTCTCAAAGATTTTCCTGTTGAATCATCTGGTTGCTGGCAAGCCAGAAACACAATGATGTTCACTATGAGAAATAAGATCTTTTTCATATTCTACTCCTTATTCTTTAAATACATAACGTGGTACTGAGAGCGTTTTAAGAAATATTATTTCGAAGATTTATGCATGAATCCTTTATTGGATATTTATAGTCAGAGGCCGTTTTATATTACCGACATTACATTATGATACCGCTTTCTTTTTATACTGCAGGAGGTATCTTGAAGAAAACTGGTCATTTCCGTCAACTTCCAGGATCAGCTCAAACCGGTCCGTATTCCATTGTGGAAGGACTGTCTGAACGACAGGTCCTTCTATATTCTTATTACTTTCTGCCTTGCCGAACTCCCACCTGTGCAGAATTATTTCCTTTCCTTCAGCTCTGAGTTTTATTGAAACGATTCCGTCTTGAGGAATATTTTCGTACAAATCATTCAATATGAAGATTTTAGCAGAGAAAGATTCACCTTCTGTCCACGAGAATTTCGGAATACGTGCGCTTGCCAGAAATGGCCGGCACGAATTACCTACCGCATAGAAAGCTGGTTTGGGTTGATTTGGATAATTGATCAGGCTGTTATTAGCTGCCGTGATCCAGGGTTCATTGTAGCACCAGTTCAATGCCATTGAGCAAACCGGTTTCTGACGGCGTGCCTCCTCATAAATACATTTATATCCCTCACTTTGCAGCCATTGACTTTGTCTGACCAGTGTTTCCAGATTGTCAGCTTTTCCAAAGTACAATTCCAGTAAATCTTTCATCAGCCAGGTATCACCCTGCCATGCATTGAACGCATGATGGCTTTCCCAGCTGGTGCCTGGTCTGGGAGGGAATAATTCTTTTTCGGGGATAATCATTTTTAATAATTCCACAGAGGCAGTGCCAGGCATACCAAACTCGGTATAAGCTGTGGCAACGGATCGCGGCATTTTCTGAAATACTTCTTCTCCTGTGTCAAAATATCTGAATACATAGTTACCATGTGCCATACCCATAACCGGTGATGTAGGTAGAAATGGAGTTTTCGGGTCCAACAGAAAACAGTGGCTGTTTAGTAAGCGGATGGCAAGCGATTGGTCTGTCATACGCGACCAGGAATTAAAAAGTTCATTTCCCCCGCACCAGATAGCGTGTGAGGCATGTTTTCTTATCCTTTCTATAATAGCCTCCGATTCTTGTTTTAGAACTGACAAATAATGAGAAGTCCCTTCATAGTTGTTACATGCAAGCGGAAACTCGGTCCATACCAAAATACCCTTTTCATCGCAGATTTCATAGAATGATTCCTTGTTGACTATTCCTCCACCCCATACCCTGAAAATATTAAAATTGGCTTTTATGGCATTGTCAATCAGACCTGCATATCTTTGGCGGGTAATAATACCGGGAAAAATTTCAGGATTTACCCAGTTGGAACCTTTTCCGAATATTTTCCGTCCGTTTAATTCGATAGTAACAGGGGGATTACTTCTTCCCTTTGGAAAAGTATCGGGTTTATTCCATGCTCCGTCGTGCATCACAAGCTGAATTTTCCTGAAACCGACTTTTCCGACCTTTCTGTCCAAAACCTTGTTTCCTCTTTTCAGAATAAAATCTGAGGTATAAAGATTCGGGATTCCGTGATCATGAGTCCACCAGAGCAACGGTTTCTCAAGTTCGATTTTTTCATAAGGCAAACCTGATAATTCCCCGCTTTTTGAAAAGACAGTTTTCCCGGCCGGGTCAGTCAGGTTCCAATGATATTGTGTTTTTTCCAGGTTCTCACCCTCTACTTTCAATTGAATTATAGCATTTTGAAAATCATCTGAGAGCTCATAATCCACATATACATCATTTAAATATGATTGATTCCTGGTCTCAAAAAATGTTTCATCCCATATCCCGGAAGGAATCAGACGCGGATGCCAGTCCCAACCATAACTTACAGCAGGCTTTACGCTTTGAGCTGCATTAGAACGATAACTGTTTTCAGGAGTTCCGGGAATTTTAGGCACTGGAAAGATAAGCACCTCAAGGGTATTTTCTGCCAGTAATTTACCGGATAAGTTCAGTTGTACCGGCTTAAACATCCCTTCCTGTGAAAATATCTTTACATTGTTTAAAAAAATCTCAAACCGGTAATCAATTCCTTTGGAAACAAAGAAGAATTGTTCCCCTTCAGCCAATCCGGGTTTTTTGAAACTCGTTTTATATGTCCAGTAAACATCTTCCATCCAAAGATAATCCTTCCAGTTCTCTGCATAATTATAATCCCCCAGTCCTTTTGCCTTTGCATAATCCAGCTGAACAGCACCCGGAACTGTAGCACTGTACCATTCTTTTGGCTTTTCATTCAGCTTATAATGAAAACCAACTTTCCAGTCTGTCTTTTCCTGAACTATCGGGTTTATTCCTGTTGCCTGTATGAATGAATCAAACAGTATCAGCATCAAAATACCTTTTCTCATTATGTAAAAATTTATTTTATTAATACGATGGGACTCATATGGCATTTTAAATGATATTCCTGTTATGATCAGGCCAACCATCCCTCAATGAAGTTTATGGAAAATGGTTCAATTTTCAAAATTTCAGCGCAATCATGCGATTTTTCTGTATTTTCTCCTGTCCACTGGTGATCGGTAGCCGCCTCAGAATAATTCTGAGCGTTTAATTCCCTTAACTTTAACATTCCTGTGCAGCCGGTAAGGTTTACCTTCTGGATTTCGGTGGTGTAGTTTACCAGGATCAGCCTGATCTGCCTGCCGTCAGTAAGCGCCAGGCAATCTGCATAGAGGGGGTCTGAACTGATGCTTTTAATGACTTTCATCTGCCTGTGTCCGGCCAGATATCTGAATATGAAAAATACCGGAAAAATCATTCCCCTGGTTGCAGGGAACCTTTCGGGCCAGCGGGAATCATAGTCGCCCTGAATAATCCCCCTTTCGCCAACAGTTTCATAGCAAGTGATTCCTTTGACCCCTGATTCGCAGAGGTATTTGAGGCTCCCGACTGTCCAGCAGGCTCCGTAAAGCGACATAATGCGGCAGTCCGTCTGGGGAGGGAAATAATTATCTGCAGGAGGAAGTTCATAATTGCTGACATTTGCATTGAACCTTCTCTGCAGATTCACCGTCGAGATCCATATCCCCTTTCCTTTCGAAAAGCTCAGGGCACTGCGGACAGTATATTCCTGTCCCTTGAGATTTTCCGTAAGTGTAAGATTATCTGAAGCGTGCTCCTGGGGGTGTATTGAATAGCATAAATAGTCGCTCTGGGCAGTTTCTGGCCTGTTCCTGTTCAGTTCAGCAAAGTTGGCATTGGTCCCGGCAGCAATCCTGACACCGGGAAAAACCTCTTTCAGCAGCGGCCCCAGCGCATCGGTCAGGTAATCCGGAGTTGATTTTTCAGTTTTATCGTAGAGTATTATCAGAGAAACTTCAGTGTGAGCATTGGAAAACCAGTCAATCATATCAATACACTGATCCATTGCCCTGTCATCAAAAAATAATGCCAGCTCAAGGGGACATCCCAGGTGTTCTGCCTCCATTAGTGCTGAGGCTGCTTTATCTTTCCAGTTGTCTTCGAACAGATAAAGATCAGTGCGGTAATGGTCGAAAGCAAGCGTCCTGAGAATTTTAATCTCATTGTCTGTTATTTTTTCCTGCCTCGACGACCTGCCAATTCCGATCTTTGGCAGTTCCTGAAGATTACCTTCGGTTAACCTTACCAGTATGGTATCCGCTTTCTCAGGTTCTTCAATATTCCCACTTACCATGAGGGTAATTTTCTGCCTTACGGTGTCGCCCGATTCGATAGTAACGGGATGAGGATACTCAAGCGGAGTGCAGTATGTTTTATAAGAAGCGTCAGTCCAGTTTCTCTGATCTTCCGTTTCAAAGACATCACCTTCGAGGTCAATTCTGCAGTGGAGGCCACTTAGCATCCATTCCATGGCACATACATTCCTGAAAGGCTGGTATGGATCTATCTCCACAGGGAAAGAAAGTATTTCCTCAATACCTCCGGGATGGATAATTTTGCAGGGTATTCCTGCGCACGTTTCTACCGGGTGAAGAATGCAGAATCCGATGCGGTTTTTTTCGAACGTCTTTTTTGCCTTTCCTTCAAAGCTGAAAGTGACAGAATTATCTGATCTGCCTTCAATCAGGCATTCTGCTTCAAATTCAATCTCTTTGTCAGAATACAGGCAATTGTAGCTTATCTTAAATGAGTCCGGATTTATTTCGGCAATTTCGTTCCTTATTTCAGGGATGACAGTCAGCCACTCACTGTCGCGTAGAGCAGAATATATCATTCTGATGATCTCATCCGAACCGGCCTTTATGTAACGGATATTCCCATTTTCATAAAGCATTGAAAGATTGCCGGCTCTGAGAATAGTCTTGTTATTGCCGGGATTCCCGCCATGACACCTAAAAACTGGATCATGATTCATAAATGGAAAGAAAGCTTAATTTTATTTCTTTATAATAATCAGAAGCTTAAGTTTTTAAGATACTGTCCCGAGGATTTAAGGCATGCAAGTCCGTCAGGCACATTATCTCTTTCGACCATATAATGCTTTATTCCCTGTTTGTTGGCTTCCCTGAATAACGAGGGGAAGTCTAATATACCCGATCCGGGGCATTCAAAATCCATTTCCGGTCCCGGAGCCATATCCTTAACATGCAGAACAGGAAATCTTCCGGGATACTTCTTCATCACCTCAAGAGGATCGGCTCCACCTTTTTTCACCCAGTAGAGGTCCAATTCACAAAACACAAGTGAACTGTCGGTATGCTTCATCAGGTAATCAAACGGCAGCCCTTCTTCCATCCCGATAAATTCCTTGTTATGATTATGCCAGCAGAATATCAGGCCATTTTCCTTACATACTTTACCAAGATAGTTAAGCCTTTCAGCGCTTTTTTTACAGTCTTCCAGTGTGAAAGGACCACCAGTATACCAGGGCCAGTAGACGATAGCATACTTAACCTTCAGGCTTTTCAGGAGAGACATGCTCCTTTTCAGTTCATCATCGCTTGATTTAAACTCAAAACCTCCGGCAGGAAGACTCATGCCGATGCTTTTAAGGTAAGAAAGGAAGCTTTCGGCAGACTCTCCCATATAATTGCCTGTTTCAATTTCAGAGAAACCATAAGAGGCGGCCTGCTTGAGGACTGCTTTCCAGTCACCTTTAAGCTCTTTACCAATTATGCCGCTTATAAAACCAAAGTTTTGGAGTTTCTTTTTTCCCTGGAGGGAAAAAACATCCGTTGATACCAGGGCAGCAACAGTAGCCATTGCTGATCCAGATATAAATTTTCTTCTTGTTACCATGATTTTTCTACAATTTGGTTCTGCTATGTAACTTATTTTGAGATTCTTATTATATAACCACAGAGTTACACGGAGTTAAACGGAGTTCCACGGCGGAATTCGTGGAGTACTAAAACAGTGCAACTCCGTGCAAAACTCTGTGTGACTCCGTGGTTAAGAATTAGATTACAGGTAATGTCCATGGTTTACGATACTCGGGTGTAATATACCCATTTGCCATTTCACTGTTTGAAAACCTTCCTGCTGTTTCATCCCAGAGGAGCATTGATTCTCCGCACCTTGCTGCAATGTTCGGTATATGGACATGGATGGCGGCGGCTCTTCCCATTTCAGGGGTACAGGCTGGTTTGTTCCTTGTTCTGATGCACTCCAGAAAGTTCTTTGCATGTTGTCCGTGGGATTCAGTTCCCTCAGTGAATTTATATTCCTCTGTCTTCCCTTTCTTTGCCTGGCTGTCCCATTCCGGTCTGACGATAAGCTTGCTCCGGTCAACTGTCAGTGTCCCGAGGTCGCCCACGAAGGCCAGTCCGTAAGGTGATTCATATGGTCCGCTCTGTATGCCGGCAGTCATGTCCCAGTTGATTACGAAATCATCCTTTGGATAGATAACATTCATAGAATCGAAAGTCTCCCTCATCCTCGGTTCCTCAAAGGTATTAGCCCCATAAACAAGCACTTTTTCGGGGCCTGACGTAATATCTTTTGCCCAAAGAGCAATATCAATCAGGTGAACACCCCAGTCGGACATCAAACCGCCGCCATAATCCCAGAACATTCTCCATACACCATGAAACCTGTTCCTGTTGAATGATCTTGTTGGTGCCGGTCCGAGCCACATATCGAAATCTATTCCGGGTGGTACCGGTTCATCGGGTATAACCGGCTGTCCGACACCGTATGTGAAATTTGCCCAGATGTTAACTCTTCTAAGTTTCCCGATTTTTCCCGATTTTACAATTTCCATCGCTTCCCGGAAAACGAATCCGCTCCTCTGCTGCTGACCGACCTGAACGATCTGTTTGTTGTAATACTGAGATGCCTTCACTATTGCATTGCATTCTGCTATGGTGTTGGCCATGGGTTTTTCAACATATACATCCTTGCCCGCCTGAAGGGCATTGACTACCATCAGGCAGTGCCAGTGGTCGGGAGTACCAATTATCACAGCATCAATATCTTTCTGCTCAAGAAGCTTCCTGAAATCACGATAAAGCTTTGGTTTCTGACTGAACTTCTTTTCAAGGTCGGCCGCCTTCTCGTTAAGAATATTCTCATCTACATCGCAGAGCGCCACGCAATTTACTCCCGGATTTGAAAGATGCTGCTGAAGATCTCCATAACCCATATTCCTGCAACCGATCAATGCAATATTTATGGAATCGCTGGGCTGAATGCCGGCAGACCAAACTTCATGTGGGAATATACTGCTCATACCAAGCCCTGCTGAAGTCAGAGCCGTGCTTCCGATAAATTTTCTCCTGTTCATTGATTAATTAATTTGGGAATTGTTATTAATTTAACAAAAGAATATTAACCTATTTGTAGCTGGTAATAAATTAAATATAGTATGAAACCCACATGATACAAAATCACAATCAAAAATGAAAAACATTAATTCATGTGGGTTCCATGTGAACCTTTTAGTTTAAATCTAATATAAGAATTCTTTTTCACATGAAACGAGAATGTTTAACAAACACAAACAAGTATGAAGATCTTTCATACGAGTTCCCCCGCTGCAGCGGGGCAAGCCATCCGACCATGGAAATCAATTATTTTCGGATGAAAATTCCAAATCTTCTGATCATCAGTCTGCTTTTCGCAGTATTAAATTCATGCCGAAGCCATTCATTTCCGGTCAACCAGGTGTCGGATACTGTTTTGCTGAGCGATACGATACAATACCATCCCGTTAGGATAAACAAAGCCGATAAATCGATACTTCCCTGGTTTTCCTCAGATCAAGGTGAGTCATACGACACCTGCCTTATGCTTGTCTGGAACTTCTGGTATAATATGGAAACCGATTCCAACGGATTGAAATACTATATGAATCATCAGGTGTGGAAACCAGAACACGATATGAGGGGCCTTGGGGGTG
The DNA here is from genome assembly GCA_964613785.1 of uncultured Rikenellaceae bacterium. Classification (GTDB taxonomy): domain Bacteria; phylum Bacteroidota; class Bacteroidia; order Bacteroidales; family VadinHA17; genus LD21. Next base: position 87,363 of record CAZTJT010000005.1, read on the forward strand.
ACCAGATCAATATGGCCCTGTCTTCATGGGCCTTGCTTTATGCCTATACCGGCTATCCTGAAATTATTGAAAATATGCGCTATCTGGCTGATACGTACCTCGAGAGATCCCTTTCAGGAGAAAATGATAAATGGCCATTTATTCCTTATCCATATAATACCGAAATACATTCCGGGATTTATGATGGGGATATGAGAAACGGAAAATGGATAACACAACCTGATAAAGCTGGAAATTTTGGCTACGAACTGGTTAATCTTTATAAGATAACTGGTGATACCAAATATCTTGATGCAGCAAAAAAGATTGCCTCAACTCTGGTAAAGTATGTTCAGAAAGGTGACAGTGAAAGATCTCCTCTGCCATTCAGAGTTAATGCCAAAACCGGAGAAACAGGAATACTTTTCAGTAATAATGGGTCGGGGAAACCTGTTCAGTCAGCACTATATACATCAAACTGGACATGCACCATGATGCTTTTTGAAGAGATGGAGAAATTTGATCCATCCGGAAAAAACATATATGATTCTGCTTTCGAAACAATGCTCAGCTGGATGAAGGAATATCCGCTTAAATTGAACAAATGGGGCCCGTTTTTTGAGGATATTCCTGGATGGAGTGATACCCAGACCAATGCAATCAGCTTTGCTCAATTTATAATTGAGCATAAAAATCTGTTTCCTGACTGGGAAAGGGACGTAAAGGGAATTTTCGACTGGACATACAAAGAGCTTGGTAATCATGAATATGAAAAATACAAAGTAACTGTGATGAATGAACAGACAGTCTATAGGGTTCCTGGAAACAGTCATTCTTCACGACAGGCTTCAGTTGAGCTTATGTATGCAGATGCTTCAGGCGATACTACTTATACAACGAATGCAATTCGTACCCTGAATTGGGCAACATATACAGTTGCGTCGGACGGACGAAATCGTTATATACGTGATGATATATGGCTTACCGACGGGTATGGTGATTATATAAGGCATTATTTGAGGGCAATGGCAGCGATGCCGGAACTTGCTCCATTTGAAAATCACCTTTTAAAATCTGAATCGGTTGTCAGTTCTGTCGAATATGGAAAAGATCAGATATCTTTTACCACTTTCGATGACAATGGGGCTGCAATTATCCGCCTGACTGAGAAACCTGCAGAGATTTCTGTCAATGGGGTAAAAGTTAGTGAAAATAAAACAGGGATCAATAATACCTGGACCTGGGTGCCCCTGGAAAAAGGCGGATATGTAAGAATATCTTATTCAGGAGGGAACAGGATAATTGTAAAATTATCACTAGTGTCCGACTAAAAGTATGAGATTCTTTAAGTCGGACCCTAAATGATAAAATATCAGTACTGTCCGATTACCTACATGTCGCTCCTTCGGAGCTGAATAGCCTTGGGGGAGAGTAGTACCTCCGGTTGCACCGGAGGTTATTCACATCCTTCTCCTTCAGAGAAGCAACCGGTTGAAGGATGCTCTTTCAGAGCATGTCTCTGCCAGAATGATATCTGCCGGAGGTAAGGTTCGCTTGTCTCTATGGGACAGCTGCGAAGGAGCTGGACAAAGAAGTCACGTAAGTGACTGAATGTGAATAACCCCCGGTGCAACCGGGGGTCTAAGCAAACCAATGATTTTAAGCCCTGAAAGGGCGATACCTGGTTGTAATTTATTATAAGAATTATGTACCTTGCCTACGTCTTGCTGTATGATTAACCAAAATTTTAATCTGTGTCAGGCAATCGTGAACCAGCTCCCTGCAAAAAGAGACAGGCTCTGCATACCTTGGCTTTTGCAAGTCCCGTTAGTGACGACCTGTTTGTGAATGAAAAGAGGATCAACAATTTCCATCTCAATTACTACAATTAGTCGGACACTACTGTAAAATTATAAAGATTTATCCGGTTTCATCAATATAAGAGGCTGCATTAAAAGTCCTTCGAGTTCCATTGTGTTACCTTTGGCTCCTTAGTGGTTAAACATAAATGGTTAAACCACTGAGGATAACAAAGGCTGGCGCAAAGGTCTCCAAGGAAAACAAAACAAGTTCAGATGCTTTTGACGCAACCTCTTCATCATGCACACTCTGCTCGCTATAGTCTGAACAGTTCTGTTTAAATGGGTGCTGCCCTGCTATCTTTTCCAGACCGGTCTGAGGTTATAGACAGTGGCTTCAAAGCCTTCCAGATCCTGATTCCCTGAAATAGCCAGACCTGCCGGCGATTTCCGGTGGTTAACAAAACATTTTGCAATCTGAACACTTCCGTCATTGGCAAACATTTCAACCGAGGTTCTGTCGGTGATAAGTCTGATCTTTATTTTCCCATCCATTGGAGTAAGAGGAGCCCTGATCCCTTCCATCTCGATAGTATTTATATTTTTCCGGTAGGATATGGTCTGCCCGAAAATCTCAACATTTATAGTCTTAGAAGTGTCAACGGATTCTGAGATCTTTAGATTGAAAAGAAGCTCAATATCCAGTAGATCTCCCTTAAGGTCAGGAATATTAACCGGAATGTCTTTTCCTTTCAGTTTTACTGACATGGCAACCGTGTTTGATACTCTGAGTAACTCCAGCTCTCTTACAGGTTCAATATAAAGGCGTATACCATGTTGTGTTTCCCTTAACGTAAGATTTCTGGGAACTGTAAATTGCTGATTAAATGGCATTCCGGGGTATTGCCCGCCCTGCATCCATGAGAACATTATCCTTCTGCCATCGCTGGCCGGTATATCACTATAGGTCTGAGCTGCATAGTCGTTACCGCCATGTTTGGCGTCAAATGGGCCCCCTTCTTTCCTAAAGGTATTTCCGTCAAACGTGCCAATCAGATATTTCCCGTTTCCTCCCCAGAATACCCACCGGGTATTATTTTTGTCTCCATCTACCGGCAGTTCAAACATATCAGGGCATTCACTGCATCCCATGTCTTTAATGTCACAGATTTTCTTCCATGTGATGAGGTTGTCGGATGAAAAAAGCGCGTAGTCTTCCTTGTCCATATAAAGGGCCATTATCCACTTGCCCCGGTTCCCGGTAGTGTTTTTCTTTTCCTCATACCAGAAGACCTTTGGATCGCGATTGCCGCCAACAATATGTGGAATGACCGGATTCCGGGAATATTTCAACCAGGTATTTCCTTCATCAAGGGAGTAGACCATTGACTGGGCAGAGGGGCCTTTCCCCCGGTTTGCTCCTGTGGAAGTATAAAATGCTACCAGAGGTGGATTTTCAATATTGCCTTTATTATCCTTAACAGGTTTCTTTTGCAGACCGGAAGTGTTTTTCCAGTCAACCACAGCTGATCCTGAGAATACCACTCCGTTTTTATCGGGAAGTACTGCATCGGGTTTTTCGGTCCAGTGCAGGAGGTCATTGCTCACAGCATGGCCCCATGTCATGTTTCCCCAGCTTGTGCCATACGGATTATGCTGAAAGAACAGGTGGTAAATGCCTTTGTAATAAACCAGTCCATTGGGATCATTGGTCCAGCCCCGCCGTGGTGAGAAATGGAACTGAGGCCTGAATTCTTCCCTGTAGACAAGATCTTCATCCGACATCTCATCCGACAACCTGGTGCGTGTTTTCCATTCAGATCCCCCGGTCACAGTCTCGGCAATGAGATCAAGTCTTTTTCCTTTCCATTTACCGACTTCCAGAGTGGCAAAAAAATCCGGTTCTGCAGGCGCCAGTTCTATTTCAAATTCCTGCTGCATTTTCCCATCAATATTGACAGTCATCCAGGTTTTAGCAGCTCCTGTTTTAACGGGAAGATGAACGAACCTTTTGTCGATGGACCTGTATTCAAATGATTGGGATGTGGTCTGTCCTGTCAGCAAATTGAAGGCTGAAAGGATAAAAATTGTGTTAAGTATTATTCTTAGCATGATTCAAACTAAACGATTATTGTTTTTGGAGAGTTATTGCTTTAGCCTGATTTCAAATACATCACCATCATATTTTTCAGATAGCTCAACTCTGAATCCCCGGGTTGCCAGCTGACTTCCGGTTAATACAGCGATCTCTTTTCCTTCAGGAGCCAGCAATACTGAATAGCGAGCCTTAGGATCAAGTCTTTCAACACAAACGATTCTTGATGTTTCGTTTGACCCATGCCTGAACACACCAATTATTCCTCCTTTCCGGCTGTCGGTATTGATCCTTGACCAGCCATCCCATGAGCCTTCACGCGGCTCTCCAAAACCTGAAAGATCCTGCCTGAATGACATATAATCATATTTTTCCTGCATTTTTACCATCCAGTCGGCCCATTTCTTTATCGATGCACGTTTCTCCGGTGTAAGCTTTCTTGGATCTCCAAGCACTATAGGGAGAGTGCCGATGAGCGATTTGAGATCTACCTCAAAGTTTTTGCTGTCGAGGGGCAGGTTTCCTATGACAAGGGAGCCGGCAGGGAGCGCTGGTGATCTCCACCATGCCATTTGTCTCATTCTGAGGGCTCCGGTGGGAAAAGGATTTTCAATATTCGAGAGCCAGTTGCCTTCAGCATGTCTGGCGAAGGCATAATCCTGAAGCTGCAGCTTTCCTGCTGTCTCAAAGGTACAATCAATAAACAGATCAGGAGCTTCGGCATGAAGCTCATCAAAAAGCTTCAGAACATTCTGGTATATAACAATAAATGATTCTTCATGGTCCCTGTGATAAGGATGATCTGTTGCATAACATCCTGAAACTTTTGGATCATTAATATAAGCGCTGGTTGCAACTGAAAAATCAAGCTTGGCATAAGCAAGTCCGTGCTTCTTTACCAGATCCAGAATGGCCGTCTTTATATAGCCGAACCATTCGGTACCGAAGCAGCTTGTGAAAAAATCATGAGCTTCCCATGTAGTATGAAGATTACCTGTCTTTCCGTTTCTGTCGATCACAAACCACTCGGGATGGTCCTGATACACCCTGGCATCCTCCGTCGCCGAACCTATGCTCATCCATAAGCCGGGCTTCATGCCAAGCGACCTGATATAATCAAAGACTGAGGAAAGGTCACCCGGGAATTTGTTTCTGTCAACATGCCAGTCGCCATAATTTCCTCCCCATCCTTTATTTGTGGTTTTCGCTCCTACGTTGTATTGCCACCCGTCGTCAATAATGAACTCCTGTATCCCGCATTCTGAGGCAGCTTTTGCTACCTCGCGTATCAGTGAGTCGGTTACAAATGTTCTGAATGGATACCATGTATTGTATATAAAGAGAGGCTTGTTCTTAATGGCTGAGATCCTGGTTCCGAGATGTTTCCTTACATAATCACCGACTACGGTATTAACCACGCTGAATCCATCATCGGTATCGTGGTAAAGGGCTATAAAGGTTGAAGGCGACTGCCAGGTTTCTCCGGGCTTCAGCCATTTTCTGAAAGGGAAATCCTGTCCGGGGTGTGTAAGTCCGGCTTCTGCATTCCTGTCAGTAGTATGGTATACTGTTCGCTTAAGAACACCCGGGGCCTCGTTTCCTAGAGCTATTCCCGCGCGCTGGTTGGTATTGTGAATTACAACAACCGGATCATCCCAGTCTCCGGTATATGGTCCCAGGTGCTTCATTCGTGCATAATTGTGATAAACCCAGGTTGTGATATAGTCAAAGCTGAGATTCAGGGCCTCGTTGTCAACAGCTTCAAGTTTAATGTCAGATGCCGACCTGTTTGTGAATGAAAGATGCTTCCTGATAAGAGGAAGGTTTTCATACATCAGATAGGTGACGGCCACTTCTACTCCTTCCGCTTCACCTGTTCCGAAAAGTCTTATGACTACTCCCTTACCCTGGCAATCGTCGGTTACAGGATCCGTTCCTTTTAACTTCCAGCCTGACAGGCTGCTTATCTGTTTCCCGTCGGCAATAAATTTAAATTCCGGAGATTCATTGCCCAGGTAGTTTAGGCTACTGCCATTCATGAATAATCCTGAGGTAAAAACAGAATCATTGCGAATTTCTATCTTTCTTGAGATCTTACTGTTGGAAAGACTCAGTGTGGTTCCGTCAAACAGGTAATTTTCCTGCGATTGACCCTCTGACGCTATCAGAAGGGAAAGTGCTGCGGGAAAAATTAATGACAAACATTTTCTCATCTTGATGTGTATTTAAAATTTGCCAATCCAAACTTTAAAATTTTTTATTGCCGATAATAATAACCCATGGATTATTGTCAGGTGCTCTGAATGTGTTATCACCCTCCTTCGATGTCAGTTTTTCAGATTTATCACCGGTGAGGGGATTGAGCCATATTACCGGCAGGTTGGCGGGGAGCGATTTTATCATGATTTCCCCTCCTTTTTCAAGGTACGAGATATAGAAGCTGTTTTCCCTGGCAAGCAGTAAATTCTCGCCACCGGTCAGGTCGGCACGTTTTTCCATATCAGCGAAATCGTAGCCGCTGAATGCTTTTGAGACCATTCCCGCATATTGGCTTCCTTCCTGTTTTAAAGCATCCTCCCACGACATTGGTGCGTCAGTCCAAGCATCCCAACCCGGTTCATCAGGTGTGATTTTCCACTGCCACAGGCATGCAGCTCCATATACGATTCCCATAGTGCCTCCGTGCATGAGCTGGTTCCAGGCCTCTTCCCCCTGCCACCATCCCAGTCCGTTTCTTCCTGCATTCATTCCTTCATAAGTCGGCTCTCCGTTGAGGCATGCTTTTACCGGTTTATTCTCATACATTCTTTCAACCTTATGATACAGGTGCTTCCCGTCGTGTCCTGTCTGTGCCCATTGGAAATCGAGCCATGGCTCATCCTGGTATGAGCGGTTGTAATGGAAGCAGCGTGAACTGTCCCCTTGTGCCCATGAGGCAAGGTAATCGTCTGCGGGATTATAGTGGATACCGGTTGGCTGATGATAGCAATCCCATTTTTCAATCATTTCCCCGCCCGGCTTCACTCCCGGGTCGAGGCCATGCGCATCGCCGCTTACAAGCCAGAAGGCGGGCATGCTGCCGTAACGGGCAACGAGATACCTGCAGTACCTGGCATATTCATCAGGATCGGCCGTTGGTCCGAGAACAGTCTTGCCCTTCCACCCGAATCCATGAAAGACAGGCTGGTAGACAGGAACGATCCCGTGATCGACCAGAATTTGCATCAGTGAATCGAGGTACTGGAAATAATCGGGTCTGAGTTTGTTGAGGTGTCCTTCATGCAGATCGTCAAATCCTCTGGCAAATCCCATAACGGTATTTCTTGCATCCGGACCCTCGGCGTACATATCGGGCTGGACACTCATAAGGAGAGCTGTATTAAAGCCTTTAGATCTGCGATCCTCAGCGTAGATCTTTACCTGGCTGGTCGTAGCCCTAAACGGGATCGACCATGGAGTATCTCCAACAACCAGAAAGGGTTTGCCATTTGCATGAATAATGTTCCTTTTGCCTGGTGAAACTTTCAGCAAACCATTTTTGATAAGTTCATTATTACCTTTGTATGGTACTGATCTCAATGAACCCTTAATCCCGGAAAGGCCTTTGGCGTAAGGCTTTGAAAAGGAAGTCCATGTCCAGATAGCACCTGTATCAGGAGGTGCAAACCTTATTTTCCATTTGTTGTCTCCATCCCAGAAAGCCGGTCTGACAAGAGTGTCGTTATGGTCGTTTGTGAAAACAGCCCATACTTCAATGTCAGTATAGCCATTTGGATATTCAGAAATACTTTCCAGAGTAATCTCATGGGTGGTCCACTGTTCCACTGATACTTCCTTTTCGTTTGCAGATTGACAGGCAGCAATAAGAAATACAAGCAGAATATGATTCCGTATCAGCTGCTTTATTCCAGGTTTTAGGAAGAAAGTTCTCATAAAATGTATTTTAGTTAATTGATTTAACGACTTAAATGGATTCTATAATAAGGACCCAGTCACAACATCTTCCATAATAAGATAGTGCCCGTTTTGAGACACCTTAATTTTCCAGTTAATTGTTGGGATTATTACTCTGTAACCATACTCATCATAACACTTGTCAACAGTATTTTGTACTGCATCTGTTGAATTCTGTCCTTCCACAACTCCGTATTCTTTTGTGAGAAAGTCCTTTGAAAAGAGATTGGCATCGAACAACATAAATATCAGTAAGACACAATATGCTCTGATCATCTTTTTTAGATTGATAGTTTATAAGCAAGTAAATTTCCGAATATAATGTGAAGAAATATAATGAAAATAAGTTATAATTTTATTACAACTAAATCATTAATAATATGAAGACAATCAACAGAAGAGAATTTCTCGGCACCGGAGCAATGGGTTTGCTTGCAGCCATTAATATGCCGGCAGATATTTTTAGTACTGCATCAACTCCGTTCAACTGGCCTTTGAGTTTCCAGTCATACGGCTTAAGGGAAATGATCGGCCAGGATTTCGAGGGTACCCTGAAGAAAGTTAGATCAGTGGGATACAAAGGTGTTGAGATGTGTTCCCCCAAAGGCTATGAAAAAAGCGGATTTGGCCCACTTACTGCTTTCAGCCCTGAAGATCTTCGCAGGAAAATTGAGGATGCCGGAATGTTTTGCAAGAGCTGCCACTTCCAGCATCCGGAGCTGAAGCCTGATAAAATTAATGAAACGATAGATTATGCTAAAAGGCTCGGACTGAGTGATGTCGTTATTTCTGCTGCCTGGATTAAAAAGGATGCTACACTGGATGACTGGAAAGTTGTTGCCGATGAATTTAATAAAGCAGCTTCTGAGGTTAAGAAAGCAGGTATGCAGCTGGTTTACCATAATCATTCAATAGGTCCGGTGGTAAACGGTGAACAGCTTTATGACATATTAATGCGGTTGTTCGATAAGGAGCTTATTAAGATGCAGTTCCAGCTTGCATCTGTTTCAGAGGGATTTGATGTGATTGATTATATTGCAAAATACCCGGGACGATATATTTCACTTCATATTCATGACTGGAATGCCGAACAGAAGAAAATTGTACCAACTGGCAAGGGAATAATCGACTGGAAGAAACTCCTTGAAACAGCTAAGAAAAGCGGCATTGCAGATTACGGAATGATAGTGGAGATGGAGACCAGGGCTCCCGGAGATCCTTTACAGGATCTTATTGAATGCTATAAATACCTGCAGGATCTGAAAGTGTGAAAGATGACATTTGAGCAGTAATAATGCGAGGGAAATTAATCCTGTTTCAGGAGAAAGGTACATTTTTTCTTAAGAACTCGCACTGAGGAATTCAGGAGTATACACAGAAAAGCACAGAAAAGCACAGAGATAAACGTATAATTACATCCTTACATCTCTGTGCTTCACTTTGTCTTCCCTGTGGATTTCAGTGTCCCTTTTGACAGGTTACTTATGTATATCCTTCGGCTTTGTTCCTTTCCTCCAGTGCTCCTCGATTTTCTCAAGAGTAACATTTTTTGTCTCTGGGATGAAGAAGTATCCCCAGACTATGCTTAATATGCCGACCAGTGCATAGAGGTAAAATGCTCCAGCCGGATTTCCAAGGTCTTCACCTTTAAGTATAATAGATGTCCCTGGCATTGTAAGACCCTTCACTAGTTTGAAGAAAGTAAATGCAACGACACCGTTAAAAAGCCAGTTTGAAAGGGCTCCGATACTCGAGCCGATACCTCTTACACTTAAAGGGAATACTTCAGAAATTATCAGCCAGCCAAGAGGGCCAAGGCTTATTGCGAAGAATGCGATATACACCCACATGACAGAGATGGTAAGCCATTTAATCGAATCCCCGAGTGTCGCCTGAAGTGCAAAAAATGTTCCCATAGAAACCAGGGCCACTACCATTCCAGTTAGTCCTATGAAATAGAGTTTTCTTCTTCCAAGTTTGTCGATCATGAAAAGTGACAAGATTGTAAACGCCACATTCACAACACCTACGCTGACCGATGCCCACACTGCAGCCTGTGCATCGGCAAAACCTGACATCAGGAAGATCTTCGGACTGTAGTAAATTATCGTATTAATACCTGTAAACTGCTGAACGAACATAATACCAACGGCAATAATAAGTGGAACTCTAAGCCATTTTTTGAAAACCTCCGACCAGTTGACCTTATTGGCTTTATCAGTTTCAATGTCATATTTCATCTTTGAAATAACTTCTTCAACAAGAGATGCTTCCTCAACTTTCTGAAGTACCTCACGGCATTTATCTTCATGACCTTTACTTATTAGCCACCTTGGCGTTTCCGGCAGGAAGATCATTCCCGTAAACATTATAATAGCGGGAATTACACCTACATAGAACATCGGCCTCCAGCATGAATTGTAATCAGGATGTCCGTCAGGCACTGCAAATGCCGAATCGCTCAGATATGATACCATTATTCCTATCGTGATAAGAAGCTGAAACATCGACACGAGGGTTCCCCTGGTTTTGGTAGGAGAAATCTCCGCGATGTACAGGGGAACGGCAAAGGATGATACACCGATTGCTATTCCAAGGAAGAGGCGGGCAAAGACCAGCATCAGCGGACTTGGAGCAGCTCCCGACCATACGGCTCCGATAATAAAGATTACGGCGGCTGTCAGAATGACTTTCTTTCTGCCGACGATATCAGCGATTCTGCCACTGAACATAGCACCTATCACAGCCCCTACAAGTCCGGCAGTAGTGATTATTTCAACCCAGCTGTTGTCGATCCCGAAGGCACTCTGGAAAAAGGGGATGGCGCCCGAAATAACACCGGTATCAAAACCGAATAGTAAGCCTCCTGTAGCTGCAATGGTGGCAATAACAAAAACAAGGCTTTTGCTCTGTTTAATCTGTTTATTTTCAGTCATTTGTCAAGGATGGGGTTAATGTGAATTAATATCCTGCCTCTTAAATTGATCAGCAGGGTTCCGGATTTTTTAGTTGCACGTAAAAGTAAAATAAAAAACGAAAATTGCAACAAATGAAATTTGCAATAAAAATTTGTTATTTCCAGCCAGGCCATGAATACATTGTGGCATAGTTCGATTCATTATAAGTTACGGGCCTTAATGGTTTATAGACCCTTTTACCTTTGAAAGGCCTGTCCTGAGTATATATCCATATTGATTCAGTGTCCCAGACTATTAGTTCGTCGCGAGGATCGCCTGTAAGATCATGTACCGTCCATGCAAGATCCGGATGGCCGTCGTCGGGGAAAATAACTACTCTTCTTCCCCAGCCGTCGACCAGGCCACCCTCCACGATATTGGGCGACAGAAAGATGTATTCTGTACCGTCGCCCTTCCAGTTTACAGGCTGGACAGGAGACCCGGCGTGAAAAAGCTCGAAATTTATAATCTCTTCACCTGAGCAGGAATAAAGTGTTATCATTCCGGGTTCTCCCCAGAAGTTAATGTTGCATAATTCCAGACCCGGAATATCAGGACGGAACTGCCCCACGCTGGGGGTTTGTGCGTGACCCACCCTGTGATGTTTCAATATCTTGCCATTTTCGTCAAGAAGCAAAACCCCGTCATCGCTGCCCCCTATGAAGATCCTGTCGGGTTCGCCCTTCAATGTAAAATCCCCCACACAGACGCCGTCAGAATGTTCCCCCATAAGTGAATCAAGTGACCAGATTATTTTGCCGCTGGGATCAAATTTGGAATAACCTATGTACACTTCATCTTTTCCATCCTTGTTGCCATCGTGAAAAAAGGGAAAATGTCCCAGGTTGGCCGTGGCAGTCCATAGCAACTCGAACTTATTCGTGTATGCCCACAGCCTGGTATGCCTGTCCTTGATTATTACATCCTGCGGTTTGCCTGTTCCACGGAGATCACAGAATGAGAAACAGTCAACATTAAGATAGGGGAGAAGGTCCCTTCTGTAATAGTGCTTGTACTCCTGCCATGATTTCTCATCCGGGAGGATCTTTGATGAAGGCACCGGATAGCGCGATTTCTCTTTCCCTGTCTTTCCTTCAAGTATTTTAATCCAGGGTCCCTGGGCAAAGATAACCTCGTTTTTCCCATCACCGTCAATATCATGTATCTGAGCCGCAACATCATACGACAGCCATGCATGTTCCGGATCAGGTTTTCCATATTGCCAGAGTACCGATCCGTCAAGGTCAATGGCTGTCATACAGGTTATCTGGTTATAGTTGTCTCCGAAGAACGGCATATTCTGTATAAGAAGGAAATCTGTAATGCCGTCATCGTTAAGATCACCCATTCGCATAGCCCGTGCAACTCCGAATCCTTTTGTGCTTATCTTTTTCCAAAGCATTGGTTTTGGATTCTCTGCGCGCAGTAACTCGACCCTGGCTTCCTCTTCAGATTTTTTATTATGATATTCCTGCCTGGCATCGGCAGTGGCTGTGATCCGTACTTCATGAAAGGCAACCGGAGACGTGGCAAAAAGCCCAATTTTGCCTGCTTCGTAACGGCTGTCATTGACATTGAAAATTTCACGGCCGTCGATAAAGCATCGAATCTTGTCGCCCACCGCCTCTACCTTGAGTATGTATGATTTTTCAGGATAAGTGGCGAATTTTGAGCTGGCAATTTCATGCCAGCCGTCTTCCCTGAATCCCTTTTCACCGTCTCGGTACCTGAGGGTCACATTCTCTTCAGTTCCAAAAGCGAAAAGATAATAATGACGGCCGTCCCTGTATCGGAAAATGATTCCATTCATGTCATTTCTGTCTAAGGGTGTCATGGTAACCTCAAGGGTATAGTCCTTCCACAGAATGTCTCCGTAACAGAGAATCGGATAAGTAAATCCACTGGTCCAAACGGAGGCATTATAACCAAGATAATAAAGGGAGTGTTTCCCGTCAGATTCAACTATTTTCCATTCTTCAGGGCCCCTGTTATTGACAATCGACCATCCGTCAGTAAAATGCCTTGGCACATGGTGATATTCGGGAAAACCTCTTGCAGCAAATCCCCCGAATTTCCCGGGTTTTACCTTTGAAAAATCGCAATATGCCAGTTCTGATCCTGATGGCCCGGGATTCCCGGAAATGGCACAGAATGCCAGAATAAAGAAAAGCTTTATGAGTGTTATCATGATCACATTTATTTTATATTCCGAATACCCATGAAGGAACCTCCATTCTTGCACCTTTGGTCGGATCAACTATCTGATTGATTTTCAGCAATCCGGTAAGGCCCACGAGCAGTCTTGATTCTTTTTCAGTCCTTCCCGTCAGCTGTTGTACAAGCTTTACCATATCATCGGTAGCCTGCCATGCAGCTTCTTCAAGATCCTTATGGGCTCCGACAGTTGAAAATGAATCATTCCTTATTATTACCGGACGATCGCATGAAAATCCTGTTATTTTACGGAACCTGACTATGGCTTCCGCGTCCGTCTCAATTCCCTGACCGGTTATTTCACCATCACCCTGGAGTGCATGTGCATCGCCCATGCCAACCAGAGCTCCTTTTACCCTTGCCCTGAAAATAACACTGCTTCCTGAACGTACCTCTCTGCAATCCATATTACCGCCTGTATCACCTGGTGCCCTCGTGTCAAGGGTACCTTCTGCAGGTGAAATCCCTAAACATCCCAGCATAGGCTCCATGGGAAGCTTCAGGGATTTGGAAATGATCACATAACCATCCTTATGTTCGAATATTTGTCCGCTGCAGTAACCCCAGTCACCAACCTTTATTTCAAGTATGTCTATTGCGAGCATATCGCCCGGCTCTATCCCGTCAATAAAAATCGGTCCTGTTTGCGGATTTATAATACTTTCAGGTCCGGGCTCCCTGAAAGTGCCGTCGCGTGTAACAAGGTCCGGCATCCCGTGAGTCATTTCAACCAGAACCACCTCATTCAGACTCACCTGATATGCCGGATCCAAATCTGGTTTCCACAGAGTGAACCGGCGGTCCGGCTTAAGTCTTCTGATCCCTGATGTCCCGGAAGCCGCGGGAAAGAATCCGTTGTAGCCTGAAACCATTGCTGGTGCAAATAAAACCGATTTTAGAAAATTGCTCCTCTTCATATGCAGAACTCATTTGTTTATTGCAAGATAATAGAATTACCGGGGAAGTCAAAATCGGGTGATAACATTAAAAGGTCATGACTCCCTGAATTGTGCAATTGGATGATTGTTTTAAATCAAGGCACATATTAACAGATCATTATGGCTGAAGTGACTCCTTTTTTGACATATAATTTATTATGTTAATTTTGATGTATTGAATAGATTTAAAGAGTGAGCTTATTAACGTTGTAAATTTCATAAGATGACTAAAGTATCAGAACTGGCAAAAATGATCGATCATTCGATCCTTCAGCCCACACATACCGATAAAGATCTTGAAGAGCAATGCGCGATAGCCTCAAAATACAATGTGGCATCGGTCTGCGTGAAACCTTACGCGGTACGTAAAGCAGTGAAGCTGCTGAAAGGGACCGATGTCAAAGTCGGTTGTGTAATAGGATTTCCCCACGGCAACAGTTCGACCGACGTCAAAGTTTATGAGGCAAAACAGGCCTGTGCCGACGGAGCAAAGGAAATTGATATGGTGATTAATATTGGTAAAGCCCTTGGCGGCGACTGGGATTATGTGGAGCAGGAGATAAAAAGCCTGACTGATGCCTGTCATCAGAACGACGCAATAATAAAGGTGATCTTTGAAACGGATTTTATTACCCGCGATGAGGATAAGATCAGATTGTGCGAGATATGTACGCGTGCAGGAGCTGATTTTGTAAAGACATCAACAGGTTATGGCTTTGTAAAACAGCCCGACGGAAATTTTAATTATAAGGGTGCAACAATATCCGATGTGGAACTTATGCGAAAGTACTCGGGACCGAATGTTCAGGTGAAATGCGCGGGAGGTGTTCGCACACTCGATGACCTGCTTAAGATGAGAGCCGCAGGAGCTACCCGATCAGGTGCAACAGCCACTGTTGCCATTCTGGAAGAAGCAAAAAAAAGGTTCGGGAATCAATAAAAAGTGTACTATGATCAGGAACATTGTTCTTGTTTCAGTATTGCTGGTACCGTTCATGGATTCATCCGGACAGGATACGCTGAAACATCTTTACCTAGGCAATGATACTCACACGGACCTTATGTGGAATGGTACTGAGGAAGACTGGTACAGGTATAACCTCGATATGGCAAGGTTCTATCTTAAGATAGGAGAAGATACCAGAGACAATGCACCTGAGGCAAGAAGCAAATGGAATTTTGATGTTGCATGGACACCTTACATGCTTGAGAAAAGAGCTCCGGAAGGTTTATTCAGAAGGATCATTGATCAGGTGAAAAACGGACAGATGAGCATCCCGTTTAATTTTACGCTCCCCGTTTATGGAGCATCCACAGCGGAATCTGTTTTGAGGAGCTTTTATTATGGTGGTTATCTTGAAAGGAAGTATGGGATCGATATAGATCTGGCCGTTTGTCAGGAAAATGCCACAATACCACTGGGACTCGCTTCACTATGGGCAGGGTCGGGTGCACGTTACAGCTGGAAGGGTGTATGTAACTGCGCAACAAAAACAAATACTATAGGGAAACGTGATCATGAGATATACTGGTATACCGGACTTGATGGCAGCAAGATACTTATGAAGTGGTACTCAAACTATGGCTGGAATGCCGATCTGGGCGGCTACGCCGAAATGCTTGAACCGACTATTGCAGTTCAGAAAATGGAAAAGCTTTGTGATTCAGAAGGATATCCATATAAAATTGCAGGAGCCTTTGGTAAGGGATGGGATAACATTCATAATTATTCATACGATCTTGTATGGGGACTTGCACACCGTACCCTGCCGGGAACAAAGCTGTATCTTTCAAACCAGATCGATTTCTTCCGACATTTTGAAAAAGAATATGGCAATCGGCTGCCCGGTATCTCACTCTCATACGGAAATGAATGGGATATCAATCTCGCATCTCTGGCCGAAGTGAGCGGAAAGTTAAAACGTTCCATGGAAAAACTCCGTACAGCTGAAGCACTTGCATCAGTTGCTTTTGAGGAAGATAAAATAGCATTGGAAGTACTTGAAAAGAAAAAGGAGGACTTCCTGTATGGGATCAGTGTTTATAACCTTCACGGGTGGACGGCTGATGGCCCCATCGACAGGCATGTTTTTGCCGGTTATATGCGTGACCAGCAGGAAAAAGTAGCTGGTTATGTGGATACTCTGTTTTCTGTCTCACTCAATCAATTGGGAAGAAGAATAAATTCAGGCAGTGCGGAAGATGTCGCCTGTGTCTTCAATCCGCTTAACTGGACGCGGGATGGTTCTGTTGAAATACCCGCAGTAAAAGATTATAACTCGGTACAGGATATTGAAAGCGGAAAAATATACAAAGGCAGGATAATAAATGAAGATGGGAAAAGAATTCTTAGGGTGTGGGTTGAGGACATTCCTTCCGTTGGATATAAACTGTTTAGGCTTGAAACTGAAATAAACAGTTCAGAAGAGAATGTTTTCAGGTTCTCAGGAAACAGGCTTGAAACTCCGTTCTACCGGGTAAAAATATCAAAGTCGGGTGCAATTTCTTCACTTTTCGATAAACGATTGGAAAAAGAATGGACAAATGGACTTTTAAACGATTTGGGAAGCATAAATCATGAAACCGGGGCAAAGATCAGGATCCTTGGAAAAGATAACCATCATATCAGGATTCTTTGCAGCTCCCGGGATCCTGTAAACCATGAAAGCATTATTACATTCTACGCGGATGATCCGCGGATTGACTTTCAGAATACAATACATCAGAATTTTGATGGGTTGCTACACTGGTCATTTGCCTTTAATATCGAAAGCCCGGAAGTATGGCACGAAGAGGTCGGAGCTGTGATAAAGGCAAAAACTGCCTCATCAGGAGGTCATTATGCCGACAGAATGGCCAGGTATGATTATCTCTCGCTGAATCACTTCCTTAATGTTGGTAATTCAGGAGAATCAATTACTTTATCCAATTCCGACTGCCTTTTCTTCCGGCTGGGGAAAAGCACCCCTTCCTACCTTGATCAGAATTCATCAGTTGTGCATATCCTTGTTGGTGGCCAGGTTAATGAAAACCTTGGGATGATAAGACAGGATGGCGATACCATTTTCCATCAGTCTTTTTCACTTTTACCACATAACCACCGGTTTAATGCAGGCGAATCAATGAGGTTTGCCCTCGAGCATCAGAATCCTCTTGTTGCAGCAATGACCGGCTCAACAGGAGACCTTACCCGCAGTAAATACTCTTTTCTTACCAATGATAATAGGGACGTTATCCTCTGGACACTAAAACCGGGCGAAGATGCTGGTGTGACGATGAGGTTCTGGAATATGGGGGATAGTCCCGTAACATCTGATATCCGGTTTCATCATTCGATTTTAAAAGCTATGTATTCATCACATGTGGAGACAGACATTCAGGAGATCCCCGTAAAGGAAAATATGATCTCAGTTGATCTGAATCAGAAACAGATGAAGACATATAGGATTATAACTCTTAATAAGTAACTGAAAGAAATAAGATCAATATCTCCAATTAAAGGAAATACAAGCAGGCAGTTTTTATGAACAATGTTGATTTCTTCCTCGAAAAATACAGGATCAGGGCCTCAGATCCTGACATGGATGATCTTGTGAAAACTTTCACAGAAGATATGGTTTACGGCCTTGAGGGCAGGGAAGGAGCTCTCCGGATGATCCCGACTTTTATTGAAGCTGAAAATGATTTTCTGAGAGATACACCAGTCGTGGCTATCGATGCCGGAGGTACCAACTTCAGGGCAGCAGTTGTTTCAATATCAGGTACAGGGAAAGTGGAAGTCTCTGAAACCGTTAATTATAAAATGCCCGGCCTTGACGGGGAAATCAGTGCCAGTGAGTTTTTCAGGACTGTTGCAGACTATATCAGACCACTTGCTGAGAAAGTTGACAGGATAGGCTTCTGTTTCTCCTATCCGATTGAAATATTCCCTGACAGGGACGGACGTCTGATTCAGTTCTGCAAAGAAGTACAGGCTCCGGAAGTGCATGGACAGATGATAGGAAAAAGACTACTGGAAACCTTGGGAACTCCTGAAAAGAAGATCGTTTTGCTCAATGACACCGTAGCTACTCTTCTCGCCGGAAAGTCTGCATCTGCAGGTCGCCGGTATGATTCATTCATTGGCTTCATTCTCGGAACCGGTTCCAACACATGCTATATTGAACAAAATATCAATATTCTTAAGAAACCGGAAATAAAAAAAGAGGGCAGCCAGATAATAAATATTGAATCAGGTGATTTCAGGAGACCTCCGCAAACTGAACTTGATGTTCAGTTTTGTAACACCACATCTGATCCGGGTAGTTATAAGTTTGAAAAGATGTTCTCGGGAGGATATTTCGGAGGATTAACGCTGCATGTTCTGAAAGCGGCAGCAAAAGAAGGTGTATTCTCAGTATCTTCAGCAGAAGCTATCAGTAAGCTGGCTTATTTGCAGACATGGGATGCCAATTCATATGCAGCCGGGCAGATTTCGCATGGGCACCCTTTTGTTAATATAATCAGGGAGAGAAATGATTCTGACAGCTGCAGGCGAATAATTGAGACACTTATTGACAGGGCTTCAAAACTGGTTGCAGGCAGTATGGCAGCAGTTATCCTGAAATGCGGGAAGAGAAAGATTCCTGAAAAACCGATTCTTATAACCGTTGAGGGAACCACATTCTATAAACTTCACAATTTCCGGACCCGATTTGAAGAATACCTTAATGAATTCCTTAACGGAGACCGGAAGAGGTATTTTGAGTTAACCGAAGTTGCTCAATCGGGTCTAATTGGTGCAGCCCTGGCTGCGTTGACAGATTGAGTGTCAGATTTTATGAACATGTCTATATAAATTAAATATGGTGAGGAATGGCTTTGACAGGCATTCAAAATTTTCCGGGTTGCTGTTTTTTTATTGGATGATCTTACTGATGGAAAAATAATTAAATATTTACAACATGAAAAAGATTACAGTGTTACTGATTCCCTGCTATCTGCTCTCGCTGCTATTTCTTTCCTGTCAGACTGAACGAAGCAAGTCTTCAGATCAGATACTGAATGAACCGCTTTTCAGGTACCAGGATATTGAAACCCGCTGGAACAGTTTTGAAAATCCGACTTCGCGAAAAGGTACCGGCGGTTCCGAAAACAAAGGTGCAAAGGGTCATCCTTACGATTACCTGAAAGCAGGAGAATCGAAAGAACTAATGAATGTTAAGGGTTCGGGTATAATAACACGGATGTGGTTTACGATACGCGAACGGTCGCCACAGATGCTGCGTTCATTAAAACTGGAGATGTTCTGGGATGGCGCTGATAAACCTGCCGTATCGGCTCCTTTCGGTGACTTTTTCGGCAACGGGCTGGGACGCCTGGTCGCCTATGAAAACGCACTTTTTGCCAATCCCGAGAGTCGTTCATTTAACTGTTTTATCCCAATGCCCTTTAAAACCGGGGCTAGAGTTGTCATAACAAACGAAGGAAGCACCGATTTAACAATGCTCTTCTATGACATCAATTTTATTACGATAAAAAGCTGGAACCCCGACAATCTCTATTTCCACTGCTTCTGGAACCGCGATACAGCAACAGTTCCGGGTGTGGATTATACAATACTGCCCAGAACCGAAGGCAGAGGCCGTTTCCTTGGAGTAAGCTTTGGTGTTATGGCTAATCCGCTTTACCAGAAATCATGGTGGGGTGAGGGTGAGGTAAAAATGTACCTCGACGGTGATGATGGCCTGCCGACCCTGACAGGAACAGGCACAGAGGATTATATCGGCACAGCCTGGGGGCAGGGTGCTTATGTCAACCGCTATTCCGGATGCCTTGTTGCCGATACCGAAAAGGACCACTGGGCATTTTACCGTTTACATATTCCTGACCCGGTAATGTTCAGCACCGATATCCGTGTGACTATCCAGGCTATGGGAGGCAATACCAAACCGGTTGTTATTGAAATGCTCAAAAATGGTGTACCCCTAATACCCGTTACTGTACAGGATCAGAATACTTTCATAAGGTTAATGGATATGGACCAGCCGGTTAATCTTGAGAGCCCTGATTTAATTGACGGGTGGACAAATTTCTACCGTTCCGACGACTGGTGTTCAACGGCTTATTTTTACCTCGACAAACCGGTTAACCAGTTGCCTTCGCTGCCTGGGACAGTGCTTAGAACCAGGGGGCTGGAGTAAAACGCAAACTAGATTGTTTTCACACCTGGAAAAGATGTCCGAACATTCATTCTTTTCACTTTACCGTTAAAATTTCCCGGTAAGAAACAAGCTTAATGTCTTTTTCACTCAATACTTTTTTTACTTCTGTGCTTGTAAAAACTTTTGTCACTCCATCCCTGTCAGCTGCAACATTCTCATAACCTGTATGCCAGATTGCACGCATTTCAGGGGTGTCATATCCGGGATGATCGATAAACAGATATTTGCCGGGCTTGAGATTTTGCAGGGTTTTTACGGTTGACTCTATTCTTGCCGCTGCTGTTGTATCATTCCTGTCCCACAGGGCTATACTTTTAAAACCCTTTTCCCGGGGATTTGCGTTGAGCCCATATTCTTCAGCCAGTCTTTTTACAAGAGCACCAATTTGCGGGTCGCATCCTTCACATCCCATATGACAGTTCAGATGACTGACATGGGGCACATGCCTCTTTGCCATTTCGATCTGAGCCCTGAATTCTGCTTCAATCTCCTCAATTTTCCAGGGAGCATCCCTCAGGGCACTTCCTTTAGGGAAATCATCTCTTTGCCAGATCATGGGGTAAAAATATCCATCTTTGTCAACCAGGCTGGGGCAGCAGGTGAGGGGACGCCATTTGATGTCGTTCCATTCGCTGGTAATAACAAGATGCACACCGACATCCAGCCCTGGATTTTCATTAAGGAGCCTTACAGCTTCAGGGAACCATGGACCCGGAACCATCAGCTCTACAGAGCGCATGATACCATTCCTGTATGAATCAATGCATGCCACATTTGCTGTGTGGGATGATCCGATATCATCGCCGCGAACGAGCAGGCAGATATCTTTGTTGTCCTGAGAAAAAGCATTTGACATGGATAGCAGACAAAATGCTGATATAACTGCAAGCATTTTTTTCATTCTTTTGTAAATTTATTTATTGATATTAATTAACTAAATGGTTGATATTAATTACCTATACTAATGATATATATCAACTAAATAGTTGATATATATCATTGTTGCTTTATTCACAGGCAAATCTTTCTCTAGAACTTATTTTATCTTTATCCTGAATGCCCATGCGTAACTGCATGTAGTCGGCCTTGCCTTATGACGCGGATAATTTATTGTCAGTCCTTCAGTTTCATTCCATTTCCATTCCAGGTCGCCGGGTACACCGAGCATATTGATTTTTGATCCGGCTACCGGTTTGACAGATTTCAGGTTGAAATTCTCCCCCTGCCATTTAAGAAAGATTGCATAAACAAAATCTCCTTTTGAAGTGAACCAGGCATCACCTTCATTCTGGTTTTTCCATGGACGGGTGCCATAAATTGCATCGCCGTTTACTTCCAGCCAGCTGCCAAGCTGAAGCAACGGGTATTGCTCATAGTCTGGTATTAATCCGGCAGCTGTGGGTCCTACATTAATATCAAAGTTTCCATTCCGGCTCACACCTGTAATTACCTTGTCGATGAACTGCTTCGGAGAAAGACAGTCCATGGGGTCGGTATCGCGGTTATAGCCGAAAGTTTTGGCAATGCCCTGCCAGTACGACCATTTATGGGTCAGAAGCCCCTCACTTCCTTTTTCATACACGTATTCAACATTGTAAAGATCACCGTGTTTCCCACGCTCATCCTTTCCGAGCCTGTCATTTACAAATACTTCCTGATTGTTCTTCGCAGCCTCATTATAATAGTAGGCTACAACTTCTTTCATTTTCCAGAATGATTCGGGATGATCCCACTCACCATCAAAATAGAAAAAGTCGGGGTGATAAAGGTCAATAAGTTCCTTTATCTGAGGGATCATGAAATCAGAGACATAATTATTCATTATTATGAGTCCGGCATAAGGAATATCCTTGCCGGTATAAAGTGGATTAAACCACTCATAAAGTGAATAATAAAGGCCAACTTTTAGTCCGTATTTCCTTGCAGCAGCAAAATACCGGCCCAGAATATCTTTTTGAGGGCCCATTTTCATTGCATTCCTGTCGGTGTACCTGGTAGGCCAGAGGCAGAAGCCGTCGTGGTGTTTTGAAGTAATAAACATATACTTTGCCCCCATCTTTTGTGCGAATTTTGCCCACTCTTCCGGATCATAATTTTCAGCTTTCCACTCAGGAATGAAATCGTCATAAGTTCTGCTGCCGTAATTCTCCTGATGATATTTCATTGTAGGATTTTCAGGATCGTGCATCCTGAATCCATACCATTCCGCATACGAAATCTCACCTTCTCGCGGAGCCCATGCAGGCACTGAATAGACTCCCCAGTGCATGCTTAAACCTATTTTTGCATCTTCATACCATGTAGGCATCTGATGACTGTCAATTGATTCCCATGTAGCTATGTACGGTTTGTTTATCTGGGAATTTGAATACATGGATATTAATAAGAAGATTGAAATGGTGATTTTAATTTTCATCATAATATAATTTTGATTTTAAAGGTATGATGGAACCACACATGTTTTATAAAATTATATTTATGAGTGTTTGAGTTTGCAAAACATGTGGGTTTCATATTATGAGTTATTTATTTGTTTTGAGACGTTGTCCTGAATAATTTCCAGTAAGATATCAGGTAATTCCATCAGGTATGAATGCCATCAGTGGAACTACAAGGTTACTTACTCCCTGCACCCCTTTTTTGCCATCCCGATAAAGATGGCGCTGAGAATTGACAGAAGCCACATGGAGAGAGTAATTTCAGGCACCTGATCTATCTTTTTGCTGTGATACTGATTTTTCTCCTGCAGAGTGTCCTTGATCCGTCAGACTGAACTGCATAAGTATGCAGCCGGTAAGAACCTTCCTTCAGGGGCATCCTGATCTTTATTTTACCGGTGTATTGTGACAGCTCCGCAATGCTGAAGGGACCGTACGAATTTGCAACTTCCTCACCTGATTCATCAATGATCTTAAGTTCAATATTGCCTGAGATACGACGGTATTCATCGTTTACCAGCATGACAGGAATTTCTGTTTCTGCACCGGGCAGTACACCGGCAGGAAAATAATTAACATATACACCAAGTGGTTTGAATATCTCGGTAAAGTAATCATCATACACTTTTACAGGTTCGAGGGTTTCCGGATTCCTGAAAATATCACCCGTGATTGCCCCATGAAAATCGCCTGTAAGGTAATCGAAATGAAGGACCCCCGCGTAGTTACGGTGTGCCCTGAAATATTCCGTTTCGGCTGCTAAAAGATAGGCATACAGCTCCTGCCGCTGCTGGTTTGAATATCCTTTGGCAATGGAGTCATAGACCGGCGACGTAAGCAGAGTTTTTTGTCCGTTCCTTTTGAGCCACAGCCATCCGTATTCATTAAGCACACAGGCATGGGCAGTCGGATGCGGTGAGTTTGTCGTTTTTTCTGCCATACCGTTCATAAATTTCTGCAGGTTCCAGGAATCACTTCCGAACCGGGTTGAATAGAACTTGTAGTTATGGTCTTCAACCGGGTCGTCATCACCTTCAGGGAGGTTATATCCATTATCCCAGGCACGCCCTGAGAGATCGAGAGGCCTGAGTTCTGAAATCAACTCTGTCAGTATGGTTTCTCGGGTTTCGTTATTGATGTCCCACCATGCCACTGAAGGATGGTTCCAGCAGTCGCGCATCCAGTCCTGCAGATGGCTTTTCAGCAGGTTCCTGTCCCAGTAGGGTCTGTAACTCCAGATGAAATATTCATTCTGGATCAGCAGACCGACCTCATCAGCTATATCGAACCATTTGTCAGGGACAGGACCGATGCAGAACCTGAAGCTGTTCCAGTTGTACTTCCCTGGCAGTTCGGTAAGGAGCTTCCTTACCCACTCCTCTTCCCATGGATGATTGACGCACAGTGAATCATCGAAGAACCTGTGCAGCGTTATGTTAGAGCCTCTTAGAAAGATCAGTTTATCGTTCAGGTATGCTCTTTTAGTGGGGGTGTCGAACCTGAATTCGCGCATCCCGAAACGCACATTCATATCGTCGCTTCCTGTAGAAAGATTGAGACTGTAAAGGAAAGGGTCCCACGGAGCCCAAAGCCTTGCATTTTTCAGGGGAATGCTGAATGCAACTGTTTTTCCTGTATTTCCCTCAGTTGAAAAATCTTTAGCTGAATCCGATATCTCTTTCCCTGATTTCCACTCTCTTATCCTTCCTGTCAGCCTGAAAGAGCCTGTGCCCGGACGGGTTATGACCTTCGCCTGGACCATAATCTCTCCCTTGTGGATATCGGGAGCTACCTGAACGGTTTCTATATACGGGTAGTTGGTGAAGATAACAGAGACGTCATCGTAAATGCCCGGGGTCCAGTGCCTTTTTTCAAAATCGTTGCCGGCAGGCACTGTGGGAGGTAAAACTGCGGGGTGCGCTCCGATCCTGACTATCACTACATTCGTCCCTTTCTTTTTAAGAAAAGGGGTAATATCATACTGACGGGATGAAAAACAACCGTCGTATTCGCCTGCCTTCTTACCGTTGACAAGTACCATAGAACCAAACTGAGCTTTGTTGATCTTAAGGATCACTGCCTCAAATCCGGGCTTTGTTTCAAAAGTTTTCCTGTACCAGAAATAGTTCCTTTTCTGAAGACTGTATCCGATCTTCATAGTGTCGGCATCAATATCCAGCTTCATAAGCGTGGGCTGAACCCACCGGTTCGAATAATATTCCTTGCTGTAGAACTTATCGACTCCTTCAAATGAAGGGACGGCAGTGTTCGTAAGCCCGGGAACCTGAACTTTGTGTCCGAATTTTGACGGTATTTTTCCGGCATCAATGCTTTCTTCAACCTCCCAGGTTCCATTCAGGCTTAGTGTTTCCCTTTGTGCCATCAGACTCAAGGAGAACATGAGGCATATTCCGGCTGTTGCAATCTTTGATTTCATGTGTATGAGGGTTAATATTTAACTTCCAGGTAATTTGATTGAATGGTTCTGACTTGATGTATTCCTCCAGTTTAGTGTTCCTGGGATCATGACCGGTCATGGATAAAGATCTTTTACATTTTAAGTCTCTGATTTTGATAATATGCTCTATTCTGCAGCCTTCACATGCAATACCCAGTCCTTGAAATCAACAATTGCAGGGTAATCTTCAGGGCATTTTATTTCGACAACAGTACCTCCCGGGATGGTCCCGTTTTTAGAGTCACGGCTGTTTACAAGATCGGTCCACTGATAATTATAGCGTGCCGATGCGGGATATTCGCTAAGGTCAATTTTCACTGAACCTCCGTACCTCAGATAAAACAGGTACTCTTTTCCCGGAGAGGCGAGACAAAAATATGATGGATTGTCCTTTACAAGACCGGGCCGGGGTTCGAGCTTCCACCATTCAATCTTGCGAAGATATTTGCCCATGAAGCCTACAGAAACAGCTCCCGGGTATAGCATAGTATTTGTAGTCAGATCAGTATCCATCGGCCATGATCCTGCACCTGTAGGTCTTTCCGGAAGATGCGCCCTCCATATATGACCCCCGCCGTAAGTATGTCCTGCAGCTCCGGTCATAACTGCACTCCATGCTGCAAACCTGATATCCATGGCTGTGGGATTTCCTTCGATGAATTCATACCATGGTTCTGTTACTACCACAGGTTTTGCCGGCTTCATATTGTAAGCCCTGTTTATGATTTCAGGTATAAGTTCATTGCACCAGCGTGCGTGTCCCGTCTGACTCTGATTGTAATCAAGCCATGGCTGGTTATGCACGGCTTCAGCCGTTGACCACTGAGGTGCTTCAGCTCCGCCACTCCACATCGGCGGTGTGGGATGAGCGCTTATGATCCTCTTGTATGGATCCTCTGCTTTTATTATTCCGCCAAGCCTGTTCCAGAAATCGAGAGGAAATCCTCCGTAATTGTTCATATTATATTCCCCGGCAAGGACCCAGATAACATTGTAGGCATGGAGCCGCTGGACTACATATCGCCACCATCTTATCATCTTTTCCTCCCCGATGGTTTTATTGATCCCCTCCCTGCTCCACCAGGCGTGGATCCACACCGTTATGCCCTTTGAATTGGCATAGGCGATCATCTTTTCAACATTCCGTATCTGTGATATGTCAGGATGGTTGAATGATGTGTCAAGAAGTGAACTCTCCCGTCCCCATCCGTTTCCTGCAAAAAACAACTGGCCAATGTTATATCCCTGCTCAGCCCGGGTATCGGCCAGTTTCCTGAAGGTCTCAAACTTAATCTTTCTGTTTGTCCAGTCCCACCATGTGTCAGCTATCCATAAAAATGGTGTTCCGTCGGCATATCTGAAATACCTACCCATCCTGGGCTCAGTCATATTGACAGTAATAAAGCCCCTTCTTGACGGATTGAGATTCAGTTCCTCCTTGCTCCAACCGGTAACGATCAGTTGTCCGTTTTTCCGGTTAAGTCTTTTGTCTGTGGAAGATGTTTCATACATCCATGTCCCTGAGAAAGGAGGGGCAAATCTCAGCTTCCAGGTCCTGTCACCATCCCAGAAACCCGGTACAGTGTAAACTTTACCTGTGCATTCACCCGAAACGCCTGTAAACGTCGCATTTACAAATGCCGGTTTCCCTTCAACGATAAGGCCGGTATATGGATTTGAGGGAAGCTTTGAAGATTCAAGAGTTATCTCAAAAACATCCCATGTTTTTACCTGTGTCTGTGGCAGGATTTGGGAGAATGAAACGGTCCGGAGAAGCAGACATATAACTAAAAACCTGACAGATAGTTTCATGCGTTCTGATTATTTGAGGTTTACTGACAACATAATAATTGTTGTCTTTCATGATAAATTTAAGTGATATCATTAATATTTTCAGCCTATTCAATAAGTTATTGCAATTTATCAATCATTGAATGAATTATCGCTTATCTATTATTTTGCCATACAAATTTCCTTATCCATCACCTTTCTGTCATTTTACTTACTTGTACAACATTGGTCTGTAAACAGTTATCTCTTCAATGACAGGGGCCTTTTTCCCGGTTTTTCTAAGTTTCAGGATATGGTCCGAATTGGGTATGCCCTGAAACAGAATCTGTCCGGGTTCACCGTTATTGTCATCTGCATGGCCCGCACTTAAATAATCCCGTCCTATAGGGAAGGTTTTCCATGTTACAAAGTCATTGTTCCCGACAGTTGTCTTAAGTACCTTGTAGGAACGGTTCAGGTGCCAGTCTCCTCCGGATTCCAAATCACCGCCTTTTATTATGGCTCTCCCTGATTTTGAAGTGAAGTCCTCCAGTGAATTTCCTCTTCCATCATCGCCAGTCACAGAACCGGTTATTGAGAATGAAAAATCATTGTAGGGTGGCTCAACATCATAAAAAATACATTTCCAGTTTTCACTGATCCATGGCACTGAATGCCTGATCCTTACCATTGCCGGCAGCAGCCATGGCCATTTTCTGCCATCAGGATTTGCCGGTCTCGACATAAAGTATACTCCCGGAAATGAAGACGGAGGTTTGCCGTCAACCAGAACCTGAAGGGAATCGGGATTTTCAACAGTTGATTTGGCGGTTTTAACAACCACCCTGTTGCCATAAAAAGGCATTGTAAAGGTTTTTCCCCTGAACACAAGCTCGTCTCCCATTGAATAGGTTTTGCTCAGACCGAATGGATCAGTTGGAAACTCCGGTTTATACTGGAAAACCTGTTTTACCAGTTCTGCCATGACCAGATTTCCGTACCGGTTAAGGTGGACCTGATCGCTCAGAAGCGCTGATGGCTCAAGTCTGCTTTCCTCAAGGAACTCCTTCCATGAATCCCTTATGTTAATTATTTCACAGTTATACCTGTCAGCCATTGAGGGAAGCAGATGATATGACATGGTATCGCTCCATTTATTCGGTCCCGTATAATGGTCGGTCATGATTGCAACCTCTGCTGCAGTGCGGCTTCTTATGGTGTAGAGGACAGAATCATAATAAACCGGATCTCCGTAAATGTGGAGAAGGACAAGATCAGGGTAAAAAGCGCTGACATCCATCTCGGTTGTTTTGTATAGATACTGGGCTGCGAATCCGCCAATTGCAAGATTTCTCATGTCAATATCTGCATACGGGAACTTTTCCTCAACATGCTTTTTTACTGCAAGCCACCATTCCTGTTCGCTTATTGATTGTCCGTACACAAGGATCTTAACATGGTTTTTCTTTTCAGGGGTGCTGCTGTTTAAAAGATATAGTGTCCGTGATGTATACCGGCCCAGATCACTGGCTCCTTTCAAATCAGGCGGAACAAAGAACGGAAGATCTGCTGTCGAATAATTTCCCCTGTCGTCATATACATGAGCGAACAATCTGTACGTTCCCGATCTTAAAGGAGCCCTGAGAGAAATAGAGTCTCCTTCACCGTTTATCAGTCCGCTTATTGGTTCGAAAACCTCTTCTTCCTGTTTTGTAATGGAATTATATACTTCCTCTTGCCTGATCTCCCATTTATATTTGAGCTTATCCATATCCGGACCATGGGCATAAACAACAGCTGAATAGGAGGTCCCCTTATTCAGAACAACAGGTTCATGTTTGCTGAAATGCCCTATTTTAATAGAGTCTGCGAAAGGTGTTTCATTTGATTTCATGCTGCCTTGTCCGTATAACAATAGCTTCAAAAAAAACAAACCAAATAGAATTGTATGGATTCTTTTCATGCTTTTGGGTTTCATATACGTAAATTTACTTATTCAAACAATTTTACTATAAGATTGCAATGAATTAAAATCTTATTCTTGTCATTGAAAATTAATTTGCCTATTGTTCCATACCCGAAATGAGAAATTATCATCCGTGAGTAATCTGCTTTCTATTGATGAACCTTTAGGATAATTTGAGTTCTTTGCGGTGTTATTTTAGCATTTAAATCTTTTAATCATAACTGATTTTTTAACATAGTTTTTTACTTTTCAATGAAAAACAAATCCATATAACCATGAATTCATTTAAATATCTGCTTTTCTGCTTAGTAGTCCTTTTACATCCAAAGCTTTGTTCCTGTCAAAATTGTTCAGCTCAGGAGAAAGGAGATAAAAAAGAAGTATTAAAGATAAACGTTGGCGACAAACCGACTGGCAGTCTTGACATAGGAATAGGGTGGAACGAAGCTACCTGCCTTGAAGGAAGGTGGGTTAGTGGTGACTTTTCCATTGAAGATTGGGACCGGTACTTTGGTCTTATGGAGTGGAGCGGCTGTCACTGGCTTAGGCATGCGGTCACAATCAGTGACTGGGAACCGGAGAATGACAATGACGATCCGCAGAAAACAGAATGGACCAAATTAGCTTTTGACTCTGAAAAGATGAAGCGACACTACATCTTCTTTGATCAGGCAGAAAAAAGAGGGATAAAGGTTTTAGTTACGAACTGGAGACTTGGAACCAGATGGATGACTAATCAGGACAAGAATTGGATACTGGCACATCCTGATAGTAATGAGGAATTCGCAGAAGCGATTGCCGCATTGATCTATCACCTTAAAGTACACAAGAAATATCAGTGTATTTGGGCTTTGTCACTCTGGAATGAGCCAAACGGAACATGGGCATATACTGGTCCTAAATCAAATTATCCTGAAACTTTCTGGCCTCTTTATCTGGCTGTTGACAGACAATTGAGGAGACTGGGAATACGTGATGATATTCAGCTTCTTGGCCCTGATACCTCAACAGGAGGCAAACCCGAACATATTCTTGAGATGCTTGCCAGATACGGTTCGATTCTGGATATCATCTGCGATCACGATTATTCAGCTTTCAGGGGTGAAAAAATGGATAAAAGCATAGCTGTTTACAGTAAACTAATTGAAGGGCTCAGGAGAATTCCCGGAAAGGAGATGCCTTTTGTCATTGGTGAATTTGGCAATTACGGTGCAGGATCACAGGCAGTAGATGTTGATTCGTTGGTTTACGATGGCGCCCTGTCCACCACTGAATATCTGATCCGGATGCTGAATAACGGGGTTGCAGGCCTTGCCAGGTGGGAATTTCATATTTATGGCGATACTTGGAGAAACTTCGGAGCCCTTACACAAAATGATCCGGTTTATATCTTTAAACCATATGGGCCGGTTTACTATATACACTCTATAACCTCCAGGTATGTGAAACCAGGTTGGAAGGTAATGGAAACTTCTATCTCCGATGACCCTGAAGGGATCTTTTCCACTGTACTCTCTTCACCTGATAATAACAATCTTACCATTATAATATTGAACGATAAGATGATACCTGTTCGCGTAAAGATCCTCATTGATAAATCCCTGAACAAGCCGGTCCTGCATCACATGTCAGTTTCCCGCACGATGCCCGAAGGAATTGAACTCCATGAAAACATATTAACGGAAGATGGAACGTTTGAAATAATGTTACTTCCAGGATCTGTGTCAACAATTACAAGTTTACCGGTTGGTGATCTGAGCCTTCCTGCGAGACTATCATTAAAGAGATAATTCTTATAGTATCTGTTTATAAATCTGATATTAATAGTATTGACTAAAAATTTCAGGATCAAAAAGAAGGATTAGACAAACAGATTGTTACTCCTGTGTTATTCTGTGGGTCCTGAGCAGGAATTATTTTATTTTTTGTATTTTAAACAAAAATTTTGTTTATGAAATTAGGTTTCGTCAGCGCAATAGTTCCCGAATTAAGTTTTGAGGAACTGATTGATTTTGCATCGGCAAATGAATTCAAATGTGTTGAGGTATGCTGCTGGCCCGTGGGAAAGGCCGAAAGGCGGTATGCAGGTGTTACGCATATTGATGTGGATACATTAGATGACCAGCGATGTATCCATATAAATAACTATCTCAAACTGAAAGGTGTTGAGATCTCTGCATTGGGATATTATCCTAATCCGCTGGATCCCGATAAGGATAAGAGGGATTTTTATTCTTCCCACATAAGAAAGGTCATTGATGCATCGTCCAGACTGGGTATCAACAGGATGAACACCTTCGTAGGCAGAGATAAGAACAAATCCGTTGATGAAAATTTCGAAATCTTTAAAAATGTCTGGTCGCCTCTGATCAGATATGCCGAATCGAAGAGAGTAAAAGTCGGAATCGAGAACTGTCCCATGATCTTTACTAAGGATGAATGGCCGGGCGGTAATAATCTTGCCACCACACCGGTGATCTGGAGAAAAATGTTCACAGAGATTCAGAGTGAATATTTTGGACTGAATTATGATCCGTCGCATTTACTATGGATGCAGATGGATTATATCAGACCTTTGTATGAGTTCCGGGAAAAGATATTTCATGTCCACTTGAAAGACGCAAGAGTATATAAGGAAAAGCTCAATGAGGTCGGAATACTTGCGGCACCGCTTGACTTCCACTCGCCTAAGCTCCCAGGTTTGGGGGATATTGACTGGAGTAAATTCATATCATCACTGAATGATGTAAGATACAAAGGATACGCCTGCATTGAGGTTGAAGACAAGAGCTTTGAAAACACCCTTGACGACAGGAAATATGCAGTTGTGCTTAGCAAAAGATATCTGTCAGCATATATCTGAAATATCTGCCTCCACTAAATAGTGTTCTTATGGCAGGCATCCCGTGGGGAGCTATCATTGTGAAATCTTTTCTGATATGAGAAATTGATTCAAAACTATATCCATTATCATGAATAAATTGTCCGGGATTGATTTATTTGGACTACCAGTATATGGATTTTTTAATGGCTGATAATATCAGGAACACACTTCAACATTTACTCCGATAACTTTGCCCAGTCTTTCAAGCTGTGATGCATAGTCACCATATACCCATGCAAGATGATTGCCATAATCGGATTGTTTTCTCATGAATTCATCGGCGCTTCCGCTTTCCTTGCCGACAATGAATGCAGAAACTGAGCATCCGCGAAGATCCTCATCAGCACCTTTTGATCCTGTAAGTTTACCTCTGAGTACAAGTAATCCCGTGGCCTGGGGATTCATTCTGGCAACAGTAATGTCCTTTTCACTATTCTGCATGAAGTCCACTACTGCCTTGGTCCCCCATCCTGCTTCAACAAACCTTCCAAGCTGGTATTTCAATGGGGCCTCACTGAATCCGTTCATTCTTATTCCGGGGACACTATGGTTAATTTCCATAACGCCGTTTTCACGCATAAACATGTTCCCGAAATGAGAGGATTTTTTTGAAATAGACATTAAAAGGTTCATTGAAAGGAGTCCTCCGAGGTCTCCTTCACATGCAGAAGATATGCCCATATCTTTAAACATTGTATGTATAAGGCAGGGAGTTATCTGCCATTTCTGGGGCAGCCGGCTTGTGCAGAATTCAAAACATTCAATAGTAAAAGCATTACAATTATGTTTGTTCATAAGGTCTGTCACTGCAAGGTAAAACTCCATACTCCTGACCACATATTGTTTATCAAGGTAGCTTTTTTCCGCATTTTTATAAACAGCTTCGGCCATTTCGGACGCCATCCTCAACTCGGCACTGTTTTTCTTTGTAGCGTCAACTGCTGATGACAGCTCGGCATAGGAAATCCTTTTCAATTCCGTACCGAATTTTTCCTTAAGAGCATAAGGCTCATTGATCCCGGCAACAGAGGCAACCGAGGGCCATCCCCAGTCGGTCGGGTAAAGGATCCTGGTATTGGCAAGGATTTTTCTTGCACGAAGCAGAGCCATGATATCGCTTATTCCTGATTTTGAGTCGGGTATAAAAACTTCATGTCCCTTGCTTCTGCAATACGCTGAAATGTCCACAGTCCTGCAGTTCAATCCCCATGCTATAACTACAGGTTTCTTATACCTTGCTGCCAGGTCATATGTTGCAACTGATGAACCACTTGGATCTATCAGCAGCACATCTGCAGCCATAGCATCAGCATCGAGTTTTCTCAGATCATCCTCCTTAAGCTTGAAGTCTTCCACGAAAAGTAAAAGAGCCGGCTCCAGCATGGTGACATTTTCACTGTCGATCCCGTAGTCTTTTGCGCCGATCCTTTTTTTGAAATTTTCATAAGAAGCGAGAGCATTTTTCTTTTCCTGTTCAGATGAGACAACATTGAACCTGCACGGTCCTTCCCACATGTCAGTATGGTACATGTTCGTCATGACCGGTTTTACTATGAGTTTTGTTTCCTGAGGGCTTTTTATCAGCGGGGGTAGCATATTATATGAAAAAATTCTGTTTTCGTAGATTCCTGACAGCTCACTAATAATTGCTGGACCTGCGATGGATACTCCTATACTCTGCGATATAAATTTACGTCGGTTCATGGTCTGAAGATTTGGTTAAACAGTCGAAAAGTTAGCATTTTGTACCGAATAAATGATTAATGTCGGATTCAATTTGTTGTTGATAATTTAATATTCCATGTTACCATAATAATTGACCAGGCTTTTATGAAAAAACCTGTTTCTTTAATGATAGCAGGAGTTTACGGCAGTGATAAGTTGACAAGACTTGCCCGCTTTGATCCTGTACTTGTAAAAAAATTAATAATATTGTATTGGAATCGAAACCTAAATCCAACAAAGAGATAATACATATGAAACCCGCATGTATTGCTTACACAAACACGTATAAATATAATTGCGGGTTCCATCATACCATTAAAATCAAAATTATATTATGATGAAATCAATAAATAAATCTGAACTGAACCAGGTGGTGTTATGGATCCTCACAATTATCCGGATAGCCATAGGATGGCATTTTCTTTATGAAGGGATCTCAAAACTGGCCGGAGACGGCTGGAGCTCAGCTCCATTCCTTGCAGGCTCCAAATGGATTTTTGCTCCCTTGTTCAACTCGATGGCTGAAAGCGCTGCCATAGTGTCTGTTGTTGATTTTCTTAATATCTGGGGCATGATACTCGTCGGTCTGGGTCTAATCTTCGGAATTCTAACAAAATGGGCCAGCCTGGGAGGCGCAATTATGCTGTTCTTCTATTTCATTGCCTATCCGCCGGTGCCTGGTTATACCTTTGGTGTACCGGTTGAAGGCAGTTATTTATGGGTAAATAAGACCCTTATCGAGTTTTTTATGCTTGCAGGGTTTATCTTCATTTCTCCGGAATATCATTTTGGAATCGACCGGCTTATCAAAAGATGGAAAGAGTCAAAGGTTCACAGGCCGGTGCCCGATCTTCCTGAAGACAACAAATCAGGTGTTGGGCGGCGTGAACTGATAAAGGATCTGATAACGGTTCCCGCAATGGGTGCATTTTTATATGCATTCTACAGGAAAAAGAGATGGGACAGCTTTGAAGAGCGATTTCTTAAGGTGGAAGGTATCGATGCCAACTCCAGGGCAACCCTTCTTAGTTTCAATTATGCAACACTTAATGATCTGAAGGGACAGGTTCCCAAGGGATATATCATTTATAAAGATAAAAACGGCCAGCCTGCAAAGTTCGAACTAAGCAGGCTGATTATGGGAGGGAATCTTATCGGCGGATGGGCTCATGCAAGAGACCTGATCTATGTGTCAAAGCTCGTAAAGACATATCATACAGACGAAAAGGTAATGCAAACCCTTGCGCTGGGGGAACAGTGCGGGATCAATGCCATAATATCAAATCCTCAACACGGAAGGATATTCCAGAAATACAAGCATGAGTTCAGAAGCAACATGAAGTTCATTTCCGACTGCGGAATCGATCTTAATTTCCAGAAAGGTATAAAAATGTCGCTTGCAGGAGACTTTGATGCACTTTATTGCCAGGGAGAAATTACTGACCGTTGGACTAATCCGGAATACGACGACGGTACGGGAAAGAGCGTGGCAGAAAGGATGGAACTGATACGTCAGGGACTGGAGGAAATCCGTAGCCACGGTAAACCTGCGGGCATAGGTGCACACAGAATAGAGGCCATTAAAGTATGTGTGGACCACGGACTTAAACCCGATTTCTGGGTCAAGACTTGCCACAGCCACAGTTACTGGTCATCGAAAACCCAAACGGAATGGCATGATAACCTGTTCGATTTTGATCCGGAAGAAACGATCAGGTTTATGTCCGGACTGAAAGAACCATGGATAGCTTTCAAAGTGCTGGCTGCCGGTGCAATAAAACCTGAAGAAGGTCTTAAATATGCATTTACCAACGGAGCTGATTTTGTATGCCTCGGCATGTATGACTTTCAAATTGTTGAGGATGTAAATATTGCACTTGACACCCTTGGAAACCTTCCTGACCGGCAACGGCCATGGATGGCTTGATATGGACCATGCATTTTTATTAATCATCTGGTTGAAAAAATCAATAATATTCTCAGAATGAAAAATTCATTGAGAATTTACAGAAATTGGGCTCTGCTAATTGTTTTACTGGCGTTAATAACCATAAGCTGTGACGAAAAGGCAATAGTAGTACCATATCCGGCACCTCCGGGGCTGACTACAAGCCCTGATATCAAACTTACCGTAAACAATAAACCGGTATGGGTTGAAAGAGCCGGAAGCAAACTTGAAGAATTTGACCATAACCTGGGCCTGTACGGTGGCAGACGAATGGAGGACATGGATGTTGCAGGATTTGCCTTCAAAGGGAAGGCAAAGCTCAGGATTACCGTCGGAGAAAAGATTGAGAAAATAGTAATTAGACCGAAAAGTCGGAATATTAAGGCCAGAGTAAGTAACAATGAGATCATCTTCAGTCTGGATTCTCCGATGAAACTGTACATTGAGATCAATGACCTGCCTCATCTGGCAATATTTGCTGATGAGCCAGAAATTAACCCCCTTTTCGGACCCGGGGAAGGGGTAACTTATTTTGGTCCGGGAGAGCACAAACCGGGAAAAATCGTTCTTTCCGGCAACCAGACTATTTACATTGCAACAGGGGCCATTGTTTATGCAAACATAACAGGACAAGACCTGAGTAATGTAACTATACGAGGAAGGGGAATGCTGTACGGAACCATCAGGATTTCAGGAACAACAAACCTGAATGTGAGCGATATTTTTATCAAAAACAACAGGGGCTGGACCAATACTCTAACAAATTGCCACAACAGCAGCTACAGGAATGTCAAGGTATTCAGCTTTGAGGGTATTTATGGACTCGACGGGATAAATCCCGTATCCTCGAAGAATTTCATAATT
Source organism: uncultured Rikenellaceae bacterium (assembly GCA_964613785.1). Taxonomy (GTDB): domain Bacteria; phylum Bacteroidota; class Bacteroidia; order Bacteroidales; family VadinHA17; genus LD21. Next base: position 123,555 of record CAZTJT010000005.1, read on the forward strand.
GATAACTGTTTCATGCGGTGCCGTGACGATTGTGTCGCAATAAAGTCACCGGATTATGATCTCAGTGTTGATTCGGTTTATGTCACGAATTGTGTTATGGTTGGCTGGTCGTGCAGCGACGGGGTTACACTGGGATTCGAACTTAATGGCGGTCCTGTTCAGAATGTGGTTGTAAAGAACTGCGACATTCTGTATGCGCGCGGCGGAGGCAGGACAGAAGGACATTCAGGCTTCAGTATAGTATGCGATGGCCCGGCAACGGTTCAGAACATTCTCTTTGAGGATATAAGAGTGGAAGAACAGGTCGAGTTCAAAAATCTGGAGCTTATAGTCACGCCGGGGACTTACTACGGCAACGATCCCCCAGGACATATTAAGAATATTAAGATGAAAAATATCAGTTGGGAGAATACCGCAAAACCTTTTGTTATAGGCGGATTCTCAGCTGAAAATGTGGTGGAGAATATTGCTTTCGAGAATTGCACTGTGGGCGGTAAGGTTCTTAGGTCCGTATCTGACGCCGACTTCAGGATAAATGAATTTACCCGTAATATCGTTTTTGTGCCCTGATAAATTTTCTGACTCATCAAATCATGTTAACTATGGCAAAGAGTGTCATCACTACAGTCTTGTTTCTTGTTTTTGTAATCACCTCAAATGGACAGACGAAAGCCCGTCCGGAGAAGCTGAAAAGGGCTGACTGCTTTTTCGGCATTCACTTCGATCTTCATGCTTCGGAAAATATTGAGGATGCTGGACGAACCCTAACATATGAGATGGTAGACACATTCCTGCTTAGAGTTAAGCCTGATTTTATTCAGATTGACTGCAAGGGTCATCCTGGAATTTCAAGCTATCCCACAAAGGTCGGCTTCCATATAAGAGGCTTTGAAAAGGATCCGTTAAAACTTTATCGTGAAGTGACCGAAAAGAATAATGTTGCACTTTTCATGCACTTCTCAGGAGTATGGGATAACAAAGTTGTACAGGAACACCCCGACTGGGCAGTAATAAAGTCGAATGGGGAAAGGAGTACCCAAAAAGTTTCTTTTTTCAGCCCTTATCTTCAGAAATACATGATTCCCCAGCTTCAGGAACTTGCATCGGTTTACAGAGTTGACGGAGCATGGGTAGACGGCGAATGCTGGGCTGTTGAGCCGGACTTTGGTGAAGCTTCCCTCAAAAGGTTCACACAGGAAACAGGAATAACCGAAATACCCCGGAAGTCTTCTGATAAATACTGGCCTGAATTCATTGAATATACCCGAGGGCTCTTCAGAAGCCACCTCAAAACTTATATAGATGCAGTACATGCATCAAATCCCGGGTTCCAGATTACAAGCAACTGGGCTTATTCATCCCTGATGCCTGAAAAGGTAATGACAGATGTTGATTATTTATCGGGAGATGTGACTCCCCAGAATGGTGTTTACCGTTCTGCATTTGAGGCAAGGTGCCTGGCTCCCCAGGGTAAACCATGGGACCTCATGGCATGGGGCTTCTCGTGGAACGGCAGCGAAATGCCAATGAGTATCAAGTCGGCTGTTCAGTTAAAACAGGAGGCGGCAGAAATTATGGCGATGGGGGGAGGGGTTCAGTTCTATTTCCAGCAGAACAGTGATCTGTCGATCAAACCCTGGCTTGCAGGAATGCTTAAGGATATTGCAGATTTCTGCCGCGAACGGCAACAATTCTGCCATAAGGCAACTCCGGTTCCCCAGGTGGCACTTGTATACCCGTCCGAATCGTACCAACGACTGGCAGAAACCCCGTATTCGCGCCCTACAGGAATGCTGCAGGGAACACTATATGCCCTGCTCGATGCACAACTCCCTGTAGAGATTCTCATGGAACATCACCTGCCCGGCACTCTTTCAAAGTACAGGATGGTCGTAGTTCCTGAGTGTGAATCACTGAAACAATCTTCATTAAATGAGATAAAATCCTACTTGCATAAAGGCGGAAGAGTGCTTGTTATCGGAAGTCAGACGGCAGATATCTTTAAAAGTGAACTTGGAATCAAATCTTCCACATCTAAACCCAAAGGGGCAGCGTTTATATCAGCAGCAGGACGAATGGGGTCGGTAAGATCGGAGATCCTGCAGGTTGAACTGGAAAAGGGAGCCCTACCGGTTTCATTTTTCTATAAAGGTAGCGATTTCAGAGATAGGGATGAAACAATATCTGCCTCTGTCAATAAGATCGGTAAAGGTTTGATTGCAGGGATTTATTTTAATGCAGGCTCCTCCTATGTCGAAAATAAGACCTTTGTGATAAGGGATTTTATTGACGGTGTGATTAAGGAGATGGATCCCGGATTAATTGCAACCGTTTCAGGTTCAAACCTTGTACATATGGCAGTTAACAAACTGAACGGAAAATTATATCTAAACCTCATAAACACAGCGGGTGAACATACAAACCAGGCTGCAATAGGGTACGACGAAATTCCGCCGTTGCATAACCTTAATATATCGGTTGCAGCTGATTCGCGGCCAGGTTATGTGAAACTGCAACCTGAAGGCAGAGACCTTGAGTACACTTATGAAAAAGGAAAAATTTCTTTCACACTTCCCGTACTTGAGGTGCATTCAATAATTGAGATTTACTGAAAACATGTGATGTTATAATACCTCCCGGGGATAGTAACCCTAAAGCTAACTTTGTCAGTGGACTCGATTGCAAATAAAAATTTAAAATTAAAACCTGTAAATAGGATTATCATGAGAATCTTACCTTTTTTATTACTGATTTCATTTATGATGTCTTGTCACTCAGAATCCCGGATATCTCCTGCAGCGCTTACATGTGAGTATCTGAAAAATCCACCTGTTATAGATGTTGCCAATCCACGGCTGTCGTGGATAAATAAAGCAAAGCCCGGGGAAAGGGGGCAAACCCAGACTGCATGGGAGGTCAAGGTTTCTGGCTCGAAGGAGGGACTTCTCAGTGGGAAGGCTGAATTATGGAGTTCGGGAAAAATTATCTCCAGTCAGTCTTTTAATGTTCCCTATGGAGGGAAAAAACTTGATTCCCGTCAGGAATGCTGGTGGCAGGTAAGGGTATGGGATAAAAATGGCAAAGTATCAGAATGGAGTGAACCGGCTTTCTGGAGAATGGGATTGCTCGATCAATCTGAATGGAAGGCAAGATGGATAGGAGCGCCATGGCAGGGAGAGGAGGCCCTTCCGAAGCCATCCAATCCGGGCGCACCCATGCCTGCACAACTGCCCCCTCCTGCACCGCTGCTAAGGAAGAAATTCACTGTCGGCAGGGAGATTGCAAATGCAATAGCGTATACCACCGGACTTGGATACTTCGAACTTTATCTTAACGGGAATAAGGTTGGGTCAGATGTGCTGGTACCTAACCAGACAAACTATGGGAAAAGACCCGGCCTTCCTGAAGAGAATATTCCGCTTCCTGATAATTTCAGAGATTACAGAGTACTGTATCTTGCATACGATGTGGAGAATCTTTTGTCGGAAGGTGAAAATGTAATCGGAACCATCCTGGGTAACGGATTTTACAATCCTGCCAAATACTGGTGCGGTGCATACGGAACACCCAGATTCATCTTACAGCTTCATATAAATTACACCGATGGAACCGAAGATATTATCGTAAGCGATGAGTCATGGAAAGCAGCAAAGAGTCCTTTGCTTATGGATATGGTTTACTATGGTGAACATTATGATGCAAGGCTTGAGAAACAGGGATGGTGTAGGCCAGGTTCTGATGATGCAGGCTGGGAGCCTGTAGCTCTCAGAAAACCACCGGAAGGAAATTTAAAAGCTCATATGGCTGAACCCGACAGGGTTATGGAGGTGATCAAACCTGTGAGCATTGAAAAGCTTGGTGAGGGCAGGTTTAAAGTTGATTTCGGACAGGAGATCTCGGGATGGATACACTTTGATAATGCAAAAGGAGAAGAAGGCAGGAAACTTGAAATAAAATACCTGCATCCTTATACACCGAACGGTGAGAATTCATATACATTTAAAGGTGGTGAACCGGAGTCCTATCATCCCCGTTTTACCTGGTTCGTTTTCAGGGAAGTTGAAGTTTGTAACTGGCCTGGCGATTTGTCAACTGAACAGATAAATGCAGAGGCAGTCTATACAAAGGTTGAAACAACAGGCGAGTTCAGATGCTCCAACCAGCTCCTTGAAGATATCAACAGGATATGGTGGAGAAGCCAGACCGATAATATGCATGGCGGAATTGCCAGTGACTGTCCCAACAGGGAACGGTCACCCTACACGGGCGACGGTCAGGTAGCCTGTGTGACAGTTATGCATAACTTCGATGCAAGGGCTTTCTATAAAAAATGGATAACCGACATAATAGGTGCATCAAACGAGGAGACAGGATATGTGCCGAACGGAGCTCCATGGCAGCCAGGCTGCGGAGGCGGAGTGGCATGGGGAGCTGCCATAAACATCATGCCATGGGAATTCTACATCCATTACGGCGATACAAATATTCTCAGAGACAGCTATGATGCCATGAAAGGATATATAAGGTATATGCTCACGTGGACAGATGAAGATGGTATAATGTTTTCACAGGCTAAAGTGAAGGATGGAAAGCCCCTGAGATGGCTTAATCTGGGCGACTGGGCCCAGCCATTTGAGCTTCCTCCCGATAATATGGTCCATACTTTCTACTTGTGGCGCTGTGCCGACATAACTGCTTTGGTGGCCGGCGTACTTGGAAAAACTGAGGATGTAAAAACATATAGTGCAATTGCTGAAAAAACAAAACAGGCTTTCCATAAAAGGTTCTATGATCCTGTGAATGGAACATACGGGCCTTACGGGGGTAATATCTTTGCCCTTCGAATGGGAGTACCGGAGGAAAATAAAGCAAAAGTCATTGCTTCACTTAAGTCCGATATAGAAGCTCGCGACGGTCATCTCGATACAGGAATATTCGGCACACAGTTTTTCTTTGAAGTCCTGACTGAAAACGGACTCAATGAACTGGCATATAATGCAATAAGTAAGCGGACAATGCCCTCATACGGTTACTGGCTCGAAAAGGGATCGACAACTTCATGGGAACATTTCGAAAAGCCCGGATCAGGTAATCACCCTATGTTCGGCGGCGGCCTTGTCTGGCTTTACCGTAAACTGGCAGGACTGAACGCTGATCCCGCATTCCCGGGCTATAAAAGAATCATATTCTGCCCTGAGCCTGTCAGGGATGTATCGTGGGCATCATATTCAAACCTTACTCCATATGGAATTGCATCAATTAAATGGGAAAAGACGGATGACAGGTTTACTGCTGAAATTGAAGTTCCGGTCGGTTCATCAGCAGTGGTTCATATACCCGCAAAGGATAAAAACTCTGTCAGTGAAAGTGGCAGGAAAGTAAATAAAAGGTCAGGTATTAAATTCAGGGATTTCAGGGATGGTTACGCCGTCTATGACGTAAATTCGGGGAAATACAGGTTTGAAAGCCAGACGGATAATTACTAAAAACACTTGCAGCCGGGAAGATAGTATAAACTATTATGATTAAAAATAATCCTATGCCAGGGAAATCGGTATTACTTCTTTCAGCTACCTTACTTGCAATTAATATAAACGCGCAGGTGAGATGGGAACATATTTCAAGTGCCACAGGCGCAATTGAAGTTCCAAACAGGGGGAATCAGCAGACATCTGCAGCAGTCGCCGACTTTGATAATGACGGCATAAATGATTTTTGTATCACGGAACGGACATCGGCCCCTTCAGTTGTATGGTATCAGCGAACAGATAACGGATGGAAGCGTCACGTTGTGGAAGATGCCATCTGCTTCATTGAAGCCGGTACCATCGCTTTCGATGTTGATAATGACGGCGACCAGGACATTATAGCCGGAGGGGAGAGTAAAACCAATCAGGTGTGGTGGTGGGAAAACCCTTATCCCGACTTCAGTAAACCTGCCTGGCCGAGATATCTGATTAGAAATACAGGAGGCAATAAGGTGCATGATCAGATAGTCGGAGACTTTGACGGCGACCTTAAACCTGACCTGGTTTTTTGGGCCCAGGGTGACCAGACTCTGTACTTTACACGAATTCCTGCTGACCCGACTGTTCAGGAGAACTGGAAGCTCATTCCTGTGTATAAATACTATTCCGATAGCCAGATGGAGCAGCACGGCACCTATCCTTCATGGAAGGGCACTAATGAGCACGAAGGCCTGGCGAAGTCAGATGTAGACGGGGATGGAATCCAGGATATTATTGGAGCTGGATTATGGTTCAAATACCTCGGAAATGACAAATTCTCCTATAATATAATTGACGGTGCCTATACCTTCAGCAGATCGGCTGCCGGGCAGCTTATACCAGGAGGAAGACCCGAAATAGTTCTTGTAGTCGGTGATGGTCTTGCTCCCATGTATATGTATGAATATAAAAAGAACACCTGGGTGAAGAAGGAAATTGTTCCGGAGGTAAGCAACGGACATTCTCTTTCAGTTATCGATTTCAACGGGGATGGCAATATGGATATATGGTACGCAGAAATGACACTTGGAGGACATAAGGAAGCAGTGAACCGCATTCTTTTTGGCGATGGGAAAGGCAATTTTGATAAAGATTTGATCATTTCAAGAGGTATCGATCTGCATGATTCGGAAATTGCAGACCTTGACGGGGATGGCGATCTTGACATCCTTGGCAAGCCGTACGACGGAGATGCGCCCCGGCTGGACATATGGCTCCAGAACGGAACTGGAAAAATCATTAATAGGTAAATAATCCAATGATTAAGACAAAGATTTTAACCGGTTGCGCGTGCGGTTTTTCACTTCTGTTAACAAATTCATGCAGTGACAAAGCTTTAAAGCCTAATGTGCTCTTTATTCTGGCTGATGACCTCAGGGCTGATGCCCTGGGTTGTTATGGGAACAACTTTATAAAAACACCGAATACTGACAGGCTTGCAGAAACAGGTATATTGTTTAAAAACAGTTATATAATGGGAGGCCATCATGGAGCAATTTCTGCCCCGAGCCGGGCAATGCTCTTAAGCGGAAAGTACCTGTTCAATGTTTACGATAAGCTTAATGGTGTACTTACAATGCCCATGTACTTTGCAGCACATGGATACAAAACATTCGGAACAGGGAAATGGCATAATGAAAAATCGGCTTTTGAGGACAGCTTCCAGCGTGGAAAGAATGTATTTCTTGGCGGAATGGCCGATCATTACAATATACCGTTATGCGATATGGGTGAAGACGGCAAGCTATCACAACCTGCGATGAAGGGTTTCTCAACTGATCTTTTCACCGCTGCTGCCATAGAATTTATCAGTGAATATTCAGAGAGTGGCAAGGAATCACCTTTTTTCTGCTATGTGGCATTTACCGCACCTCATGATCCATACTCCCCGCGACCTGATTTTATCGACAGATACTCCCCTGATTCCATGCAACTCCCAGGTAATTTCATGACTCTGCATCCTTTTGCTTTCGACGATCTGACTGTCAGGGATGAAAATCTGCTCCCATGGCCCAGGCCGGCTGAATATGTGAAAATGGTTCTGGCAGATTATTACGGACTTATTGAGCATCTTGACAAAAATATAGGGGATATTATCAGGATTCTTAAAAAGAACCGGCTTTATAAGAATACTATTATTGTTTTTGCTTCAGATAACGGACTGGCTATCGGAAGTCATGGATTGCTGGGCAAACAGAACCTTTATGAACATAGTATGAAAGTGCCACTCATTATTGCGGGTCCAGGGATCCCGGAAGGGAAAAAGTCAGAAGCTTTTACATACCTTTTCGACATGTTTCCCACACTTGCCGGTTTATGTTCCCTCACTGTTCCTGAAGGTATCGACGGACAAAGCCTGGAACCGATAATATCCGGTAAGGTTAAAAATATCAGATCATCAGTCTTTACTGCATACCGGAATACAATCCGGGCAGTACGTACTACTGAATGGAAACTGATCAGATACCCTGAAAGAAATTTTACCCAGCTCTTTAACCTGAAAGATGATCCGCTTGAAATGAAGAACCTTTCAAATGATACAATATTGGTGCCAGTTAAAAAGCAATTGTTTGATTTGATTGCTGAATGGCAAAAAAAGACAGGAGATACACTTAATCTCACTTCTTCCGAAATACTGCCGCTTGAATATGATTATCGCAACCTTATCCGCAAACCCGACAGGTGGCAGCCTGAATATACAATAAAGAAATACTTCAATGTAGACCATAATTAGGAAAATGAAAAAAAATAGCTGTTTATGAACAGGATAATCGGTAGTTGTCTTTTGCTGTGCGGCACTCTGGTGACTAAATCCCAGGAAAAACCTAACATTGTTCTGTTTATCGCTGACGATGTGAGCCGTGACGATATAGGATGCTACGGTAACACTCAGGTTAAGACACCACATATAGACCGCCTCGCAGCTTCCGGAATTAAGTTCACAAATATGTTCCTGACGGCGAGTTCGTCAAGCCCCAGCCGCAACAGTATTATTACAGGCAGATATCCTCATAATACCGGGGGAGCCGAGCTTCACACCGAGCCGCCCGATTACATGATCTCTTTTCCGGAGCTACTAAGGAGAATAGGGTATTTTGCTGTTCAGGCCGGTAAGTTCCATATGGGCCCATATGCCAGGAGAGGATTCGACCAGGTAAATGACAACAATATGCTCAACGGTGATGGCGGTGAGGAATTATGGGTTAAATGCCTGCAGGAAAGACCCCGCGAAAAACCTTTCTTCATGTGGTTTGCAGCAATGGATGCACATCGTCCCTGGGGACTCAATGAATTCTCAGGCACTCACAATCCGGCAGAAGCTGATCCCCCGTACTATCTCGCAAATGGAAGAGGAACAAAAGAAGACCTTGCAAAATATTATAATGAAATAGCAAGGTTTGATCACTATATAGGACTGGTCTCTGAGGAACTCAAAAAACAGGGTGTTTACGATAACACAGTGATGATAATAATGGCCGATAACGGCCGTCCATTCCCCCACAGCAAGACGAGAGTCAATGACCGCGGACTCAGAACTCCTTTCATAGTACACTGGCCCGGGGGTATTGGGATAAAGCCTTCGGAGTGCAAAGCCCTTCTGAGTGCGATCGATATTGCACCAACAATCCTTTCAATCGCCGGAGAACAGACGCCTGAACAGGTCCAGGGGAGAAGTTTCGTAAGACTTCTTAAGAATCCTGCAGCAAAATTCCGAAACTTCATTTTTGCGGAACATAACTGGCACGATTATGAAGCACACGAACGAATGGTCATGTCTGAAGATTTTCTTTATATCCTGAATTCGAGGCCTCTTTTCCCGCAATCAGGACCGGCCGATGCAATAGGAAGTCCCTCATATATTGAACTTGACAGTCTGAACAGACTTGGCCAACTGACACCGGAACAAGCTGATATATTCACTTCTCCACGGGCTTCAGAGGAATTTTACGACTGCAGGAAAGATCCTGACCAGTTCAATAACATTGCCGGGAACAGTGAATACTCAAGGAATAAGGACCTTATGGCGGCCATACTTAAAGAATGGATGGATGAAACAGGCGATAATGTTCCTGATAACATCACAAAAGACTGGTATGAACGGGTTCCGGGGTATGTTACGACACCTCATATAAACATCAGGGGTGAACCGGTGGACAAAAAAAACAATGCAACAATGAATAATAAAAAAGGAAAATTCTGATGAATAAAAAGTTAATTGGTTTAATTCCGCTGGTTTTTACAGCGGGACTATCTCATTCACAGGCTTCAAAGCCAAACATTGTCTTTATCCTTACAGATGACATGGGTTGGAAGGATCTGGCATGTTATGGTAACAGATTCACCGAGACACCAAACATTGATGCACTTGCAGGCAGTGGTATAAGATTTACACAGGCTTATGCTGCATGTCCGGTGAGTTCTCCTACCAGAGCTTCAATTCTTACTGGAAAATACCCTGCACGGCTCCAGCTCACAAACTTCATCGCCGGTAACCGTACTGATCCGGGATCACCGGTGCTGCCTGCTCAATGGAAACCATATCTCGAAGCTAAGGAGGTAACAATTTCCGAGTTGCTGCAGGATAAAGGTTATTCAACGGGAATGGTCGGGAAATGGCATCTTGGCGGTCATGATTCGATAGCGCCCTGGAACCAGGGTTTCAGTTACACAAGAATGATCGGGAAAAACGGCCTCGATTATTATAATTATTCAATTTTCAGTGATTCGTATAATGATGAATACGTGGATAACGGTACGGAATACCTTACTGATAAGCTTACAGATTATGGCGTTGAATTCATTGAAAAAAACGGTAATAAACCTTTTTTTCTGTATCTGGCTTATTCGGCGCCCCATGTAGTGATAGTACCGCGCCCCGATAAACTGATGAAATATTTCATGAATTACAACCGATCTGAAGAAAAATTCAATCCTTACTATTCTGCAATGGTAGAAAGCATTGATGAGGGAGTGGGGAAAATTGTTGAGACCCTGAGGGAAAAAGGAGTTATAAACAATACCATAATCATATTTACAAGTGATAATGGCGGACTTGGTCTGGATGAACTCGGGCCAACACCTACATCGCTCCTCCCACTTAGAAAATGGAAAGGACATGTCTATGAAGGAGGTATCAGGGTGCCGGCAATAGTCAGCTGGCCCGGATTTATTGCGCCAGGTTCGGTTTCTGATGAGTATTTCAGCACAGTGGATTATCTGCCCACAATCTCGGCAATTGCGGGTATAAATGAGATCCCTGAAGGAGTTGATGGGGTGAATATCACAAGCCTTTTTCTGGAGCCTGGGAAGAAGCACCATAGTGAAAGATCTCTCTTCTGGCATTATCCGCACTTTTCCAATCAGCTTGGCAGGCCGGCAGGAGCTGTCAGGGCCGGTGATTTCAAGCTGGTTGAATTATATGAATCAGGGAGGCTGGAATTATATGACCTGAAAAACGATGTGTCTGAATCCTCGGATATTTCAAAAAAGAATAAAGGCAAGACACAAGAACTCCATAAACTCCTTTCTGACTGGCTGCAAGACATGAATGCCCGGATGCCTCTGCCAAATCCTGATTATAAACAACGCTGATAAGAATTCTCTATTCATTAGTGCATTCGTGGCATTTATTTCTTTGCCACTAATGCACGAATGTCAAATTTAAAAGGTATTCCAGTTTTATGATTGTTGGTGATTTCATTAGTGCATTCGTGGCATTTGTTTTTTTGCCACTAATGCACGAATGAAGGAGTTGGTTTCATCTGGAAACTATAAAACAATTCTTTTGTAATTCAGTTTCAACTCACCAAAATTAACAACCAAAGCCAGTTTATTTCCAGAAACTTTAAGATAATTTATTGCCTGAGCAACGAATTCATCTGCAATGCCAGAAACACCCTTGACTTCGAGGATAATCTTATTGTAAACAACAAAATCGGCATAAAATTTATGAGGGAGTATAACATCCTTATAATGAACTAAATATTCTTTTTCTCTTTCGAATTCTATTTTTGCTTTTCTGAATTCAAATTCAATAGCATCTTTGTATACAATCTCCAGAAAACCTGAACCTAGATTATTATGAACCTCAAAGCATATGCCTATTATGGAAAAACATTCATCCTTATATATAAGATCCTTCATTTGCAGACATTTCACAAATCTAATTTAGTAAAAACTGTTGATATGCTTTAATTTTTGGATTCTTATTAGTGCATTCGTGGCATTTATTTCTTTGCCACTAATGCACGAATGTCAAATTTAAAAGGTATTCCAGTTTTATGATTGTTGGTGATTTCATTAGTGCATTCGTGGCATTTGTTTTTTTGCCACTAATGCACGAATGAAGGAGTTGGTTTCATCTGGAAACTATAAAACAATTCTTTTGTAATTCAGTTTCAACTCACCAAAATTAACAACCAAAGCCAGTTTATTTCCAGAAACTTTAAGATAATTTATTGCCTGAGCAACGAATTCATCTGCAATGCCAGAAACACCCTTGACTTCGAGGATAATCTTATTGTAAACAACAAAATCGGCATAAAATTTATGAGGGAGTATAACATCCTTATAATGAACTAAATATTCTTTTTCTCTTTCGAATTCTATTTTTGCTTTTCTGAATTCAAATTCAATAGCATCTTTGTATACAATCTCCAGAAAACCTGAACCTAGATTATTATGAACCTCAAAGCATATGCCTATTATGGAAAAACATTCATCCTTATATATAAGATCCTTCATTTGCAGACATTTCACAAATCTAATTTAGTAAAAACTGTTGATATGCTTTAATTTTTGGATTCTTATTAGTGCATTCGTGGCATATATTCTTTGCCACTAATGCACGAATGACAAAATCTGGTAATTAAATATATTTCAGATTGATGAGATTTTATTAGTGCATTCGAGGCATATATTTTTATTGCCACTAATGCACGAATGACAAAATCTGGTAATCATTGATGTTTTGGATAGATGAGCTTTTATTAGTGCATTCGTGGCATTTATTTTTTTTGCCACTAATGCACAAATGGTGGACCAGGGATGGGTGATTTGAAATAATCTTACTATTTTAGTTAGACCTATTTTCAGAATGAACCTCACTATTGCTCATTCTCTCAGATAGAAAAAGAAATACATAACTATCATGAAGAATTATTATGGTCTTATTGCATTTACTTTTATTATCCTGATCAATTCCTGCAGTGGAGGAACGGATAATAATATTAAACCATGGAGTGAGAATCCCCGCTACTGGCAGTACAAAGGTAAACCTGTCCTGCTGCTGGGTGCTACTGACAATGACAACCTTTTCCAGAATAACAATGTCGAATCACATCTGGATAGCCTGAAGAAATTAGGGGGAAATTATATCCGTAATACAATGAGTGATCGTGATCCTGGAAATATATATGCCTATGCTCTTACGAGTCAGGGCAAATATGACCTTGATAAATGGAACAATGAGTACTGGCAGAGATTTGAAAAACTGCTTAAGCTGGCAGAAGAAAGAGATATTATTGTCCAGATCGAAGTATGGGACCGATTCGACCATTCCCGCGATCCATGGCTGACAGATCCTTATAATCCGAAAAATAATATTAATTATACTTATTCTGAAGCACGTCTGGATTCAGTTTATCCGCTCCATCCGGGAAATAATAAACAACCGTTCTTTTATACGGTGCCTGACTTACAGAATAATGAAGTGCTTTTAAAATACCAGAAAGCTTTCGTTAAAAAACTGCTCTCTATCTCTCTAAACTATGGCAATGTGCTGTATTGCATAGATAATGAGACCAGTGGGGTTGAAGAATGGGCTACATTCTGGGCCGGATTCATCAGGGATAATTCAAAAAACAGAGATATATATATAACTCAGATGTGGGATGACTGGGATGTTAAAGAGCCTGTACATAAGAGGACATTGGATCATCCTGAGCGGTATGGGTACGTCGACATATCACAAAACAGCCAGCTGCCAGGAAGGCAAAACTGGGATAATGCACAGTATGTCCTCAATTACATAAAAGGGAATCCCAGACCTGTAAACAGCACAAAAATATATGGCAGTGACCGCGGCAGCTGGCTCGACAGGGGAATAACGACTGAACATGCTGTTCAGACATTTTGCAGGAATATTCTTGGCGGATTCGCTTCAAGCCGTTTTCACCGTCCGCCATCCGGGCTCGGACTAAGCAGTATTTCCATTAATTGCCTTATGACAATTCGCAGGATAGAAGAAAAAGTTAAAATGTGGGAAATAAGCCCAAGGATGGATCTTCTTGGTAATAGTGAATCTGACAAGGTATATATGTCAGCCAAAGAGGGTGAATACTATGTTATTTATTTCACAGAACCGGCTTCGGCAGAACTTGATATATCAAATTACAATAGTACTTTCGCTGTTGACTGGATATCTATCAGTGATGCTGAATGGAAAAAGTCAGAATCCATCACCGGCGGAAGCAGGATACAGATAACATCAGATTTTGCTGATGGCGCTTTTGCAGTCCTTTCAGTGAAAAACAAGTAACAGACATTCAAAACATAATATTATTCAAGGTGAAAACAGATCATTTGAAATGGGTTTTACCCGGATTATGTGTGGCAGGATACACCCTCAGCTCCTGTACCGACACACGGCCGCATCCGAATATTGTTCTCATTCTTGCAGATGACATGGGTTGGGGTGATGTGAATGCCAATAATAATGAATCTGTTCATACTCCTGTGCTTAACAGGCTAAAGTCTGAAAGCCTTAGCTTCGATCGTTTTTATGTGTGTCCGCTAAGTGCACCAACCAGGGCTGAAATGCTTACCGGAAGGTATTTCCTGCGGACAGGTGTTTCTTCGGTAACCAGTGGATATGAAAACATGAGAACCGAAGAGGTAACAATCGCGGAAGTACTGAAAGAGAACGGATACGTTACCGGATGCTTCGGGAAATGGCATAACGGACGATATTGGCCCCAACATCCCAACAGACAGGGATTTGATGAGTATGTCGGATTCCCTGTCGGACACCTTGGATATTATTTCGATGCATTCTTCCTTCATAACGATGAAGAAAAACAGTCGGAAGGCTATACAAGCGATTATTTTACTGAACAGGCTATCAGTTTTATTGAGAGGAATCAGGATAATCCATTTCTCTGTTATATACCTTATAATGTTCCTCATTCACCATTCCAGGTACCTGAAGAATATTTCAATAAATACAGTTCGGCTGGACTCGATTCAACATTATCCTCAGTTTACGGAATGGTGGAAAACATGGATGAGAATATCGGCAGAGTTCTTGACAAGCTCAAAGAACTTTCTCTCGATAATAATACCATAGTAATCTTTTTTTCCGACAATGGGCCGAATACCGACCGCTACAATGGCGGCATGAAGGGGAGAAAGGGATCTGTTGATGAGGGAGGAGTGAGAGTTCCATTCTACATTAAATGGCCGGGCCGGATAAGTCCGGGTACTACATCCCAGCTTGCTCAGGATATAGATATCATGCCTACCCTTATAAAACTCTGCGGATTGAATTATAAACCCGTAAATCCTTTTGATGGTGCCGATCTGTCGGCTGTTGTAAAAGGGAGGAAAAAACCGTTTGACAGGCTCATATTTTCACGTCAGGGAAATTTGCCAGTCGAAAATTGTAACAGTTCGGTGAGGAATAACCGTTATCGTCTTGTTCTTACCCGTAAGGATACTCTGCTGTATGATCTGGTTGGAGACCCATCCCAGACAATGGATATTTTCGATACCGGGCCGGAAATCGGAAATCGCCTCCTTGCCGGGTTGACAAAGCATAACAAAGAGCTTATAACCGCTTATGAACCGGTAACAACCATTGAGGCCGGTTTTGAGGAAGAGAAAAGCTTCACTCTTCCGGTGCAGGACGCAATCCTTTCAGGCGTGGTGAGATATTCAAGCATACATCCCAATCAGTCACATACCGAAAACTGGGTGCAGGAGAACGATTCCATTTACTGGAATCTGAATATTCATAATCCCGGAACGTTCAAAGTTGAAATGCAATATGGTTGTGATGAAGGAGAAACCGGCAGCAGTTTCACATTAAATTCCGGTTCCTCATCATTAATGTTTAAGATCGACACACCTTTCAATTCGGTTATACTTCCTGACCGCGACTATGTTAAAAGAACTGAATCTGTGGAACGGACATGGTCGTGGATGGAGATTGGAGATATGGACCTGTCAGGCGGGCCGAATACAATAATCCTGAAACTTGTGAAAAAGAATAAGTCGGAAGCAGCTCTCATCAAGGCTTTGAGATTCAGTAGAATATGATTTTTTTAATACAATAGAAGAGTTTCGTTTGTCTGAATTAAATCAGATCATGGCTGAATCAGGCAGATCGATAATTTAATGAAGGATAAAAATGCTTTTCGCTGTAATAATGTTGGTTGTCCTGTTTCTAGCTTTTCCCGGAACCGAATTTTTTCCGGCAAGAGATCATTATCTGTTGACAGGAGTAGCTGCAAATGTTCTGATACCCACTCAGGATCCATCGGCAAAAAAATCCATTGGAAAAAAAGATGGCGCTAAAATAGTATTCCCTGGCAAAAAATGGAAGGAAAAATCCCCTTTGAGCCAGGGAGTTGATCCTGTAGCACTGGATAGTGCCCTTAATTATTTTGATAAACATTCAGGAGGTTGCGGGACCAGGGAAATGGTCATAGTCAGAAACGGATTCATAATCTGGAAAGGCCAGGCTGCAGATACCCTTCATGCAGTGTTTTCATGTACAAAAATCTTTACATCAACTGTTATGGGGCTGCTGGCAACGGAAGGAAAACTTGAGGTGACAGATTTTGCAGAGAAATACATGCCTGATATTACCGAAGGAAACCTTGGCCAGGAGACATATAAAACATTAAGACTGATACACCTTGCGTCAATGAGCGGGGGTTATGATCCTGTCAGGACAGATTGCTGGGACCTTCATCTGCAGGGCCGACATGAAGAAAGTCTTGAATGCACAAAAGGTTACATAATTCCCGGCAAACCACGGTTCTCGCCCGGAACACACTGGAGCTACAGAGATCCGGAAGTTCACCTGCTGGGACATATTTTAACCAGCATTTCGGGAAAATCACTCTATGATTTGTTTAAGCAAGGTATCGCCGACAAAATAGGAATGTCTGAATGGAAATGGTCTGATTATGGCATTAACCGGCAGGGTGTCCTTTTCAATAATCCTGCCGGTACACCTAACGATACAGATGTTGATGATATAAACATCTTTCAGGCAGGTATCTGGATAACACCCCTGGATTTTGCACGTCTCGGACTGCTTTATGTTTGCAGCGGAAAATGGAAAGGGGAGGAGCTGCTGGATTCAGAATTTACGAGAATGGCAATAACTAACCGCATTCCGGTTGAAACACCTGCGATCGGGATAGATAATGCCGGGAGATACGGATTTTACTGGTGGACAAACGGCATTCAGAGAAACGGAAAAAGGCCATGGCCTTCTGCTCCTCCACTAACTTCAACTGCTCATGGAAATGGCAGCAACTTTTGTTATGTGATCCCCGAATGGAATATGGTTATTGTCAGAATGTCTCCTCACAATAAAAGCACAATGGGATCTGAACGGGAAGAGACATGGGAAGGTTTCTTCTCAAGACTGAAACCGGGTATAAAATAACACCACAGTTAAAATTGCTCAGTATTCTCAGAATGATTGGTATAAAAATGAGTACTGATATCTTTCTTTATTCCATAACTAACCTGATCAGGCATACCCAGTCTTTCCCATCATCTTCAGGAGGTTTTCCGGCAGAAACGTACCTGCCTCCATTTATGGTTTCAACCGTACCGGATAACAGTTCTCCTCCAACCCGGGGATTGAACCATTTAACACTGAAAGTGCCGGAGGGGATCAATATTTCTGTTTGTCCTCCCTCCGGAAGATATACAGCATAAACCTCTCCCGTTTTGGCCAGGCAGTAATCATTATCTGCTCTTGTAAGCTCATCGGCATTCTTCATCTCTGTGAATGGCAGATATTTATGAAAAAAATCAAGCGCTGTTCTTGTCTGATCCCAGAGCCTGTCGCGACTCCTCCAGTCTTCACAACTGAGGTCTGAATTAGGGTACATATATCCGAAATACCATTCCACACCTGCACCTCCGGCCATAAGATTACCCCAAAGTGCCTTGTGTCTGATAGTATCATGTGCCGGGTCAATCTCATCAGGCAAAGCTCCCATCCAGTGTGGTCCTATTTCATCCAGGCATACGACCCAGGGATGAGATGAATCCTGCGACTGTTGTATCCAGTATTTTGCATCCTCATGGATCTCGTCCACATTACCGCATTGAATGGAAGGCCCTTCTATGTTCCTGAATCCCAGGTAGGCAGTCATGTCTTTCTTTCTCTGCTGCGGTGATGAGTGGGTGTGTACTGCAATGAAATTGTCATAGGGATCTGTGTTTCGTATATAATCGGCCATGATCTTTGTGTCATCGTATGTCTGTCCGTACGGAGAAAAATCAGCAGGTCCATGTTCTTCACCAAGATTCCATGTTATCAGATGATGAGAAAAACGGGCTATCAGCTCCCTGAGGTACAATTTCCGCTGAACATCAAGATACCCGCAGTCGAGGAGGCATTCATTTTCGGTCTCCTGCAGCACAAAGTGCAGCATTATCCCCATTTTATCTGCGTGAGAGAATACTATTTCCCACTGGTCAAGCTTACTGCAATCGAAACGGTATCTTTCATTCCTTTCGGTGTAGGGCCAGACATCTTCCCCGTCACCCAGGATATTCATTGTAAGAAAATAGACGCTGTTCATTCCCTTTGATGAAAGATAGTTGAGGGCTCCGATTATTCCCCGGCCCTTTCCGTTTTTCCACTCAGGATCTCCGGTCTTCCAGTCGGCTATATGTGGTTCATAACTGTGAAGGCTTCGGTTCGGTGCTGCTTCTCCGTCTCTGGTTTTGCTTATTCCGCCAAAATATGTTCCGTCAAAATCCTTGTAGCCAAGGAAATTCTCGGGACTGTCTGCCCCGCCTTTCAGGAAGGGTTCTCCGGTACCTGAATGCCTTAAGTACCTGTCGCCGCAATATTGAAGCCTGCCCTTTGCCCTGAAGTCAGGTTCCTTTTTGTCGGTCTCTCCAACCGTTATGGTTCCCGTAGTTCCGTCAAAAAAACATCTTTCCCCTGCTTCCGGGTCATCAGAAACTGCCACTCCCTTGCCCTTCAGGAAGATTGCCCTGTAGGTCCAGGTTCCTGCCGATGGTGGGCAGAAATGTGCACGCCATTTGTTTCCCGACCTTGCTGAAGTCTCAGCTGCCTTACCATCTGCAGCAAAGTATCCGGGAACAGATATCTTCTTCTGCCCGTTTGTTAATTCAAGCTCAAACCTATAGTTGGTAAAAGGATTGACCGTATCATACTCGGAAGCAGAAGGGCCTTCAAAGGTAAATGTAATATTGTGCCATACTTTTTCTTCCCCGGTTATCAGCACTACTGAAGAATCACTGCATGAACTGATTGATAGTAACAGGAATGCACCTGAAAAAAGAGTGACAATCAGGCTTCTCAGACTTTTCATCTTTTGGCTTTTTATGGTTTATTAAACTAAGAAAGAATCAGTGTTAATTAATCTGAGGTGTTAAGTTATTATCTTTTTTGGTTTGATCATTTACTTTCAGCTGAATTTCGGGTGGGTGAGATTAAAACTCCATGATAAATACTTAAAAAACTTATGACAACTATCATATAATCATAAATTCACTTAATTTTGCGCAAAAAATTAACAAAAAAAGCAAAAGTCCTGATAAATTGAAAAATGAATTGTCGAAATTCGGGAGGATAACCATCAAAGTCGGCAGCAATGTCATCACCCAGAAAGACGGATCACTTAATGTAGGAAGGATACTCAGGCTGGTTGAAGATATTGCAATCTTGTGCAAGCAGGGAAAGGAAGTGATTCTTGTAACATCAGGTGCGGTTGCTGCCGGCAGGAGTGAAGTCATCCCTTCTAAAAGAACTAATGTGGTCGGTGCCAAACAGATATGGGCATCGATAGGTCAGGTTAAACTTATGGCCAATTACCAGTTCCTGTTCAGCAAATACGGTATGCAGGTGGGACAGCTTCTTGCTACCAAGGAAAGTTTCAGGGACAGAAGGCACTACCTGAATATGAAAAACTGCATTACCGCAATGCTCGATAGCAATGTTCTGCCGATACTGAACGAAAACGATTCTATCTCAATCGATGAGCTGATGTTTACCGACAATGATGAACTTTCGGGAATGATATCAGCTATGATGGATTGCCACTCCCTGTTCATCCTAACCAATGTTGATGGCATCTACAGCGCTGATCCGGACAGCCCGGGTGCGGAACTCATCAGAGATATATATGTGGATTCCAACAATGTAGCCGGTTGCATTTCGACAGCAAAATCTGGTTTCGGAAGGGGAGGAATGCTCACAAAATATTCAACAGCCAGAAAAATCTCGTCGGAAGGAATCGATGTATTCGTGGCAAATGGCAACAGGGACTCCATTATCACCGATATTATAAGGGGGAAAGATGTTCCCTATACCCATTTTCATGCAAACACAAGTAAAAAAAGCGGGGTGAAAAAGTGGCTCAACCATTCCGATACATTTGCCAGGGGCGCAGTAGTCATCAACAATGGGGCCCGTGATGCTGTTTTAAGTGAAAAGGCGAGTCTCCTCTTTATCGGGATCACCCGTGTTGAAGGATACTTTAAAAGCGGCGACATTGTAAGG
Organism: uncultured Rikenellaceae bacterium; assembly: GCA_964613785.1. GTDB lineage: Bacteria > Bacteroidota > Bacteroidia > Bacteroidales > VadinHA17 > LD21. Next base: position 143,847 of record CAZTJT010000005.1, read on the forward strand.
GTACTTGATGAGGAAGGAAAATATGTTGGGCTGGGACAGACAAAATTCGACTCCGAGAAAACCACAAGACTTATGGGACAGAAATATAATAAACCTTTTATTCATTGCGATTTTCTTGTTATCAGTGAGGAATTTAAGAAGAACGTGATAGTTTAGTACTGTAGTAATAACTATGAATCGAATGTTAAATCCACAAAAAAATAAAGACTCCTTAAAAGACTCCTTAAAAGACTCCTTAAAAGACTCCTTATTTGATCCGCTTGAAGATGTTTTCAGAAAGGTGGTGAAAGCCGGCAGATCAATTGCTTCAACTGATCATTCCGTAATAAGGGAGATTCTTTTAAAAGTTGCAGATGCCGCGGTTGATAATTCAGAAATGATCCTCGAAGCTAATCGATTGGATCTTGATCTTATGGACAGGTCGGATCCTAAATATGACCGACTGCTTCTTTCTGCTGAGAGGATAAGAAATATAGCCTCCGATATGAGAAACGTGGCAAATCTTCCTGATCCTCTGGGCAGGGTGCTTTCAGAAGTAGTTCGCCCTAACGGTCTTGTCATCAGAAGAGTCTCTGTGCCTTTCGGCGTAATCGGAATTATCTACGAGGCCCGGCCAAACGTTACATTCGATGTCTTCTCACTTTGCTTTAAAAGCGGCAATGCCTGCATTCTAAAGGGAGGCAGCGACGCAATAAACTCAAATACTGCAATAACAGGCCTGATCAGAAAAGTCCTGTCAGACTCCGGAATAGATGAGAATGTTGTTGTGCTACTGCCCGCCGGACGGAAAGAGACAACCGGATTATTGAATGCCAGGCAATATATCGATCTTATTATACCAAGAGGAGGACGTGAACTGATTGACTATGTAAGAGAGAATTCAACGATCCCGGTTATTGAAACAGGAGCAGGGGTTTGCCATACATATTTTGATGAATATGGCAACAGGGAAACAGGCAGGATAATCGTACACAATGCAAAAACCAGGAGGGTAAGTGTATGCAACGCCCTCGATTGCCTTATAATTCATGAAAAAAGGCTTGGCGATTTAAGTTATATCGTAGAATTATGTGCCGGTAATAATGTTGAAATCTTTGCTGACGAAAAAGCCTACGCTGCCCTTGCTGGCAATTATCCAAACAAGCTCCTTAAAAGAGCTGATAAGAACTCATTTGGAACCGAGTTTCTTTCATATAAGATGGCTATAAAAACTGTCTCCTCATTCGAGGACGCAGTTTCCCATATAAACGAATTTGGGTCAAAGCACAGCGAGGCAATAATATCGGATAATGCCGAAAGTATCAACATGTTCTTCAGACTCGTCGACGCTTCTGCTGTCTACTCCAATACATCAACTGCTTTTACCGACGGAGCAGAATTTGGTCTGGGTGCAGAAATTGGAATTTCTACCCAGAAACTCCATGCAAGAGGGCCAATGGCTCTTAATGAACTTACCACATACAAGTGGGTTATCGAGGGTACCGGGCAGATAAGAAAATAGAGCTTTATTGCCTAAACAGAGCAGGAAAAAGTACATAAACCGGCTGTTTATTCATGACCGGCACCTATATTTGCTTCTTTAAACATTATTTACATGAAATCAGGTTTTTATCGATTATTCAATCTCCTGTCAGGGTTGCTGGCTTCAGTCCTTATGCTGTTTGTCTCGGGATGCTGCAATACTGTAAATAGAGAAGATTCTGATAGTAAGATTTTTGCTGCCAAGCCTGAAATTACCAGCATGGGTACGGAAGAGAAATGGACTCGTTGTTTCATGAGCTCCGACGGATCAATCTATTTCAGGAACTTTGTAAGTCATGACAGCGGGAAAACTTTGTCGGAGCTTCCCGATACAGGTTTCAGGGATGTGAACGGAGCTCCCGAAAGAGCAGTTTTTGTAAAAGATGACCTCTTTTATGCCCTTGATGGTCCCACCTCCTGTATTAAACCCGGTGTATACAAGGGAAAGGCCTGGCGTTCCGCTGACAGAATGAAGACAATTTCCATCGAAGAACCTCTTTTCTTTATCCCGGGAGGTTGCCGGCCCCAACCCAATATTGAAAACTGGTATGGTATTTTTGTTTACAGAACCATTCTTGAGATCTCTCCTGACAGGTGGTTAATGACCATGTACGGGAACATGGAAACCGACACTCTCATACCCTGCAACAGGGATGCAAAGAAAGAACTTGAGTATATGATGAGAACCATTATTGTTACATCAGATGATCATGGCCGAACATGGAATTATCTCTCGTCGGTAGCCATACCTAAGGAAGGAGAACCGGTAGGTGAAGGTTTTGTCGAACCGGCCATAACAAAACTGGATGACGGAAGGCTCCTTTGTGTAATGAGGTCGGGACATCATTTCCCCCTTTATTCATCATGGAGTTCTGATACAGGAAAAACCTGGACACCCCCGCTGTACACCGGATTTGACCGCGGATGTGATCCATGCCTGATCACTCTTCACGACGGGCGTGTAGCCCTCAGCTGGGGTAAAAGGTTCCCGGAAGGTTGGTCAAAAATATCAACCGAAGGAGATAAAGGATCATTCGAATATCCGGGAGCAGGATATACCAGTTTGTCAATCAGCAATGACGGGGGACAAAGCTGGGAAACGGATAAGGTTATCCGGAATTCAGGTACATGCTATTCCACCATTTTTGAGATTGAACCAGGTAATGTTTTTATGCAGTGTGACCAGTGGTACTGCAAAATCAGATTGAAAAAGAAATATTAATTTCATTTTTCCTGAAGATCGTGCAGATTAACGGGGATTTATAGGAAATCATCCTATTATTTCACTTAATGCGGATTGGTTGCAGCTTCAAAGAAGGCAAACACATTTTCAAGAGGGGTATCAGGCTGTATATTATGGGCAGGAGCCACAATATACCCGCCATCTTTTCCGAGTATCTCAATCCTTCTCCTTACTTCATCCTTTATCATTTGAGGTGTGCCGAAAGGTAAAAGCTCTTGGATATCAATGCCTCCAAAAAAGACAAGATCCCTCCCGTAAGTGTTTTTAAGGAAAACAGGATCCATTCCCTGGGCCATCGGCTGAATGGGATTGAGAATGTCAAGCCCGATTTCTATGAAATCAGGAATGATCGGCAATATTGATCCGCAGCTGTGCCATGCAATCTTTATATCAGACCTCACCTTACGGAATTCTTCAAACATGTATGATATTCTTGGTTTGATGACTTTCCTCCATAGGTCTGCCTCTATAATCATCCCGTGCTGAAAGCCGAAATCATCTCCGCACCACAGGATGTCAACACCCATATTTATAAGCCTCTTTCCTGCAACGAGAATATAATTCATGATCTTGTCCATCAGAGCAGGGAGATACGCAGCTTCCATAAGAAGGTCAGTCAGGAACTTTTCAAAACCTGTAAGATACCATGACATTTCAAAGAACATCGTCTCGACATCGCCTATAACCCCGTAGTTCCCTGAATATTCCTTCATCATCTCTTCTGCACAGTCAAATCTGCCGGGGGCATCAGGATCAGGAAAAGGGTATCCGGTGATATCTCTGATATCAGAAGCATTTGCCAGCGGAAACTCTGCAAGTTCAGTGTAAATTCCGATGTTCCTGAATATCATCCCCCATTCATTCCTTATCCTGCCATCTGGCAGTGTAACTGTTGGATTGTCTGGAGGTGTTGTTGGGGCAATTGCAACAATATCTACTCCCATGTTTGTAAGCAGATTCATGTGCGAAATCCTGGCCGATTCCATTGCATCAATGGGTTCTTCATATGTAATACCCATGTATTCAGACAGTTTGCCGGCGATCTGAGGTGTCAGCGAAACATATACCGGAGGTCTGTCAGGTTCCCTGTGATTGATGGCGAGCAATGTACGTTCCCTTGAATTCATTTCAACGCTCTGATTGACTGATCTGGCTACTTTGAATATAGCCTGATAAAAATATTTTGATGATATCAGAAATGTCAATTAATATTAAACCCTATATTTTGTAAATCATGTGAAGCCCTGTCATTGTGGCAAATACAGCCAGACTTCCGGATGCATCGTATAGAGCCTGAATTTTTCACCGTCAGGCACAAGGATTGGGCTGGAATGGTCTCCCTCAACTATAGGATTTCCAGGGTATTTCGTCCAGTGATAAAGATCCTCCGACATCGCCACGTTTGATGTCCACAATGAGCTTGCTCCGGGATCGGCCCACGATGCGTCAGAGGTGCCATGGTAGAACATATAGTACCTCCCTCTGAATTTTATTATCTGGTTTGCTGCAACCGCTCCTGAATCATAATCTTCAGGTCCTCTTTCAAGTACCGGTTCATCCTGGAAATTGACCCAGGTCTTCTGGTTGTTGGATACTGCAAGCCAGATGGCGTCGTCATTTCTTTCATAGAACAGATACCAGAGGTTGTTTTCCTTCCATATGGCGGGTGTGCCGTAAGGTCCGGGTATAGTGTCCCCTTCGGTGGTAAGTATCTTGATGTCACCTTGCTCCTGCCATTTAATTCCATCTTCGGAAATCAGGATATGTGCCACATCATTTCTGCCTTCGGCGTACATGACGTATTTTTTATCCTCAATGAAGACAAACATATCCTCGGTCCATTTTTCATCAAAGACAGGATTTTTTTCATGCCTGGTCCAGTTTATCCCGTCAGGTGATGTTGCATATCCCAGGTATTTGGTGACTGTATCAGGTCCATTATAGCCCGTGTACCATAGTTTGTAAGTGCCATTGTCATTAAGAATAAATCCTCTCTCCCTGATCGTCCTGTCCCATGTATCCTGTCCTGTACCTTTAAAGACAGGATTTTTATCATAAGCGGTAAATTCAACCATCTCTTTTGGAAACGGATCCCCCAGGGGTGCAGCTTTGTCAACCTTCTGTTTTGGCCTGCAGGAAGGAAAAACAAGGATCAGCAGGACAGCTGCAAAGATGTATTTTGTTTTCATGTCAGGTAGATAATTGATTGATTATTAATTGTATGATTTAAAAAACCTGTGCTTAACTGAGTTATGAAAGATTGCAAAACAGAGCATTCACGCTGAGTTATAATGCTGTATATAGATCCAAATGTACAAATTATATTTTCAGGTTAATTTTTCCTACTTACTTCCGTATTTGTCGTGCTGCTCAACTGCCCCGTTCCTAAGTCACTCAGTCCCTTTGTCCCTTCGACCCAGACATCCGTCTTCGACTGCGCCGGAAACAAGCTATTCTGCTTTTAGCAGCTTTCCGGTCCGGCGCTGATCCCGTGGGGTCACCCTACCGGGGGTTACGCCTCCTTACGTCGGCTTACTCCCGGCTATTAACATGCAACCTCTCCGAGGTTGGTACCAGCTGTCAGCATCTCAGCTTAATTTTTTCCTCACTACTCATCACTCACTACTCTCATCTCCTCTCCTCGTCTCTCAGTCTCTAAGTCTCTCAGTCTCTAAGTCTCTCAGTCCTTACCTCTCTACATCCCTTACCGTAGGTATTCATTACATGGTTTATTTGAAAGGAGTGGCCATATACTTCTCAATATCCGTCCAGTGCCGCAGCATGACCTTCATTTTGAGCTTCAGCTGCCCGATGAGATCCGGTCCGAGAACAAAAGTATCCTCATATTTCGGATCGGTTGCATGGCAGATAAGGTCCATGCCTCCCGACTGCAGCAGTTCAATCATTTCCTGCGTGTTATCCAGTTCATCCCGCATTGCGGCATTAAAGGCCTGGAGATCGGGATCTCCGTCCCATGTTGGTGTTTTGTCGGGCCTGTGCGGAGGAAGGCTGAGTTTTTCTGCATTGCGGTCCCTTATGTACTGCGCTTCAGCGAAATTCCCGGCGCTTCTCATTATGCTGCCATGGATCCGCAAAGCTTTGGCCATGTTGCTTATTAAGGATGATTCAGGGGCTGTTTTATCTATACTTTCCATGAGTGCGGCAGCCCTGGTGATCATTGAAACGTATCTTTTAACCGTGGCTGGCTGGATTATGTTATGACTGCCGTGAATATCAACGTAATCCATCCTTGCTTCTTCAACAGAGGGATTGAAAACATGAGGCAGGAAAAATGCCTCTTCTTCTTTTGTCATCAGCTGCGGGGCTATTACAAGCGGTCGATTGATATGCCTTGCTGAGACACCCCAGTATATACCCGTAACATTTCCTACAGCCGAATTTTTGTATTTTTTTGCCTCCTCAATTATCATCAGGGCGTCAAAAAGCCTTTTGGCATTGCCCTCGCCTGCCCAGCTGATGCACAGATCATTTATTTTCTGCAATTCTGCTATTTCCCCTTCAAAGACAGGTGTCTGCAGATTCTGTATGAGAATGTCAGTTACTTTTTCAATTACCGGCATTAATTCATGGCACCGGTCATAATATGATCTGAAACTCAGGAATACCGTTTTTGTATTTTTAGCTTTGATCTGGTTGATCCTGTTCAGCAGTTCGACAGGATCAAACAATCCTCTTACAGGGTAAAATCCTGAAACCCCGCTGCCCAGCGTGACCGAATTATCTGATGGGGTGCCCTGAGCATAACAGTTTTCAGGAAGGTTGTTCAGGATATCTTTCATTTCCTCATCCGAGAACATGGATTCTGCAAGGTAAACCGAGATCTTTTTTCCAGCCCTGGCCGCAGCATCATTATACAATTGCATTATTGAGGCGACCCTTTTACCCATTGATATCTCCTTGCAGTGTGACGGTCCGTTTGGCCCTGAATACTGCCAGTCCGACCAGCATATTCCTGATCCTGCATCATTTGTTTTGAAAGAGAAAGTGTTTATCTCGGGCACATTCCTTAACAGTTCATCTATCATGCCTGAGACCATCTTACGACTTTCTTCAAGATCCATGCACAGAGAGAAAGCAGGATGGTTGCCTCTCCGGGGATGATCAACCCTGGGTCCTCTCAGATGAGGGTATGCTTCAAAGAATTCGTCGGGTAGAAAATTAGGTTCATTGCACCAGAATGCGGCATCCAGCCCGTATTCACGCAAAACTTTTACCCTGGCAAGGAGAAACTCCCTGTTTTTCTTTACGAACTCCGCCGGGATGAATGGCGCAATCTTTTTGTCGGGAAAGAATTTGAAAAGAGTGGGATTATAGCTGGCATATTCATACCAGAAGTTATTGCCTTCGGGTATTTCATGAAAACCCTTGTCGGCCAGAGCACTTATATTCACTTCAACCTTCCCGTATGGTTTAAGCCTGGCTGCCTGAATCACCAGATTTCTGAATTCATTTATGTCACGAACCGGTGCATTTATAATAAACACCCTTTCTGTGCGGCCTTCAGTAGCCGGCAATTTTGCCTCCGGCAGAGATGCTGCAGCACCGTATCCGCTATGAGCGTACAGGAAGAATGCAATGGCCAGCATGCCCTTGAACAATATGTCTTTGGTCATTTTGTGTATCTTTTTTAATTAATGAATCAGTGTTGGTTTAAGGTTTTATATGTCATTTGCAGCAGCTTTTACCGATCCTATAAGATATCCCTCTGGATCTTCATCTTCAGCTGCTGACTGAAAATGAACATAATTGATACCGTTTCTGCTTCTGTTGTTAAGTTGCAGGGATTGGTCCTGAATTACCCCATCAATTTTTATCAGACATCTTCCTTTCTGCAGATCATTCCATTCAAGCGTCAATTCAGTCCATTTATCAGTCTTCAGCTTAAATCCCGAGGTGGTATTTCCGCTGCCGTCAAATGTAAGGTTGTACATTGAATATCTGTAAGCCATGGTGTCGGTAGGATTGAACCATCTGTCGATCAGACTTATTTTTCCTCCTTTGCTGCCCGGATTGATAAATAATTTTACTTTAAAACTTCCTTTCAGAGCAGCAGGGAAATTCCATACTGCACCGTCAACATCATTTACAAATCTTTTATCGGGTATATGTCTTATCTGTAGAACCTTGTTTCCACTTTTATCGGGATTATCAATCAGTTGCGGACCGGGATCGCGGTTATATGCACAATGGCCTTTGATCCCTTCAAAATATTTAAATGTTGACCAGTCCGAAAGGCCATTCTCAAAATTGTCTGAGCGATCCTTTTCATACAGCCAGTCAGGGTCGAAAATGACCATAGCCCTTACAAGGGGATGCTGGCCGAATGCCACAAGTACCTTGCCATGAGGAAGTTCTATTGCCTGTGACTGATGGACACTTTTATCAAGTGAGACTTCAGTGCCTCCGCTGGTTGCAAAATCGCTCTCGTTCCTCAGCGGGTTCAGATAAAGCTCCCTGAACCCTTTCCAGGTTTTCCCGTCATCATCCGATATTGCAGCATGAATGACATCCCTGTTGGTAAATACATCTTCCCATAAATCGCCTGTCTTCTGCTCCGGGCGCAAAGTAGTGTCTGCCGACCGGTCTTCCTCAGGAAGAGGGGTGGTGCTGCAGTGAAAGAGCAGTAAGCGTCCGTCTTTTAACCTGAAAAATGTAGGCATGGTTATCGTTCCATAAAAACGGGAAGGCGATGGATCGGACCAGGTTGTGCCGTGATCATTGGAGAATGACTCGTAAAACACATCTGTTGATGTACGTAAAAGCATCCATATCCGGCCATCATTTAACTCAGCAATAGTAGGCTCAATGGCATAGTTCTGCCAGCGCGATTTTTTATGAGGCCAGACAGGCACAAAGCGCGGACCAACAGCTACATAAGATATATTCCAGTTATCGCCATTGTCGTCCGAATAAAAAACACACGACTGCATGACATCAAAACCATCCTTAACTAAACTCCTTCCGCAGGTCACAAGAATTCTGTGCTTTGCGGATAGGAAAACAGGTTGTCTTATCATATCATACTTTTCTTCCGTAATAAGCTTTCTCTCAAAGGGGCCGTCAATACCTTTCTTGCTCTTAAAGACCCATGTGCCGGAATTGTTGCAGATCAATTTTATATAATCACCGGAAGAGGGGTTGTAAACAGCCGGAGGCATATTCTCAAATGCGTAAAGGTCAGGATCAGATATCGTAACATCATTCCATGTAAAACCATTATCAGTACTTTGAATGTAAAAAGGCCGGGATGGATTATCCCATCGTCCTTCAACTCCATAGTGTCTTATTTCACCGTCAGGCAGCAGGACCAGCCCGTTAAACGCATTCTGGTTTGGCCGTCCAACAAACACAGGCTCCCGGATCTTTTCCAGCCTGGTGCTGCAGGCGGAAAAAGCAGCCTCTAAGCATAGAATGATACATAGTATTTTCTTCATATCATAAGTTTAAGAATTCATTTTTTCTCCGGGTCTCCGATCGTGATTGAAAATGTACCCCAAGTGACATCTCTTCTGATCTTTTTCCAGTCTTTAACTTCATAAGAGGCAAGGAATCTTACTTTGTGTCCCGGAGGACAATTTTCAGCAAAATGAATCAATGAGGAAAGTGTATAACCATCTCCCCATTTATCGGGTTGAATTTCGTCATATAGCCGTTCACCATCGATGTACGGATCATCATAATAGAGCCTTAGCCGCCGGCTTCCGTTAGAGATCTCGTAGATCATTACCGTTTCACCTGGTTCGGCAATGTTGTTACCGTTACCGCTGCCGAATATCTCACTGTCACCGTCATCGATCCCGATCTGAGTGAACTCGACCGCATCAAAATAGACCGGTGCATCAAACTCATCAAACCATTCTTCATTCCTGCCATCTGTGATCCTGAGATTGAATCTGATCCTGAAAGGGGATCCGTCATGCGGAGGATTATTTGAAGCAATGACTTTAAAAGGTACGGGGACCCACATTGTATCGGCCGGTTCCAGCCTTTTGAGATATGCAGTGTTTTCAGATATTATAACACCTTCTTTTTCCGTGGTGAGAACAACTTTAATATTATCTGCCCTGCTTCCACCTCTGTTAAAGAGCTTTATGCTTATGCTGCACACTATATTATGATCCAGAAACAGACCACCCTCATTTACCTTGTACCCGGCAAGAGTTACTTCCGGAGGATCGCCTTTTCTGGATATCCCGACCTGATGGACTTCATGATTCACCTCAAAACTGATCTTTCCTTCCGTGTCGGATCTGATGGTTTTCCTTGCAATTTCATTTGTTGTCTGGTTGTAATCAATCATTGTGTAATTGGCATCCGGAAGATAAGAAGAAGCAGTTTTGATATTTATAATTGTGCCAGGAATGGCCGGGCCGTCAGGTATCCATGCTTTTGTTGATACGGTGAGACCTCCTTTAGTGACACCTTTGAGATCAATAAATCCGGGTTTGACAATATTTGATTTTACTTTATAACCCCAAACCTCAAAGTCGGGATAAAGGTCAGCATGATGCCAGCGTGAAGGCACAGGCAGAGGATTTTTAAAAGCATTTACTATGAAATCAAATGCATCTTTGAACTGCTCAGGGGTAATGTCATGACTTCCTTCATATTCAGTAAATGTAAAATCAAGACCTGTCTCATTCAAGGCTCCATTTATTACCTCGTTGTTCAGATAAAATAATTCACATCCTGTACTTGTAGCAAATCCCACTTTTACGCCGTAAAGATTTTTGAACATATGCCTTACCTGATAGAGTGAATGCCTTGACGGAGTTCCTATGAAAAACTCTGGTGATCCTTTTGAACTGAAAGCCGCTCCTGCCAGATCAGGGTATTTACCTGCAAGAAAGAATGACATTATTCCACCCATACTGTGTCCGATGATACCCCGCGCAGATCTTTCAGGAATTGTACGGTATGTTTTGTCAATATGGATTACCAACTCGGGGAAATAGTCTTTGAACTGGATATTGTATTTAATATTGGAGTGATTGCCAATATTATAAGGTCTAAGGTCTGTATCCTCCGAACGGCCGTTCCAGGCAACAAGTATTACGCCATTCTCATCCACCAGTCGGGAAACCCCCTCAATATCCAGCATATGATTGCCAGTGTTGCCATGAAAATAGTAGATGACAGGGTAATGTTTTTCGGATTTGAGGTAATCAGCCGGAAGAAATATCCGGTACGGCTTTTCCCTGTTAAAAACCCTGCTGAAATGCGAATTGTCTTCCTGTGCTCCCAGAAAACAGAAGCCTGAGGAAATAAATGTTAAAATGACTGTCAGCAGATATGCCTTATTCAACAGGGAGTACTTCATCAGATCAATTATTAGGGCCAATAAGGCAAATTTAATATTTATTACAAAACCTTATATAAAGGTTTTGTTTAATATCACCAGGTGGTTAAAAGTTATTATGAAATCTTTCATATATAACAGTAAAGTAAAGCAATGGCTTATTAATTTGTGGATATCAATGACATGATTAAGATGTGATAAATATCATTAATGATGATAGTATATATCACATAAGTAAATGATAAATATCAATATTATAATTGATATTTATCAATATCCTGTTTCGTATTTATAATTGAGTCCTGATCGGTTTTAATGTCAGTTTGCAAGTGGATTTTCAAAAAATCCAACCTTTTGTTTAACCACTCGATCTATTTAGGAGGCAGTCCTGATCCGAATCCTCCGTCAACAACCACCGATGCTCCGGTCATAAATGATGCTTCATCACTGGCAAGGAAGACGGCAACCCTGCCTACTTCCTCGGGCTTTCCGATACGCCAGAGTGCGTGCAGCTTACCCGCCTCCTCTCTGGCTTTCAACGGATCGGGTTGTGCCTGGAAGTATCCTTCAGCAAGACCGGCATCAATATATCCCGGACAAATGCAGTTTACCCTTATGCCTTCATGCCCGTGATCGATAGCCATGGCTTTTGTGAGGCCTATTATGGCTGCCTTTGTAGTACAATAACCTGCACACATGGGTTCCACAAAAAATCCATTGACAGATGACATATTCACAATGTTACCCTTGCTCTTTTTTAGATATGGAAGGAAATACTTGGAACATAGGAAAATACCTCCGACGTTTACTGCCATCTGGCGGTTCCATTCCTCTAAGGTGATATCTTCCACCGTCTTGTTCACCTGGATGGCTGCATTGTTGATCAGGGAATCGATCCGTCCGAAGGTTGTAATAGTGTAGTTAACCAGCTCCATAACCGAAGAAGGATCCGAAACATCAGTCCTGAAGGCAAATGCACTTCCGCCTGAGGCTGCTATCTCATTTACGGTTTCCTCTGCGCCAATGAAATTGATATCGGCTGCGATCACCTTTGCACCTGCCCGTGCGAATTCAACCGCACAGGATTTCCCGATACCTGATCCTGCACCGGTTACTACAACGATCTTGTCCTTCATTTTCATCATATAATAATTTATTTATAGTTTGATCACTTTAAATATACTGATTTACAGAGATATCTGAAAAATTTCCTTTGCTTTTTATATGCCATATCTTAACTTTTTTTACTTGCCAAACTTCAATAATTTATTTTAATGGTATGATGGAAACTCCATGCAGAGGAAAATTATACTAATGCCATGTGCGGTTGAAATAGCTGGTTATTGAAGTAATCGCAATATTAATAGAATACTGCTATTTTGAGGCACCCATGTGCCCATGAAACAAAAATGACAATAATATTCATTTATTTTATGGAGTTTTATACAGTATAACCGGTGGTTATTCACATTTAGTCACTTACGTGAACGTTTTGCTGAGACCCTTCAGGACTTTTAATCTGTTTATGGGTTTTAACCCTTGTTATAACAGGGCGATAGCAATCCACACCCTAATCTAAAGCCTTGAAGGTGGTGAATAAGTGAGATTACAAGACAATGATCTTAACAGACAGGTTTATGATAATGAAATGCTCTGAATGAGATGGAAATTAGGATTACGGAAACATTCTCCCATCAGATAACCTGTTGACAATAATATGCTCCGAAGGAGCATCCATCCCCTGTTCGCTTCTCGAAAAGAGAAGGATGTCAATAACCTCCGGTGAAACCGGAGGTAAGCAGCCCCCTTTCCTTCTTACAGCGCCGAAGGTGCTGGACATTACGGGAAATACTTTTCATCAATTTTAATCCCGGCCATTAGGATGAGGCTCCTGTATTCCTCCTCAAAGGACTTCTTTCTGTGATGCTCCTGTTGATTTCTTATATATTCAACCAGTTCACCCATATCATAATATGAACAGGTGAAAGACCCGTATCCCTCCGCCCATCCGTCGAATAACGGGAAAATCCCCTTCTCCTTTATCCATTTTGAAGTTGATGCTTTTAACTCCCTCATAAAATCAGCCAGTGCAACTGAGGGATGCAGATCAGTTAAAATGTGAAGATGATTCTCAGTTCCATTTACGCGATACAGATGACTTTGTTTATTTCTTATTATTCCATTGATATAGGAAAACAGTTGCTCAGCATTCTCATTGTTAAGGGAAGGAATGCTGTTCTTTGTCCTGAACACAACATGATACAGCAGTTGACGATAGCTTGACATAATTTTAAAGATTTGGTTAATAATACAACGAGACATAAGCAAGGTAGGCAATCTTTCAGATATTTACAAGTTGTATCGCCCCTGCAGGGCTTAAGGTCT
>CAZTJT010000006.1:0-71167 GCA_964613785.1 uncultured Rikenellaceae bacterium
CAACGGGAATACAGGGTGGAAGCAACCTTGTTACCAACGAAATCAATTTCCCGGGGTGGCTCGTTAAAAGCAAGGAGAGCCAGACGGTGGTGCAGGGGACAACAACACTTACAAATTATGTGCTGACACGAAATGAGTATGACCACCAGGGGAGGCTGTTAAATTTATATCATAAAATAAATACAGGTACGGAAAGGAACATTTCAAATCTTGCTTATAATGAACTGGGGCAGATGCTGACGAAAAAACTTCATGTGACGTCGGGGACAGGATTACAGAAGATTGATCATACCTACAACATAAAAGGATGGCTCAAGAAAATCAACGAGCCTGACCTGAGCGGAGGAGAAGGAGACTTTTTCGGCGCTGAACTTTTGTACAATGAAGGTTTTGCAGCGCTTAACGGAGCAGCGATATTTAATGGCAACATCAGCGGGATGAAGTGGAAAAACGGAAGTTCAGGATCAACCCAGAAAGGATATGGATTTATTTATGACCAGATAAACAGGCTGACAATCTCCAAATACGGAGAAGGAACATCCTATACAACAAATGTCAGCAGGTATGATGAGAACCTGACCTACGACAAGAACGGAAATATAAGAAAGCTGTACCGGAACGGTCAGATCAGCACCGGAGTCTTCGGCAACATAGACAGTCTCGGGTATAAATATCCGGGTACCGGTAACCAGGTATGGGCAATAGGTGATATTGTGACGGATGCAGCAGGCAGAGGAGATTTTTATGATGCCACAAATGGTTACACTAGCAAGGAATACTATTACGATAAGAACGGTAACATGTGGCTCGACCGCAACAAGAGGATGAAGACCGTGTACAATTACCTGAATCTTCCTTCAAGAGTCAGCGACACCATTACCCCGGCAAACAAGATCGAATATGTTTACACCTCGGCAGGAGAAAAGCTGAAACAGAGGCTCTCAACCGGGACAACACTTTTATACTTTGGGAATTATGTTTACACACTTGACGGAACAGCAAATGGTATCGCAGTGAAATACATTCTTACACAGGAGGGGAGGGCAACAAACGCTGCAGGAACATATACTTACGAATACTTCATGAAGGATCATCTTGGCAATACAAGAGTGTCATTCAATGTCCCAAGCAGTACAGCCATTATAGTTCAACAGAGTGACTATTACCCATTCGGGATGATTCATCAACCGCAGGCAACAACCACAAGTGATAACAGGTACCTTTACAACGGTAAGGAGTTTCAGAATAATCTATTAGGCGGGGTGAATCTTGACCTATACGACTACTCTAAGCGCTTAATGGATCCTCAGATAGGAAGGTTCACCACAATAGATCCTACTTCGGAATTAGACCGCAGGTGGAGCCCATACTCTTATGCTATTGACAATCCTATCCGGTATATTGATCCTGATGGTATGGCTCCCGAAATGCCAAATGAATATTTTGATATTTCTACAGGTAAATATCTTGGGAAAGACAAAGATCCTTTAAATTATAATGTTTATCTCACGACTGAAACTAATTGGAAGGCAATGAAAGGTGAAGTTTGGAATAGTAAAGTTATCGGAAGTGTATCTCCTGATGGCCATAAAATTAGTAGTGAAGTAGCAGCTGGAATATTTAATCATTATTTTAATGAAGCAGGTTTGGATATAAATAATTTTTCAGATAAAACTGTCATTCCTCAAATTGAAGGAAATCAAGAAAGCGGATGGACTGATATTGGAAAGACAGAATATGGTTCACAATATACTGGGCTAAATAAAGGTGAATCAAGAATATCTGCAGAGAAACATTCAATTGGAGGAACACTTAAAACGAAATACGACTATATAAATTTGTTTATACATGAAGGAGGAAGTCATATCCAAGATTTTAAAAATAACGAAAAAGCTGGACTAAATCCGCTTTACATTGATGCTCGAGACGAAACGTTGTTTGAAAGAAATGCTATTAGAATGCAAGTTGGACATTCAAGTTGGGCAGGAACATCCCAATCATTTAGAAGCGTTATTGAAAAAAATGCAATTTATTATAAAGCCTTGACTGGTTCTGAGATAAATAAGTACTTTAAGATCAATTATGTAACCAAGTAGTCGTAATCATTTATTCAAAAATTTAAATAATGAAGGCCTTCAATCTCTTTTTCTTGATATTATTAGTTAGTTCATGTTTAAGTGAAAATCCCGATCGCAGGAAGGAAATTGATTACTTATTGAGTTTTAAGTTAATAAAAGACCCTTCTCCTAATCCAGATAAAGCTGTCTTCAATATTCATTCTAGCAATAAATTAAAAGAGGTATTGTTATCTGAGAAGTGGGATAGTATAAGGTTTTCAGGGGGTCTTTTTGACACAGCTAGCTATAATAAAGAATTAATTGGAATTGCGGAGACCGATGTACAAAATGAATTAATACTTGGCATGCATACCTTAAGCTTTCTAAGCCATACACAAGCTGAGATGGATTCAATTGCTTTGATTACTTACAATAAAGTTGAGATAGATATTTATTATAAAACTGCAACCTGGAAGCTAAAACCGCTTGCCAAGAAAAAATGATAATGTATGCAAAAACCCGGTTCTGTGCCGGGTTTTGTGTTTTATACCGTGTATGCCTGCCTGGCTTTACTGTCGCGGATATATGTATCAATGAGATCCAGAAGTAAGCATCCGGTGTTATGCATCTATCTTAATTTGTCGCGGCTGATTAATTTTCAGCTAAAACATATAAGATGATAAGTGAATCAAAAATTCTGGAACTGATCAAAAGACAAAAGGAGACAGGGCTTACTATCACCGCCTTTTGCATCAACGAAGGCATTCCCAAATCTTCATACTATTATTGGCGAAAAAGACTCAACAAGGTACCAAGAAAGGGCTTTATACCACTTCTTGTTAATACCACACCAGCAACCATGAGTGGATCCTCTAAAAATTACACTCAGGAACTGGATGAGCTACCCAAATCAGGTGATGAATATCTTTTGGAGCTGCTCTATCCAAACGGAACCAGGCTGAGGATAAAAAGCGACCCTGACTTTGACCATCTTCGTACGCTTGTTTGCCTTCTGGATTAAGATCATGTTCCATCTTCACAGCTCACTAAAGTATTATCTATATCCTCTTCCGGTAGATATGCGAAAGAGTTTTTACACCCTGAGTGGTGTTGTAAATTCATTGATGAACCAGAATGTTCGTGACGGAGGGGTTTTCATTTTCATGAACCGCCACCAGAATGTGATGAAGATCCTTCACATGGAATACGCAGGACTTGTAATCTATCATAAGAGGCTGGAATCTGGCCGGTTTAAACTGCCGTCTTTTGATGAAAATACCACTTCAATAACCATCAACTGGCAGGATTTAATGACTATGGTTCAGAGTGTAAGAACAAGGAGTTTAAGGGTTAATAAAATTGTTATTAAAAACCTGTTATTCAGATAGTTATTAACACTTTATTAGTTCGTTTCTGTGTTTTGTTTAGTTATCTTTGACCTAACAAAACGGGTATAAGCTGTGGATGAGATAACTGATAAAGATGCATTAATAGAGACCCTTCTTCAGGAGAGGGATGAGCTTTATCAGGAGCTTTCAAAATTACGTCAGGCCGATGGTGGAGCTCTTGAAAGGGCAGAGAAGAAAAATGCACGTTATGAGACTCTTTAAAATGAGAAAGAACATCTGATCAAAAAATTAGCCGACCAGTTGGCCTGGTTCAGACGTAAGTTCTGGAAAGCATCAAGTGAAAAATACATACCTTCAGATCGCGCACAACGTAAACTTGATTTTGATGGGCTTGACATACTCCCTGAAGAGGAGGAAACATGCAAGGCGGCAGCAAGCGAAGTCGTCACATATGAGCATAAAAAGCAGGTGCCCTCTAAAAAACAACCTGTCAGATTGCCGCTCCCGGAGAATCTGCGCAGAGAGGAAGAGATGATCGAGCCCGATGGCATTGATGAGAACTGGGTGCGTATAGGTGAAGAGGTAACCGAACAACTGGAGCATAAACCCGGAGAGCTGTATGTAAGGCGGATTATACGTCATAAATACGCTTTGAAAAAAGAGTTACAGAGTCAGCAGGATCTTCAAGAGGATGGCATTATGAATAAAACTGTTATTATCGCTCCCCTTCCCCTGCTGCCTCTGCCAAGAAGCAATGCCGGAGCCAGTTTGCTGGCCGAACTGCTCATGGGCAAATACATGTATCATCTTCCGTTTCACAGACAAATAGCTCTGTTTAAGCTGCAGGGAGTAAGAATACCGGCAACAACGATAAATGACTGGTTCGCTGGCTCAAGTGATTTACTCAGGGCCTTGTATTTTAGATTAAAAGAGATTGTCCTGGGGTCCGATTATATACAAGTCGATGAAACTACCGTTCCGGTTATCAACAACGAAAAGCACCGTGCAGTAAAAGCATATCTGTGGGTGGTTCGTGATGTAATGAAGGATCTGGTATTTTTTCATTATGATAAAGGCTCGCGTGCACAGAAAGTAGTAGTAGAACTTCTTCATAACTATAAGGGCGCCGTACAGACAGACGGGTATGAGGCCTATTCCATCTACGAGAACAAGAAGGGGGTATTGCTTCTTGGTTGCTGGGCGCATGCAAGACGCAAATACATTGAAGCCCTGAAAGAAGACAAAGCCGGTGCTGAATATGCCCTGGAACAAATTGCTTTGATCTATGGAGTTGAATCCATGGCAGATGACCAGGAACTGGATTACCAACAGCGGGCAGCGCTTCGGGCAAGGCTTGCATATCCGATAATGTGTGCCTTTGAGAAATGGATCTTAAAATACATGCCCAAGGCATTACCCAAGGGCAGAATGAGTCAGGCTTTAACATATTCCTACATGTTGTTCCACAGATTGTCCAGGTATCACCTTGATGGCCGGTACCGGATAGATAACAACATTGTGGAGAATGCCATCCGCTCCCTGGCTCTCGGGAGGAAGAATTATATGTTTTGTGGTAATCATGATGCTGCAGAGAATGCTGCAATAATGTACTCGTTGCTTGGTTGCTGTGCTGCGTTAGATGTAAATCCCAGGGAATGGCTGACTGATGTGCTGACAAGGATACCTACTATAACAACGATTACAGCCTCGATCTGGCAGATCTCCTGCCGCATAACTGGCAGGCTGCCCGTGAACACCTGGAAACTCCAATAGACGTCCAATGATTGCTGGATAACATTGGAAAAATCTGAACAGTCCAACATTTTTCTTAAGAATTTCAAAGAACTCCAACAAAGTTGTACTGGAAATTAGACACGACAAAATAGTTTGATCTCAGATTGCTGTCAACACGTGGCTCGCCGAATGCTTACATCCAGCAGTGTTTTTTCTTATCTTCCTCGAGGAGTTCGAGATCCTGCAGACGCTTAAGAGTCCGTTTATCAAATTTACTGTTTACACCTTCCCCTACCAGGTAATCGAGTGAGACCTCGAAAGCATCAGCAATCTTTTTAGCAGCTTCAATGGAAGGCACAGCTTCACCGCGCTCATATTTACCGATCATCTCACGGGAGACTCCGCTTTTGCCAGAGAGATCCGTTTGAGACCAATCCTTTGCCTTTCTGAGATCGGTAATTATCATGCCTGTATTAAAATTCATCCAGTAGCGTCAATGCCGTTTTTAAATCAGGCGATCTGGCCAATTTATGCTATATTTACAAGTACGATAAGAGGCAGCGAATGGTAGTGAAAAAGCTTCTGGGAGCAGATTCGGTGCTGATGGGTTATGACCTACGCGACAGACTTGTTGCTACCCAGGACGGAGTTCAGCGCAGCAGCGCAACTGCTTCAAACAGGGACTGGTCGTTTACAAAATATGACAAATTAGACAGGCCTGTTCTGACCGGGACAATCAAATCACCCAATACCAGGGTTCAGATGCAGGCTTTAGTAAATACATATTCAGGTGTCAATCCATCCAATTCAGCTCTTACACGTGTGGCAGATAAACCTACAGTAAACAAGCTGAGACAGCTCGACCCGGCTACCTCAACAGAAGTATGGTTCACTACTGTCACCTTTTATGACAAGTACTACCGGATAATCCAGTCGCAGAATTCAGGTGTTCAGGGCGGAAGTGTGAAGACTACCAGCGAGTATAACTTTCCCGGATGGCTCATTAAAAGCAAGGAGACACAGACTGTAGTTCAGGGAACGACCACACTGACAAACAGTGTTCTGACAAGAAACGGCTATGACCACCAGGGCAGGCTTCTGAACACATATCACAAGATCAACTCCGGGGCTGAAAAAACAATTTCAACGCTTTCTTACAATGAGCTGGGTCAACTTCTGACAAAAAAACTGCATGTTGCTTCCGGAGCGGGGTTACAAAAAATGGATTACACATATAATATCCGCGGCTGGCTGAAGAAGATCAACGAGCCTGACCTGAGCGGAGGAGAAGGAGACTTTTTTGGCGCTGAACTTCTGTACAATGAAGGTTTTACAGCACTGAACGGGCCAGCGATGTATAACGGTAATATCAGCGGGATGAAATGGAAGAACGGCAGTTCAGGATCAACCCAGAAAGGATACGGTTTTATTTATGATCAGATAAACAGACTAACAACTTCCAAATACGGAGAGGGAACATCCTATACAACAAATGTCAGCAGGTATGATGAGAACCTGACCTATGACAAGAACGGTAATATAAGAAAGCTATATCGGAACGGACAGATCAGCACCGGAGTTTTCGGAAATATCGACAGCCTCGGCTATAAATATCCGGGTACGGGTAACCAGGTATGGGCAATAGGCGACATAGTAACTGATGTTGCAGGTAGGGGTGACTTTTATGATGCCACGAATGGTTACACCAACAAGGAATACTATTACGATAAGAACGGTAACATG
Organism: uncultured Rikenellaceae bacterium; assembly: GCA_964613785.1. Classification (GTDB taxonomy): domain Bacteria; phylum Bacteroidota; class Bacteroidia; order Bacteroidales; family VadinHA17; genus LD21. The sequence goes on from CAZTJT010000006.1 coordinate 6,884, forward strand.
TGGCTCGACCGCAACAAGAGGATGAAGACTGTTTATAATTATCTGAATCTTCCTGCAAGGGTCAGCGACACAATTACCCCGGCAAACAAGATCGAATACGTTTATACTTCTGCAGGAGAAAAACTGAAGCAAAGGCTTTCAACAGGAACTACCCTTCTGTATTTTGGGAACTATGTTTACACACTTGACGGTACAGCCAACGGCATTGCTGTAAAATATATCCTTACTCAGGAGGGAAGGGCGACAAATTCAGCAGGAATATATACTTACGAGTACTTCATGAAGGATCACCTTGGCAGTACAAGAGTATCATTTAATGTGCCTTCAACAACAGCAGTTATTGTGCAGCAGGATGATTATTATCCTTTCGGAATGCTTCATAAGCCTCAGGCGACGACAACAAGTGATAACCGGTACCTGTTCAATGGTAAGGAATTGCAAAACAACCTTCTTGGAGGAATAAACCTTGATATCTATGACTATTCAAAGCGCTTCTATGATGCTCAAATAGGGCGGTTTACAACCCAGGATGCTTTTGCAGAGAAATATAGTTCCCTTACGCCTTATCAATATGCTGCAAATAATCCTATATTGATGATAGATGTTAATGGTGATAGTATTTGGGTTAATTATGCAGATCAAAATGGCAAGAATCAGCGGCTACTTTACACATCTGGAATGAATTATAAAGGGAGCGATAAATTTGTATCTTCCGTAATAAGTACTTTAAACAATACAGGAAGTACGGAGATAGGTCAAACGGTTTTATCAAAGCTATCAGGTTCGGAGAACAATTACAATTTCACAAATACCTTTGCAAGGGATGATAAAGGAAATGATATAACTGATGCTTTATCTATCAGTGATAAAACTGGAGAAATTCATGCTGGAGCATTAATGAATGATAAAGTTCAGACTGGTCAAAAAATTGAATCTGCCTCTCACGAGTTATTTCATGGATATCAAAAAGAGTTTGGAGAAATAGGTACTACGGTAAACAGGGAGATCGGAGCATACTTATTTGGAAGATCAGTTGCTACAAATTTAGGATATGCAACCTTAGCCTATGGTAACTATTCTACTCCATCTGGCCAGTTATACGAGAATGCAATGACTAATTTAATGTATTCTCCAACTTTTGACCAGCAAAACTACAACACAGCAATAAAAAATTTTAAGACAGGGGCAACTGTTAATACAGGAGGTAGATATAATAGATTTATTATTAAAAGTAATGATAATAATCCAGTTATTAAACGCATATACCCTTTAGTAAAATGAAAATATTCTTCACTTTATCCTTTCTGATGTTTATTTTTTCTTCAAGTTGCAATCATACCATTATGAGAAGCAAAACTGAAAAAGTGGCAGATACTACTGAGTATATAGTAGATCCTATTGAAGAAATGCCTTTTATAATAGAGAGAGAAAATATTTATTCTGTTTTACCTGATAGTCTGGGCAAAGATCTAACAGGTTTTGCAGGTTTAAGACTTTATGTAAGTGATAAAGGCATAATTGGAAATTTTGAGTTGGTAAAATTATCTTTGGATAAAAATGGTATCCATTATATTGAATATCAACGCAAAAAGTTTGGTTCTTTTAATATAGAGTCTTATCCTGTTGATGTTCAAAAGTTTTATCCTTTTTTTGTAGCCTACGTAAATATGCTTAAGTTAAGACAAGTGACTGGTGTTGCACCAAGGTCAGTTAATATGAATCTATTAATCCGTTTTAAATAAGATGTACAACGGCAATATCAGCGGAATGAAGTGGAAAAACGGAAGCTCAGGATCTACACAAAAAGGTTATGGATTTATTTATGACCAGATAAACAAGCTGACAACATCGAAATACGGAGAGGGAACATCATATACAACAAATGTCAGCAGGTATGATGAGAACCTGACCTATGACAAGAACGGGAACATACGAAAGCTGTACCGGAACGGCCAGATCAGCACCGGAGTTTTCGGAAATATCGACAGTCTCGGTTATAAATATCCGGGTACCGGCAACCAGGTATGGGCAATAGGTGATATTGTGACGGATGCAGCAGGCAGAGGAGATTTTTATGATGCCACAAATGGTTACACTAGCAAGGAATACTATTACGATAAGAACGGTAACATGTGGCTCGACCGCAACAAGAGGATGAAGACCGTGTACAATTACCTGAATCTTCCTTCAAGAGTCAGCGACACCATTACCCCGGCAAACAAGATCGAATATGTTTACACCTCGGCAGGAGAAAAACTGAAACAGAGGCTTTCGACCGGGACCACACTACTATACTTTGGGAACTATGTTTACACACTTGATGGTACAGCTAATGGAATAGCGGTAAAGTACATTCTTACTCAGGAAGGTAGGGCGACATATTCAACAGGGGCTTACACCTATGAATACTTCATGAAGGATCATCTTGGAAATACAAGAGTATCATTTAATGTTCCGAGCAGTACAGCTGTTATTGTCCAGCAAAGTGATTATTACCCGTTCGGAATGATCCATAAGCCTCAGGCGACGACAACAAGTGACAACAGGTACCTGTTCAACGGCAAGGAACTTCAGAATAACCTTCTTGGCGGCGTGAATCTTGATCTCTATGACTACTCTAAACGCTTTATGGATCCACAGATAGGAAGGTTCACAACAATAGATCCCGCTTCGGAATTAGGCCGCAGGTGGAGCCCATACTCTTATGCTATTGACAATCCTATCCGGTATATTGATCCTGATGGTATGGCTCCCGAAATGCCAAATGAATATTTTGATATCTCAACAGGCAAATATCTTGGGAAAGACAAAGATCCTTTAAATTATAATGTTTATATCACAACTGAAACTAATTGGAAGGCAATGAAAGGTGAAGGTTGGGACACAAAAGTTTTAGGTAGTCAAATTCCAGAAGGATCAAAATTATCCAATGAAGTAGCAAAAGGAATTCTAAATTATTATTATGAGGAAGCTGGATATAATTTAAATGAATTACCAGGTAAAACGGTGAGTCCTCAGATTGAAGGCAGTGTTGAAAGAGGTAATGTTGATATTGGCGAGACTAAATATGGCAGTAAATTTGGACTTAAGTCTGGAGAATTTAAAATATCTGTTGAAAAGAATAAAATCGGCGGTACCCTCAAAACAAAGTATGATTTCGTTAATGTATTTGTACATGAAAGAGGTGGGCATGTAACTGACTTCTTAAAGAATGAAGCATCCGGATTAATGCCAGTTTATGATCAGGCACGAGATCTTAATAGGTTCGAAAGAAATGCTATAAGAATCCAACTATCTCATGATAGTTGGAAAGGAACTTCCAACAGATACAGAACAGACATTTTAGGTAACGTTAAAGATTATTTAGGTACATCAGAACACAATAAACAGTTATACATAATTAAGTAATTATGAAAAGAGAGCTATTAATAGTTGTACTATTTTTAATTGCTTTTCTCTTAATTTGCAATTGTAGAAACAATCATGTTAAGCAATGTATATCCTCTTTTGAATTTAAATTCAGTGCTACTCCAAACCCAGCTGCTATTGTTTTCAAAATTAATATTGATGAAGAGTTAAAGGAAATAATGTTATTTGAAAAATGGGATAGTATTAATTTTTCAGGTGGATTTCTTGATACATTGGATTTTAGGAACAGGACAGTAGGAGTAGCAGAATCTGGTCTGCCAAATGAAATTATAATCGGATTATCAACTGGAAAATTTGTCATGTACACCCAGCTTCAGATGGACTCTATTGCTTCAAGGAATTATGAAAAAGTAGAAATAAATATATTCTCGAAAAACAAAAAATGGAAATTAAAGCCTTGTGACAAATCGGTATAAAAAATGCAGTATAAAAATTATCTGTGAATCTAAATTGAGATGTCATTAATGTTTTCAGTTGTTGCCGGCAGAGGTGATTTTTATGATGCCACAAATGGTTACACTAGCAAGGAGTACTATTTCGATAAGAATGGTAACATATGGCTTGACAGGAACAAGAGGATGAAGACTGTTTATAATTATCTGAATCTTCCTTCAAGGATCAGCGACACAATTACTCCTGCAAATAAAATAGAATATGTTTACACTTCGGAGGGAGAAAAGCTGAAGCAGAGGCTATCGACAGGGACCACACTTCAATACTTTGGGAACTATGTTTACACACTTGACGGTACAGCTAATGGAATAGCGGTCAAGTACATTCTTACACAGGAGGGAAGGGCGACAAATTCAACAGGAACATATACGTACGAGTACTTCATGAAAGATCACCTTGGAAATACCAGAGTAAGTTTCAATGTTCCAAGCAGTACAGCTGTTATAGTTCAGCAGAGTGATTATTACCCATTTGGTATGATTCATCAGCCGCAGGCTACAACCACAAGTGACAACAGGTACTTGTTCAACGGAAAAGAGTTCCAAAACAACCTTCTTGCGGCGTGAATCTTGACCTATATGACTACTCTAAGCGCTTCATGGATCCACAGATAGGAAGATTTACAACTATCGATAAACTCGCTACAAATTTTCCCTGGTGGACACCGTATCAATATGCAGGGAATACACCGGTTTGGGCAGTTGATCTTGACGGCTTAGAGCCTTTATTTTCAACAAATGATTTTTATCAGGCATTAAGACAGGGAGAAAGCACACTTCATGGCCCTATTCAAGCTGAAAGACTAATGGACATATACCAGAAAGGAGCCTCGGAAGGTGCCATGACAGGTTTATCGTTTTCTTTTTCAGCTATAAGACTCACAAAAATTGGAATTTCTGCAGCAACTGTGAAGAATTTTAATACTACAAAAGCTGCTTTCGAGGTATTAGGAATTGAAATGCCGATGCTTATCGAAGCAGTGAGTAGCAGTGTTGGTGGAAAAATGAAAGGTAGCAATGTTTTATCTATGGGCCTGAATGAGGAAGGATTTTATAAAGCAGCGAATATTGTTGATCTAATATCTGATTTTAAATCAATTTATAAGGGTGCTGCAAAAGGACGTCAGGAATTATTTGAAGGTATTAGTAGTGGGGCAGAAGATGTTTTAAGGACTTTTGATATTTTTAGAACTGACTCTCCAATAACAAAACGAGGAACTAGTAACATCTCAGAAGTTAAAGAGATGCACAGAAATTCAAACAATGAACTTAAAATCATGACAAAAGAAATGCAAAAAGACGAAAAGGATGAAAAAGATAAAAAAGGATATAAATAGCAAATAATTAAAAACTTATGAAAAGAAAAATATATAATACCAAATTCTTAATTTTTTTGCTTTTAGTTGTTATTTTTAGTGTGAGTTATCCAATCATTAATTTAAAATATATTGAGCCCAGAAAGTATAAAAAGGATCTTTCTGAGCTGTTAAAAGCAAGAGGCTTCTTAAATGCAAGCGATGCACAAATTGACAGTTTTTCTGAGTGCCTTATTGGGAAACTTCTAAAAAACTATAAATCAATAGAGAATGTTCCACAATGGAAAGATTTTGGCTTAGAAGAAAAGAAGTTAGCTATGAATTGCATAATGGATAACTTCATTACTGATAGTCTGGATAAACAGATCTTTAAAGGAAACTACGATTCTATTATGATAAAGATCTGGAAGTAATTTTACCTTTAGAGATAGGAAAACACTGAGATAGTATCATAACGAAATATCGACAGCCTCGGCTATAAATATCCGGGTACGGGTAACCAGGTATGGGCAATAGGTGATATTGTGACAGATGTAGCTAGGAGAGGTGACTTTTTCGATGGTACAAATGGTTATACTATTGACAAAGAAGGTAAAATTTACTCCATCTGATATCACTTAAATCATTTTGCGATGAAACTTCCGCTGCCTTTTTTAATTTTAATCCCGGCAATTATTCTTTCATGTTCACGTCCCGGACAGAAAATCAACGACGATATAACAATCGAAAACGAAGATTTCAGACTGGCAATTTCACCCGAAGGATTTGCCAAAAGCCTGACATACAAGCCATCAAACACAGAATGCCTTATAAAGGATAAAAAGATCCCTTTCAGCACCATTACCGAGGAACGTCCGTATCAGAACGAAGTTAAGCTAGCGTATCCTACAAAAAAAACAACATTTAAATCCAACTCCATTAGAAAAGAGGGCGATAAACTTGTAATCGGATATGAACTGATCCCATGGGAAGCTACGGTCAGCCTGAAAATAACCAGTGATTATATTGGATTCACACTCGACGGATTCAGACTTACCGTTGATGACTATGGAATAGCAATGACCGAACCTCCTGTCTCTGAAATGTGGTTCCTCCGGCTGCCTGTACGGAATCTGACCCATTACGGCGACTGGCTGAATGTTCTGTGGGATGATAAAACGGCTGTCAATCTGCTTTCAACTGATCCTTATACAAACGTCGATTCCGAAGAGGGCGACGGATTTCGCATCATGCAGGCAGGTGTTGATGTCAGGGTGAAACCCGACAATACCGGGGCTGCCCTGATAGTATGTCCTCCCGACAAATTGCTCGACAAAATTGCTGTTCTTGAAGAAGATTTCGACCTCCCCCGGGGTGTGGAGAGCAGGAGGAACAAGCTCTACAACGCTTCATATTACTGGTCGGCTGATGTTACTCCGGCAAACGTTGACGAACACATAAAATTTGCCCTGCAGGGAGGATTCCGGACAATGATGATCTATTATCCCGCCTTCCTTGAAAGCAACGGGTACAGGCTTCTTGGTAATTACGATATATGGAGGGACGAATATCCAAATGGCAAGGAGGACCTCCGGAAAATGCTCGATAAGATCAGGAGTGCAGGCATTACCCCCGGAGTGCATTTTCTGCATTCCCATATAGGCAGGGACAGTAAATATGTGACCCCGGTACCGGATCACAGACTGAATCTGCTCCGCATCTTTACCCTTGCAAGGCCACTGGGTACATCCGACACAACCATTTACGTAGAACAAAATCCAGTAAATTCAACAATGGCAAACGGGCGGCGGGTGCTGAAAGCAGGCACTGAGCTAATCTCCTACAGGGAATACACCACTTCGAGGCCCTATATGTTTAAGGGATGCATCCGGGGCATCGACGAAACAACCGTCAATTCCCTTCCTGCAGGAACCATGTTCGGGCTTCTCGATGTAAGCGAATTCGGAGCTACAAGCATATATATCGATCAGAATTCCGACCTCCAGGATGAGATTGCGGATAAAATAGCCGGTATTTATAATTCCGGGTTTGAATTCATGTATTTCGACGGTTCGGAGGGCGTCAATCCGCCCTTCTGGTTTCACGTTGCCAACGCCCAGTACAGGGTTTACAGGAAATTGAATCCTGAACCTATTTTTGCCGAAGGCGCTGCCAAAACACATTTCAGCTGGCACATGCTTACCGGCGGGAACGCTTTCGACATCTTCAGGCCCGAAGTGCTTAAGGAAGAGACCCGCAGGCATCCTTTTGCCGAAGCGCCCAGGATGAAAAACAATTTCACCCGCCTTAATTTCGGATGGCTTGGGTATTGGGTGCCTGACGGAAAAACTATCGGGACACAGCCAGATATGCTCGAATATGTAACCAGCAGGGCTGCTGCATGGGATTGCCCCGTTTCACTCCATGCAAATACCGCTGCCTTTTCAAAACACCCAAGAACCGCTGACAACCTTGAGGTATTAAGAAGATGGGAAGAGGTCAGAGCCCTCGGCTGGCTGACGGAAGATCAGAAAAAGATGCTTCAGAACGGCGAACAGGAACATATCCTCCTGATAAATGAAAACGGGGATTTTGAACTTCTTCCTTACGATCAAATTCCTGATATAGCGGGCGGCAGCAAAGAGATACGCGCTTTTACCTTCAGCCGTAATAATGAAGTGTATGCCGTTTACTGGCATATCTCAGGAAACAGGAAGCTGGTGCTTCCCCTGAACCCGGATGATTTCACGCTGATGAAGGAAATGGGCAAGGAAATCCGCGATGATGTACAAACCGATGGCTCCGGTTCAGTTGTTCCTGCCGGCGACCGCAGATATATTAAAACATCCAGGCTGACAAAGGATCAGCTTTCTGAGGCTTTCAAAAACGCCAGGATAATAGATTAAAAATAACTAACCTCCAAATTTCCACATTCACCCTATATCCGGAACTTTCTACTTCCTCCACTTGAACGATCTGCCATCCATCGCCCTCATCGTACACAGAATACCGTTAAGGTGATCATATTCATGCTGGAATAATTCCGAAAGATCATCTTCAAAAACCGTTACCTGCATTTCCCAGTTTTCATTGAAGAACCTGACCCCGACCGATCTGTGCCTCTCCACCCTGACAAGCAGATTCGGAAAGCACATACAATCATCCCACAGCTCAAATTTCTCATCACTCAGACAGGCTATCTCAGGATTTATGATGACAACAGGTTGCCCCGTATCCATATAAATAAGTCTTTTCATTATCCCCAGCTGTGGAGCTGCAACAGCCCTGCCGAAATTATATTTCAACCTTACCTCATTCATCACATCGGCAAGGTCATCAATCCAGATTTTTACCATACCGCTCTCCGATCTCATTACCGGATCGCAGACCTCATAAAGCCTGGGGTCACCCAGAAGCAGCAGATCATCAAGAGTTTTTTTATGCTCCATACCGGGTTTCGCTATTTTTACAAATCGTAATCCCCGGAAGCTTCAGGCTGATATATTATCTCATCGATGCGTATTTTTGTAAGTCCCGACGGCACGATCCATTCAATCTCATCAGATACCTTATAGCCTATCAGCGCGGTTGCAATCGGCGAAAAAATAGAAATTTTATTCTCTTTAATGTTAGCCTGGTCGGGATATACAATCTGAAATTTAACCTCCTTGTTTGTCGTAACGAAACTTATCTTAACTATTGAGTTCATTGTTACAATATCGGCAGGGACCTCATGAGGCTCAACTATTCTGGCAGAATTCAGTTCATTCAGCAGTTTCTCGGCTTCTGTTGCATTTATCGTTTTTAAAGATTTGGCATCTTCAATGCTTTTAAGTATCCTGGTATAATCCAGTCTGTTCATGATTATCCTGTGCATAACCTAAACTTGTTTATGATAATAAATTGTTATAAAGATAATTATACCTTGGATATTAACCAAATTCCCGTCCCGGTTTAAGATGGCATGCAGCAGGCTACACCCTGCTGTCCTGAACATCGAAATAAATATAACTGGCATCAGGGAAGGACCGGGAGATATCGTTTTTCACCTGCTCCGAAACACTTTCTATCACCGAGGTCTTGCAGAAGTCTTCAAAATCGACCGAAATAAGCAGAATGAACTTGTTATTGCCTATATACATCGACCGGATATTGTTTATATGCCGGATGGATTTATGTTTTCTGATAATAGTCCTGATCTCATTCCTCATCTGCCTGGGGATGCTCTCCCCCACCATCAGTTTTCTCAGCTCATTGGCTAGAAAATATGACATGGTAATCAGCAGACATCCTACAAGAAATGTTCCGACAATATCAAAAAACGGATTTATCATCGAAAGGAGTGTCGTGATCAGCACAATTGTAAGGCCTGTCAGGGCAGAAAAATCCTCAATAAGTATGACAAACAAATTGGTGTCTGTTGAATCCTTCAGCGATTTAATAATCCCCTTCGGAGAGGTCTTCCTGAATTCACCGAAAGCCACTGAGAATGACTTGTATTCAAGCAGCAAAGCTGATCCGAGAACCAGAAAGATATAACCATATTTTTCAATTGGTTCCGGGTTCATGAATTTATGTATCCCTTCATAAATAGAATAACAGCCTCCCAGGAAGAACAACAGTACCGCAACAAGAAATCCCCAGAAATATTCCTCTTTTCCGTATCCAAAAGAATGCATTTCGGTGGCTTCCTTTTTCGATCGTTTCCTGCCGATAAGCAGAAAAACCTGGTTTGTGGTATCAGCAAGCGAATGGATAGCTTCTGCAAGCATTGCCGAACTGCCGGAAATTATGGATACTATGTACTTGATAATCGCTATCGTGAGATTTGCAGCCAGCGCAAAAAGTACCGCCCTGAGTGAATTGCTTTCGTTCTTCATGGAAGCAAAGATAAGCCATTGAAAGCAAGTTCTGATAATGCAAAGAAACAAAAAAGTCCCGGTCAAAACCGGGACCTGAAGATTTTACACAGTAAAAGAAATCAATTCTTCTCAAATGTGAGATAATCAGTGCCTCCATTACCTCCGCTTATATTTATCAGTTCTATCTTGCTGGCCGACTGGGTAATTACCCTCCAGTCTTCACTGATCTCCTCGAAGGGGCCGGATGTTGCCTGAAAAGTAATTTCAAATTTGGTGTCGCCGCTGTCCCTGTAAACAGAATATGTTCCGTTATGCGTCACTGTTCCTTTCACTGCACTCAGCGTTCCGTTTGTATTAAAGGTAAAACTGAATCCCTCGAAATAGCTTGTCCTGTTTTCACCGGAATCATTATAGAGTGTAACACGCCAGGTTCCTGACTGCACATTATCCTGTGTCTGGGAAGGATCAGCAGGGCTGTTATCATCCTTTGAACATGATGAAACTGCAATTACTGTTATTACCAATAACGTTGTGAGAATAAGTCTGCTCTTCATATCTGACAATTTTTAATATTTCCTGATTTTTATTCAGTAAACAGGAAAAAAGAATAATTGTTCAGAAAGAAATGAGAATCTCAGATTTTAATGAAGATCCTGTTCTTAAACAGCCAGTAGCATATATACCATAAGGCAGCCCAAACGCAAAGGCTTGTTGCTATTCCTACTGCAACCTCTCCTCCCCATGAGAAGAACAGGTTTGTAAACGGGGTGAACATCCTGTAAAACACATCAGCTCCTCCAACACTGAAAAGCAGATATATGAAAATGCAGTTCATTCCTACAATAATGAAAAACTCCGACCCTTTCTTAAACAGCTTTTTAATATCGATAAGCCAGTAGCAGAAGCATAATGCCAGTATCGCGTAACCACCGCTTGTAAAAACAAAGGATGAAGTGGCAATCTTTTTAATAATAGGAGTGATATTTAGAAAATCAAGGGAATATCCGATTATCAGGCCTGCAAGCCCTGCCATGATCATGATCCCGATCTTCTGATTGGCAGTCTTTTTGCTCATCAGGACCATTCCGCACAGGACACCCCAGACTGTATGGGCTGTAGTTGAAACAGCATTAAGAGAAGCCCAGATACTGCTTTTATCAACTCCCTCTATTTTGTTGTTTACCCACGATCCCAGGTTCTGATAAGGTTCCCAGGGGTGATTGAATCCTTCTACAGGGAAGAACCTGTATGCGAGATCTATCAGGATCAGTATCACAAAAGTGAAAATGATCTGGAAAGTATAGCTTTTATTCCTTATGAGAAACGCAACAAGATAAGTAACTGCCAGTTGTGCCAGAACGTTCTGAAACCTGAATACTATATGTCCCGGCTCAATGCAGTATAATGCCCATCCAAAAAATAAAAGCAGCAGTGAACGTTTGACCGCATGTAACAGAAGTCTTTTATCCGTTGCCCCTTTCTTTTTCCTGTTGGCTACGGCAAAAGGAATCGCCACACCGACAATAAACATGAAAAATGGCTGAATAAGATCCCAGAAATACATTCCATGCCATTCATGATGCTCAAGCTGAGTTCCAAAAAAGCTGACAATAGCACTTCCCTCTACTGATCTCAGGTGTTCATACAGGCGCGTGGCCTCACCCATAAGCATAAACATTGTGAATCCGCGGAAAAAGTCGACGGAAGCAATTCTCTGCAATGATACAGAATCAGCAGTTACAGTTTTATTCATGGCAATGACAGGTTTTCCATTTTTAGTTTATAAAACACTTTCTGAATTTCGCTTTGTCAGGTTTTTGATAAGAAATCTATAGTTGAAAATCAAATTTACTATTTCCTTTGAAAGTTGATTACCTTTATTAGTAAATATTCAAAACCTGCACCATGAAAACCCGATTATTTTTTCAAGCCTTTACCTGCCTCCTGCTTACAACCATGTTGTTGTCCTGCTCGGATGAACCGGGTTTAATACTTACTCCCAAACCCGGACCCGAACCAAGGATCAATGGGGCTAAGGTTTTTGGGGTAAGACCCGGGTCGTCCTTTATGTTTAAGATACCATGCACCGGGGTAAGACCAATGAAATACGAGGTCCTGAATCTTCCATCCGGACTGGTCTGCGAAGAAAATACCGGTTATATAACGGGAGTAATCAATGAACCAGGCACTTATAAAACAACCTTCAGGGTAACAAATTTATCAGGAACAGCTGAGAGAGAATTTCGTATAGTCTGCGGTGACCAGTTGGCTCTCACACCCCATATGGGTTGGAACAGCTGGTACGTCTGGGAGAATCATGTCACCGACAGCATTATGAGGGCTGCCGCCGATGCAATGGTAAGCAGCGGTATGATCGATCATGGTTATATGTACATCAACATCGACGATTGCTGGGCCGTCAAACCAGGTGCATCCGATCCGTCGCTGGCAGGCGAGCCAAGAGATGCTAACGGCATGGTAAATTCAAATAACCGGTTCCCTGACATGAAATCCCTGACAGATTATATCCATTCCCTGGGGCTTAAGGCAGGGATATACACTTCACCCGGACCACTCACCTGCGCAGGACATACCGGTGCATACCAGTACGAGGAACAGGATATTAAACGGTTTGCCGAATGGGGATTTGACTTCCTGAAATATGACTGGTGCTCATATGGAAATATCGCGAAAAATGATTCTCTTTCAGAACTTCAGAAACCATATATCCTGATCAGCGAAATCCTTAAGAATCAGAATCGGGATATCGTGCTGAATCTCTGTCAGTATGGCATGGGAGATGTCTGGAAATGGGGCAAAAGTGTGGGAGGCAACAGCTGGCGGACCGCCGGAGATCTTGGGCTTAAATTTGAAGAAATAGGGAAAGCGCTTTTCAGGGATGGATTTGACCTGTTCACAAATAAAAGTCTGCATAATTACGGGGGTCCCGGCGGATGGAATGATCCCGATTACCTTCTGATTGGATACCTCAGCAACTGGAAAGGATCGACATCTCCGACGCCGCTTACTCCCGACGAACAGTACACACAGATTTCGCTATGGTCGCTGCAATCGGCTCCGCTTATATTCAGCGGTGATATAACCCGTCTGGACGAATTTACATTAAGCCTGCTTACAAACGACGAGATAATTGAAGTTGATCAGGATCCGCTGGGAAAACCCGGCTTCAGGGTTTCTAAAAAAGATGACCTTGAAGTATGGAAGAAAAACCTGGAAGACGGATCAGTTGCTGCCGGACTTTTCAACAGGGGAGATACAAAAGCCAGGGTGACCGCTCTGTGGAGTGATATCGGGATATCCGGGAAACAAATTGTCCGTGATCTGTGGAGACAGAAAAACCTGGGCTGGTTCATCAATAAATTCAGCGCTGACGTTGCCCCCCACGGAGTTGTAATGTTACGATTAAGTCCCGCAAAATAATGAGATTCATCCACCAACTTCTATCCTAAAAATGAAAAACAAACATTTTAAATTCCTTATTGCAGGACTGCTGTTAAGCCAGGTTATCTGCGGCCAGAAAAACTATTCTGAAGCAATTCTGTCCCTGGCCAGGCCTGACCTCCTCCCGCGTTACAACAACGACCTCCAGGTCCGCCAGGTATCAAGCTACGATACAACCGGCGGCAACGACGATGGTTTCTCAGGCAGATACTCCTACCTTAGAAAAGAAGGCAGCAACCTGTTAATAGCTGAGCTTGAAGGACCGGGAACCATAAGAAGAATGTGGACCCCCACTCCCACCGAAGATACGATTCAGTTTTATTTTGACGGAGAAAAAGAACCCAGGATCAATATAAAATTCATTGAGCTTTTTAATGGAAATGTCTACCCTTTTGTCAGACCCGTGGCAGGTAATGAAGTCGGCGGTTACTATTGTTACATCCCCGTACCTTTTCTTAAATCATGCAGGATCATATTTAAGGGAAAGATCATGCAGTTTATTCAGATCGATTATGTAATATCTGCCGGCAATGAAGTGCCGGCTGCCTCATTCCCGAAAAAATTGTCACCCGAAGAGATGGAAGCCCTGGCATTTGTCGTTGATGTATGGAAGTCATCGGGGAAAAAGGTAATTGACCTGACCGGTACCCAAGAAGGTAAAATAAAGGTCACCAGATCATCGGTAACCCTCAGGCCTGGCGAAACGGTAAGCCTTTTCAGCGACAGCTGCGGCGGCAGGCTGATTGGTTTTGAGATAGAACCGCAGTCAGACTTCAATGCATCCTTTAAGGATGTCTTATTAAAGGCTATATGGGATGATGACCCCATCCCTGCTATAAACTGCCCGGTAACCGATTTCTTTGGATATGCCTTTGGCAAACCTTCAATGCAATCAATGCTGCTCGGAGTAAACGGCCGGGTTCACTACTGTTTCTTCCCTATGCCTTACGGCAAAAATGCATCACTTGAACTGGTCTGTCTCAAAAATGAAAACTTACCGCGCAGGAATATAACCTGTAATGTTACTGTTTATGCGGGAGAGTCGAAATTAAGGCCTGATGAAGGGAAATTCTATACCTGGTGGAACAGGGACAGGAATATTGCAATTGGAAAACCTTACACCATTCTCGAAACGGAAGGAAGAGGACATTATTTAGGAACCATTCTGCAATCGCAGGGCCTTAACTCAGGAATGACATTATTCTTTGAAGGGGACGATGAATGCTATATCGATGGACAGTTAAGATTGCACGGAACCGGGTCGGAAGACTATTTCAACGGAGGATGGTATGCTTTGCCCGACAGATGGGACCAGGCATTCAGCCTGCCGGTCCACGGATCTCTCAAATATTCTGTACCACTTGCCCGAACAGGAGGTTATCGGCTCTATGTTTCTGACAAACTCCCTTTCAAAGAGAGCTTTAAACTGACAATTGAACACGGCGGAACCGGTAACTCCGTCCCTGCAGACTATACCTCGGTTGCATTTTTTTATTGCGACAGACCTCTGCCCGAAAATCCAGCACCTCCTGATGATCTTCTTGAAGCAATTAAATCACCAGACTTGCTCGAATACTGGCTCCAGCTTCTGCCCGTCGTGGCTTTCAGCGAACACTCGCAGATAATTAAGGAAAACCTTGCAGACACTAAAAGCAAAAAGAACTATGAAGTGCTGAAATTCTCAGCGGCAGAAGAAGGATTTATCAAATTCGGCCTCGACGTTCCCGGGGAAGGTGACTATAACCTATATATCTCATACTTCAAGGGAAAAAACTGCGGTGATTTCCAGGTAAACCAGCGCCAGATACCGCTGAAAAACATAAGCGGATTTGCACCTGAAAATACCTTTGTTGAAAAAGAACCTGCAGGTAAGCTAAGTATTAAATCCGGTACAAATACAATTACTATAACCCTTAAGGGCAACAAGGACAGAAAAGCAATAAAATCCATCTATGTGCACAGATTGTATCTTGAAAGACTTTGATCAGCAATTAGCAAGAGTGACTTATATCAACTATTTAATTGATATTTTTCAACCATATATATGATTTATATCATTATTTATATTGATATATATCAATACGACGTCAGAAAAACCTGAGATGAAAAAATCCTGTATACTCCTGGTTTCCATTCTTGTCCTGTGCCAGCTGCGTTTCATATCAGTTGCAGCCAGGGATTATTACGTTACTGGAACTGTTACAGATGTATCCGGTAATTTTGTTCCGGGAGCAAAGGTCTCGATGCTGGCGGGTGCTGCTGAATATTCATCGATAACGGGAACCGACGGAAGGTATTCAATAAGGTTATCCGGTATTTATGATAAGATCGGAGGTCTGGTTGAGGCGGGGATGCCTTTCCCGAATCCTTTTTCAGGTTCAGTAAATATCCCCTTTATTATCAATATTTCAGGGGATGTCCGTTTTTCGGTTTTCAATCTTTCGGGGCAAAAAGTCATGGAAACGATCTTCAGGCAGGTGTATCCCGGAAGCTACAGGCTGGTATGGGATGGACGCAACCAGAATGGAGCTCCCCAGAAGGATGGATTTTATTTCTATGTTATAGAGTTTAAAGGCCAGTCGGTGTCAGGAAAAATCATAAAGGCCCCGGGATTTTCACATTTCTCGGATGGAACCGCGCTGGAACCTGTTATGATGCCTCCATCGTCACCTGTAACAGAAGGTCAGATAAGATTCAGGATTACAGCTTCAGTCACATGTAAGGCATATTACCCGGTAAGGCTGACGGATATCACTATTGCCAGAGATACAATAATTGATTTCGAGCTTACTCCCTCCCGGGAGCTTCCGTTCAAGACATCCGGTGATCATATTGCCATGCATACGGGCGAGGACTACAGGAAGCTGATCCTTAAAGGGATCAATCTGGGTTCCTCCCCTCCCGGCTTTTTTCCAGGCGAAATAGCTTACGCGATCTCTCCGGGATATTATGAAGAATGGATAAGGAAAATATCTGAGGCAGGTTTTAACAGCATTCGTGTATATACGCTTCATCCTCCGGTATTTTATGAAAAGCTTGCTGAATACAATTATCGACATCCCAATAATCCTTTGTTGTTGTTTCAGGGTATCTGGATGGATGAGATTGAAGATAGATATGATCAGGAATCTTATGATCTGACCAAAAGGATTATTCCTTTAACAAAGGAGGTCCATGAGGTTATCGATTGCATTAATGGTTCAGGCAACCTGGCATTCAGATACGGCAAGGCTTACGGCCGTTATCTCACTGATGTCTCGAGATGGACGGCAGGTTACATAATCGGCAGGGAAGTAAGCCCTCAGGAGGTAGATTACACTAATTACCATAACCTTTCCCAGGGATCATTTGCCGGCAAATATTTCAGCATAACCGGAGGATCTGCTTCTGAGGCTTTTATTGCCCGGATGCTGGATGAAGCAGTAACCTATGAAGAAAGAAAATATTCAGTAAGACGTCCGGTAAGCTTTTCCAGCTGGCCCACGCTCGATCCGCTCGATCATCCCACAGAGATCTTTACCGATGAGGATGCGGCTTGTTTTGACCTTACGAGGATAACCCTGAACCTGCCCGAACCTGGCATCTTTGCCAGTTATCATGCGTACCCCTACTACCCCAATTTTATAAGCGAGCAATCCTCTTATCTGTCATTCAGCGATGCTGATGGCCCCAACAGCTACCTGGGTTATCTGAATGATCTTAAAAATCACTATTCATCCATGCCGCTTGTTATAGCCGAATTCGGAGTACCATCGAGCTGGGGAAGCGCTCATCAGTCATTCAGCGGTATGCATCATGGCGGGTTTTCCGAGTATCAGCAGGGGGAAAACAACTTAAGGCTTATGCATAATATAATAAATTCAGGATGTGCCGGAGGGTTTATGTTTGCCTGGATGGATGAATGGTTCAAACCTACATGGATAGTCCTATACCTCGAAGCGTATGGAATTTCATCCGGAGGCCTCATCATCCCTACCCGTCAGCTGTGGCACAATATTACATCTCCTGAACAAAACTTCGGACTTATTACATTCGAACAACGGTCAACACTGCCTCTGATATCATATCAGACCGATAACACCGGAGGACCTATTGAAAAGGTAAGTGCAACACATGATAATCAGTTTTTCTTCCTTGAAATTGAAGCAAACAAGAATCTGTCGCCAGGCGATACAGTACTTGTTGCCTTCGATACCTGGCTGAAAGGAGTGGGAGAATCTGTACTGCCAAACGGGAAAAAACTTGTAAACAGGTCAGAATTCCTTCTTTCGATTGTCCTTTCATCCGATTCAGCGCTCTTTCATGTTATGGAATCATATAACATGTACGGGCTTACTCCCAGATTTGATCTTTCAAACCATACTGTCCAGAAATTCAGAAGCACTGTCTCGGATGGGGGAAATTGGGACCTGATGCGCTGGATCAACGACGGTTATATGATGACCGTACAGGATATAGGGAAGCTGCCAATGGAACAAGGTAATATATTCACATCAGGCCAAAGGACAGCAGTCGCCTGGAAAAATGAAAAAATCATTATCAGGATACCCTGGACTATGCTCTATTTCTATGATCCCACACAAATGCAGATAATTGACGGGGCCGTCTCACACGACGGTGGTTATAATTATGAAATATCGACAGCAGTGTCAGATGGTATTGCGGTATCGGTATACTTCGACAGAAAGGTGACCTCCTCATTAAGCAGATATATATGGCCTCAATGGCTTGTTGCTCCTATTACCGTAGCGGCTGAGAAAAAATCGCTTAAGGTTGTAAGGGAAAGTCTGTCATCTGTTCCCGGATTTGCTGATTGACCTGGTCATTTAAACTGCCGGTCTGGGTTTTGGCTTCTTCCTTTTGTCAAAGCCATTGCGTTCGGCTTTCCCCCATCCCTTTTTCCTGCGAAGTGCTTCAAGATTTCCCCTAATGGCAAAGTATGTGTGAATGGGATAAAGAAAAGGTTCGACAAATGCAGAAGAAATGAGCTTCAGGACATCTTTCTTGCTTTTGTATTTATGAAAGGTGATCTCTTCAAAAAGGACCGCCCAGATTGAAATACTCACGGCAAAAGAATAGACAAAAAGAAAAAGAATAAGATAGAATGGCCAGTTGATGGCATTTTTTACAATCAGGTATATTGTATAGACAAAGCCTGAAAAAGCAATAAGAGGGGCTAACCACTCAAAGAAAAACCAATATGGATATCCCAACAATCCAAGACGGCCATATTTGGGATTAAAGAAGAGCTTCCGGTGTTTGCTTAATGATTCCACAAGCCCTCTGGTCCATCTCGTGCGCTGTTTCCTTAGTGATTTAATGTCTGACGGGACTTCGGTCCAGCATAACGGATCGGGGATGTATGTCACCTCATACTTTCTGTCGTTGTCCGCCATATATCTCCTCATCCTCAGAACAAGCTCCATGTCTTCACCCACGGTTTTGATGCTGTAGCCTCCTGCTTTTATTACAGTTTCACGATCAAAGATACCCATAGCTCCTGATATCAGCATTAAACCGTCGAGCTGGCTCCAGGCCATTCTTCCCAGAAGGAATGCTCTGGTATATTCAAGTACCTGCAGACGTGGTAGGATCTTTCGCGGAATTTTAATTTCACGGATGTGACCGCGTTCAACCTCACATGAGTTGATAATTCTTATCACTCCTCCGGTACCTATCACTTTCCGATCTTTTTCTTCAAGAAATGGTTTTACAAGTTTCAGTATTGAGTCAGATTCAATAATTGAATCTGCATCTATGGAAACAAAAAGATCACTGTGACAAATATTTATCCCAGCATTCAATGAATCCGCCTTTCCTCCGTTTACTTTGTCAACAACTGTCAGACGGTTGTATGACGGATTTTTTGACCTGTACACTCCTCTGATCCGCTCACATGGTATTCGGTAATCAAAATAATAATTGACCTTGATAAGGTCGTATGCCTCTTTCATCAGCTCGAATGTTTTGTCTGTCGATCCGTCATTTACAATTATCACCTCGAAGTTGTTGTAATAGAGCGAAAGGAGTGTACGTACATTATCAATGATTGATTTGCTTTCATTGTAAGCAGGCGCGATAATGGAGATCTTCGGACTCAGAGGTGAAAGGACCAGTGAATTATAATTTACATAGCTGTTCTTGCGCAGGTATTTCCTCAGTGCAATGGCAGAGGCTATACCCAGGAGGAGATATGACCCGAAAAGTGCCAGTGTCAGATAAAAGATAAGATGTGCAAATATAAAATCCATAGCCTAATATATTCTGCGGTCAAGAACGTGTCTTACAATAATGTTGTAATTCTTGTATTCCGATTTCATAAGCTTAACCAGGGTTTTCACTCCTTCCTCACCATTGTTTTCAATTGCTTTTGTTGCCTCAATCTGCAACTGAACATCATCCTCCTTGTCAAGAACAAGTTCAAGAAATCCTATATAAGAAGGATCAGGCATTTTTCCCATTGATTTGATAATCTCAAGACAGGTATTGTAATCCTGAGTCTTATACATCTTTTTCATTGGCTCAAGTGTTGAGCGCATATCCATATCTCCGGCAACCTGAACTGCCAGACGTCTTACATGAGGAGAAGGATGATCAAGCAGTTCCCTTATTTCATCCTCAGCGTCTTTCTGTCTGAACTCACGGATCATCCTTAGAGCAAACATAACAACAGTCGGATTCTTGACCATCAGCCATCTCTTGAAGGAGGGAACCGGAAGATCATGCTGAACTATCAGATCGTGAAGAGTTATCTGTTCCCATAGTGAAAATGGTCTTTTAAGACTGGACAGAAAATTGAAGGGATCATGGTTGGTCAGCCTTACCAGTGCAATCTGCGCTTCCATACGCAGAATCTCATTCCTTGAATCCAGCGCTTTGTAAATCTGATCGTTGGCATCTTTAATGTTCATAAAGGCAAGTTCTCTGAATCCTTTAATCTTCTTGTGCCATCTGAAATCATGTGCCCGCTTTACTGAATCTTTATCTAGTCCCAGCGACAGATACAGATTTTGAAGCTTATTTTCAGAATCACCCTTAAGATTGACGCTTACATCTATCATCTGATCGATCAGTAACTGGCGCCGGTATTTGTTTGATGCAATTTCAAAAAATTTGTCGGTATTGATATCGGCGAAAAGATAATCAACGATCATGGTCTGGTAGGTTTCTGAAAGATAGCTTCTGAGCTTTTCTTCCTTTTCCAGTCTTGTTCTGTTCAGTAGAATGACAACCAGAAGTATGATCATCGATAAGATTGATAAAAATATCGTTATTATCAGGGCATTGACAAAAGCAAATGATTTCCCGAAATAATTAATCCTCTTAAGCCATGGGCTGTTACTGTTAAGAAGAAAAAACTTCCTGACCGCCTCCGTGGTTTCGGCTACCACCGATGCTGTATCGCCCGACGAAGATGTTATCCCTACAGTGTCGCCTTGCTCATCTGGAATCTTAATTGTATCATTCTGCGGGGCAGCTTCACTACCTGTTTCCCCTGATCCAGGGCTCCCTGCTGAATCTGTTCCTGAAGCAGGAGGGGTGAGCAGGACGGTGCCATTATCCCGGATAATGTCCTGCCTGATCCGGGTTACCCTTATCTTGTAAAAGCCATCCTCCTCCATGAAAATCACATCCTCACCCAGAACAGGATGGATCTTTGAATACATAATCTCGGCATATAATTTTTTTCTGAATGCACCGATCTGAACGGGATATTTATCTTTTGTAAGGACCCTGAGATCATTTATCCTTGATTCATCCCTTGTTATCGTAAAAAGTGCAAGCCCATCAGGTACGAAAATAGTATTGAATCCTGAATCGGGAGGGTTTGCAGGAAAAGGTGGATCGGCCTTAACCAAAGCAATAGAGAGAAAAGATAATATCAGAAGAGCTCCCGGTCTCATTACTTCATTTTAATAGCATAAATCATATTGACGTTACCTTCAAATCTGTCTCTGTACATCGATTCTTCATACTCTTCCCGTGAGTAACCTGCTCCTATCCTAACCGATAACTTGCTTGAAAGCGCGACATTATATGCAAGCCTTATGCTGTTAGCGCTTAAACGCATAAGATCCGACCGGATATCAAAAGGTTCATCCGGAGCTGTTCCTGTTCCCAGTGTAAGCTGGAGGTAATCGGTATTATTGGAGTATCTCCTGGCATTCAGATAAAAAGATGTTGTAGGCCCGTTATCCTTGAAATAGATATAGCATTTACCTGAAAACCAGAATTTTTTGATATACTTCTCAACCGATACCAAAGCTATGAATATATGCCGGTCAAAGTAATAGTAGTTTAATCCTGTAGAAACAGCCCATCCCTTCGGCAGGATCTGCCATATCTCAACTGCAGCCCTGTGGGTGGGGAAATATGACCCCGGACTGAAGGCATAATCGAGATAAGCATAATTCTTTTTTGAAAGAAAAGGATATGCTTCGGCTTCAAACTGCGGTTCTGTAGCGTGAACTACCGGATCTTCTCCTAGTGCTATATTTCCCATATTGACGTATGCTGCTGCCGTTCCCCATTTGAATCTGTGGCCGGCGCCTGCTCTGAAAACATTCCATAAACGATAATAAGGAACGTTGAAAAAGTCGAACGAATATCCTGCTCTCAGATCAGTTGATACCGGCGTATTTGCTTTCGACCAGAGAATTATATCCCTCCTGACTTCAAGTGCATCAGTATTTTGTGGCTCAATGGCCAGCAGAGTATCGATAGCTGCTTCTGCCTCATCATATTTCATTTGCCATGCCAATATGCGTGCCAGTAACACCCTGGCATCGCCGTAAGAAGGATAAGCTTTTAGAAGGTTCCGGGCTGCCATAACAGCTTCTTCATAATTACCTTTATAGGCAGTTTCTTTAATCCGCAGATATTCCTTCTCCGGATCTGCAGGCTCCTGTGTATAAGAATCGCTAATACCGGAAAATAGCATTATGGCAATACCTAATAGCATATATATGTATTTCCCTCCTGTCATCTCTTTTGAAGAATTGACCTGATCCTTGATACCAGATCGTTAGGGTTGAAAGGTTTTACGATATAACCGTCTATACCCAGTTCACCTGCTTCGCGCTGCATCTGGGGATCACTAAAAGCTGTCAGTACCAGTACCGGTGTGTCCTTTCTCTGTTCAGACCTCAAAAACTTCACCAGCTCCAGACCGCTATGGTAAGGAAGATGAATATCAACCACAAGCAAGTCATAGTCATTACCTGCAAGTAATTCTATGGCCTTATTGCCATCTTCAGCAACAGAAGCATCAAAACCCTCCTTCTCAAGAATTACAGATAAGGTTTTCATGGCCATAGGATTATCCTCGCAAATCAATATTTTCACTTTCTGATCCTCTGAATTTCAAATAAATTTTAAACGCAAAATCCCCATTAATAATGTTGTAGATACCTTATGTTCAAGTCAAAATTGGTGATTTTTATCAGTGCTTCAAAGGAATTGGGGTGAAATTTTGATTTCTGCACTGTTTTCAAAGACCAATGTTATGCTTTTGTGTGACGAAAGATTTTTACGGGATAAAAAAATGTTAATCCTAACATGGATGGTAAATAAATGCCACCTGGGATCACTGAAGAATTGTCATCCGTGGTGGCTTAGTGTCTCCTGGAAAAGCAGTGATGGAAAAATGATTTCAGCAATCAGCCTTTCAGCAGGATTCATAATCCATTCCGCTTAAACTATAAATGATTGCAGCAAATCTGGTTACCTAATCTGTAATTATATTTTCAGAGTGAGATTATTCAATGGCCATCCCATCCTGCCAGCCTCGCCCATAACCACCAGGCAGCGTATGCTTTCATATTTGCATTAAGAGGCTGTGAATGTGCGGAATTACAGTTGTACCAGTCAGTGCCCTGAATATGGCTGTTTTGCCATTCAACTGCCCAGTTGCCATCGCGGATGCCATCATTGTTTGTATCATATGCACATTCATCATTTGGTATTTTGTTGCCGAAATATACCCCGTCAGGATTATATGATTCAATATCTGCAAAATCGTACAGTACTTTATTGTTATCACGGCAGTATTTGCGAATCTGTTCATTCCGTAAATGAAGATTGCCGCTCAAGCCTGTACCGTCGAGATGACCTGTCATATATACGAAGGTCACATTTGGAAAGTCTTTTTCAAGGCCATCCATAAGCTGAAGATAGGTATTTATGTCTTTTTCGGTTGCCGTTGATACCTGACCACACCACGCCCACATTACAACATTGGTTTCCGGATGGGAAGCGAGATATGTCCTTGTCCTGCCTGCCCAGGTGGTCCTGTCGGGGTTCCCAAGGTCGCCGCTGACAGCATAATCATCGAGATGAAGTGCATCACTTGATTTATCTTCACTCCATGCAAAAGAGACCCCCTTAAATGATACCAACCCCGACATACCATCAGTAATCTGGCTGCCATGAGAAGTGTGACTATAGGCAATATGAAGTTTCTTTTTCGCCTCTGAAATCCATTGAGAGGGAACTGAAGTAAGCTTTATTGTAGAATGATCGACCACAATAAACTCATTGCCGGTTTGCGGAGTTGGTTCACTTTCCTTGATGCATGCAGAAATAATAAAAAGAGCAATCAGGTAAAGGGAAACTACTGAATATCTCATATAAATATTCTTTTTATTATGATTAAATATTTTAAATAAATGATTTTCAGGAATCATTTTCTTAAAGATTTAACGTTTTAATCACATAATTGTTGTCTCATTTTTACTGTTTAATTCAACATTTCTTTCTTCATCTAACACTATCAGGGGTTTACCTGCATCAATTACGGGTTCAGAAGCGTTCTGAATTCCTGAGACCACCTCCGGAATCAATCCCATTTTCTGGTAAACAGGCAAAGCGGATTTCTGGAGTATTGGAAGTTTTCTGTAAAAGACAAGGGCCCCCGTAATACAGCTTAATCCTCCCAGAAGGATTGCATTTGAAGTACCAAGTATTTTGGCCAGGCTGCCTACAAGAAGGCTGCCGAATGGCGCTGTTCCCATTATGGCCATAGTATAGAAGCTCATTACTCTTCCCCTTTTATCATCATCGGTTATGGTTTGCAGTATTGTATTGCTTGAAGCAGTATGGAGCATCAATCCGAGGCCGATAATTATCATTAGGAGAACTGAAATATTAAAATTACCTGTAAAGGAAAGGATAACGAGCCCAATCCCAAAAAGCCCCGAGGCAGCTGGTATTGTTCTTCCAAGCATCACTACTGACTTACGCGATGCAAGGAATAGCGCTCCGGCCAAAGCCCCAAGTCCTGCAGCACCCATAAGAAAGCCATAGGTCTTCGAACTTCCGTTAAGTATTTCCTTGGCAAAAACCGGCATGAGGACCTGATAAGATGCACCAAGCAGACTGACAACACTCAGAAGGATAAGTATATGTTTTATCGGAGCAAAACCAAATGTATAATTCAATCCCTCTTTCATTTCTTTAAGCATGTTGCCACTCTTTTTCACCGTTTCCTTTAACGGTACACGCATAAGGCTGAGTGAAATTATTACAAAAAGATAGCTTATCGCATTAATCAAAAAACATATGCCTTCACCGGCCGTAGAAAGTATTAATCCCGCAACGGATGGCCCTATAAGCCTGGCACCATTGAACATTAGGGAATTAAGTGCGATTGCATTGCCGAAGTCTTCTTTCTTTTCCACCATCTCGATTACAAAAGAATGGCGTGAAGGCACGTCAAAAGCATTGATACAACCCAGAACTATGCTGAGAACGACAATGTGCCATATCTCCATAATACCTGCCAGAGCCAGCACTGCAAGAATGAGAGCCTGTATCAATGAAGCAATCTGAGTTATTAGCAGGATCCTGTATTTGCTGAATTTATCTGTCAACACCCCGGCCAGCGGAGCAAGAAGGAATGTCGGGATCTGCCCCGCAAAACTTACAACTCCAAGAAGAAGCGCTGATCCGGTTAATTTATATACAACCCACGGCAAGGCAATGCGTTGCATCCATGTCCCAATCAGGGAAATGCTCTGCCCGCTGAAGAAAAGCCGGTAATTCCGGTATTGCAGCGATCGGAAAATGATGCTTATCCTTGTATCGTTATCTTGGGGATGGGGCAAAGTTATAATAGTGTTCTTGGCAACTCCAAAAGTAGTTTCTTTAATAAATCATTCACTGCTTTAGCAGAAGTAATATCAACAAGGATTTCACAGGTTATAATTTGCTGACAAAACATTTCGGACAATGGATATTGATAGAAATCAACCATTTAAAGATACTATATCAGCACTCTTTGTGATATTTGTCAATTAAATGTATTACAAATGTCAATTATTATCTGCCCATTTGTTAACTTTATTCAGTTAGCAATAAAAAGGCACATTTACAAATTAACCAGATGAATTCAAAAGAGAGGATTTTAAGAGCTTTCAGGAAAATGGAAGGGTTTCCTGATCGTATGCCATTACAATTCGATCTATGCAGGCAGCTTACCGAAATATTTGGAAAGAGGCTTGGCATTGAGCCTGATTATTCATCATCATATTATGAAGATCTTACTTACCGTATCTCAGCCAATGAAATAAGGACCAGAATGGGTAGTGATGCAGTAGTTGTTGGAGGAACTGTTCCGGAGGGTTATGTTCCGCGTATAGTGCATGGTAATATAACTATCAATGAATTCGGAATGCTTATGAAGCCGACTCCGTTATATGTGGAAGTTGTTAAATGCCCTCTTGAAAATGTGTCAACAGCAGAAGATATTGAAAATTATCCTTTCCCCGATCCCTATGCTAAAGGCAGGTTTGAGAAGGCAAAAATGGATATTGACAGATTCGGTAAAGACTTCTTCATAATTGGAGATGTTGAAATTTCTTTGTTTGAGATGGCCTGGCATCTGACCGGACTTGAAAAATACATGACCGGTATGATCTGTAATGAACCATGGATCGAACCTTTGAATGACAGGGTCGAAGAATGGAGCACAGGCCTGGCCCTTCAGCTGACAAGGCTAGGAGTTGATGCCATCTGGTTTGGAGAGGATCTCGGAAGTCAGACTTCAACACTTATCTCACCCGACGACTGGAGAATCAGGTTCAAACCACGGCACAAAAAGATGATAGAGACACTGCGAAAGGTAAATCCGGATATAATAATTATTATGCATTCAGATGGAGCTGTAGCACCCCTCATAGATGATTTCATAGAAATAGGTGTTGATGTTTATAATCCGGTGCAACCGAATGTTGAGGGCTCTGATCCGAAGGAACTCAAGGATAAATATGGTGAAAGGATATGCTTTTTCGGCGGGATTGATCAGCAATCACTTCTACCGTCAGGAAATATGCAAAAGATAAGGGATGAAATCAGAAAAAGGATCGAAATTCTCGGCAAAGACAAGGGATATCTGCCTGCTCCGGCACACATTCTTCAGGCGGATGTCGCGGCAGAAACAATAGAAGAAATGATAAAAACGGTTTTTGAATCTACATATTGAACTTTGTCATTTTGTTACTGGAAGACCCTCCCTTTCCCATAAAGTCATTCCACCAGCCATGTTTGCAACATTTTCATATCCCTTCGAATACATGAAAAGAACACTCTCACGACTTTTGATTCCGGAAACATCCGCAAAGATAAGAGGCTGGTCTACCGGCAAACCCTGATAGGATTTTTCCAGTTCACTGAAAGGCATATATATTACTTTTTCAACATTGAACATCTTAAATCTGTTCATGTATGATTCTCTGACATCAACTATAATTGCACCCTTCCTCGACAGATCATAGCTTTGCCTTGGAGAGAAATTGATAACCCCGTTTGAATGATAGCCTGTTTTTAACCAGTTGTTTCTCATATCATTAACTATATTTGCTTTTTATTTTTTTTTAGTTTTCCTAAATATTCCGAGATATAGGCATCCTTACGCTTTAGTCTGTATTGCATGATGAACCTGGGGTGTTCCAGGGGTTCAATATGATCAAAGAAATTATATTCCTGGTTAATCCGCGAAAGATACCTGAAATTCTTCCCGGCACCAAGACAGAAGCAGACATCGCGTTCAATTCCGAATTCAAGCTGCTTTCTGATTGAATCAACAGCAAAGCCATATATTGATAATTCAAGGTTCCTGTTGTCGTAGTAATTGAAATTTATAACTCTTCCTTTTTCGCTTTTAGAAGTGAACCCGAGAGGGCTCACAGAGGTGATGTACCAATCTCCATAGAATTCCTGTGGGCCACCGTATCTGTCAATCATTTCGTAGATAAAAACCGAAGATGTCTCGTAAGATTTCACCCCAGGGATTATTAGTCCGCATTTCTCTTTAAGCCTTATGCTGTCGGTAAATGGGATCCCGGTCAGACCGCCCCCGAAACGTCCCGGATTTATTCCCATTATCAACCTCCTGGTCCGTGAATCTGAATAATATTTCTTATAGAATTCAGACACTGCATGTCTCACATCCTTGTTTTCTGCAAAAGGATTCATTATTGTTATTCCCTCGGGCAGACTTCCCTCAAACTTAAGACTGCTGAAGAACAATATAGCTTTATCCGCGAACGTTAACATCTGTTGAAGTTGTTAATAGTTGTAAAAATAGTTATTTGACAATCATTTGAAAATTTAACCATTACCGTTTTTTTTTAACTTTGGTCGCTTTTATAAACAAAATCTTATGAGTGACTTGATAAGACCATACGGAGAGAAGCAAAAAGCATTCGATAAAAGGTATCTGGAGATGGCGCTGATATGGGCAAGAAACTCCTATTGCATACGCAGACAGGTAGGAGCTCTGATTGTCAGAGGCAAAATGATTATATCCGATGGTTATAATGGCACTCCTGCAGGTTTTGAGAATGTTTGCGAAGATGAAAACAATATGACAAAGCCCTATGTTCTTCACGCAGAAGCAAATGCAATTACTAAAGTAGCCAAATCGAATAATTCAAGCGAGGATTCCACCTTGTACGTTACAACATCTCCATGTATGGAATGCTCCAAGCTCATTATACAATCGGGAATTAAAAGGGTGGTTTATTGCAACAGGTATCACAATACTGACGGACTCGACCTTCTTAAGCGTGCTGGGATAGAGCTTGTTTATATTGATCCGGAAAACGATATTTATGAAATACAATAATACCAACAGGAGTATTTTTTTGCCGTTGCTGCTGGCATTTTCAATGGTTGCAGGAATTCTTATAGGAATCTATCTGCCGGGAAAGAATTCATCACAGATGCAGCCAGGCACAAGGGCCAGAAATGATAAGATAAATTCCATTCTGAATATCATTGAAGCCGATTATGTCGATTCAGTAAACCGCAGTGATCTTGTGGAAGCAGCTATTCCAGCTATTCTGAAAAAGCTTGATCCTCATTCTGTTTACATACCAGCCAAGGATCTGGCACGCGCAAACGAGCCGCTGCAGGGTAACTTTGACGGCATCGGAATATCTTTTAATATGCTCACCGACACAATTTTGATCATAAGCACAATACCGGGTGGGCCATCAGAGAAGATCGGACTTCTGCCGGGAGACAAAATTATTTATGTAAATGACTCCCTTGTGGCAGGAAAGCAAATCTCAGAAGAAAAGGTAATGGGTATGCTAAAGGGCCCCAGGGGTACAATGGTAAAGATCAAAGTGCTCAGAAAGGGAGTAAAGGATCTTATCCCGTTTGAGATCAGGCGTGACAAGATCCCAATAAACAGTGTGGAGGTAAGCTATATGCTTAACGACAATACGGGATATATTAAGATAGTCAACTTCGCAATAACAACATTCGATGAGTTCATCAGGAGCATGAACGAGCTCCGCCAGGAAGGAATGACCCGTCTTGTCCTTGACCTCAGGCAGAACTCCGGAGGTGTTATGGAATCTGCTATAAGGATTGCCGACCAGTTCCTTGAAGAAGGGCAGCTTATAGTATTCACCAAAGGTCGTACCCAGCCTAAAAATGAAGCAAGAGCTTCGGGGAAAGGTGAATTTAAAACAGGTGATCTTATAATTCTGATAGATGAGTGGAGCGCATCTGCAAGTGAGATTCTTGCAGGAGCAATTCAGGATAATGACCGGGGAACAATCATTGGAAGACGCTCGTTCGGCAAGGGGCTGGTACAGGAACCTGTCACCTTTGCTGACGGCTCCGGTATAAGGCTTACGATTGCAAGATATTATACCCCTACCGGAAGATCAATCCAAAAACCATATAATAATGGATTTGATGATTATTTTGATGATCTGAATTCAAGATATAAACACGGAGAATTTGAGATATCCGACAGCATACGGTTCGCCGATTCACTTAAATTTATTACTCCCGGCGGAAGGGTTGTCTACGGAGGAGGCGGAATAATGCCCGACATTTTCGTTCCTCTCGATACAACAGGAATATCTCCGTATTTTCTTGCGGTAAGACCACAAATTTACAGGTTTGCGCTGAAGTACACTGAAAACAACAGGGAAAAATTGCAGAAAATGTCCGAAACCACTGAAATGGAAAAATATCTTGACAAACAACGGTTACTTGAGCAATTTACTGATTTTGCCGCAAATGCCGGCATTAAAAAGGATCCTGATGGACTGAAAATATCTGGTAAACTTATTCACACCCAGCTTAAGGCATATATTGCCAGAAACATATTGGATAATAAAGGATTTTATCCTATCCTGGATGATATAGACAATACCTTGCAGGTTGCTGTCAAATTCCTGGGAAAAGAAAAATAACTACAAAACCTCCCCGGAGATTGTTGCTGAAATAACCCCCGAATTGAACTATCATCAGTTGTTCAGGTCCCTGATAAATCCTGATAATATTCTTAAAGATTCTGATTCCTCTTCAATGAATCCCAGATGCCCCGAGTTTTCAAGAACGACCAGACGAGCATTTGAAGGAAGTTTCACATTCTTCTGTACCGAATCGAGATTTATGTAATTATCATGCTTACCCAGAATCCACAGACAGCTTACATTTCCCTTCTCTAAAACCGAAACCCTGTCTGGCCTGATCATCATTCCGTTAAGTGCTGCAATAATGCCCTCATCCCTTATCCTTGAGGCAATATCTTTGGAATTCTGAAGAGCATCACGGAATTTATCAAGGTTTTTTGTGGCAAACATCAATGAAACGTTTTCGGGATACATAAGGTACTTTTTCCCCGACTGAACGATCTTTATTTCCCTTTCACGCTTCTGGATAGCCTCGGGGGTATCGGCAAACGGATGTGAGTGGAACAGGCAATATCCCGAAAGGTACTCAGGGAAAAGCTCAACAAATGCAAGCGCAACGTAACCTCCAAGAGAATGCCCTGTCAGAAACGCTTTTTTAATACCAAGGCAGTCGAGAAGTGTTTTTACGGCATCAGCCATGAATTCTGTAGAGTGACAATCACCATAAATGGCTGAAAGACCATGTCCGGGAAGATCTATTGAAATTACCCTGTAAAAGTCAGAAAGCTTTGTGGCAAAATCCGACCACACCTCTGATGACTCTAGATAACCATGAAGTAGTATCACCGGGCTACCCGAACCTTTGTCAGAGTAATAAATCTTACCTCCGTTGTAAAGGATATAATATTTCATTATCCATTGATTAAAAGTTAATTACACGAGGGTGTCAAATAAAGGCATTTGTGTCAATAAACAGTCTAATATAGTCATTTACAATAATTGTTTATCTCTTTTTTATAGATATCTTTATCAATATTAATTTCAAGTTATTTGAATAATCCGACCACAATGAATAATATCCTGTTCTCATCGATTTCTAAAAAATTCGTTATGGCACTTGCCGGGCTTTTCCTGCTTCTTTTTCTTCCGGTACATCTTATAATTAACATGATGCTTTTGAAACCCGATCCGGAACCTTTCAATAAAGCTGCGCATTTCATGGCAACCTTTCCCTTGATCAAGATTGTGGAAATTCTGCTGCTTGCAAGCATTATAATTCACATTACATATGGTATAATCATACAGCTGCAAAATTGGTTTTCACGCCCGGTAGGTTATGCAAGCGGAAATAAGTCACAAACATCTTTCTTTTCAAAATTCATGATCTGGACCGGAGCATCTATATTTATTTTTCTTGTCCTGCATTTTTTCAATTTTTATTTCGTAAAGCTGGGATTAGTTTCCGGAGATCCGGAAGATTTCTATGGATTAGCTCATGCCCTTTTTAAGATCCCAGCATATAACTATATATATCTGACCTGTTTCCTGCTATTGGGTTTGCATCTCTACCACGCCTTTAAATCAGCTTTCCAGACATTGGGTCTGAATCACAGGTTATGGACTCCAATAGTTAATATTGTTGCGATTGTTTATGCGGTTGCAATTCCTTTTGGATTTGGTATCATTTCTATCACTATCTGGAAGTTCAGATAGAAACACATATTCTTATGGAAAAACTTAATTCCAAAATACCTTCAGGACCGCTTGCCCAAAAATGGACGAAATTCAAAAATGAGGTCAGGCTGGTAAATCCTGCCAACAAGAAAAAACTTGAAATAATAGTTGTAGGTACAGGTATTTCAGGTGCGGGAGCTGCATCAGCACTTGGAGAGCTTGGCTATCGGGTAAAGTCCTTTTGCTATCAGGATTCTCCCCGAAGGGCACATTCTGTTGCTGCCCAGGGAGGCATCAATGCCGCCAAGAACTACCAGAATGATGGAGACAGCATATACCGATTGTTTTACGACATGATAAAAGGGGGTGATTACAGGGCCAGGGAGGCAAATGTTTACAGAGCTGCAGAGGTAAGCAATCAGGTAATTGACCATTTTACAGCACTGGGAGTCCCTTTTGCACGCGACTATGGAGGCACCCTCGATACGCGCTCATTCGGAGGGGTTCAGGTATCAAGGACTTTCTATTCCAAAGGACAAACCGGACAGCAATGCCTGCTTGGATGCTACTCATCACTTAACAGGCAGATAAAAAAAGGAAACGTACAGATCTTCCCCAGAAGGGAAATGCTTGATCTGGTGGTTATTGACGGCAAAGCCAGGGGAATCATTGCAAGGAACCTTATAACAGGCGAGATTGAACGCCACACGGCAAATGCAGTGGTTCTTGCAACGGGAGGATACGGTACAGTTTACTATTTATCGACCCTTGCGGTAAACTCAAACGCATCAGCAGCATGGAAAGCACATAAGAGAGGGGCTTTCTACGCAAATCCAAGCTTTATACAGATACATCCCACATGTATTCCCCAGCTAAACCAGTACCAGTCAAAACTGACGCTTATGTCGGAATCGCTGAGAAATGATGGAAGGATGTGGGTACCTAAGCAAAAAGGGGATAAAAGACCCCCAAACGAAATCCCCGAAGAGGACAGGGATTATTTTCTTGAAAGAAGATATCCTGCTTTCGGGAACCTTGTTCCGAGAGACGTTGCTTCAAGGGCAGTAAAAGAAAGATGCGATGCAGGATACGGTGTGAGTGAAACCGGGCTGGCAGTCTATCTCGACTTCCGCGATGCGCTGAAGAAACAGGGCAAAGCGGCAATCGCAGACAAGTACGGTAATCTTTTTTACATGTACAAAACCATAACAGGCATTGATCCGTATGAAGAACCTATGAGAATCTATCCTGCCGGCCACTATACTATGGGGGGCCTATGGGTCGACTATGAGCTTATGACAACAATCCCCGGATTATATGCAATAGGAGAGTCCAACTTTTCAGATCATGGAGCAAACCGGCTTGGTGCCAGTTCACTGATGCAGGCTGCCGGTGATGGCTTTTTCATCCTGCCGGTTACTATTAACAATTATCTTGCAGGAGAAATACATACAGCTCCTGTACCTGTTAACCATCCTGAGTTTGAAGCTGCCGAAAAATCTGCTGTCGAGAGGCTCAATAAGCTCATCTCGGTTAAAGGGAATCAGACTGCTGCTTCCTTTCACAGAAGACTGGGGAAAATAATGTGGGATTATTGCGGAATGTCGCGCAATGAGGAGGGTCTGAAAAAAGCACTCATCCTCATCAGGGAACTCAGAGACGAGTTCTGGCTGAAGCTTAATGTGCCCGGAACTATATTTGAACTCAATCCCGAACTTGAACGAGCAGGTCGGGTGGCAGATTATTTTGAACTTGCAGAACTTCTTGTGAATGACGCCCTTGAAAGAAAGGAATCGTGCGGAGCCCATTTCAGGGAAGAGTTTCAGACTCCCGATGGTGAGGCTCGGCGTAACGATGATGAATTCGCATATGTTGCAGCATGGGAATATACAGGAGAAGGGAAATCTCATATTCTCCACAAGGAAGAGCTTAAATTTGAAGAGGTAGAACTCAAGGTCAGAAGCTATAAATAACTGGAGTGAGCAGACTCGGTTCGGAATGAACGTCAGCACAGACATACCCATTTTTACCAAAGAAAATTTTTAACCACAAGGAGGAACAAAAAGAGAACATATGAAGCTTACTTTGAAGATATGGCGGCAGAAGAATGCTGAAGCAAAGGGTACTTTTGTAACATACCAAATGGATGATGTTTCACCGGAAATGGCATTCCTGGAAATGCTTGACTCACTCAATAAAAAACTTGTGGAAACCGATGAGGATCCGGTGGCATTTGACCACGATTGCAGGGAAGGAATCTGTGGTTCATGTGGAATGTATATCAACGGACATCCTCACGGGCCTTTGCCTGCTATAACAACATGCCATCTGTCGATGCGGTTTTTTAAGGATGGCGACACCATTTGGATTGAACCCTGGCGGGCAAAGCCTTTTCCCGTTATTAAGGATCTTATTGTCGACAGAAGTGCTTTTGATAAAATACAGGCCGCAGGAGGCTTTATTTCAATCAATACCGGAGCCGCTCCTGAAGCCAATTCAGTACTTATTCCCAAAAAGAACTACGATAATGCTTTCGACGCAGCCATCTGTATAGGCTGCGGTGCATGTGTCGCTGCATGCAAAAACGCTTCAGCAATGTTGTTTGTATCGGCAAAGATCACACAGTTTGCACTTTTGCCACAGGGTAAAGTTGAAGCCAGAGAAAGAGTACGGGCCATGGTAGAAAAAATGGATGAGCTCGGGTTCGGCAATTGCTCAAATACCGGAGCCTGTGAAGCAGAATGCCCAAAGGAGATCAGGATCAAAACCATTGCAACAATGAACAGGGAGTATTACAAAGCTTTCTGAAAAGCAGTATCTCTTGCTGAAATTCAATATGAACAGAAAAAATTTTCTCAGACTTGCCGCTGCCTCAAGTGGAGCTTTTTATATTAACCGCGAAAGATTTCTGAAAGACTTTTCAGTTCAGACTTTATCACCCTTTACCTTTATTAAAGGAAATGAACTTTATGCCGACCTTGTAATTGCCGGAGGCGGCATGGGAGGTTGTGCCGCAGCATTGTCAGCATTACGCAACGGACTTAAAGTAATAATGACTGAAGAGACCGACTGGATAGGAGGTCAGTTAACTCAGCAGGGTGTACCCCCTGACGAGCACCAATGGATTGAAACCCATGGTTCTACCAAGTTGTACCGTGATTTCCGAAACATGATACGTAATTATTATGTCCGGAATTATCCCCTTACTCCATCAGCTTCATTTAATAAATTCCTGAATCCGGGCGACGGGTCGGTATCACGATTATGCCATGAACCCCGCGTGGCTCTGGCTGTACTTAATGAATTGCTTGCACCATATATCAGTTCCGGGAAACTGGTGTTAATTACAAATTGCATTATTACCGGGGCAGACGTCTCCGGTAATATTGTTAAATCGTTGAAGGCATCCCTCGAACCACTTGGCAAATACATCATTTTGTCTGCTCCATATTTTATTGATGCAACGGAGCTGGGCGACCTGCTGCCTCTAACAAAAACTGAATTTGTAACCGGAACCGAATCACGGAATGAAACCAGAGAGCTTCATGCCCCCGAAAAAGATGATCCTTACAATAATCAGGCATTTACTATCTGCTTTGCCGTCGATAACATCGAAGGAGAAGACCACACCATTGAAAAACCGGCAAATTATGATTTCTGGCGAAACCACACTCCGGCTCTTACTCCTCCCTGGCCCGGTAAATTACTGGATCTTCACTATTCAAATCCATCCACGCTAAAGCCCAAAAAGCTGGGATTCAATCCTGACGGATCAAGCGAAGACTCAATACTGAACCTCTGGAATTACAGAAGGATAATCAACAGGCTTAACTTCAGGGAAGGGACATACACCAGCGACATTACAGTGGTCAACTGGCCCCAGAATGACTATATGCTGGGAAACCTTACCGGCGTTGACCGGTCTGAATTCAAAAAACATATCCGGAATGCCAAACAGCTTAGCCTTTCCCTGCTGTACTGGCTGCAAACGGAAGCGCCTCGTCCGGATAATAAAACAGGCTGGCCCGGACTCAGGCTGAGAAAAGATATTATGGGCACCGCGGATGGTCTGGCAAAATATCCCTATGTGCGTGAATCAAGAAGGATCAGGGGGGTATTCACTGTCCTTGAGGAGCATGTCGGAAAAGAAAACAGGAGCCTGATTACAGGCAACAAGTCTGAAACCCTTGCTGCCGATTTTTTTGACTCCGTAGGTATCGGATACTATCACATTGATCTGCATCCATCATCAGGAGGCAACAACTATATTGACTTCGGATCTCTTCCGTTCCAGATCCCCCTTGGGGCACTGATCCCGGTCAGAATAAATAATCTGATACCTGCATGTAAAAACATTGCAACAACCCATATAACTAACGGTTGTTACAGACTTCATCCGGTTGAATGGAATATCGGAGAATCGGCCGGGATGCTTGTTGCATTTATCCTGAATAAAAAAGTTTATCCCAGGGAGGTCCGGGAGAAAAGAGAATTGCTTGAAGAGTTCCAGAAACTGATACGATCGCAGGGGATAGAAACGCACTGGCCTGCTTAATAATCCGAATAACTCAAGTGGACAGGTACGTTAAACGGACAATGGGCGACGGGAAAAAGGCAACGGGCAAAGGGTAACTGGAAACATAGATTAAATAATTTAGAGTCTTAAACCTTATAAAATTTATGAAAAGCAAACAGACACGTCGTGATTTTTTAGGAAAATCAACACTTGCAGGAATGGCTGCCCTTTCCGTCCCACTATCTTCATGCAGCAATGTCGGCCAAGCTCCGGCAGTTGAGGAGATTCAACCTCCAAAACTTATTGTCGCTGCAGGTAATGCCCTCCCCATAACCGGCACCTTTCTCGACGAGATATCACACGATATTCCTCATCAGAACTGGGGAGAAAAGGAATGGGATGCCGACTTTTCAAATATGAAGGCAATTGGAATTGATACAGTAATAATGATCCGTTCAGGATACAGAAAATTCATAACCTTCCCGTCGAAGTATCTTCTCGGTAAAGGATGCTATATGCCCTCTGTCGATCTGGTTGACATGTTTCTTCGTCTTTCCGACAAACACGGGATGAGTTTCTATTTCGGGCTTTATGATTCAGGAAAATACTGGGATACCGGAGACCTGAGCTGGGAAATTGAGGATAATAAATACGTCATCGATGAGGTCTGGCAGAATTATGGAACAAAATACAAGAGCTTTAAAGGCTGGTATATCAGCGGGGAAATAAGCCGCAAGACGAAAGGTGCCATTGGAGCATTTCATGCACTGGGAAAGCAGTGTAAGGACGTTTCCGGAGGTCTTCCTACTTTTATTTCACCATGGATTGACGGAAAAAAGGCGGTTGAGGCAGCATCGGGAGATATTAACAAGGCAAAAGCTGTTTCGGTTATTGAGCATGAAAGGGAATGGGGAGAGATCTTTGAAGGAATCCATGATGTTGTTGATGCCTGTGCCTTTCAGGATGGTCATATTGATTACGACGAACTGGATGCATTCTTCTCAGTAAACAAGAAGCTTGCTGATAAATACGGGATGAAATGCTGGA
The DNA here is from genome assembly GCA_964613785.1 of uncultured Rikenellaceae bacterium. Classification (GTDB taxonomy): domain Bacteria; phylum Bacteroidota; class Bacteroidia; order Bacteroidales; family VadinHA17; genus LD21. The sequence goes on from CAZTJT010000006.1 coordinate 44,279, forward strand.
CGAATGCGGAAACATTTGATCGTGATATGCCAATCAAGTTCTTTCCAATCAAATTTGACAAGCTTCGTCTTAAGCTTGAAGCTGCAAAGCGTGCAGGTTATGAAAAGGGAATAACTTTTGAATTCTCACATTTCATGAGCCCGCAGTCGGCCTATCTCCAGGCCGGCCACCTGTACAGAAGATACAGGGAATACTTCAATATTTCCTGAGCCGGGGCTTTCTCAGGATTTTATCGTAATGAGTTAAGAGCAGAGAGCCTCGATATCTTTCACGTTTTTGGGAACAGGCTTGCCAAGGATCCTGTTTCCTTTTTCCGTAATAAGTATATTATCTTCGATGCGTATCCCTCCGAAATCCTTCCAGGATTCAAGCTTTGAATAGTTTATAAAATCCGTGTGCTTCCCTTCTGATTTCCATCTTTCGATCAGCTGTGGAATAAAATAGCAACCCGGTTCAATGGTTAATACGTGTCCGGGTTTAAAAGGCAGGGCAAACCTGAGATAAGCAAGGCCGAACTGGTCGCTTCTCTTTATTTCATCGCTGTAGCCAACATAATTTTCACCGAGTGATTCCATGTCATGAACATCCAGACCCATCATGTGCCCAAGACCATGAGGCATGAAAAGAGCATGAGCTCCGGCCTCAACAGCTTCATCGGTATTACCCTTCATCAGGCCAAGATCTTTTAATGAAGAAGCTATTATTTTACACGCGCTCAGATGAAGCTCCAGATTTGACAATCCCGGTTCCGCAGCTTTGATTGATTCCATGTTTGCTTTCAGAACAATCTCATAAATATCTTTCTGCTTCTGGCTGAATTTCCCTCCCACAGGTGTGGTACGGGTAATATCCGAAGCATAATGCATGCTTGTTTCTGCTCCGGCATCGGTCACCATCATTCTACCTCTTTTAAGGATGTTCCCATGATAGTGATTGTGCAGTGTTTGCCCGTTGATAGTGAGTATAACAGGGAATGCCGTGCCACCACCTTTAGCAAATGCAATACCCTCTATAGTACCCGATATTTCCTGTTCCTTAATGCCGGGCCTGCACATTTTCATTGCAGTGGTATGCATTTCCCAGGTAACAGCCAGGGCTTTTTCAATTTCATCAGTCTCAACCTTTTCCTTTACTGAACGCATCGAGACCACTGCCCTGATAAGCTTCTCTGATGCCATCGTTTTCATCTGACACGGGTTTTCCCTCATTATTGATCCCAGGGTCATCCTTGTCTCCGATCGGTAAGGGGGCAGGAAATGTATCGGACGTTTCTTTGAAATCGCTTCCCTGACAACAGTCTCAAGCTTCTGCAGCGGAGCAGTGTTGTTAATACCGGCAGCACCTGCCAGTTCCCTGACAGAAGGCTGAGGACCCATCCAGATTATGTCATCCATATCGAAATCATTCCCATAGATCCAGTCCTTGCCTGTATCAAAATCCATAACTCCAGCCAGGCCGGGTATGTCCAGTCCGAAAAAATAGAGGAAATCACTGTCCTGCCTGAAATGATAAGGGTTTGCAGGATAATTCATCGGAGAATCGGTATTGCCTATAAAGAGGGCCAGTCCTGATTTCATAAGACTATGAAGTCTTGTTCTCCTTTTTATGTAAACCTCGCGCTTAAACATGTTTATGCAGTATTACTTATACCTTTATAACCTTCTAAGTTAGCATACTTATGCATAAGTGCAAACCCTATATCATAAAAGAACCATCCAAGATTATTTCTTTGTTATGATCCTGAAGACATTTCTGATCAGTATCTTATCGGTAAAAAAAATTAAATGCCATATGATGCCGCCAGTCTCTCTATCCTCGAGACAAAATCTCCTTCGTCATCTGCTGAATAGTGGTGTTTAAACACAGAGTCAAACTGTGACATCAGAAATTTGTCATCCTCATCCGATATTACTCCGTCAGCCATCCTGAACAGCACATTGTTTTCCTTTGAAATATGATTTCTTAGTAAGTCAATATATCCCAGCATATTAGTTTTGATGTCCGTCACTCCGGACTTGTTGCCGTTCTTATATAATGCAAGGCCTTCAGATATTCCCTTTACATAATTGCGTCCCAGAATATGCTCATGAACCATTACGGCAACAGGGCCTGAATGAGCAGAAAAACCTCTGGTCTCAAGAAACGGGAACAATATGTTTTCTTCTTTTGCATGATGCAAGCCATCAGCAAAATTTTTAATAAGATAAACTATCTCTTCGATATTGGAAGCATCAGGCTCCTCTTCTCCTGCAAAAAGTTCCATCACATCGATAAGACGCAGGATATAAACATGATCATCTTCCAGGTTTTTTGTCGCTTTTTTCATCATTTTATATTTTTATTACTCGCAAACATATAAAAAACAAATAAAATACCAAATGGTCTTTTGGTATTTTATTAAATTGTTTTTTATTTTGTATAGCGAAACATTTAATTTTTTATATCAATGTTTAACCGGGAAACAGAATATGCACTCAGGAGTCTTGTGTATATAAAGCTTCAGAACAACAAAGGCAGGCGGCCAGGATCGGTCGAAATATCAAGGGAGATCGGTGCTTCGCATTTTTATGTTGCCAAAATCCTTCAGCGGGTGGCAAGGGAGGGTTTTATTGAGTCAGTAAAAGGCAAGGGAGGAGGATTTTACTTTAACCCTGATAAACCTGATCTGACTCTGAAAGATCTGATAAAATTCATTGAAGGCGACAGGTCATTTTCGGGATGCGGATTCGGATTAAAAGAATGTGATGAAAATAATCCGTGTCCGTTTCATGACAAATATGCACCCATAAGGGAGTCGCTTGACAACCTCCTGTCTGAAGAGACTGTTCAGAGTCTTGCAAACAGCATCAGATCTTGAATCACAATCAGACATGATTCTGTATGGCATCCGGTAAATATAAACTGCAAGTTATTGTTTTCTCATTAGCATTCAGCCTTCTTACCCTGGTGCAGATTAAGGTGGAAAATCCCATGATTTTGGCTGAGCGGTTCCTTAAGGGGGCCGGATGGATTGAAATCGTATTAATTTCGATTTATGGAGCCTATGTGACAGGTAAAATGACAGATCCTGCAAAGGCTCCGAGATGGCGGATAATAACCTGGACGATTTTCTCGACGGTATTCTTCCTTCAGCTTATAATCGGCATTGCAGGCTATGAAAAGTTCCTGATGACAGGAAAGCTTCACCTGCCAATCCCAATGATGATACTAGGAGGCCCTGTTTACAGAAGCCAGATCTCATTCATGACCATCCTGTTCCTAAGCACGATTGTTTTGTCAGGGCCGGCATGGTGTAGCCAGCTTTGCTATTTTGGCGCTATCGACAATCTTGTAGCAAGGGGAAAGACCTCGAGGAATCCTCTCCCGGGCAAACTGGCAATGAAATCCACCTTTCTCATAGTTGTTATATCAACTGCATTGATATTAAGGTGGTTTAATGTTCCGGCATCTGTCACTACCCTGATAGCGGCGTCATTCGGGATAGCAGGAGTGGTTGTCATTTTCACCTTCTCCCGCAGGAAGAAAAAGATGGTCCATTGTGTTCTGTATTGCCCCGTAGGAACACTGGTAAACCTGTTCCGGCATATCAATCCGTTCAGGATGTATATTGATCATAGCTGCACACTCTGCATGCTATGCACAAAGCACTGCAAATATGATGCATTGAATGAGCGGGATATTGAAAACAGGAAACCTGGAGTAACATGCACAATGTGCGGCGACTGCCTTGCCGGATGCAAACACAACTCCATAAAATATAAATTTCTGAGGCTGAAACCCAATACTTCCAGAAACCTGTATATTGTAATAACCGTTACCCTTCATTCGGTCTTCCTCGCACTTGCAAGAATATGAGTTTGTAAACCGGTTCAGCCTCCTATCCTGATAAAAAGATATCAACAGGCGTTTGTGCTTAATGAAAATCGGAACATTTTAATTTTCAGTTAAATTTATTTGCGAATAATATTGATTGTTAATAAATCGTTATTATATTCGCAAGAAAGTTGTCAACACATTATTAACACCAGCCAGCCGGTATGCCTTACAGAAGATTGCCGAATACTGATGCGGCACGTATCAGAGCAATGAAGATTGCCCTTGAAAAAGGTCGGGATGTCCCTCCGAATAAAATGCCTTTTTCAGGAAAACTGCTTGTTAAACTTCAGAAATTTCTTCCGCAGTATGAAAATATGATCCAGCTGCAAAGGCAATCATATGCTGCTCAATATGATAAAAACCGGGATTATTCTGAAATAGTCAGGAAAGCCAGGCTTTACCTTACGCATTTTGTGAAGGTTATGAATATGGCTATTTTCAGGGGTGAACTATCGCCGGAAATCAGGTCATTTTACGGACTGGCTACAAACGAATCGACCGTTCCTTCCTTAAATACTGAAAATGAATTGATAAGCTGGGGTAAAAGGATCATTGAGGGAGAAGAGTTCAGAATCAGAAAAGGAGGAAGTCCTATAACCAATCCTACAATTGCTGTGGTAAAGGTCAGATATCAGAATTTCCTTGAAGCCTGGACATTTCAGAAAACTCTGGCAAAAAAAACCATGGACTACGTAGAAAAAAACAATGTTTTAAGGAAAGAAGCGGATGAGCTTATACTGCAGCTCTGGAATGAAATTGAAGAATCACATAGTGCGCTTCCTGGTGAAAAAAGAATCGCAGCCAATGAAGAATATGGAATAGCGTATTTCTTAAGGAAAAACGAACTTAATGACATTTCTGCCGAATCAGAACCTAAAGGCAATATCTGGCCATAAATAAATCGTTTTGAAAATAGGGAACATAGCATTGGGAGACCGGCCTTTGTTTCTTGCACCCATGGAGGATGTAACGGATCCCTCATTCAGGCTTATATGTAAAAAGTGCGGTGCTGATTTCATGTACACTGAATTTATTTCATCCGACGGATTGATAAGGGACGGAGAGAAAAGTGTCAGGAAACTTGACATTTATGACCATGAGAGACCAATCGGTATTCAGTTGTACGGTCACCTAACCGAAGCAATGATTGAAGCTGCATTAATTGCAGAAGAATCAAATCCCGACCTTATTGACATCAATTTTGGCTGCCCGGTGAAAAAGATTGCCAACAGAGGTGCTGGGGCGGGAATGCTAAAGAATATACCTCTGATGATAGAAATGACAAGAAGTATTGTCGATTCGGTAAAGCTTCCTGTCACTGTAAAGACCAGAACCGGTTGGGATGAAAACTCCAAAAATATAGTCGATATTGCTGAAAAGCTGCAGGATGCAGGAATTAAGGCTATCACCATCCATGGCCGTACAAGGGCCCAGATGTACAAAGGCACTGCCGACTGGACTCTGATAGGTGAAGTGAAGAATAATCCAAGAATGAAGATTCCGGTCATTGGAAATGGCGACGTAAATGATCCGGTAAAAGCCAAAGATATGTTTGATCGATACGGTGTCGATGGTATCATGATAGGTCGTGCTGCTGTGGGCAGACCCTGGATCTTCAGGGATATCAGGCACTATCTTGAAAAGGGAGAACTGCTTCCCGAACCAACTGTGGCAGAAAAAGCCGAACTTGCGCTATTCCACTTCGGGAAATCGCTCGAGTACAAACCGGGGAAGAGAGCAATCCTGGAAATGCGCCGGCATCTTTCGAACTATTTCAAGGGATTACCCGGCTTCAGGGAAACAAGATTTAAGCTTCTGACATCAGTAGAACCTGAAGAAATTATGGATCTTATCCGGGAAATCGGGCGTAAATGGGATAACTACCGGAGTGATGACAGAACATCAGTATATGGTGACTGATCATCAGACCCTGGCCGATCAACTCTCCCTGCAAGACCTGAAAAATCCCCCCACCTGAAAATCATCTTTAACGCCGTAATGAAAATAATACCAGAAATGACCAGGGCTGTAAACTCCGTCCAGGGATATACATTATGCTGAGTGAATACCGCCTGTGTCTGAAGAGCTGATGAATCGTGGGTTACCATAATGCATAGAAAAATATTGTTTGCCGAATGAGCCCCTATTGCTGCTTCAATACCATCGTCCATTATTGTGACTATTCCGAAAACAAGACCAAAAATGAAATACTGGGGCATCATTGTCAGGAACCCGAATTCATCAACCTCCGGATTGAATGAATGCATGAGTCCGAAAAGCAGTGAAGTCATTAATAACGGAATCCATTTGTTACCGGCAAGAGTGGTAAAGCCCTGCATCAGGTACCCCCTGAACAGGACTTCTTCAAAGGCGGCCTGGAATGGAACAAATACTACTGAAATGATCACAAGAAATACCAGTGTAACCGAGGTGTTGGTGATTGTGAAGTTAGATGGATTAACTTTCAGGTAAATAACCAGGTATATTGCAGAAAGGATGAACCAGACGAGGGCAGAAATAAAAAACCTGTCCCATCGGAATTTGCGGTTTCCATTTATTGTTAATGCTAATGTTCTTCCATTCAGAGGTTTCACCATCAGACTGAACGCTATCAGACCTGCCAGAAATGGAAAAAGCATCAGAATAAGGCTAACATTAGGATCCAGCCCAAGGATACTTATATCTGCAGGATTTTCTGCAAGCCCTGAAACCACATCCGGATCAGATGCAGCTCTGACCGAATAAGCTATTAATAGTGGTAGAGCTCCGAGCGTATTTGATATGATTAGAACAGATGCAATCATTACCAGATAGCGCCAGAAACTGTTTTTGCCGATAAATGATGCTTTGAGATGGTGCATGATGAAGTCGGTTAAAATCCGGTGGTTACCTTTTTCGGATAATCAATTGAATAATGCAGACCAATACTTTCCTTACGGTTCATTGCCATTTTAATTATAAGGTACCCCACATTAATAAGATTTCTCAACTCGCATATCTTTCTGGATATCAGTGATTTTTTGTAGAGACTTTCCGTTTCCTTGTAAAGTATCTCAAGACGTACCAAAGCACGGTTGAGCCTGAGATCTGATCTTACAATACCTACATAATTGCTCATGATCATCTGTACTTCCTTCTGGCTCTGGGTAATTAAAACCATTTCTTCAAGATGGGTTGTACCCTTATAGTCCCAATCCGGAATCTTTTCCTCAAAATCAAGGTCTCCAATCCTTTTTGATGAGTGCATTGCTGCACGATGAGAAAAAACTACGGCTTCTATAAGAGAATTTGAAGCAAGGCGGTTGGCCCCATGTAACCCTGTTGAAGATACTTCTCCAAGTGCATAAAGTCTGTCAATGCTACTTTGACCGTCTGTATCCACCTTGATTCCTCCGCACGAATAATGGACGCAGGGTACAACAGGAATCATCTGCTTGGTTATGTCGATGCCACGTTGAAGACAATGTTCGTAAACATTTGGAAAATGATACTTCAGTTTCTCGGAATCCAGATGGGTGCAATCGAGCCATACGTGATCTTCACCCCAAATCTTGAGCTCATTGTCAATGGCCCTTGCAACTATGTCTCTAGGAGCAAGCGAACCGCGACTGTCATATCTGCTCATGAACTTTTCTCCTGCAATGTTTTTTAGTATGGCTCCATAACCTCTTAAAGCTTCCGTAATCAGGAATGAGGGCTTCCTTTCAGGGTCATAAAGTGAGGTAGGATGAAACTGTATGAATTCCATGTTCTCAATTGTTCCCTTGGCTCTGTAAACCATTGCGACACCGTCACCAGTAGCTACTTCAGGATTGGTGGTGGTCTGATAAACATTACCGAGCCCCCCTGTGGCCATCACCGTGACCCTTGAAAGAAAAGTATATACCCTCTGATTTACAAGGTCGGCCACATAAGCTCCGTAACATTTTACGCCCGGGAAATTTTTCTTGACTTCAACGCCAAGATGGTGTTGTGTAAGAATTTCAATGGCAAAGTGATTTTCAAATATCTCAATGTTCGGATCTTTCCTGACTTTATCGATAAGGGTCTCCTCAATTGCTTCGCCGGTCTTATCCTTTGCATGAAGAATCCTGTGTTCTGTATGACCTCCCTCCTTTGCCAGGTCATATGTTCCATCCTCCTTTTTATCGAACGGAACTCCTAAATTGATCAGGTCTTTAATCCTGTCGGGGGCTTCCTGGACAACAAGCCTTACAACTTCTTCATTGCAGAGCCCGTCACCGGCAATAAGTGTATCCTTTATATGCTTTTCAAAATTGTCGGGTTCACTGAATACGGCTGCAATCCCACCCTGTGCATATCGTGTGTTGGTATCATCAAGCTTGGACTTGGTGATGATCGAAACTCTACCGTATCGGGCAGCTTTTATGGCAAAAGTCAGCCCTGCAATTCCTGATCCGATAACAAGGAAATCGGTTCTTTTTTTCATGATCCAGAATTTTGAAGGTTAAAGATACAAATTATAGTTTTACGATTTCCAGAATGCAATCAGAGCCAAAAATTCAGAATACCATAAGGTGAAAACGACTATTGCCAAACCAAACATTTCGATTATTTTTGCTCACCTTATTAACATCAAATCACTTTTATGGCACAGGAGGATGTTTTCAGGAAGCTGGTTGCTCACTGCAAGGAATATGGTTATGTGTTCCCTTCAAGCGAAATCTATGACGGACTGAGCGCCGTTTATGATTATGGCCAGTATGGCGTCGAACTGAAAAACAACATTAAGAAATACTGGTGGGACAGTATGGTGTTGCTTAATGACAATATCGTTGGACTTGATTCAGCTATTTTTATGCATCCTACCATATGGAAAGCATCCGGTCATGTTGATGCATTCAATGATCCTCTTATCGACAACCGCGATTCCAAAAAAAGGTACAGGGCTGACGTTCTGATTGAGGAGCATCTGCAAAAGATAGAAGAGAAAATAACAAAAGAGATTGATAAGGCAAGAGAGAGGTTCGGAGAAGCCTTCGATGAGAAGAAATTCAGAGAAACCAATCCCCGTGTACTGGCCAATCAGTCTAAAATTGACGAAATATACAGGCGTTTTTCAAAAGCGATGAATGATACCGATCTGGAAGAACTCAGGCAGATCATCCTTGATAATGAGATAGTATGCCCGATTTCCGGCAGCAGGAACTGGACCGAAGTCAGACAGTTTAATCTAATGTTTTCAACCGAAATGGGATCAACGCTTGAAGGATCCAGTAAAATATATCTGCGACCCGAGACAGCCCAGGGTATCTTTGTGAATTTTCTGAATGTCCAGAAAACCGGAAGGATGAAAATTCCCTTCGGTATAGCACAGATTGGAAAAGCTTTCAGAAATGAAATAGTTGCAAGGCAGTTCATTTTCCGAATGAGGGAGTTTGAACAGATGGAGATGCAGTTTTTTGTCCAGCCGGGAACAGAACTGGAATGGTTCAGCCACTGGAAGGAAATCAGGATGAGATGGCACACTGCACTGGGATTTGGTGACGAGAACTACCGCTTCCATGACCACACAAAGCTTGCACACTACGCCAATGCGGCAACAGATGTCGAATACAGATTCCCCTTCGGATTCAGGGAGGTGGAAGGGATACATTCAAGGACGGATTATGACCTTAAGCAGCATCAGCAATATAGCGGGAAGAAAATGCAGTATTTCGATCCTGAAAAAGGAGAATCATATATTCCTTTCGTTATAGAAACCTCAATAGGTGTCGACAGGATGTTCCTTCAGGTGATCTCTGCAGCCTATGCCGAAGAAGAACTGAAGAAAGAAGACGCTTCAACCGATACCAGAGTTGTGCTAAGGTTACCCGCCTGTCTTGCACCGGTTAAGCTGGCAGTGATGCCGCTTGTAAAAAAGGACGGCCTCCCTGAGATAGCTGAAAAAATCGTTCACGACCTCAAGTTTGATTTCAACTGTCAGTATGACGACAAAGATTCGATCGGAAGACGTTATCGCAGGCAGGATGCCATTGGTACACCCTACTGCATAACAATTGATCATCAGACCATTGAAGACAATACTGTTACAATAAGATACCGCGATTCGATGGAACAGGAGCGCGTCCCCATCCGGGGTCTGAAAAATATAATTTATGAAAAGGTGAGTATCGGAGCTTTGCTTAAAAAACTGTGAAATGCCAAAAGTTCTTATAATAACCTATTACTGGCCACCAGGTGCCGGTGCCGGAGTTCAGAGATGGCTCAAATTTTCAAAGTATCTTCCGTTTTACGGATGGGAACCCTTTATTCTTACTGTCGATCCGCAATTTGCTACCTACCCCGCCCTTGATCCCTCCCTCGAAGAGGAGATCCCTCCTTCAATGAAAATCTGGAAAACAAAAGCAAAAGATTATTTCAGGCTATACAAAAAAGACAAATCACATATCCCGTCTTCAGGATTTGCAGCTGGCAGTGAAAAGGAGCTGATAGACAAAATCATAAGATTCGTACGGGGAAATTTCTTTCTGCCCGACCCAAGAAGAGGATGGAACAAATATGCGTTCAAAAAAGCTTGTGAAATAATTGAAGATTATGAAATTAATTACATAATTACCACTAGCCCGCCTCATTCAACCCAACTGATAGGCCTGAAGCTCCGTAATAAATATAAAAACCTGAAATGGATGGCTGATCTGCGGGATCCATGGACAGATATTTATTATTACAATTTATTTTATCCTTCAGTTCTATCACGTAAGATCGACACGATGTATGAATCTGAAGTTCTGAAAAACGCTGATAAACTGATAACTGTGGGAAAATCTCTTAAGGAACTTTTTGTAGCCAAACATCAGGATATTGAGCAAAAAACTGAAATCATCTTCAATGGTTACGATGATGACGATTTTAACAACCTAAATAAAAATACTCCCGAAATATTCACTCTTTCGTATATAGGTACTTTATCAGTTATGTATCCCCTTGACGGACTCCTAAAAGCGCTTTCCGAACTTGAAAAGAGGAATCTTACATTCAGGCTTAGATTCGTCGGATATGTTTCGGATAAGCAAAAGGAGCTTATTTCGTCTGCAATATCCATCAACAGACTCGAATTCATCGAATATACCAATCATAAATCAGCAATCGGGTATATGGCAGAATCCTCAGTGTTGATCCTTATTATTCCCGATCATTCCACTTCAAGAAGCATTATTACAGGTAAGCTGTTTGAATACCTTGCTTCTCAACGACCGGTTCTTTACCTGGGTCCGGTCGACGGTGATGCAGCTGAGATATTAAGAGCTTCGGGCCATAAATCAGTTTTCGGATGGAACGATCATCCCGGAATAGCCCGTTTCATTTTCGGGGCTATGGAGCATCCGGAGGAAATTATTCCACAAAAACCATCAGATTATTCAAGAAAGGCCCTAACCAGCAGGTTATCAGGGATACTGTCGACCCTATAGTCAGAAATTCCGCCAGCAAACATTTGAAAACCTTTTCCAGCTACTTAATTTATTCCGCACAATAACATGAATAGTAAACCTGTGAAAACGATACTGATCGTGGAGACCCTTAATGATTGTAAATCATTTTAATGAACTTTTGTGTTTTTGTGACCTGAAGGTTTCATAAATTTACACAGGACTTTTAGAATGAAAGCAGGATTTATTCTTAATGGCGAATTCATCAATGATCCAAGGGTTATTAATGAAGCCCGTATTCTGGCCGGCCGGGGGCATCAGGTGTATGTCCTGAATCTACCACGTAAAAAAGTGCCGGAATTTACGGAGTTTGAAAAAAATATCTTTCTTGTACGTGTTCCGGTCCCTGAAAAGATCAATAATTATCTTTTTGCCCTTGAGAACACTCTTCCTCTGTTTGATTTAATATGGTATAATTACGTAATTAAATACGTAATTAAATACGAGACAGACATACTTCATGCGCACGATTTGTATATGGCTAGACCAGCAAAATGGGCTGCTGACCGGCTAAAAATCCCTTTGATACTTGATCTTCACGAAAATTACCCTGCAGCAGTAAAAGAATACCAATGGGCTAACATGTTCCCTTCCAGTCTGATTGTAAGGCCGGAAAAATGGAAAAGAAAAGAAAGGAAATACCTTTCCTATGCAGAAAAAATAATTGTTCTGAGTTCCAGTTTCAGAAATCTTCTCTTATCGGAATATCCTGAGTTAAGCCGCGACAGGTTTGAAGTCTATCCAAATGTACCTGATATAGAAAGAATGTTATCATACGGAATAAACAAAAATATTATACCCCTGGATGGGAGGAAGATAGTTTTCTATTTCGGTGTGATAAGCAAAAGAAGGGGGATTTTTACTGCCCTGGAAGCTTTAGAACAAGTTGTAACTGAACATCCATTACTTCACCTTCTGTTAGTAGGACCCATTGATAAAGCAGAGAAAGAAATTTTCAGCAGGGCATTCATGAAAGATGGAATCAGGGAGCACATCACTTACATTCCATGGAAAGATATAGGTGAATTTCCATCTCTGGCCAATGCATCTGCAATATGTATTTCTCCTATCCTTAAAAATCCGCAGCATGATTCAGGAGTGGCCAACAAGGTATTTCAGTATATGCTTTTCGGAAAACCAATTCTTGTTTCCGATTGCGATCCGCAGGTCGAAATTGTCAGAAGGACAGGTTGTGGGCTAACATTTAAAAGCGGCGATGCTTCCGATATGGCGATTAAACTTTCCCAGCTCCTTAACGATGATGAAAAATGCAAAATCATGGGAGAAAAAGGCAAAAAGGCTGTTTATGATGAATATAATACTGAAAAACAGGGGGAGGCAATAATAAAAGCTTATGAAGATCTGTTAACATTCAGGAATTTTTTGCACGACAGCTAAAAAATGCTACGAATGGAGTATCTGCATCTGATAATAACTCAATTCAACCTGAGAAGAAACTATCTTTCCGGAGATGCCGGTTATGATGAATGGCTGGAATGGACCAGAAACAGGATCGGGTTATTCAGGGTTTACTGCCTGCCTTCGGTATTGAATCAAAGTTGTGTGGATTTTAAATGGCTGATATTCTTCGATTCAGACACACCAGAAGAATTCAGGGAGTTCATAAACTATCTCGCTTCCAACGATATGATAGAAATTTGTTACAGCCGGGGATTGGAAGATTTTAATGCCAGTTACGCCACTGAGGTCAGGAAAAGAATCGGAAAGGCTACAAAATGGGTAATAACAACAAGGCTCGATAATGATGATTGCCTTCACAGGGATGCAATAATGTCGGTAAAGGATAACATTATTCCAAAACACCGTTATCTGATCTCTCTGGCTTCTGGGTATGTACTGAACATCCATGAAAAAACTCTTTCCCATTATTTCTATCCCATGTCTCCGTTTTTAAGTCTTGTTGAGGATGTTGATAAGGAAGTTGAGGGCGTATATTTTAAGGGACACACAAAATGGGACAGCCTCCGGCTTTTTGTATTCAGGGAGTTATGGCTTGAATACTTCAATAGAAAAGCACGGAACTCAAGGTTCATATTGCGAAAACCTTTATGGATACAAACTGTGCACGGGAGCAATGTAAGCAACAGCTTTTTCAGGGGATTCCCGGTCATGAAGGAAAGGAACCTCATCGATTTCTCCCTGAATCTTAACACCAAAAGAATGTCATTTAAAACAATCCCTCAATATTGTCACTATGTGACCTGGAAAAGGTATATCAAATGCCTTATTGTTAAAATCTTATTAAAGAAATAAGTATTGATGCTCAGCCCGGGATTATATATGAGAAACCACTATCCGAAAATATATCATTTTCTGATTTATCTCTTAAACGGATTAAAGAAGCTGTTTACACCATATTCCATTTATATTACAGATACCCTCGGAGGCAGTTTCAAGGAGTATTTATCAAATCCGGAAAACAAAGACAGGGTAACGCAATTGATTCAGGATCTGGATCCTGAGTCACAAAAAATAATAAATATTGTGCTTGAAAGAATAAAGGCATATCCTGACGAAAAGAACAAACATTGGATCTCGAGAAGAAAACCTGTTGCAGGTGGCCTTTTACCGGTTGAAGGCAGACAGATGAAAAAGGAGATAGAGAATTATTTGTCAGCAGCCCCGAAAGAATACAAACACGCCTTTAAACATCTTGATGAATCTGTATTTTATTTTTATCATGGACTTCGCATGTTACCACAAGGGGTAAAAGATTACATTAAAGGCAAAGATTTTGTTGATATTGGTGCATATACAGGTGACTCAGCCATCGCGCTCCAGGAATTCGGCTTTAGAAAGATTTTTTCAATAGAAATGTCGCATAAGTCCATCGAAAAATACAGGAAGAATATGACCCGCCTTGGAATAAGTGACAAAAGGTATGTGCTGATAAACGCATGCATTGGAGAAACTGACACAATGGATCCGGTAAAAATTGCCGACACTGGTTCGGCAGGATTATCAATGCTGAGAGACAGGGGCAAATATGATAAAATTCTAGTTCAGCAAAAGACAGTTGACACCCTTGTTAGGGAGTATCATATAGATCCCAGATTCATAAAAGCAGATATTGAGGGTAATGCCCTGGATTTCGTAAGGGGGGCAGTTAATACACTGAAAACTCACCGTCCCGTGATCTCAATTGCAATATACCATAATCCCCGTGAGCTTTTTGAGGTTAAACCCTTTCTGGAGTCTTTTCTGAGTGACTACACTTTTTTCATTAGAAAACTATCGGCTGGCATAAAAAATAATCTTTGCCATTCTGATATTTTCTTATTAGGAATCCCCAGTGAGAGCGGTAGTCTGAAAAATGTGTTTTAATAATATGTTGAAGTCTATATAACGATCTAGAAAAACTCAACTGATGTTAAATTCCATAAAAGTATCTTTCAGAGATAGTTTTTTATACGGCCTAGGGAATATTTCAGTAAAGGTTATAGGGTTTTTGTTGATACCCCTTTATACAGACCCAAAATACTTTTCGGTTGATGATTTTGGAATTATTGCTCTGCTCGACATTTCGGGTATTGTATTGATATCCCTTATGGCTTCAGGGCTTCCGCAGAGTATGATGAGATGGTACTGGGACAATGATTTTAAGGATAATCAAAAGGGTATTTTCTTTATGTCGTTCACCAACCAGACTATTGTAAGTTTGTCTTTCTGTGTGCTTCTTATTCCATTTACAAGTCAGATCTCAGTGCTGATTTTTGGCAATGAAGGATGGAGCACTGCATTGAAGTTACTTATTTTGTCCACGGCGTTACAGGCAATAAACAATATTGTTAACTCACTCATGCGGATCCAGTCAAAGGCAATGTTGTTTTCGGTCACGAACTCCATTAAACTTACTGTAGTATTACTTCTTACAGTCTATCTTATTGTGTTCAGGCATACCGGTGTAAAAGGGATATATATCGCCCAGGGTGCAGGTAATCTGCTTTTTATAATTCTGCTGTCCGGCTATGTGGCAAGAAATTGCAGATTCTATTTTAACATTAAGGTTTTTAAATCCATGAGCAGCTACGGATTTCCTCTTCTGCTTTCAAATGTTGCTGCAGCATCACTGGCGGTAATCGACAGGTATTCGCTTAATACCCTGGCCCTGCTTAAATATGTTGCAATCTATTCGATGGCATATAAAATCTCATCTGTCCTGAAACTGGTGGTGGTTGATTCAATCAAAATGGCAATCACACCAATGGTGATGAAAAAAATGAATTCTCCCGATAATAGATTTTATTCAAAGACATTATTATATTCTTCATTTGTACTTATGCTGGGGATCATTTCATTATCGCTTTTTTCGTACGAAATTATTAAGGCCATTTCACGGTCTGCAGAGTTTTGGATTGCATTCATAGTTGTCCCCATTCTTTCATTATCTGTCTTTTTTACCAACATGAGGGAAACGAGCACTTATGGCCTGATCATAAAAAAGAAAACCGGTATTGTGGGATTTATTGTCGTTGTATCAAGCGTTCTGAACATAATCCTTAATATTATTCTTATCCCCAGATGGAATATAACGGGAGCTGCAATTGCTACAATTATTACTCAATTCTTTTACTGGCTTCTCAACTACTATTTCTCCCAGAAGGAGTATTACATTCCATATGAACTTAAAAAAGTATCATTAATCTTCCTTTGCGGCGGAATATTATCTTTTGCCGGACTTCTGATAAATGACATGCAGGTCGTTTCCCGTCTCGTTATAAAAACGGCATGTGTTATCAGCTTTCCTATTATTCTTTATCTCTTTAATTTTTATGAACCTGTCGAACTGCAGGCAATTAAAGGATTCATTTCAAAATGGTCCGACTTAAGAAATCTAAGAAATAACATAATCTCATTAATAAACAGTCTGGAGAACAAATAATCGAATAAAATTCATACAACTGTATTCGTTTGAGGTAATTCAATACTTTTGCAATGGATTACCAAAGAGACTTCAAATATTATTCACATGGAAATAAGTATGCGTTATAGATCAGTGTTGCCTCATTTATTGGCAGTTACTATATTTATTATCATTTCTTTTATTTATTTCTACCCCGTGTTGGAAGGCAAAGTTTTGAAAGCAAATGATTCCACCGTTTCTACAATTAATTCAAAGGAGATTCGTGATTACAGGGAAAAATATGGAAAGGAACCACTATGGACAAACTCGATATTCAGTGGTATGCCTGCTTATCTCATATCCACCAGGTACCCGGGCAACTTGATGAAACATGTTGATACTGTTCTCCGGGTTTTCAAGACTCCGGTTTCTGTGTTAATCCTTTCAATGGCCGGCTTCTATTTGTTACTTCTCATTCTGGGAGCCGATCCTCTCCTATCGGCTGCAGGGGCTTTTGCATATGGGTTTTCTTCCTTCATTTTTCAGATCCTTGCGGCTGGACACAATACACAGGCTATAGCACTGGCATATATGGCTCCGATGATAGGGTCGGTTTATTATGCTTATAAACGAAATGCCCTTATGGGAGCAATACTGACTGCAGTCTTCCTTTCACTTGAGATTCTGGCAAATCATCCTCAGATAACTTATTACTCATTATTATGTCTTCTGGTTTTCATTATTGTTGAATTCATTTATTCAATCAGACAGAGAACAGTGGTAAAATTCCTGAAGACGTCTTCTTTGCTAATCGTTTCTGTTATAATAGCTGCAGGCATCAATTTCGGCAACCTGTATACTGTATATGAATATGGTAAGTATTCCAGCAGAGGAAAATCGGATCTTGTTGTTGAGGACAAAAATATTTCCAGAGGATTGAACAGGGACTACATTACATATTGGAGTTACGGAATCGACGAAACATTTAATCTCCTGGTACCAAACTTTAAAGGGGGGTCTAGCAAACCGTTCGACAGGAATTCAGAGACGGTGAAGGTCCTGAGGCAGAACAATGCAGCATCAGCTGCCGGACAGGTAATGAAATACTGGGGTACCCAGCCAGGTACTGACGGCCCCCATTATATGGGAGCAATAGTGATATTCCTTTTTATTCTTGGTCTCGTCATTGTCAGAAAACCAGAAAAATGGTGGCTGCTCATTGCTGCAATTCTCTCTATTATGCTTGCCTGGGGTAAGAATTTTATGCCTTTTACCAATCTCTTCATAGATTTTTTCCCGGGTTACAACAAATTCAGGGCTGTAACAATGATACTGGTTATAGCCCAGTTTTGCA
The DNA here is from genome assembly GCA_964613785.1 of uncultured Rikenellaceae bacterium. Taxonomy (GTDB): domain Bacteria; phylum Bacteroidota; class Bacteroidia; order Bacteroidales; family VadinHA17; genus LD21. The sequence continues at coordinate 61,824 of CAZTJT010000006.1, forward strand.
TTCCGCTACTTGGATTTCTAGCCCTCAGGGAACTTTTTGGCAGCAATCTGTCAAAAAAGGAAATATTCAGAGGAATAAAAATTGCCGGTGGGACAATAGGAGGACTGTTGATAATTTTCTTACTATTCCCGGGTATTGCGGGATCATTTCTTAATCCGTATGAATCTGACTACCCCGATTGGCTCAAATCGGCTCTTGTGTCTGACCGTAAAGGTCTTTTAAGAGCCGACACTCTGAGATCGCTAATCTTTATCCTCCTGGGTGCAGGAGCGATAATTGCGTTTCTTTATGGCAGACTTCGGAGAGAATACTCAATTATTCTGATAGGCTTACTGATTCTTACTGATCTCTGGAGCGCCGGAAAACGCTATCTCGATTCGGAACGGTTTGAAAGACCTTCCGTTATTCAAAAATCATTTACCCCGTCAATTGCAGATGAAATGATACTTCAGGACACTTCTTATTTCCGGGTTCTCAATCTTTCTGTTTCCACATTCAACGATAATTCTCCAACTTCTTACTTCCACAAATCGATCGGAGGGTATCACGGGGCTAAGCTCAAGAGATATCAGGAGCTTATTGACACATCAATTACGGTTAACATTGAAAGTTTTATCACCCGAGCCAAAACAGCAAATAGTGTTAACGACCTGGTTACTGTTTTTAACAACAGCAACGCTATTAATATGCTAAATGCAAAGTACGTGATCTACAATCCTGAGGTTCCGCCACTGAAAAATAACAAAGCCCTTGGAAATGCATGGTTTGCAGAAAAGGTTAAATTCGCAGCTAACGCCAATGAGGAATTGTCATCAATAAATTACTTTAACCCTTCATCCGAAGCTGTTGTTGATGTCAGATACAGGGAACATATAGATAAATCAGATTATCCTTCGGAGGCAGCTGATACGATCTTTCTGGTATCATATAAACCTAATGAACTGGCATACAGATATTCATCTGCGGGGGAAAGACTGGCTGTTTTTTCTGAGATATACTATCCTGCCGGATGGAAGTCATTTATTGACGGTAAAGAATCACCCCACTTCAGGGCCAACTATGTTCTAAGGGCAATGATAGTTCCTGAAGGCGATCATGAGATCATTTTCAGGTTTCAGCCTGACTCATATATTAAGGGCAATAAGATTTCCCTCGCAAGTTCTGTACTTCTGATTTTAATAGTTGCAATATATGCAGGTGCAGAACTTAAGAAATGTATTAAACCTTCCTGACATGGTCCGACACGATCAATGCCCGCTCTGTTGTACCAGTAATATAAAGCCTTTTTTAAGTTGCACAGATCATCTTATAAGCCGGGAAGTATTTTTATTATTCAAGTGTGAATCATGTGGTTTTATCTTCACTCAGGGCCATCCTGATAAGCAGATAATAGAAAGGTATTACGATTCAGATCGGTATGCATCACACAGCGATTCGAAATCCGGATTGATTAACAGGCTTTACTCATTGGTTCGTAATATAATGCTTTTCAAAAAGTTGAAGATCATTAAGAATGCTTCCAGACTGAACAAAGGCAGAATATTGGATATAGGATGTGGCACTGGTTACTTTGCCGCAAAAATGAAGAGTAACGGTTGGACAGTAACAGGTATTGAACCTGTAGCTAAAGCCCGGGAAACGGGAATTAACCGATTCGGGCTGCAAATTATTGAACCTGAAAATATTGTATCGCTCCCAGACAGAAGTTACGATGTAATTACCATGTGGCACTCTCTTGAGCATTCACATGATCTTTTTAGCTATTCAAATGAGATTCAAAGGCTTCTCAAATCCGAAGGCTTATTCATTTCTGCACTTCCCAATTGTGATTCATACGATGCATCATTTTATGGGAGTTCATGGGCAGCTTATGATGTTCCCCGTCATATATGGCATTTTACACCTGAAACCTTCAGACGGTTTGCTGAAAAAGCCGGTTTCAGGATAACAGGAATCAGGTCATTGCCACTTGATGTTTTTTATATTTCGATATTAAGCGAAAAAAACAAACAAGGAAAGTTTTATTTTCTGACTGGTTTGTTAAAGGGATCTCTTTTCGCTGCAAGGGCAATCTTCAAACGCAGAAAAAGCAGCTCGCTGATATATTTCTTACAAAAGAAATGATTCACCTGTATTTGAAGATAAACTTACAACCAGATGGCGCTCTGCCGATCTGATATTCGGATAAAAACTCCGATCCTGCTTTGTTCTATCTGTTAATATTCATCAATAACGATCGAGCCAACGGTATTTTCTGGCACTGTCGCCAAATTTGATTGCGACTGTTATTTCGTGCGTTCCATAAGTTACTCTCTGAATTTCGGCAAGAGTAAAATCAAAGGAATAGCCCATAAAAATATTTGTATAGCTGAGCCCAAAATTCGCAATCAACGCTTTGCTTGTTCTGTATGCAATCCCTGCCCAGATTTTCTGATCGTAAATATAGGTAATTCCTATATCTGCCATTGGCTTTGTTTGTTCCGACATCATTATAATAGCTGAAGGCTGAATTTCGGTCTGTTTGTCAGTTTTGAAAAAGTAAGATCCAAAAAGGTAATAGTGCCTGTCCATTGAATAGCTTCTGTATCCATCACCTCCAATTTTCGCAGCGGCGCCAAAGAGCTGAGAACTTGAAAATCCCACATTATAGTTTGGATTGAGTACATAGATGCCAAAATCGGCGTCCGGGACAAATATACCTCTTCTCAGTTCATTACTGAGCCATGGTTCATTTGGGTCTTCAAAGTTAATTTCGCGCTCATTGATTTTGAAATGATAGCCGGTAAATGCAAGTCCCAGGGAAATCTGAGTATTGCTCTGAACCCACATATGGTAAGCGTATGTAGTCTGGAAACCCGTTCGCTGTACCAGTCCGTGCCTGTCACTGAACACATATCCTCCTAGTCCCACCTTACCATCACCCTTTGGCCTAAAAACATTTTGCTGTGATTTGTTGGTCTTTATTGAATAACTTCTTTTCAATATTCGTCCCTGACCACTGAAGGAAAAAGTTCGCGGAGCGCCGGAATAGCCTATCCATTGCTCCCTGGCAGTAAGGTTAAAGCTTGTAAAACCATCGCTTCCTGCAACAGCCGGATTGATCAGGAACTTATTGTAAAGATACTGACTGTATAATGGAAGCTGCTGACTCATACTAAAGTAAGGATACACAATCGCTATCAATATAATTGTCAGCTTTCTCATTTAATCAGCTATTTAACAATAGTTATGTGACCTAAAACAGGTTTTGATCCATTATTAAGATCTATAATATAATGATATGAATCGACCGGAAGCATTGTTCCTTTGCTTCTTCCGTCCCATGGTATGGGATAACCTCTTTCCGATTTCCATACAATTTCTCCCCAGCGGTTAAAGATTTTTATTTCCATATTAGGATATAATTCTTTCATACCAATATTCCAGACATCATTTATCAGGTCACCGTTGGGGGATATTGCATTGGGTATCTGCAGGCAAAAAGAATTCACCGGTTCCAGAATAAGTGTTTTTTCGACAAAACAATTGTTCATATCAGTGATCCTTACACTGTAAATACCGCCTGGCACACTGGTCAGATCCTGATCTGTGGAATTATCTGACCACAGATATGAATATCCCGGTCCTGTCCCTCCAGTGATATTAACTCTGATATCACCGTCGGGCATATCGGGACAGAAAGGCCGGGTCACTTCAAATGATAACTCTATCGGGCCGGGTTCGGTAATTGTGATAACAGAATCTGTTTTGCAATTATTTGAATCTGTAATAATCACCCTGTAGTTTCCAGCCTTCAATCCGGCCCTTGTACTACCCAATGCTCCGTCGGACCATAAATAGGTTACATTTCCTGCATTATTAACTGCCTCCAGAGTAATAGTCCCCGACTTGTCACCATTGCATCCAACGTTATTCAGTGATGTAATTCGTGCTGAGATTTCACCGGGCGGTTCATTAAGTACTATATTTTCAGTACCTGTACAGAAATTACTGTCTGTAATCAATAAAACATATTCACCTGCTTTAAGATCTGAAATATCCTTTGTAGTACTTGAGAAGCCGTCAGGGCCCTGCCAGCTGTAAGTAAATGGAGGTGTTCCACTAACAGGATTTATCCTGATTGATCCGTCTGATCTGCCATAGCAGCTTATATTGAAATTATTGAAGTTTGAAACCACTTTTTCAAATGTCAGAGACGGCGGGAGGTTAATGCGCACCTGTTTATCTCTGATACAACCATTGGCATCTGTAACGGTTACTGAATAGTTCCCTTCAGTCAAATTGTAAATATCCTCGGAATTTTCACCGTTTGACCAGATGTAAATATAGGGAGCAATACCACCGGTTACGGTAAGATCAACAGATCCATTGTCATAAGTTCCCGACTGACATGTAATGTGGGAAGGAATAAGTTCCAGAAGCATTTCAGAAGGTTCTGTAAGAGTTACATTTACCTCTGCAATACATCCGTTAAGATCTGATACCCTCAGATGGTATGAGCCGGCGGTGAGGGTTTCCTGGTCTTCCTGCCCATTGATTATCCCTGATCCATTGGTTGTGCTCCAGGAGTAACTATAATTCCCAATGCTCCCGCCTGTTATTATTGCATCAATGGATCCTGTACCACCATGGCAACTGATATTGAATCCACCGTCAGCAGAAGTTGATTTATGAGTTGAGACCTCAAGTTTATCAGGCTGTTCCAGCATAAAAGAGGGCTGTGGCATAAGACTGCATCCATTTACATCAGTAACGGTACATGTATACAAACCCGATTTTAACCCGGAAATATCTTTTGTAGTGGCTTGAAATCCGCCGGGACCGATCCATAAGTATTGATAAATACCCGAACCGCCTGTTACGGTAAGATTAATAAAACCGTCACTACTTCCGTAACACGATATCTGATAGTTATGGTCAGGGCTTTCTGAAACCTGACTTCCAGCAAGTTCCATACCCGGAGGATCAGTCAGAATTACGGTTTCGGTTTTATCACAGCCGAATGCATCGGTAACAGTTAGATAATATTTACCTGCGGGAATGCTGTCAAGCATGCTTTCATGGATATTTACGTCAAGTATTCCTGTCGCAGAGGACCAGTAATATGAATATCCTCCGTTGCCGCCTGTAACTGTTGCTGAAGCAAAACCATCTTTGTATCCCCTGCAGCTAATGTTTGCTCCGTTATAATTGCTTGTATTGATTGTTATATTCATCGGGGAAGGTTCTGTCACTACGCCTGTCCTGATAACCTCACAACCATTTAAATCTCTGATAATGAACTTATAATTTCCAGCCCGAAGATCTGAACATATCATATAGGTTGACGGATCAGAAGGAATATAATTATTCAGGAATTCTCCGCTGTAAACAGTATCAGATTCATTATAAACCAGCCAGTATCTGAAAGGAGGTGTACCCCCGTCTCTGACATAAAGTCTTGCCACACCGTCATTGCCACCTGGACATGTTACATGATACCCTGTTGATTTCGGAAGAAGTATGATTCTCGGATTGGCGCTCAAATTCTCTATGTTAAATACCGTGTCATTCATGCATCCAAGATTATCAGTAACATTTAGTGTATAGTTCCCTGCATACAGGTTTCTGATCTCCAATGAATCTTCCATATAATAATTTACCGGACCTGTCCAAACAATCTTGTAAGGATCGGCACCTTTTGAAATAATCGCTTTAAGAGCCGCCCGGCCCGAACTCGATTCACAGGTAAATGCTTTTATCACTTCAATACCCCTTGCAGGTTTAGGATGAAGTTGAACCTCCTCAAATACGGTTTTTCCTGCAGGGCACGACAAACCAACAACTTTTGGTGTAATAAGAAAATTAACTGACCTTATAGTATCATTGTTGTTCCTGTATCGGAATGCGATTGATTCACCTTCAGGTATTTCTGTTCCGGGAGAATTATTACCTGTTATACTTCCGGGGTAATTAATTGAATAATCAAACCTTATCTCTCCTCTTGTCATTTCAGTCGGAGAAATAAGTGTTATTTGGGTAAGGTCATCATAACATATTGCAGGCTTAATGTTTACAGGAGTTGCTCTTGGAGTAGGGTTTACAGTAACAGCAAAACTGATTGATGGTCCATTCTTACATGCTGTTCCGCTTACCGGAGTTAGTCCGTAATTTACAGTTAGCGGAGCATCAGTCGAATTTTTAAGAATGTCTTCAATAACCGTTCCGTTTACTAATCCGGAAGCAAAAGGGGTGAACCCGCTTACTCCCGCAGGAGCCGTTGCAGTAAGTATAAATGAAACAAACCCTGAAGTAAAGGTGCTTGGGCTCTGAATTAAAATATTCGTTGAAGTACTGTCACATTGTTCTATGTTTTCAGGAACAGGAAATATCCTTGGTGTAGGATTCACTGTAACTCTGACACTTACAGAACGGCCGGCATTGCATCCCGTTTGTCCTGAAGGTGTAATCGTATATAGTACATATTGTGGTGCATCAGTCGGATTGACAAGAAAATCCTCAATGATATGATTATTCATAAATCCGGCACCTGATGGCGTGTACCCTGTTATGCCTCCTGGCGATATAGCTTCAAACCTGAAAGAAACCTCTCCGCTTGTAAAGCTGCTGGGACTTCGCAGTCTTATACGGGTTAAACTGCTGTCGCATAATATGGTATCAACTGGAACAGGGAAAATCCTTGGTGTTGGATTTACTGTCACTTTAATATTTACCGACAGACCATCATTACATCCGACCGGACTTACAGGGGTAATATTATAAATAACATCCTGTGGAGAATCAGTAGTATTAATCAGAAGATCTTGTATCACATAGTTGTTTGGCAGATCATAAGCCTCAGGTGTAAATCCCGTTACTCCGCCGGCTGTAGAAGCCGTTAATCTGAATCTCATTTCGCCATCAGTAAAGGTACTAGGGCTCTGCAATCTGATTGAAGTTTCAGTGCTGTCACATTGTTCAGAATCAGCGGGTAAAGGATAAATCCTGGGAGTAGGATTTACTGTAACCTTTACTTTGACTGAACGGCCATCAGTACATCCTTCCGGATTTTCTGGTGTTATTGTGTATATAACATTTCCGGGGTTATCACTTAGATTTATAAGCTTATCCTTAATATAGTAACCTTCTGGTAAATTCGTTCCTGAGGGAGTATACCCAGTTATTCCATCCGGACTGGTGGCCGTGAACCTGAATTTTATCTCCCCTCCTGTAAATTTACTTGGACTTCTGAGTCTGATATTTGTTAAGCTACTGTCACACTGGATTGTATCACCAGGAACCGGAAAAATACGGGGTGTCGGATTTACTGTTACCTTTATCTCAATAAATTGACCATCATCGCAACCAACGGGACTTACAGGGATTATGGTATATATTACATCCTCCGGTTCATCTGTCGGATTAACAAGAAAATCCTTTATTACATAATTCAAAGGCAAGTCTGCAGCAGATGGCGTAAATCCAATGATGCCTCCGGGAGAATTGGCAGTAAATCTGAATCTAACATCACCTGAGGTAAAGGTGCTCGGACTCTTTAGCTTTATTTTTGTCAGACTGCTGTCACACTGTATCGTATCAGCAGGGACCGGGAAGATCCGGGGCGTCGGATTTACCGATATGGCAAATGACATCTCAGTACCTTCGCAGGATTGACCGTTCAGCTTGAAAAAAGGTTTTACGCTAATTGTTGCCACAAGAGGTGTGTCGGTATCATTGCCGGCAGTAAAGGATGGAATATTGCCGGTTCCTGAGGCTGCCAAGCCTATTGAGGGTTGACTGTTGGTCCATATAAACTCCACATCGCCTCCCGGAGAGGAAGGAGAACTGAAAACTATCTCCTCAGATATCTCTCCATTGCATAGAACAATGTCATCCACCTGATCAATGCCTGCAGTGGGAAGAACGGTGACTACCACCAGAGCCGGTGATGACGCGCATCCTGATGCATTTAAGGGCACTATTCTATAAGTAACCGTTTGCGGTAGTTCAGTTGTATTATGAAGCACATCCTCGATTTTATCTCCTTTTACCAGATTGGTTGCTGAGGGTGTAAAACCGGTTACCCCCCCCGAAGTGGTTGTAGTAAAATCAAATGTCACATCACCGGAAGAAAAAGTACTCGGACTTCCTATAACAATATTTGTTTTGCCGTCATTGCAAAGCGTTTGTGTGAGAGTACTTGGAACTACTTTAGGTGTCGGATCAACAATAATTGTAAATGATTTTGAAGGACCGTCACAGGTGATCCCGCCAAAAGTAAAATAGGGCGTAACAACAATATTCGCCGTAACAGGTGAATCTCCCGTATTCAATGCCGTGAATTCCGGGATATTCCCTGAACCTTCAGCATCCAATCCGATAGTAGTATTATCGTTAGTCCATTTGTATGTGGTGTATTCATCATCATTGCTTGTCGTAAAAATAATTTCCGATACAGGAGCATCATTGCATACAACCACGTTATCAGGAAGATCAACCTGTGCAGTTGGATTTACTGTGATTGTAAAGGTTTTTGGTGTCCCTGTGCAAGATATTTTCCCATTATCAAAATGAGGTGTAACTTCAATCGTTGCAATTAATGGAGCAGGTCCGGTATTAATAACCTTGAATGATTCAATATTTCCTGTTCCCATAACTGAAAGGCCAATATCAGTCAGATCATTGATCCAGGTATATGTTACTTCTCCACCTGTATTTGAAGTCGTAAATTCAATTTTGTCTGTGATCTCTCCATTGCAAAATGTAACATTAACCGGTTGAATTATTTCAGGCTCAGGTAATATCGTAACTGTAAGGTCAAACAGGGTCCCGTTACACCCGTTTACAGATGGTGTGATCCGGTATACAACATCTACAGGCTCGCTGGTGGTGTTAACCAGCGTCTCCGTTATCGTGCTCCCAAATCCGCCTGAAGCTGCATTGCTGATACCGGCAACTGCCGCACGTGACCATGAGAACTCCGCCATGCTGCTCGAACTGGTGATCGTATATGTGTTCGACGTATTGTTGCACCAGATGGCTGTGGGCCCACTGGTGATAACCGCGGTCGGATTGACTGTTACCGTTACTTCATATTCAGTCCCGTTACACCCGTTTACAGATGGTGTGATCCGGTATACAACATCTACAGGCTCGCTGGTGGTGTTAACCAGCGTCTCCGTTATCGTGCTCCCAAATCCGCCTGAAGCTGCATTGCTGATACCGGCAACTGCCGCACGTGACCATGAGAACTCCGCCATGCTGCTCGAACTGGTGATCGTATATGTGTTCGACGTATTGTTGCACCAGATGGCTGTGGGGCTACTGGTGATAACCGCGGTCGGATTGACTGTTACCGTTACTTC
>CAZTJT010000006.1:71267-156370 GCA_964613785.1 uncultured Rikenellaceae bacterium
CCGCACGTGACCATGAGAACTCCGCCATGCTGCTCGAACTGGTGATCGTATATGTGTTCGACGTATTGTTGCACCAGATGGCTGTGGTCCCACTGGTGATAACCGCGGTCGGATTGACTGTTACATCTACATTAAAAGTTGATGGATTAGTACATCCATTTGCCGTCAATGTATAAATATATCTGACAGTTATTGGTTCTGAAGTTGAATTTGTAAGTATCTCATTCGGATTGCCATTTCCTGATGATCCGGGTTGTACAATGCCGGTAACTGAGGCTCTGGTCCATGAAAAAGTTGTTGCTGGAATTGAGCTTGACGGATTATAGTTAAAGGATGATCCACTACAGATATCTGGAGGTGTGGACGAACTTGTAAGAACAGGATAGTTGTGAACGGCAACCTCGGTCTCCGTTCCGTCAGCCAGATTGCAGCCAGGACCGGAAGCAGCATAATGAGGGCGATAATAATATGTACCGGGTGATGGGGGTAAATCCGGGCTGAATACCATTGTTCCGGGTCCTCCTGGAGTTGCGGATCTTATCCAGCTTAATGTACCGCCAAGTCCATTCACCACTGAGGCAGAAAAAGTGATCTCTTCTCCCTGGCAAACAGTCGTAACCGGGAAAGTATAACTATTCCATGAAGGGCCGGCTACAACGGTCCATGAGACACTGTTAGAAACGGAAACATTGCAATTGATGCCAGAGGCTCTTCGTCTGCTTTCAATGATATTTGTTCCTGCAACTGCAGTAAAAGAAGGGAAATCAGTACTCCATGGACTCCAGGAGTTTCCGTTATCTGTAGAGTATCTGAATTCATCTGTTACCGTACCGGCACCACCCATTCCAGAAGTGACAAGTGCTGTCAGGGTTGTGCCTGCACATACGCTTACTACATCAGGTGATTTTGTAAGCCCCGGTGCGACAGGCTGAGCTGCAACCTGAACAATAATGTTATCTGAGGCTGTACACCCGTTATTATCGGTCACGGTGTAAGTCAGATTAAATGATCCCACTGAATTTGTTGAGAAAACAGGATCAGGAATTGTGGTTGATGACAAAGGTATGGTGTTGCCTGTCCAGGAGTGGGAAACATAAATCCCTGAGCCGCCTGAAGGATTGCCGTTAAGGTTAATGCTTCCACCGGTACAGATCGTTGCAGGATCGGGAGAAATGCTTGCTGACGGACCTATCCTTAGTGCAATTGTTATATGGTCACCATCGTTTATGTTAACTCCGTCTCTCTGATAATAGCCTCCATTAAGAGTCAACTCATATTCTGCAGGTCCTGAACTGAAATCGCCATCGGTATCAATAAGAAGATAATATTTAGCGCAACTTGAAGCGGGAGGAACAGGCAAAAAAACACTGTTGAATTTAAATGTTACCGTTCCAACCTCTCCTGTCTCATTCATCCTCCATTCCCGGGGTAATCTGATCAGTGAGGAAGATGGGGATTCTGAAGTTGTCCAGTAGTTTACGGATCCTTTGTTATGCCCGAATAAAAGGTAGTCGCCGTCATCAAGAGATGATGGATTTGAAATGTTGAGAATATTGCCGGAGGTAGCGTTGGTATGCCGATGTGAACTGCTTTCTCTTCCTATACCGGCGACTTCATTTTTATGTGTGGCATCGTATGAATACTTATCGTTGCTTATTGTCAGTCCGTACTTTGCAGCAAGGTAACTGTTAATTATGTTTAATTGTGCATTGTTCAACCTGTAGTTGTAGATCAACAATTCTGAGATGTATCCATTAAGTCCGTTGTTTTCAGTATTATAGTGTCTGCCAATCCTGGGTATTGGAGGAGTAAGGTCGCCGTCGTTATCAACAACATTTGTTTCATTGTTCCCATTTACAAATAATCTGTAGTAGGTTCTTGGTGATTCCCTCATATAACTTATGAGGGTAAAGGATGAAGTGGTAACTGATGAAACACTTACGGGACTTGTATTGATCCCATTGTTATTGTTATCTCTTTTTTGAAAACAGTATTTGGCCGGATTTATGAATTTTAAGCTAGTTAGATTGTTAGTCAGGGTGGTTCTGTCAATTATATAATCACCATTCCCTGATGCAATATTTCCCTCATCATAGGTTTTTGGCCTGAAAACCACAACAAAAGAAAAACCGGAATTTCCAGAAATTCCAAGTGATCCTGGATCAATGAAATCATTACCAAAAAATTCCAGTGCAGGTTCACCATTGATAATTCCAGTCTGAAAAAATGGCCGGTAGCTCTCATTCGCCTGATTTGCATGGTTATTATTTCCGGAGAAATCATTCCATCTTCTGACTGAATTTCCGTTCGAGGCAGGAGTTATTCCTGCATCCCTGTATACTCCTGTATCTGCTTTAAGCCATAATCTGTTAGTAGAACTGTTTCCCACGCCCCCGGGACCGGTTTGCGCATGAGAATTTAATACAGTTAATGGCATTATTATGATGATAAATAAGAGCAATTTGAGTATATGCCTTATTATCAGTTGCATACTTGAATAACTGACAGAAGGAACTATGTGTTTAACGTTAATCAAATCCGTTGTTCAAAATAAACATGACATGGTTATTATCCGGTTTTATTATATTTTGAAACCGTAATACCCCTGTCTGATTGTTATGTTCGTAGTAATTAACGGCAAACTGTGGTTTTTCGTGTTTGTTACTAATACTTTAATCGGTCATGGTTTCCCTCTTAGTGCAACAAAAAAGTGTATTTTCATTTCATTGAAGGGTAAATAAGTTTTTTATTCCTGACTTAAAAGTCTGAATAGTAAATCAGGGCCTGTAATTTTACATTATGACTTTCTTACTAAATACTCGTTTCCCTAGGGATAATTACAGGAACACTATTCTCTGATCAAATGGGAAGGGAATCATTAGGGTATATGGACAAATATCAACTTTGATAGGAATCTCTGAAATATAAGATATAAGATTTTTCAGAGACTATTATCTCCAGAATTTTCTATGATGAAACGCTGAAAAATATCATATTATCAGCATAGCATCGCCGTAGGTCCCGAATCTGTATTTTTCTTTGACTGCAGTTTTGTAGGCATCAAAAAGCAGATCATAGCCTGCAAAGGCAGCTACCATCATCAGCAGTGTAGAGTATGGCAGGTGAAAATTGCTTATAAGCATGTCGGGGACCTTAAAATCATAGGGAGGAAAAATGAATTTATTCGTCCAGCCGTCGAATGGTTTAAGATATCCGCTTGTTGAAACCGAGCTTTCAAGAGTTCTCACAACAGTAGTTCCTACAGCACATATCTTATATTTATTTTCTTTAGCCTTATTGACAATTTCTGCAGCTTCCTCTGTAATCCTTATCCTTTCTGAATCAACTTTATGTTTTGTAAGATCCTCAACGTCCACGCTCCTGAAATTACCCAGACCTACGTGAAGTGTAATTTCGGCAAATTCAACGCCAATGATTTCAAGTTTTTTCAGCAGTTCCCTGCTGAAATGCAGACCGGCCGTGGGTGCTGCAACTGCACCTTCATGTTTTGCAAAGATTGTCTGGTACCGTTCGCTATCTTCCGGCTCTACCGGCCTGTTAATGAATTTTGGAAGAGGGGTCTCGCCGAGACTATAAAGAGTCTGTTTGAATTCCTCGTATGTTCCGTCGAACAGAAAACGTAGTGTTCTTCCTCTGGATGTTGTATTATCTATAACTTCCGCTACCAGGAGGTCATCTTCACCAAAATAGAGTTTGTTACCTATACGGATTTTTCTGGCCGGATCAACCAATACATCCCACAAACGCTGTTCCCTGTTAAGTTCTCTTAAAAGAAAGACCTCGATTTCCGCTCCTGTTTTTTCCTTATTGCCATACAAACGTGCCGGAAAGACCTTAGTATTATTGAAAACCAAAACATCATGCTCATGAAAATACTCTGTAATTTCCTTAAATATCTTATGTTCAAGAGCACCTGTTTTCCGGTTAACAACCAGTAATCTTGATTCATCGCGGTTCTCGGCAGGGTAAAGCGCTATAAGTTCCTGTGGAAGATTGTACCTGAATTGTGACAATTTCATACCTTAATATTTAAAATTTTTACAATCGTAAGTAACCATACATGATCAACCTTGCTGAGCATATCTCGTTCTGGTTGAGAGCTTTTATTTAAATTTCTTCATGTAGAAGTACTCAATCATGTTGATCTCATATCATAAATACATATTGTTTTTTCAAAATTCCTTTATACGCAATATTTTCAAATTTGTTTCAAATCTTCAAGAAAATTTTTAAAATCTTCAAGTGAATAAGCATCTTCGAGCCTGAAATTGCCGATTGCTGTCCTAACGAGCGATGACAGGTATGCACCGCTGCCCAGGGCCATGCCAAAATCTCTGGCAAATGATCTGACATATGTACCTTTGCTGCAGACAATCCTTATTTTTGAAATCGGAGGTTTAAACGAGAGCAATTCAATCTCTTTGAATATTACTTTAACAGGGGCAAGTTTCATATTCAGTCCCTTTCGTGCGTATTCATAAGCCCTTTTGCCGTTAATCAATTTAGCGGAATGCAAGGGAGGTACCTGTTCCTGTTCTCCGGTGAATCGTGATAATACTTCAAGTACAAGTTCATTAGTGATATGTTCAATACTGAATCGCTCATTTATTTCTGTCTCAAGATCACATGAAGGTGTTGTTGCTCCTAAATATATTTCAGCAACATATTCCTTGTCAAGGTTACGGTATTCCTCTATTTTCCTGGTCGCATTCCCGGTGCATATGATCATAAGTCCTGATGCAAGCGGATCAAGTGTTCCTGCATGTCCCACTTTAACATTTTTCAGGCCAAGAATATTTTTGATCATAATCCTGATCTTATTTACCAGGTCGAAGGCTGTCCAGTAAAGAGGTTTATCAAATATGAATACTTTTCCCTCCTCAATGACAGTTGATTTTCCACTAGCCATTAAAGTCCGAGTATAAGTGAAAAAATGCCTGCAGCCACACAATACAGACCAAACCAGTTCAGATTACCTTTTCGTACAAGGTTTATCATCCATCTGCATGCGATATAGCCTGAGACGAATGCAGTGAAGAATCCTGCAATGATTATAAGGAAGGAAGTCCCCTCCTTAGTCAGTTCGCCTGAACTCATTTCAAGGATGTTTGCACCAATGACCGGTACAAGTACCATCAGAAATGAAAACTTGGCAATTTCTGATTTCTTGTTTCCAAGCATCATCCCTGTAGCAATAGTGGCCCCTGATCTGGATATACCTGGAAGGACTGCTAAGGCCTGTGCAATTCCAATAATAAAAGAATCCCAATATGTCAGGGCTCTCTCTTTTGGCTTTATAAAAAGTGTCATGAACAGCAAAAAAGCGGTAATAAAAAAATGAATTGCAAGGGCAATCATGTTACCATTGAAATATTCATTAACTATATCGCCCATGAAAAGACCCACTATGCCAACAGGTATCATCGATATTGCAAGCTTAATAGCATAGGTTGTTTCTTCATTCCAGGTAAATCTTAAAACACCTTTGAAGATACTGATCAATTCCTTCCATAATACAATAATCGTGCTCATAACAGTGGCTCCGTGAACTGCCACAGAAAAATAGAAATTGGATTCATGGTCAATACCAAAAAGAAATTTACCAAGTTCAAGGTGACCTGAGCTGCTGACAGGCAAAAATTCAGTCAGCCCCTGTATCAGTCCAAGGACAATTGCTTCTAAAAGATTCATAATCTGCGAAATAATTAGAATTATTTGGCGGAATTCCCGGGCTTTTTCATAATTGCCCAGATTTCAAAAATGAATCCTGCGAGAACAACTATGGGTGCAAGAGTTATCCTTCTGAAGCTGAAAATCTTCTCACTGAAAACATTGGGATCGTCTGATCTGCCTCCAAGCATAAGCAAAAATCCTGTTACAATTATGGCAAATCCGATAGCGAGTAGCTTGTAATTTTCCCTGCCAAGGGCGAAATTTTGTTTTTCCTTGTCGTCATTTTTAGGTGCCATGATTCAATTATATAGTTTGTCTTCAGAAATAACAAGATATCTGTTAACTGATAAATAAGTTGAAACCAGGTTGATCAGAATTCCCAGAATTATCAGTACAACACATAGAATAATTAGGAGTTTTGTACTTTCAAAAGAAAACATCATATAAAACTCTTTCTCAATAAGATATAACAAGCCCATGAGTAAAGTCATCGCGATCAGTGCTGCAAGTACCCCATGATATACACTTCTTATAAGAAATGGCTTTCTTATGAATGATTTTGTGGCTCCCACAAGTTCCATTGTCTTTATAAGAAACCTCTTTGAATAGATAGCCAACCTTATTGTATTGTTTATTATGGTTATTGCAATAAGGAAAAGGAAAGTGCTTATAACAAGAAGAAACAGGCTGACTTTTCTGACATTCTCGTTAATAAGGAAAAGTAGTGACTCTTCATAATAGACTTCCTTAACAAAAGGGTATTCAAGAACATATTTTTCAATCCTTGCGACACTGTCAGGGCTTGTATATCCAGCATATAGGTACACATCAATTGATGGAGGCAATGGATTATCTCCGAGGAAACTTATAAAATCCTCCCCCAGGTCTTCTTTCATTTTTGAAGCAGCTTCATCTTTTGATACATAAACAGTCGATTTTACATAAGGTTTTGCATCCAGATCCTTTTGAAGCATCCTGATATCAGCCTCCCTGGCGTCATCGTCAAGCATTACAGAGAAAGAGAGGCTTTCCCTGAAGTAATCTGAAAGTTCTTTTGCGTTGATCAGTACAAGTCCAAGTATTCCAAGAAGAAAAAGGACAAGTGAAACACTAATAACAAGTGTCAGGTATGATCCTCTTAATTTTGCGTTGGCAAATCCTGATTTCTTATTCTTCACAGTTGTTTCTTAATCAACAATAGAAATCCATCCAAACTCATCCTCATCATCTCCGAACTGAATGGCAGTAAGTTTATTATACAGCTTCAGGGTAACCGGCCCCGGATTCCCATCTCTGCAGTACTCATAGACCAGATTCTTGTCAGGATCGAATATTTTTCTTATTGGACTGATAACCGCTGCAGTTCCGCATGCCC
The DNA here is from genome assembly GCA_964613785.1 of uncultured Rikenellaceae bacterium. Lineage (GTDB taxonomy): Bacteria > Bacteroidota > Bacteroidia > Bacteroidales > VadinHA17 > LD21. The sequence goes on from CAZTJT010000006.1 coordinate 78,337, forward strand.
CTGCTTCAGTAAATTCACCCAGTTCCTCAACCGGCACCTGCCGTCGCTCAGTTTTTATACCAAGAGTCTGAGCTAACTCAAGCAGGCTCATATTTGTTATTGAGTTCAATATTGATTCCGACTTTGGAGTAATATACGTATTGTTCTTAATACCAAAAAAATTGGCGGGTCCGCATTCATCGATATATTTTTTTTCCCTGGCATCAAGGAATATAGTGCTTGCATAGCCCCTTTCCTTTGCTACCATCCCAGCCCTAAGGCTTGCTGCATAGTTTCCTCCCACCTTGAAAACGCCGGTGCCTTTAGGTGCTGCACGGTCATAATCCCTGCATATAAGCATGTCGACCGGCTTTATGCCACCTTTGAAATATGGTCCGACAGGGGTTACAAACACAATAAAAACGTATTCTGCCGACGGTTTTACTCCTACTTCAGCACCGCTCCCGTAAAGAAGAGGGCGAATATAAAGAGTTGCACCCGAACCGTATGGAGGAATGAATCTCTTGTTCATATGAACAACTCTGAAGACAGCTTCCTTAAACCTTTCAACAGGGAATGGTGCCATTTTTATACCCTCAGCAGAAGATACCATCCTTTTTGCATTTTCTTCCCAACGGAACAACCTGATCCTGCCATCTTTACCCATATATGCCTTGAGACCCTCAAATGCTTCCTGGCCGTAGTGCAGGCCGGTTGCGGCTATATGAATGTCAATGTATTCAGATTCAGAAACAATCAGATCTCCCCATTTCCCGTCCTTATAGAAACAACGTATATTAAAATCCGTCTTCATGTAACCGAATGGCAGATTTTTCCAGTCTAAATTCTCCATACTCGATCTCTCTTTTAAAACATCCGGTAAAAGTACATTTTTAATGATAATCTTCTATAGTATATTCCTAAAATGAACTATTAATTGTGATCCCGCAGTGAATTGATTTGTTCCTCAATTGAAACACTTCGCAAAAGCCTGGCAGTTCCTGTAAGAAAATCATGGTTAACAAGGAGATGCTTTTGCATCTCAACCCATCCTTCATTTCCGATCTCCAAACCATGTTCAGCCCTCTCCTTTAACATCTTCCCGGACAAGTAAATAAAATCATCACGGCCGAGGTATTCATATCTTGCATCATGTAATATCCTGTCAGCCAGAGTTTCATATTTTTCATTATACGAGTTGATGATAAGTCTCTTTGACTCAATAATGAATTTATCATCTATGTTATATCTGGGCAGGATTTCATCCATAAATGAGAGGCTGGCTTCGTGCGGCTGATCATAATCAGAAACATAACCCGTTATCAGGAATAGTGACGCAAGCTTTATCACAAAATAAACCTCCTCAGTAACCTGTTCCGACCGGCATATCAAATCAACCTGCGATGTGATACTTTTGGCCATTGATATATTGTGGAAATAAAGGTTTGGAGGAGCTTCATCAGTAAATAACTTCATTACCGCTTCTTCAACATCTTCAAGCCTTATTAGCTGCATCCTGAATAGGAATCTTTCGTTAGGAAGTCCCTCTTCATCGCATAATCCCGGAATGATTCCATTTACAAAATACATGTCGAGCTCACCCTTGTATTTGACAGGCATCTTTCCTCGGTGTTCGCAAATAAAAAATTCCTTAACAAACTCAAAGGTGGTTCCGGAGATGTTTATTTTCCCGGGTTCTCCTGATGATTCCATCCTGCTTGCCGTGTTTACCGTATCTCCCCAGATGTCATATGAAAGCTTTTTATGACCAACAACTCCTGCTATCACTGTCCCCGTGTGAATACCTATCCGTATGTCCCAATATTTGATCCCCTTTGCCGCTGATTCCTCCTTCAGCTTTTTCATATACCTCTGCATCTCAAGAGCTGCCAGTATTACCTCAATGGGATTGGTTCGGTTCTTTTCCGGAATCCCCCCGGCGCACATATATGCATCACCGATGGTCTTGATCTTTTCAATTCTGTACTTGTCGACCACAGAATCGAAATGAAGAAAAAATTTGTCAAGCTCATCGATCAGAACTTCGGGATTCATTTCCTCGGCTATTTGTGTAAATCCCTGAATATCCGAAAATAAAACCGTAACAAAATTGTACTTCACCTTTGCCGCTTTTCCTGTTGATTTTATTTCTTCGGCCGTGTTTTTTGGAAGAACATTGGCAAGCAGTGCTTCCGATTTCTCTTTTTCCGAAATAAGATCTTCAGTCCTGCGATTTATTAATTGTTCAAGCATGTGCTGCTTATTCGCAAACTGATTTTTCAGATAGTAATAAATTGATATAATCAGAATAACAAAGAGCAGGAGAGCAAGGACGACAGCGAGCTTCGAAAAACACCAGAACTGAGAGAATGATCCGGGATGGTCATGAACCAGGGCCTTCAAAGATGAATTTGCACCTGCGGAAAGAAAAATCATTAAAAACCAATGTTTCAGTTTAAATATAAAAAGCCTCTGCATTTTTGCACCTGATTGTATCCCAAATGTATCAATTAAGTTTTATTATTCATATACCCACGCAACAGACATCTGTCAACTGGTCAACATGGGCAATGATAGTTACATTACAGTCGGATTTTTAGTAATATTGTAGTATGACAATCACACAAAATGCTGATCGTTTTTGCCACAAACAACAATCATAAACTGACTGAGATCAGTAAACTGATGGGTAATAACTTCCATTTGCTCAGCCTGGCTGACATAAATCTTGATGAGGATATCCCCGAAGATGAACCTACCCTTGAGGCCAACGCTCTTCACAAAGCCAGATACATTTTTCTGAAGACCGGACATAATGTCTTTGCTGATGATACTGGCCTGGAGGTTGACGCCCTTGGAGGCAGGCCAGGAGTTCATTCAGCTAGGTTCGCCGGGGAAGATAAGAACTCTGATGCAAATATTAATAAACTTCTGTCGCTTCTTCAGAACCACACAAACCGAAAGGCAAGATTCAGAACCATCATAGCACTCATTTATGAGGGAAATGAATACCTGTTTGAAGGTGTTGTCAATGGTGTGATAATCACAGATAAAAGGGGAAATGGCGGATTTGGGTATGATCCGGTTTTTGTGCCTGAAGGACACACCGTTACTTTCGCTGAAATGTCACTCAAGGAAAAGAACAAAATTTCGCACAGGTCTATTGCTATTAAGAAACTCAGAAAATTCTTATCCGGATTATCCAATACCAGCTCACCGGAAATAAGACAGCCTTGATAAGAAATGAGAAGCGTATTGCTTTATATTTCAGGATTTATTATCTGGTTTGCACCAACAAACGGACAAGCTCCGGTGGGTTCCTGGTCCGATCACCTTAAATACAACTCTGCGATTCATCTTGCCGTCAGTCCGGATAAAATATATGCTTCAACAGGTGAATCGTTGATCATATACAAAAAGAACTTTAGTGAAATTACAAAAATGTCAACCTTAAACGGGCTCACAGAAACAGGTATTAGCGGAATTGCATGGTCGAATGATAATGAGCTTCTTGTCGTTGCCTATAGAAGTGCAAACATCGATCTAATAAGTAGAAACACAATTTTCAATATGCCTGATATTATTAATGGGCAAACCGGCCGAATTGTCATTAACAGGATCAGGACCTTCGGACGGTATGCATACCTGGCTACCGATTATGGTATAATTGTTATTGATCTTATTAAAAAAGAGGTACATGATACCTGGAAACCGGGATGGGCTTCAGACGGAAACACTGTTTATGACGTGGCCCTTGGAAGGGGAATAGTATTCGCTGCAACAGAACATGGTATCTGGCACGGCGAATTATCAAATACCGGATTGTCCTATTTCGGGAACTGGAGACAACTGTACGGTTTGCCTGATTCAAAGGCTAACCTGCTGATTATGATGGAGGATAAACTTTATGCAAATTTCCCGAAGCAGATATCCGAAGGTGACGAAGTATATGCAGTGGGGACAAATGCAGAGATGTTCAACAAAATTGCCGGTGTGCAGAACAGCTCTTTTGACATCGTGCAGGGAGGTTTTATAATTTCATCAAACAAAATTGCCAGAATTTACAATGCTGAAGGTATCCTTGTAAAAACTGTCGGATCGTACGGATGGGGCACTCCTGATATCTCGCAGGCTATAACTGATGGAGGCAATATATGGATCGCCGACAAAACCAATGGTCTTATCCAGGGTAAAGATTTTACTGATTTCAGAAGATTTGAAATTCCGGGGCCAGCTTCCAACGATGTTGTGCATATTTCATCTTTCAATGGCAAAACAATATTATGTGCAGGTGGAACCTACGGAACGGGAGAAGGAATCGGCAGGCCTTTTCAGGTTTCAATCCATTCGAGCGGCAAATATGAAAACATCATTTCCGGAAAAGAAAAAGACGCACTGAGATGCTGCTTCGATCCCTCAGACAACAGCCATTTCTTCATTTCAACATGGGGCAGTGGATTGTTTGAGTACAGAAATAACACTCAGGTAAACCATTATAACAATGGAAACTCACCCCTGCAAGAAGGATCGGGAGATATTACTGATACAAAAATATGCGGTATTAAATTTGACACAGATGGAAATCTTTGGATAGCCCAGAGCAATTCATCTTCATCAATAAAAGTCCTTAAGCCTGACGGCAAATGGATAATCTTACCCTACACTGTAAATGTTTCAGGGCCATTAGATTTAATGATAGTTGCAGGAGGACAGAAATGGATATTTCAGCCAGGGACCAACAACATATTTTTACTGGATGACAATGATACACCCGGGTTTCTGTCGGATGACAGGTATCTCAGACTTCCAGTCAGAGACACAGAAGGTGGCCTTTTCAGTGTTTTTTCCATGACTGAAGATCTGGATGGTAATATCTGGGTAGGAACTGATAAAGGGCCTCTTGTATATTTCAATCCGGGTAAGGTTTTTGACATAGATCTTACCGCCCACAGGATAAAGATACCAAGAAACGACGGATCAGGGCTTGCCGACTTTTTACTCGGAACTGAGACGATCACATCAATTGCTGTTGACGGGGCCAATCGAAAATGGGTTGGTTCCTCAGGATCGGGAGTATATTTGTTATCAGCCGATGGAAACAAGGTTATTAAAACCTTTAACACTGGAAATTCTCCGATGTTTTCCGATTCAATTGCAAGTGTGGCTGTCGATGACCGTACAGGAGAGGTTTGGTTTGGCACCTCACGGGGCACTCTGTCAATAAGAGAATCCGCAACATCAGGAGGAGAAAAATTCTCAGGGGTCTATTCTTTCCCCAATCCCGTGAGAGATGATTTTTCGGGGAATGTTACAATAACTGGTTTGTTGAGAGACACCAACGTAAAAATTACTGATGTAAGCGGGAATCTTGTTTTTGAAACAACCTCAACAGGAGGTCAGGCTTCATGGGATCTCAAGACCTTTAACGGAAGAAGAGTAACCACCGGGGTATATCTTGTCTTCTGCACCAGCGCTGATGGTTTACAATCGTGCACGACTAAAATTCTCGTTATCAGCAAGTAATCATTAATGTATGAGGCTTTGGATCCTTTCTATCTGAAGCTGTTTATTAACTTCCCTGAGACTCCTTGCTGTCTTTGTAAAATACTGATGGCCTGAAATGAACCTGACCTGCAATTTGTTCCATTCATTAATATCTGTCATTTTGTTCTGAGCCCTAAGCTCTTCAAAAAGGGTGTTTGATACAGGGATGAAGTCACTTCTGCCCAGATAATCAAGATCCGAATCACAGATAATTTCTTCAAGCAGGTCGCCAGGTTCGGGAGGAAGCCTGGTAGCCATTATAATCGAACAGATACGGTCTATCTGACCTTGTGTATAATTGAATTGCGGGAGAATTTCTCTGGCCATCTTAGCACTGTACATTTCATGGTTATCATAGGAAACAGTATGCCCGGCATCATGAAAAAGGGCAGCCGTCTTTAGCAGAAGGATTTCTTCATCCGTGCAGCCTTCGGCCCATCCTATGAGTTCGACTTCAGTTACAACATCAACTGTATGCTTGATATTATGATAATAAAGATATTCCGGCAGCTCCCTTTCAAGTCTGTCAAGAATCATTTCCTGAAGATCGGTGAACTGTATAAGCCCGAATTTAACCCTGAACATATCGTTAGGTCTCATACCCTTCCCATCAACAGAGAGTTCCTGTTTCAATCCTTTCACTCCGAACAATTCAAGGTTACCCTTGTATTTTACAGGGAGCCTTCCTGAATATTCACATGTGAATAATTCCTTTACCAGTTCGTAGGTCATTACAGTGATCACTATTGAGTCAGCTGCTGATACCGCCACTATCCTGCTGGCGTTATTAACCGTATCTCCCTTTATATCATAACTTGTCTTTTTTTTGCCCGACACTGTTGCAAGCACAGGTCCGGTGTGAATCCCTATCTTAAGCTGCCATTTTCTTTTGTCGCTTCTTCCTTTCTCAGTTTCGTAACTGTCAAGGAAATTCTTCATCTCAACCGCAGCCAGAACAACATCTACCGGATTAGTGATATTTTTTACAGGAATGCCTCCTGCACAAATAAAAGTGTCTCCTATAGATTTTATTTTCTCAATCTTAAGCCTTTCGGCTATTACACCGAATTCGACAAAGATCTCATCAAGCTCATCCATATAAGAATAGGAATCAAGGGTTTCAATGGCTCGCGATATACTTCGCACTTCGGCAAAAAGGACCGTCACCATATTAAACTTCAGCAACTTCTCACGTGCTTCTTCCTTTTCTTTATAAATCCCAAGACTTTCGCTCCCTTTCCCGTAAGCTTTCAATCTCCCGATCTCAAGCGTCAGCTCTTCTATCTTTTTTTCGAGTCTCTTTATATGATCATCCTGCTCCTGGTTTTGCCTGGCCAGTCTGGCTATGCGTTTAATCAGTTCCTCATTACCTGTGGCGATCATGATCTTTTTGATTGGCAGGTAAATATAATAATTTTATATTTGACTCAAACATTTGACCAGATGCTGCTGAAGACTAAATGTATTATACTTCATCAGATCAAATACTCCGATTCGGGTTTGATTGTTCAGTCATATACCCGTGAGGCGGGAAGAGCCTCCTTTATGGTAAAAGGAATGAGAAGCAGAAGATCGGGAAAGCATAATGCATTTTTTCAGCCACTGTCAATACTCGATGTGATTCTTTATTACAAAGAATCGCACAATATTCATCTTCTCAAAGAATTTTCAGCTTCATATTCTCCTTCAGAGATATTTTCAGATGTAAGTAAAACCTGTATTGCCGTTTTCCTTGGAGAGATTTTGAGCAATGTACTCAGAGAAGAGAGCAGGAATTATGAACTGTTTGACCATATTGAGAATTCGATAAAATATTTCAATGAAAGCAAAACCGGATTTTCAAACTTTCACATAGCATTCCTTATCGGACTCTGTAGTTACCTTGGTTTTGAGCCTGGAAAAAGGACAATTCCTGAAAACAGGTATTTTGACCTCACTGACGGAAAATTCGTTGCTGTACCACCGGCACACGGATACTACGCAAACGAATTGATCTCTGATATTCTTGCCGCTTTCTTTTCATCCTCATACGGCTCAATGAGTTCCATCCAGCTCACTGGCGCTCTTAGAAACGAGGTTCTCGAAACAATAGTAAAATTTTATTCTATCCATCTTCCCCTGGTAAGGAAAATAAATTCCCTGCATATCCTCAAAGAGGTTTTTAGATGAACAGCCATTTTTCACTGGATTATTTTTATCTATCTTTAGCCTCAAAGTAGATATGTTTCTATGCCATTCATACCCGCAATAGTAAAATTACTGAATGCCCACCGGGTAAAGCAGATTGATTATTTCCGGAAAAATCCTGAAGAGGTACAATATCAGCTACTTACAAAGCTTGTTAAGACTGCTGTGCCCACTGAATGGGGCAGAAAGTATGATTTTTCATCTATTGGGTCGTACCGAGATTTTCAGCTGCGTGTTCCGGTAATGAGTTATGAGGACTTTGAGCCATATATTTACAGGATGAGAAAGGGAGAAAAGAACATTGCCTGGCCGGGAGAAATAAAATGGTTTGCAAAAAGTTCGGGAACTACATCATCAAAAAGCAAATTTATTCCTATAACCAAGGAATCGCTCTGGGAATGCCATTATCAGGCTGCCAAAGATATTCTGACCCTCTATGCAATTAACAATCCGGGGACAAAGGTGTTTACTGGAAAGGCCCTCACCCTGGGTGGTAGCAACAAAATAAACATGTTGGAGAATAAGTCAATTTACGGCGATCTGTCGGCAGTTCTTATCTGGAATGCACCCTTCTACATTGAATTTGTGAGGACTCCCAGGCAGGAGATCGCTTTGATTGATGATTTTGAGCAGAAGCTGGAACTGATTACCAGAGAAACCGTAAGTCAGAATGTTACCAGCTTTTCAGGCGTACCTTCATGGTATCTTACCCTGATTAAGCATATACTTGCCTACACCGGTAAATCAAATCTTCTGGAGGTATGGCCCAACCTTGAAGTGTTCTTTCACGGAGGTATCAGCTTCACTCCCTACAGGGAAATATACAAAAAGCTGATCCCGGGCGATCAGATGCATTATCTGGAAACCTATAATGCATCAGAAGGTTTTTTCGGAATTCAGGATGATCCGGCCAGAACCGATATGCTACTGATGCTCGATTATGGAATATTCTACGAATTTATTCCTGCCGACAGGCTTAAATCAGGCGAAACAAAACCATGCTCCTTAGCAGAAGTAAAAGAAGGTTTGAATTATGCACTCGTAATCTCCACTAACGGAGGTCTCTGGAGATACCTAATCGGTGATACAATCATTTTTACATCAACCAGTCCCTACAGGTTCAGGATATCAGGAAGAACTAAACATTTCATTAATGCTTTCGGTGAAGAAGTCATTGTGGATAACGCTGATAAAGCACTTGAAGCGGCATGCAAAGGTACAGGAGCGATAATTCTGGATTATACAGCCGGACCTGTATATATGGGAGAAACCGCCAGAGGCTCACATGAATGGCTTATTGAATTTGAAAAGGCACCTGACAATCTGGAGAAATTTACTATCCTCCTTGATGAAGAATTAAAATCCCTGAACTCCGATTACGAAGCTAAAAGATTTAAAGATATTAACCTTGTGAAACCGATCGTCAGATCTGTCCCGGCAGGAACATTCAACCTCTGGCTCAAGGCAAACAACAGACTTGGTGGTCAGAACAAGATACCCAGACTCTCAAATGACAGGGAATATATAGAAGATATCCTCAGATATGCAGGATTAAATGCACGACAGACAACCTAAACCCCTGATGTTTTTTAATAACAGCAAACAGCAGTATAATAAAATGCCGGCGCCACATCATGTCATTTACTGCCGGTCAACCGGCAGCCAGACATTCACATTTAAATATAAAACAAAAGGATAAAACTATTTTTTACTAATTTTATATGGTTAAAAATCAACCTTCGGCCATGCACATAGCTATTGCAGGAAATATTGGATCAGGAAAAACAACCCTTGCCGGACTTCTGGCAAAACATTACGGATGGACACCTCATTACGAGGATGTTGATGATAATCCATATCTTAATGATTTTTACGAGGACATGCAGCGCTGGTCATTTAACCTGCAAATATATTTCCTCAATTCGAGGTTCAGCCAGATAATTGAAATCAGAAAATCAAACAAGTCAATAATACAAGACAGGACCATCTACGAGGATGCATATATTTTTGCCCCTAACCTCCACTCCATGGGACTTATGTCAACGCGCGACTTCGATAATTATACAGCTCTGTTCAACCTGATGAGTTCTTTCATTCAACCTCCTGACCTGTTGCTCTATCTTAGGGCTTCTGTGCCCACCCTTGTTAACCAGATCCAGAAAAGGGGAAGGGAATACGAAAGCTCAATAAGGCTCGACTACCTCAAACGTCTTAACGAACGGTATGAAGCCTGGGTTCAGTCATATAAGCTTGGGAAAATGCTTATCATTGAGGCAGATCACTATAATTTCCCCAACAATAAGGACCATCTCAGTGAAGTGATTGACAAAATCAATGCTGAACTACATGGTCTCTTCTGATTTTCTTTCTGCTGCGTTGATTCTGTTAATACAAACAAGTGATATATATCAACTAATTTATTGATGTATATCAAATTTATTATTGACATCTATCAATCCTAATGAAGATATTTGTCAATATTACAATATTTATTTATCATTTTTATCAGACGTTGATGCCCAGACTTCTCTGTGAGAAATGAAAAATATCTACTCTCCTATTATTTTTATCAGTTTTCCGGCGGTAAGACTGCTGTTAAGTTCCAGATCATTGAGTAGAGCCAGTTCATTATACTGATTCTGAGGGACCCTGTAGTAACTGAACGCATCTGCGAGTGTTCCGTTCCGCTGGACTCTGACTATATGGATTCTTTTGGGTTTTACGTTTATTTTAGAGGCATCTGTCAATTTAGCAAAACTCGACATTGATGAATTGAACAGGTTGGCGTATGAGTTAAAATCAGCCTCTGATGATACACCATGGAAAACATATATCAGATTGTTATAGTTAATGAAATAGGAAAGCACCATAGTGGTTGAAGTTGCTCCGGTTGATTGATTCTGGTTTACTTGTTTTGACTGGGTCATAATAGCCTGTAACCCGTTTACGTTAATCCTTCGGCTACCCATTATACTAAGATTGTATTGCGCCATTGTGCTGTCGACAGCGGATTCAAGAGTTTTCTGATTTGCAATGGTGAAAAGAATCAGTGCCTTCCCATCAGGGGGGCCCATAGTTACCTGTATAGGAGAATTCTCCAGCTTCCATCCCGCAGGGAAGTTGAACCGGAATTTCAAATCAGGATGATAAAATACATTGCCCTCAACATAGCCTTGTCTCGGGTCTTCTCCATAAACCATTCCGTCGATAAGACGGAGATAGCCGTCCTGATTAACTTTCCACTCCGGCATATTAAGTGTTGACTGCCATTCTGATGCTTTCTGGTTCACAGAGTTATAACGGTCTCCCGGGTCAGGATGAGTAGACAGGAAAGTAGGAACGCCTCCATGGCTCTCAGCCATATTCATTTTCTCCAGAACCTTAAAGAAATCAGCCATTTTATGAGCATCGTAGCCTGTCTTGGATGAATATTCCACTCCAAGCCGGTCAGCTTCACGCTCATCATCGCGGCTGAAACGAAGAAACAGAAGCTGCATGCCCTGCATTGCATATTCTGCATACTGGGCAAATTTTTCCGAAGCTATCATACCCCCTATCAACAACAGTGTCCCAAGTTGCTGCTTGCTTTGCTGACTTACGCTGTGGCGAGCCGTGATATGACCCATCTCATGACCAAGGATGCCCATGAACTCAGCTTCATTATTTAACTGGGCCATTATGCCACGGGTAAAATAAATGAAGCCCCCTGGTACAGCAAATGCATTCACAACAGGTGAATCGACAACTCTGATGTGGTACTCAAGATTCGGCCTGTGAGAGATCTTCCCCATTTCTGTTCCCCTGGCCTGTACAAAATTCTGCAAACTTTCATCCTGGTAAACGCCAAATGTTGCCAGAACCTGAGGATCATATGATATTCCCAGTGCAATTTCCTGCGATTCCGACATCAGCATTATCTGCTTCTTCCCGGTAACCGGATTTACTGCACACGAAATCACAATCAGAACAGCAGCACAGAAGGAAGTAAACATTATAATCAAGTTCCGTCTTTTCATTGGATTGGAGTATTTTTTATATTTCATAGCCTAAAATAATATCAAATATCGTAAAAAAAAATTTACTAAAAAATTTAAAATTGCCATACATGATATTTCAATCAATAAGCCATAGGTCTCAACGTTAAGTAAGATTTTTAATTCCTTAAGTATTATGTTCGCGTGTCCAATATCGTTGAAAAAAACTGAACCTGTCATCAATCAATATTCACAAAATCCTAAATTTGTTAAACATCAGTCATTTATTTCCGGAATCACTACTATTAAATCTCAATTGAATGAAAAAAGATCTGAAAAGCATAAGCAGGAGATCTTTCCTGGGTAGAACAGGAATCCTCGCAGCCGGATTGACATTTATAAAGCCTTTATCATTATCTGAAAAAGAAAACTACCCTGCCGCCAAGGGTTTTCTTTTTGCAGGGAGAAAACCTGATCCTGATCAATTTTCAAATTCAGGTAACATCATTAAGAACCATGAAGAAAAATGGTGGCAGAAGGAGCCTTTAAGAATAATTGAGCTTGAAGAAGGCTACAAACCATCCGAAAAGATGAATTTGCTAAAAGACCTTGGTGCAGGTATGGAGCATGTTACAAGATTTACTGACACATCTCCGGGGACTTCGTTTCTGGATGCACATAACCTTTTTGGAGGTGAAAAAGTAAACTTCGGCTCTCTTGATTCCTATCTTGCAGAAGCCCGCAAGAGTAATATAAGGGTAATAATCTATTTCAATGTTCACGCGATTGAAATGTCGTATGCCCGTAAACACCCTGAATGGCAACAGATACGCGACGATGGAAAGCCTGTGGAAGATGTATATATTGTGGATTCTTCCTTCTGCATAAACAGCCCATGGCGGGAAGAGGTGTTTCAAACAGTAAGGAAACTTACATCATATAATATTGATGGTATCTTCTATGATGGACCAATTTTTTTCGCTGGAAGCTGTTATTGTGAGTCGTGCAGGAATCTTTTCCGGGAGAAATTTATAAAAGAGATCCCTTCAAAAACGGAATTATCTGCATCACGTCAAAACAAAGGATGGAATGAGATCCTCGAATTCCAGTCTGACAGCATTGTCCGATTCCTGGATGACACCAATAAGATCATTAAAAAGGCCAATCCTCAGCTTCTTCTTTACATGAATGGTAACACTCTGGGGCCTTCATGGCCTACAGGAAGGGATAACCGTAAAATAATAAGTGCTACCGATATCCTTGGAGCTGAAGGGGGATTCCTATACGGAGAAATGACAGAGCCGGTTTATAAGCCAGGCGCAATGGCAAAACTATTAGAGACACAGGCTGGCGGCAAACCAACCGTTGTATTTAGTGCGGCAAAACAGAGCCCCTGGGCGTTTTCTATCCTCCCCCCTGGCGAAATAAGCATACAGTACAGCCAGACTATAACTCATCAGGCAAACGTTTGGTTGGCAATAGGTCCGAATCCGGTTATACATAAGGAACAAACACGCGTGATAAGGAATTACAATTACTTTATCCGGGAAAATCCGGATCCATATCTGAAGACTGAATCTCTTGCCAGCGTCGCCCTGATGTGGCCACACAAATCAGGAAATTATTATACCGGATCGTCTGTTCCGCTGACTGACTTCACAAAAGAAATTAAGGCAGTAAAAGCAGGCAACCTGAGTGAAGAGTTTTACGGATTCTATGATGGCCTTTCACGAAACCATATCCCCTTCGATGTGATCGATGAAGAAGCTCTTAAAAATATACCTCCGCGATGTAAACTCATTATTCTTCCCAACGCTGCCTGCCTGAGTGAAGAAGAGGCAGCAAGAATCAGGGATTTTGTGAAAAATGGCGGGAACATAATATCAACTTTTGAAACATCATTATATAGTGAAGCTGGCTATAAGTACGATAATTTTCAATTAAGCGATGTATTCGGAGCAGAAAATCCGGCTGAAGTTTTCGGCCCTCTTAACTGGGATTACCTAACTCCCTCTGACATTGAACATTTCTCCACTAATAAAATAAACCAGAAATATTTGTATGCACCATCATACGGACTGATAACAAAGGCAAAATCCAATGCACCTGTAATGTTCTGCAAACCTCTTCCCGGAAGCTATTCCGGAAGTCCGGTTGTTTCAGAGCATCCTTTCCTTATTGATAACAGCTATGGCAAAGGGAAATCGCTGTATCTGGCCGGGACCTTTGGCAGCTCCCTTAATAGATTCCATTTTCCTGAATACTACATGTTATTGTTCAACATGGTTTCGAACCTAAGCAATCAGGTTTTAAAAACAGAAAATGTACCTTCATCGGTTGAAGTAAATCTGAGGCAAAAAGGTAATTCCATCTATTTATACCTAATTAATTTCACATCTGAAATGAGAAGGCCTATTCAAAGAATTATTCCTGTTTCTGACCTTAAACTGCATCTTTTATTAAACAAACCTGTCAGGGACATAAGGGCTTTATGGTCAGGTAAAAATTTGGAATTCATAAATACCGGCGGCTCAGTGTCATTTAAAATACCATCGGTCGAAGGCTACGAGGTTGTGGAAATCCGGACCTGAATCACAGAAAGCCTTGCCTGTGCAGATTAAGATTCCTGCAACTGGCAATGAAATTTTTGGTTTGGAGATTTTTTTCCGACGTTTTTCAACTAATTATAACCCGTCTTCAGGCAATAAAACCAATATTTCATCAAATTTTGGTCATAATTTATTTACCCTTCGTCAAAGTACCCTTTAAGACTATTCAAGGGGGCTACGATCTTTTTATGTAACTGATTATCTTATACTTGATCTGATTTTTAAACAAACCCTCAGTATTTTTTCTGTTTTTCGCTAATAAATCAGTGTACTTTTTTGACAAGTGATCTGAAAAAGACTGCCAACATCACAAACTGCAAAACAATTGGCAATAATCCTTTGATTAAGATTAACTAAAAACCCGTCAAATGGCCAACAAACGGGCTTTTGCTTATTGTCACATTACCATTCAGAGATTATTTTTACCCTGTCAGGAATTCAAATTGAAACAGGAAATTATGTCTAACCAAAATTATAGTAAAATGAAACAAACAAGAATTCTTTTAGCCTTTACCATGTTTATAATGGTAATGATTGGTTGTTCAAAACCTGATGATGAGTATATGACCGGATCGGTTAACGATCAATCCGCTGCAGATTTGTTTAAAAATCCCGGTGACATAAAAGCTGCACTTATTTCAGCCACAAAGGTGCCCGATATTGACGAGTTCTGCGAATACAAGATTTATGATTTTATTGCAGGTCAGACAAAGGATGTTGGTGATATTATGGTAGCCAATACCAATGATTCATTATTTATAACCATGAATGTGCCCGGAGGATTTGCGGGTTCACAGGAGAACCTGAAGATTTGGATTGGCACAACAATTTTCTCGGACAGACCGTCTGCCGGGCAGTTCCCCTACAAGTACACTATTGATAACGGAGTTACTACCGTAAATATTGGTTTTTCTCTTTCTGAACTCAAACTTACATGCGATGCTGCATTTTATATTGTGATCCATGGTGATGTTCCCGGCGACACTGCATTCGGAGGAGATATTGAAGGTCCCGGGAGTGCATGGTGGTTCTATATTCATTATACTGCAAAATGCTGTGAACCCCCGGTTGAATGCAAAATCAGCGCAAAGTCTGTTGTAACAGATGTCAAATGTTTCGGAGCTTCTACCGGAGCGATAGATCTTATTGTAATGGATGGAACAGCTCCAATCACTTACCTCTGGAATAATGGTGCAACAACCGAAGACCTTATAGATGTACCGGCTGGAACCTACTCAGTAACCGTTACCGATGCAAATAAGTGTGTGGTAACAGTAAAAGATATCATAGTGAATCAACCTGCTGACGGTATTTCTGCAGATTTCTCTGTTAAGGAAATTTCTAAGGCAGGGGCTGATGATGGTGCCATTGATGTAACCGTTTCAGGCGGGACGCCTCCATATGCATTTTTATGGAATACAGGGGCAACCAGTGAGGACCTCAGCGATCTGGGTCCGGGAACTTATACACTGACAATAACTGATAACATGGGATGTACCGCAACTGTTACCGCTATTCTTTCAGAAGGTCCAAAACCTAAAGGATTCGTAGCTTTTGCACGTAAGACCTACGATCCCATGGTACATTGTTTTATGAACCTTGATATGGATAAAAACGGCGTTCATGATTTCAATTCATGGGGATGGACCAACGGAGCCATGCCTGAACACGAAACATTTATCTCGAAATATGAACTGTTCATTGGTGCTGAAGGATGTGATGATCTTTCCAAAGCTACGAAAGTAGGAGATGTTACACTTCATCACTATAATGGCAGTGCCATCGTTAAAATTATACTTCTCCCTGGTTATACTATGGACAAGACAAGCCTTTATATCGGCAATGACATGCTTCCAATGGATGGAGGGGTATATACAATTGACCCGGCAAAATATCCCTATCAGCACAGCCTGTCTGGCGCAACAACAGATACATACAGTGTTTCAGTATCAGGAAGTGTTTATATAATAGTCTATGCAAATATCCTTCCTGAAAACATTGATAACTAAAATGTAAACCCGAATCTTTTTAAGATCAGTAGGCCTGCCGGCTAAGCTGATCCCGAATAAAAGGCTGTATCAAAAGTTATGATACAGCCTTTTCTGCTATATTGCTGCTGGTTCTTCTACAAGGGCAGGATTTAATAACAGAGATTTATTATTATAGGTAGTATGCAGATAATATTCTGCTTTCTTACTTCCAACTTTGCCCAGGAATTTTTTATAGAGAAGCTTTATTTCAGGATTTTCATGAGAGAATCGGGTAGCAGCTTCTTCATCAGCTGCATTAAGAGCCATAAGACGTTTTTCAATTATTTTGCTGTTAGCATGCTGTCCTGCTCCTGCTACGCACCCTCCCGGGCAGGCCATTACCTCAATAAAATCATATTTGCATGAACCGCTCATCACCTGGTCAAGAAGCGGCTTTGCATTCCTCATCTCATAACATACAGCCACATTCAATGATACATTTCCGATCTTCACAGCAGCTTCCTTCAAACCATTAAGTCCTTGTATCTGTTTCAGATCCAGCAAGTCGGCAGAAGGATTCTTTCCGGTAATATTGTAATGAACTGTTCTTATTGCAGCTCTCATTACACCACCTGAATTACCAAAAATAATGCCTCCTCCTGATGCAGAGCCCATCAATGTATCATATTTACCTGTTTGATTTGCCAGTTCAATCTTGCGGCTTTTCAGCATCATTGCTAATTCATTTGTAGTAAGAGATATGTCAATTACCGGAATGCCGTCTGATTTGAGCTCTTCACGCGTAATCTCATATTTTTTGGCTGTACATGGAGTAACCGCAACATGAAAAATATTTCTGGGATCAATACCTTTCCTTTTTGCAAAATAGCTTTTAACCAATGTACCCTGCATTATATTCGGGCTGCGTGTTGTTGAAAGATGCTTAACCAGTGAAGGATAATAGATCTCAACATATTTTACCCATGCAGGGCAGCAGCTTGTAAACTGAGGCAGATCACCACCCTTCATGATACGATTTTGAAGCTCATGTGCCTCCTCCATTACAGTAAGATCAGCACTGAAATTGGTATCGAGCACATGATCGAAACCGATGGCACGGCATGCGCCTATAATGTTCTCACTCAAATATGATCCCGCCGG
This sequence comes from uncultured Rikenellaceae bacterium, assembly GCA_964613785.1. GTDB lineage: Bacteria > Bacteroidota > Bacteroidia > Bacteroidales > VadinHA17 > LD21. The sequence goes on from CAZTJT010000006.1 coordinate 95,761, forward strand.
CATACCAAAGTAATCTCCAATTCCTGCAGGTACAGAGGGTGATATTGATACTATAACAGTTTTTGACGGATCGTCGATAGCATTCAGAACTTCCTTCCACTGTGATCTTTCAGATAATGCGCCATATCTGCAACTTGAAACACAGGTTCCGCAATTTATACAGACATGATGAGTCTTGCTCGAAGGATATGTGCCAAATACTTTCTGCTTATCTGTACAGGCAATAACACAATCGCGACATCCCTTACATTTTTTCTCATTTCTTACAATTGAAGGATTGTCAGCCTGAATCGGAAGATAATAATCTACTGCCGAAGGCAGGAATATTTCATCAAGGAAAGGGCTTAACCATGTCGATCCAAGAATCATGGAACCATTAAGTAACAATGACTTCTCCAGAAATTTTCGTCTGCAAATCTTATCCATCTCTTTCTTAACTTTTTTAATAATTACTAATTCTACCTAAGTTATTAATTGTTAACATCTTAAGTAATTTACTAAAATGCAAATATATAAAAGTTTATTTTCAGGTCTTTGCTTTAAAATCATCTGAAGGACGATTCCTGGTAAAAGTCAATAATTTAGATTCGTTCTAAATAAACCGGATTATCCTTTTCCATGACATCTCCTATGTCAAAATAATGAACAGAGCCTTAAAATTAAATGGCATGCAACCTTATATAATCTATTATCAGGGTTTTTAATCGGTATTTGAGTGTATATAAAGTCCTTTGTGTTAGCTCTGGTGCCTTTATGGTTACCATAAGAAGTTGAACCACAAAAGATAATAAAAGCTGGTATAAAGGTTACCGCTACCAGTTTAATTGCTTCTGATACTGCCTCCTGGTCTTACTACTCTTAATATTATGTCTTATTTTCTCATTTTGGCATGCCTGGATCAGGCATATTCCAATGTCCCGGTATATAGGGATACTTTTCTGCCAGACCCTCGGCAAGTTCTACTCCCAGACCCGGTTTTTCAGGTACATCATAATAACCATCTCTGACCGCCAGTTTCTCTTTGAACAAACCTTCCTTCAAAGGATTGGCTGTCATGTTTGTTTCGAGCAGGTACCTGTTGGGGACGGCTGCCAGCAAATGGGCATTTGCAACCGTTATCAGCCCGTCCTGCCAGTTGTGGCCGGTAAAAAGCTTACCACGGGTGTGAGCCATCCTTGCTATATACCAGTTTTCCGTCATGCCGGCATCGTCACACCCCGACTGGATAATGTCATACGCGCCACTGTCCATCCATTCGGACAGCTGATACCTGTTATTTCGACCCTCTCCCCCTGAAATCTTAACGGTTGGAAGAGCCTGTTTTATTTTCAGATAGTCAGCTATAACTCTCTTTGTAGGTTCTTCGAACCACAGGAATTTGAGTTCTTCAAGTACAGGACATATTTCCAGACACTGTTCGACAGTCCAGCGGGTATTTGCTTCCTGGATAAGATCAAAATCAGGTCCTACCGCATCCCTGAGCTTGTATAAATGAGGTATATAATCTTTCATTGTTATCCCCAACCTGCCAAAACCTCCTCCCATTCTGAACTTAAAAGCTGTATAGCCTTCCTGCTTATGGCTCAGGGCTTGCCTTATATGGCTCTCAGGCCCGATATCGGCGAATCCGGAATTTTTTCTCCAGGTAAATTCTCCGCCGCTTGCATATACCCTGAGATGCGTCTGAGGCTCATTGTCAACAGCCAGAATTTTGTAAAGGGGCATATCCTTTGCTTTACCAATGATATCCCATAGAGCAACATCAACACCAGCCCATGCTCCCCTGGCTCCTCCTCCCGCGATACCACCTGTCAGGATCTCTACATCAAAAGGATTTTTACCTAGAAGAAATGGTCTGATAACCTTTTCGGTATATTCCTTCATTTCCTCAGGTCCGTTATAACGGCTTGATCCTCCAATGCCAACGATTCCGGCATCGGTAAATACCTCTGTAATAACCGAAGAAGTCTGCCAGATGATACTGTTCTCATCCCCGTCAGCCCATAGTTCTTCCGGGTTCAGCTGATATGAAAGGAGAGTTACCTTAATATCCGTAATTTTAATATTCTCCCTTCTTATTCCGCAGAGTGGATGTAATAAAGCATCTTTCGTACCAGGGCTTTTGCCACCCCTGGTACCGCAGCCTGCCAAACCGGCAACAGCAGTTGATCCTGCAAAAGCAGCTGCAGTTTTAAGGAATTTCCTTCTTGTTGAGTCGGCCATTTTACGCTTTTATTTAGTTATAATAATCAGATCAATTTTAACATTATCAGGTCAGAAATCACCCACAACATTTCACAATATTCGGAAATTATATGACAACATGAAGATCGGCTTTCAGAAAATCGTCATCTGATAATCCAGTATCCTGCCTTCTCCCATGTATATTATAACCAAATGATACTTCTCCCACAGTCTGGACTCCCGGCAATAGAAAAGAACTCTTAAGAATATAGTCCTCTCCCAGTACCATTGGAATCTGTTTCTGTACCTTGCTGTCAACCCTGACTATTCCGGAACTGATTTCTCTGATATGGCTCCTTGATCCTGTTATGTTAACTGGTGCCAGATCTCTTGTGCTCTCGTCCATCACCACAATAATTGTTTTTACAAGGGTCGAAAAAAAAAGAGGTCGAAAATGACCTCTTGTCTACTTTGGCTCCCCAGGTAGGGGTCGAACCTACGACCTACGGATTAACAGTCCGCCGCTCTAACCAACTGAGCTACTGAGGATTATGTCAATTGTCCTAATAATGAACCGAATTTTTTACATCTCATATATCGGCAACTGCACCCTACAGTTGAGTATATAAGACACTATTTAAAAATCATTCATTATTTAGCGTCGCAAAAGTAAGGGCTTTTAGTGAATTAAGCAATATCTTTAAAAAAAAAATGTATGAAACGAATTCTTGGGATTGGTAATGCTCTTGTTGATATTCTTATCCTTATTGATGATGATAAGGTACTTGATACCTTTGATCTGCCAAAAGGGAGCATGCAGCTTGTTGACATTAAAAAATCAGAAATGGTTAAGAGTAGTACTCGGCATTTTATTCAGTCGCGCTCTTCGGGAGGTTCAGCGGCAAATACCATACACGGGCTGGCAATGCTTGGAATAGAGACGGGATTTATAGGTTCGATAGGAAGAGATGAAACAGGTGATTTCTTTGAAAGAGACATGAAGGCTGCCGGGGTTAATACAATGCTTATTAAGAGAAGTACTTTGACTGGAACTGCCGTTGCCCTTATTTCTCCCGATTCGGAAAGGACCTTTGCTACCCATCTTGGTGCAGCGGTTGAGTTGCATGCAAATGATCTGAATTCTGAATTATTCAGGGGGTATGATATACTTTACCTTGAAGGATATCTGATCTCAGATCCTGCTCTCGTTGAAAAAGCCTGTTTACTGGCTAAGGAAAATAGAATGACAATTGCTCTCGATCTGGCAAGCTATAACGTAGTGGAATATTTTCGTGATGCCTTTAAAAAGATTGTAACTGAATTTGTTGACATACTTTTTGCAAATGAAATGGAAGCTGAAGCGTTCACCGGAATCCCTTCAGAGCAGGCTCTGAACTTGCTGTCAGGGACAGGGGAAATTGTAATTTATAAAGCAGGAGCAAACGGTTCGTGGCTGAAGAAAGGCAAGGAAATAATCAGGATAGATCCTTTCCCGGTCAAATGCAATGATACAACAGGAGCCGGGGATCTTTATGCTTCAGGATTTCTTTATGGATATGCAAATAATCTTGATCTAGAGAAATGCGGGTTGATCGGTTCAATGATGGCAGGAAAAGTGATTGAGATCATGGGAGCCAGAATGGATAAAGGAAGATTTGAAGAAATCAAAAAAAACATAAAAAAGATTGAGGGAGCCAGCTAAATTGCCCCATTGCCTTAAACATTACCTGTAAGCACCGATTATATGGAAATAGTTATTCTTGATCCGGGATATAAATCATATGATTTTGAGAAGGAGATTTTTGAAAAAAGTGGATTTCATTTACGGATTTTTAACTCTGCATCAGGATCGCTGTCTGAAAAAATCGAATTTGCAAAAAGTGCAGATGGTATTCTGGTGAGGCATACCAGAATAGATGAAAATTTTCTATCTGCCATGAATAATTTGAAAGCTGTCGTCCGGTATGGTGTGGGGTATGATAATATTGACGTTGAATCATGTACCAGGTGCGGTGTCAGGGTAGCCAATGTCCAGGGATATGCTAATCACTCTGTCTCCGATCATGCACTGGCTCTGATGTTTTCGTGCACTCGCGCCCTTTGGAACACCAGGAATCAATTGTTAAATGGATTCTCTGTTCCTCCGGTTCCTGATATTTTTGAATTGCATGATAAAATTCTTGGAATAATTGGTCTTGGACGAATTGGCAGCGAATTCTGCAAAAAAGCCTCTGGTTTCTTCATGCAGATTCTTTCGTCCGATCCATATAAACCTGAATCCCATTTCAGGCAATTGAACGCGAGGAAAGTTGAGCTAAATGAACTGCTTGAAAAATCCGATGTTATCAGTCTTCATTGTAATCTTACTCCCGAGACAAGGTATTTGCTCGGAAAGGATCAGTTTCTTATAATGAAGAAAAAACCAGTAATAATAAATACTTCACGAGGTCCTGTTATTTGTGAAAGTTCCCTGATCAAGGCTTTGGATTCAGGCAGAATTCATAGTGTCGGACTAGATGTATATGAAAATGAGCCCATTACTGAGCAACAGATGCGTCTTGTAAACCATCCTCGTGCTATTTGCACCGGGCATTATGCCTGGTATTCGGATTCAGCTTCACTTGAACTTCAGAAACGTGCCGCCATGAATCTGATTGACCTTCTCAATGGCAGAACAATTGAAGACAGCCTGAACTGAATCTTTCCCATGAATTTCAATTTTATATTTGACTTAAGGCTTCCCATAGATTAACTTTGATAATAAAAAAATCCCAACTGTATGCCCAGTATTCTTGATGGATACAGTTATGATATCTTTATAAGCTACCGTCAGAAAGACAACAAATACGATGGTTGGGTTACTGACTTTGTCGACAGTCTAAATAAGGAACTGGAAGCTACATTCAAGGAAGAGATAAGCCTTTACTTTGATATAAACCCTCATGACGGTCTTCTGGAGACTCATGATGTGGACGAAACCCTAAAAGAGAAACTGAAGTGTCTGGTCTTTATCCCGATAATTTCACGGACCTACTGCGATCCTAAATCATTTGCATGGAAACATGAATTTGAGGCATTTATTGAACAGGCTTCAAAAGACAGGTTTGGATTGAAGGTAAAGCTTCCCGGTGGAAATATTGCCAGCAGGGTATTACCTGTCAGGATCCATGACCTGGTAAATGAAGATATCAAGTTATGCGAGAGCACTCTGGGAGGAGTAATGCGAGGGGTGGAATTTATATATAGATCTCCCGGGGTTAACAGACCTTTAAGGCAAAAGGAAGATAATCCTCACGAAAATCAGAACCACACAATTTACAGGGATCAGATCAACAAAGTAGCAAATGCGGTTAATGAAATAATAATGGGGCTAAAAGCCATCTCTGAGGCAGATGCAGACAAAACCCATGTTGACTCCGGACAAGCTGAAGTCAAAACTCCTGCAAAGGATATTTCTATCTCCATTGAATCCCATAAAACTGAAAAGACTTATTCTTACGGTAAAAAAGGCTGGAAATTTATAGCTTTCAGTTCTTTTGTGGTAATACTGGCGGTTTTTATTTTTATTCTATTCTCAAGCGGGAGTACTTTGCCTTTCAGGGAAAGAGACTGGATAGTAATAACTGATTTTGAAAACCTTACCGGAAATACCCTGTTTGACAAATCATTATATACTGCATTCTCCTTAAGCATAAGCCAGTCAAGGTATATTAATGTCCTTCCCCGGTCAAGAATGCTTGAAAATCTTGCCAGGATGAAGGCAACCGACAGAACAACAGTTGATGAAGAGGCAGGAAAGGAAATTGCGGTGCGGGAGGGGATAAACTTTTTTATAGTACCGGGTATTAGTGAAGCTGGAAGCAATTATGCAATAACTTCAAAAATAATTGAAGCCAGGTCAGGTAATATTGTAAAGTCACAGGTTCTTTATGCTGAAAACAGGAATGATATCCTTCGAACCATTGATCAGCTAAGCCGAAGAGTCAGAAGAGACCTCGGAGAATCGAGATATAATATTGCCTCACAGGACAAACCTTTGAAGAAAGTCACCACCTCTTCCCTTGAAGCTTTGAAACTTTTTTCCCATGGAATAGATTGTCATCTGATGATGGATTTTGATTGTGCCAGGAATTATTATGAAAATGCATTAAAAATCGATACAGGTTTTACATCAGCAAAAGCCTCACTGGGAAACATTCTCATTGAACACTATCACCAGAAAGAAGGATACGAAATTGTCAAACAGGCTATCAGGAATGTTGATAACCTGACTGAAAGGGAAAAGCTAGGGATCCTTGCGTTCCACGCTGTCAATATCGAAAACGACCTCAAAAAGGGGATTGAATATGCAGGTATGCGTGCAAAACTTTATCCCGATGATGCAGCGGCACTGAACAATCTTGCCTACTACTATATGAGAGCAGGCATGTATGATGAAGCTCTGGAGAAATACAAGGCAACAGTAAGGATCTTTCCTGATATGGTTATTTCCTATGCAGGAATAATCTGGATATACTCTGAGAAAATTGGGAATCTCGATTCAACTCTTGTATGGGCTGAAAAAATGATTTCTGAAAATCCGCAAAATGCCTGGGGATATATGTATAAAGCCTCAGCAATGCTCGGACTTGATGACCTGAAAGGGGCAGAGGCTGCTTTCTACAAGGCTCATGAAATTGACCAGGACCTCCTTTTGAATGAATATCGTCTGGCACATACCTATCGACTTCAGGGCAGATATAATGAAGCTATAGCAATTCTGAAAAAACTATACCAGAGACACCCAGACGAAATATCGGCACTATATGATCTCGGCATAAATTACCAGGCCATGGGAAACAATGAAAAAGCCATGATTAACTACCAATCTTTCAGGAAAATTGCAGAGGAAGTATGGACTAAGGAATACCCGGATCTTGCAGTTACATACCTTACTATTGCAGCAATAGCAGCACGAACAGGTGATTTAAAATATTCTTCAGAAATGCTTGAAAAGGCATCTCGAATGGATTCCACGCTACATGAGAAATTTGCTGAAATTCTTTGCCTCCAGGGAAAAATAACGGAGGCAGTAATAGAATTGGAAAAAGCCGTTAAAAACGGATACCGAGATTTATTCTGGATTAAATGTAATCCTGATTATCAATCCCTTCAGAAGGATTATCGTTTCAAAAACCTCATTTCTGAATATTTTTGACAGTATATTACCTGTACAAAAGCATTCGTCATGGTCACAGTTTTAAATACAACTTGATTTAAAACAAATTTATAAACCATAAACACTAAAACTTAATTTTAATTGTTTTTTAAGTCTGAAATGACATACTTTTATCAGTCCCATTGAAATAAAGAATGATTATCCATGTCATGAAACAAATATCTATAAGCTTCTTAATAACTATTTTACTAATACTCTTTTATGTCCCCTTGATCACACTTGAGTATGAGCTGATCAGCAAACTTATTGATGAAGATGGATTTTACGAAAATCTAACAGCCTTGTGTTATTTGATTAGCGGATGTTTGTTATTCATTCTATTTTTCAGAATCGGTTTAAAAGGAATGGGAATCCTGACAAGAATTAAAAAAAATGTCTTTTACCTTCTCCTGGGATTATTTTTTATCGTGTGTTTTGGAGAGGAAATTAACTGGGGGCAGAGAATATTGAATATTGAAACACCCGAGAAAATTCAAAAAATAAATGCACAGGGTGAATTTAATCTCCACAATATATTTATTTTTCACAGCTATGATAAAAACCGTGAAGTTAAGCACGGCCTTGAGGCATTGATTACAGCCCCAAGGCTTTTTGCATTTTTCTGGTTGTTTTATTGTGTAATTATTCCTATTGTCAGTGAATCCATATCCGGAATAAGGATTTTTTTTAAAAAGATAAGACTCCCGGTGATTCCCGTATGGATAGGTCTTTTGTTTCTGTTAAATTATGCCCTTTCAAAAATATCTGAAGTTCTTGTTACATTTAACGATATTCAATGTATAATCGAGATAAAGGAAGCTGCTTTTTCATTTCTGTTCCTGACAGCAAGCGTTGCAATATATTTAAAGGATATAAAAATAAGAAATCAGGATTAATTGGAACAAGCTTTGATATTACATAGATAAGTAACAATTAATCATTTAGTTTACATATAACCAGATTCCTGACAATAGCAGGGAGTCTTAATTTTCCAAATCACATAAATTCTTTGTATTTTCCTTTTCCCTTGCAGACTCCTTTATTTTATATTACACAAGGATTTGAAAAGGTTCCACTTTTCAGGCAGTAGGTCTTTTAACCCTGTAGCCGCTTATTCCGTAATAAACAATAAATGCAAAGCAAATGAGAGGAACAATAAATCCCAGAGCCATGTTAGAAACATCTGCTATACGACCCATAATTATGGGGATCAACGCTCCTCCAACTATTGACATGACAAGAAGTGACGACCCTTTCTTTGTAAGAGGGCCAAGTTCCTTGATACCAAGAGCAAAAATGGTGGGGAACATTACCGACATGAAGAAATATGTGGAAAAGAGTGCCACGACCGATGTCCATCCGAGACCTGCAACAACCAGGATCATAGTAACCACATTGGCTGCAGCATAAAATGCAAGAAGTCTGTTCGGCTTCATTAAACGCATAAATAGCGTGCTCCCGCTAAACCTTCCAAGCCAGAATAATCCCATTCCTCCGAAACCAAGGATCTGGGCAGCCTGCTGATTGCTGAGTGTCGGAATCTCCTCGGTAACATAGTTTATAAAAAAGCTGTTTATTCCTGTTTGTGCGGCAACATAAAGAAACTGGGCAATAACTGCAAGGACAAAATGAGGATATTTGAACAGATCTTTCAGTTTTCCCGCTGAATCTTTGTCAGTAGCAGGACCATGAGGATCATCCTTGAGTTCGGGAAATCTGACTCTCCAGAACAATATTGCCACTATTAGCACCAGCGTCCCGATGAGCATGTAGGGAAGAGCAATTGTTGCAAATTTGTTTCCGTTTCCGGTGCCTGAAAAGATAAGTATTCCTCCTACCAGCGGACCTGCGATCCATCCAAGGCCATTAAATGACTGGGAAAAGTTGATCCTCCTTTCTCCTGATTCCGGAGGCCCCAGAACGGTAGTGTAGGGATTTGCAGCAGTCTCGAGGCAGGTCAGACCGCAGGCAATCACAAAAAGGCAAAGAAGAAAACTTCCAAAAGTCTGAATCAAAGTAGCAGGAAGCATCAGAAAAGCTCCTGAAGCAAAAACCAGCAATCCAAAAATTATTCCCCGCTTATACCCAACTTTCTGCATTATCAATCCGGCTGGTATTGCCATAAAAAAATAACCTCCGTAAAAGACAAATTGCACGAGTGCAGATTTTGCCTTCGACATATTAAGAAGTTCCTGAAAATGCTTGTTTAATACATCCAGGCAACCATGTGCAAAGCCCCAGAGGAAGAATAGACTGGTAATAAGAATAAAAGGTAAAAGAAATCCTTCATAAACAAACCTTTGTCTGTTTGCGCTGGCAGAAATGTCATTATTCATATACAACTTGATTAAGGCAATACAAGATTGCTATGATTTCCGACTTTTCCAACAATTTATACGGAAATAAAAAACTCCCGCCGTATATACAGATTCTCTGATCAGGAAATGCCTGTTAATTGCCTGTATATACGGCGGGAATACAAACTGCCTAAATTAAGATTTTTTAACCAGAAGACTTACTTTTAGTTTGAACTCATCATAAATAGTCTTATCTCCAAGATTATCGAAGAATGATCCTGATCCATATCTTACATTATACCGGGATCTGTCGACTACAATATTTGCATAGAACCAGTTACCTTCATCCGCCTTTTGAACAGAAGCTTTGAATTCAACGGGATGCGTAATACCCTTGATGGTAAGGTTTCCTTTCACTGTCCCCGATCCCTTTGAAAAGGAGGTACTTCCGGTTATCGTCAGTTTCGATGTGGGATACTTGTCTACCCCGAAGAAATCATCCGATTTCAGATGACTTTCCAATCTCTGATTCCGATCAGTGTCCTGAAGACTGGTCATGTCGATCAGGAATTCACCTGAAATTATCTTATCTCCGTCCCATGTAAGCCATCCCGACTGAAGGTTAATAGTTCCTGTATGTTGGCCAAGCACTTTTTCTCCCAGCCATTCCAGTTTTGTCTTTGCATTATCAGCAACAAACCTTTCATTTGCGCTCAGGTTCATCGATAAAAATAATGATGTTAAAATGAGCAATGTTAATGTATTTTTCATGATCTTTTTGTTTTAGTTTTACCCTTAAACAAAAAAATCCGAAAGAGTGTTCATTAAGGATTTAAATGAAATAATTATCAGGTTAACTAAAGCCTGTGAATATTCAGGCCCCCACTGATCTCGAAAATCATGCCTGTGGAGAAATCCCAGTCGCCGCGAGCAATTGATGCAATGGCTTTTGCTACATCTTCAGGTTGTCCCCATCTGTTTTGTGGAATAAGGCCTTCTCCTATAAGCTTGTCGTACTTGTCTCTGATCATGGCTGTCATATCAGTCTGAATTATTCCGGGACGTACCTCATATATGAGAATATTTTCACGTGTAAGCCTGTCGGTAAATACTGATGAGGCCATGCTTAATCCGGCTTTGGATATGCAGTATTCTGCTCTGTTCACTGATGTTAAAACAGCCGAGACAGATGTTATAAAAATAATCACTGGACGGTATTGGGAGATCTGCTCTTTCATCCAGATCATTTCCTTGGCGATTTTCTGCGCGAAGAATACGGGTCCTTTCAGGTTTATATTCATCACCCTGTCATAACTTTCTTCGCTCATTTCGAGTATATCCCGCCGCTGAAGAGGAGCAACACCTGCATTATTTACAAGGAAATCGATCCGTCCGTATCTCTCCAGAATGTTTGAGACAACTTCTTTATGGCATTTCGTACATGATATATCAAGACCTATCGGGAAAAACTGGGCTCCTCTCTTTTCCACTTCCGGCTCAAGTATTTCCATACCTTCGCTGTCGACAGACCTGGCAATAGCTGCAATATCGAAACCTTCACCGGCAAGAGCTATAGCTACTGCTCTTCCTATACCTCTGCTGGCGCCTGTAATTACGGCAACAGGTTTACCATTCATGCTTGAAAGTTAATTCAGGTTAGACGAAAGTTGGCGATAAAGGTAATAATTTGTCGGATTTGATCAACTATCTATAAAATTATCTTCAAGATATTCTTTCCAAACTTTCTCAAACCAGAGATTCTGTTTGGGGATTTCTCTGACTGACACAAGTCTGGTTGTTACAATTCCTTTATCATACCTGGCCTCAATTATTTTTTCTTCAACCTCTCTGTCATAGGTGCAGAGATCTGTATAAAATGAAGAATCCTTTAAATCTCTCTTTGATCCGGATTCGGAATCTTCTGCAATAAATGATCCGCGGCTTCTGCCTCCGTTGTCTAGATATGTTCTGATCGCTATCAGATATACCAAATGAGCCAGACAACTGTTTAACTGCATGAAGCATTCTGCTAATTCCTTTACTGATGACGCAGAGCAATCCTTTTCAAAACTCCTGTACATCTTCACTGCCTCTTCAGCAGCAACCGAGATCATGGTCCTGTTCCGAAGTATACTCCCGTAATCTGACATTCTTTTCCTGATAATATGCATTGTAGTTTCCTTACCATAACCTGAAGGGGTTCCGGAAAGCCAGGTTGCAGCTCTGCCAAGCTCCTTTTTTATTAAGGGAGTTGTTTCTTCAAGGAAATTGTTTTTTTCGGAAGGCGGAATCTGGTATCTCTTTCTGATAAAAAGGGCTGCCCTGTGGCTTCCAACCTGCCCTGAATTCAGAGCTGAACCTCCTGGTCTGTAAACACCATGTGATCCATTTACTTCGCCAACCGGGAATAGATGACCGAGATCCGATTCCCACCATATATTACCTTTTAATCCTCCGTTGCAATGCTGGGCACAAACACCGATTTCAAGAGCTTCTGAAGAAAGGTCAATGCCATGATCACTGTAAAGGCTGACTGCCGGTGAATTCAGAGTCTTAAGCCTTTCAATCGGGGTCTGTTTAAGAGAATCAGATTTTGCCAGATAGTCATGAACTTCTGGATCAAGCTTTTCGGGACGGAAATCAGAGCTACCATCCCAGGTTAAATTCCTGGAGAAATCGATAAATACCCTTCTTCCTTTTTCCCTTTCCTTGAAAACAAGCAGATCAATCAATGATGAGCCATATCCTGAAATTTTACGAACGTCAAACGGCCATTGATAACCTTTCAGGAATATTGCCCTGGTTATTTCCCTGTAATCGGGGAAAAAGTCATTGAGAAATTCGTGTGGATCAGCCCCTTTATTATCTGTTGAGAAATATCTTGGTATAACCTGCTGATAACTGCCTGAGAGATTCCATCGGAATTTCAATGAAGCGATTCCAAACTGCGATTCAGTCAGGTTCTGACCCGTTGCTCCTGCCCTGAAAGCCATCCCAATTGATCCTTTCTGTGATTCCGGATAAACGCTCAATTCGTACATGTCGCCTGGTCCTCCGGTTCCGAGAATTACATTCGTAGAATTAAAAAGCACAAATGCCTTGTAAGGATCTTTCTCCCTGATATTTATTGCAAGTGCACCCATAACTTTGGTTTTATTCTTATCGGTAAGCAGGGAAACCACATAATGGTTATCGAGGATCCTAATTTTTCTTTTTTTTACCTCTCCTGAAAGAACAATAAACATCATTTTTGAGGTATAAGGCCCTGCCGAAGTAGCTCTGGCCCGTGGATCATGGTCGGTTTTGTAGCCGGCCCATGATCCGTACCTGTCGTGAGGAAATGGAACACCCAGATTCACAAGTCTCATAAATGATTGTATGGAACCCTGGGCTTCGCATAAGGCAATGTCGCCATGCATACATTTACCGTTAAAGAGATCTCTTGCCAGATCAGCAACTGAATCAGGAATATCTCCTGAAAGTGAGAGTTTATAATAAGTTTGCTTGTCTGAACCTGCATTATTTGAGGTGCCATCTGACCAACCTGCAGTGGCAATTATAATGTCCTTTTCACCCATGGAGTTTAGGCTCAAGGCAGCATTAAGCGCTGCTGCGCCGCTTCCAATTATAAGGGTATTTATACTATAATAACTTAAAGTAAACCCATTGAAACGGATCTCTTCACTTTCCATTGGCAACCAGTTTTTTTAGTTCATTCCCATAAATCTCCCTGTCGCGGATCACACATCCTCCTGGGCGAAGGTTCCTGATCAGACGGGTGCATCCGGAGCAGGTTATACATGTCTTTGAAGGATCTGCCTTCCCACGTTTGATAAGATCCAATGGCATGGAAGGATATGCAAATGAGTTCCTTCCAAATCCTATCAGGGATGCATCCCCGTTCCTTATTACTGCTGCTCCTACATTCGGTGCATAATGACGCAGATAGGAATAAGCGGAACCTGTAAAAAGTATTTCGGGAAATTCTCTCTGAAATTGAGATGTCCCGGTTATCATTCTTATCACTCCTTTCAATGGATGTTCATCGGGGATTTTCAGTCCCGGAAGCGGGGTATCATAGGGTCTGGAGATATGGGCATTAAAATATGGGCTGCCCATACTTATATTCAACATTTCAATTCCCCTCTCCTTTAATCGCCTCACAAGCATTAGCGGCTCAGTAAAATCAGGCTGCCCATTTTTATCAACGCCGAAGCCTCCAATGTAAAGGTCGGAAATATTCAGACGGCTTGTTATGCGTATTCCCGGTACCTCATTTCTTATCCTGTCATACGTCTCAAGGAAGAACCTGAATCTACTTTCAGCATCTTCGCCTCCGTATACGCTGTTTGTCCTGTTCTTTGCAGCAAGAAGCTCAATCATAAGATAGCCATGACAGGCTTTCAGATCTACAGCATCAAAGCCGGCGGCGAATGCAAGTTTTGCCGTATTTACATACTCATCCTGCAGATATTTAAGGTCATCATCTGTGAGTATTATAGGAGTGATCTTATCAAGTAACGGGTTAGGGGCCGCTACCCTGGGTTCGGGTTTTCCTTCAGGCCTGCTGTATCTTCCCGAATGGGTAAGCTGAATCACCAGAAAAGGAGTACCTCCAACTATTCCCGTATGTTTTCGGATCTTTTCATTCAAAAAGGCAAATTTATCTTTGCTCTTTCTGTTTATCCATAACTGACGTGGATTAGACCTGCCCTCATAATTTACCGATACAGCCTCAAACCATATAACTCCACTGGCTCCGGCAGAATATCTCAGATAACGCCTTTCGGTCAGCTCTGAAGGAGCTCCTTCATTGTCTGAATCATATCCTTCCATGGGCTGGACAACCAACCTGTTCGGGAGTGTCAATTCTCCCATTTTTATTTTTTCAAGCAAAGGAGTGACATCATTTGAAAAGGGCAGAACATACCCCATATCAGATGCTTTTCTGATAAGATCTTCACTGGTTTTGTAATGGAATCTTTCGTGCATAGGGGAATATGAGTATAATTGGTAAAATTACACGAAAGTAAGCTGTTTCCAAACCGGGTCAGCTGGTTAATGGCCAAAATCAGTAATATCCACTGCCAAAACGAGGATTAACCACATTATTGTAAATAGATCCAAATGTGTATGAGAGGCTCAAACCTCCCTGAACAAAATAGCTTGAAGCAAGCTGTTTGAGCTGCAGAAGGCGATCAGCTTCAGTAATCTCACCTTTCCTCAGGCTGGGCTGAAAATTGTTGTAGGAAACACTTCCGTTTACTGAGAGCGATAACCCCTTCAATACCCTCAATCTGATGTATCCCCAAAGGTTTACCCTGTTTTTGGCCAGATCTGTAAGATAGTTTGTTTCGGAAAGTGAAATGTTTATTGATCCCCATTTTTCCTGGATCTGATAGGCTATCATAAATGAGTGCTTGAAGAAATTGTCGTACATCTTCTCATAGATGGTAGAATCAATGTAATTATTGTACTGATAACCTATTGCATATAGAATCCTCAGCTGTTTATGAGTAGCCTCGGAATATGGAAAAAGATCATACTCTATCGCCGGCATGATTTCGGTTGTAAAATTTATATTTGCTTCTGTGGAAGTTCTGTTCTCCCATCTCATTCCTGTTGAAAAATGGTTACCGAGGCTTTTAACAACAAGCAAATCAAATGAATTATAGCTTTTTACATAGGTTGTATCCGATTCATCGTCTATAAATCGCTGTTTATTAACGCTTTGATCTAGCTTTACCTCTATTTTCAGATCCTGAGTTATCCGTGAGATATCAACCGAATTCCATACCTGAAGACGCTTGGCAGATTCCTCCGCAGAATATCTCGGGCTTGAGGAAAGTTCGAAAACCCAATTGTTCCATCTGTCCCTCACATCTTCAACCTCAAGTCCGGGATTATGTCCGATCTTTATTTCATTTATTAATGGAGTCTTTGCAACATATTTAATTAGTCCGATCTTAAGCATATTTGTTCTTTTTTCCCTGATGATAGGGCCTGTCTGATCGGGAGTTGTTGAAAAGGTTATTGTATCATTCATCCCGGCAAAATCCTTTTGTCCCTGGAAAGTATAAGTGAATTGATTCCCCCCGCTTCCCGTTGGCTGATTAGATACCTTTATATATACCTGTGCCTCTTTTACATCCCTTACATAGTTTACATAAGGAATATTCTGACGCGTATAGTTCATATCACAATTATTGCAGTCGAGAAATACTTTGATAGCTCCTTCACGCGATAGTTTGTTATTGGTTTTGGTCGTATCAACTAATACAGAGATCGAATCATTTTTGGTTACACTATCCTGAGATTCGAGCGACAAAGGGACGACTGCCAATAGTGCAAAAACAGCAAGGTGTTTGATTTTAATAATGGCCATAAACGGTCAGTTTATATTGTAATTCTATCATTTATTCTTAACCGGATTATAAAATCAGGCCCTGTATGCAAAAACGCAAATATCAAAATATAATTTGTCAGAAAAACCTAAATTAAAGCGACAGTATCAATTAATTATGTTTTTTTAACATTAGACATGGAATTTAGAACCGATCGTGGACTAATCCATGATCTCCTTGAGGCTGCTCCGGCATAGTATCCCATAAGTCGTAAGAATATTATGGTTCTCAGAAATATTCCGGGAATGAAGAAAAAAATCAATCCTGCTGCTGCCATCAGGCCTCCGGAAATAATGTTGTTAACCACAAGGAATATCTGTGTTAAAGTCCTTTCAACACCTTCCATATTACGGGATATATAGAGATGCCTTGAGATCTGAACTTCAGTTTTGGTGATTGAGGCAGTTTTTATATTTACCCGAGAACTCCCACCGTGATTATGAATTATAGTGACATTATTGAGGCTTACTACTTTACCTTTCTCCAGCGAAATCCTTTTACAGATATCAACATCCTCATAGTACATCCAGAATCCTTCATAAAACCCTCCCAGCCGCTTATATAGATCCCGTCTTATCCATACTACCGATCCCGAGATCCAGTCGGGGAAGATTACCTGATCCATTATAATCTTTTCGTGTGGTTCGCCTTTTCTGAAAAGCCTTGCTACCGACCTCTGAAATCCTGTCAGATTACCGAACCTCGGAAAATCCCCATAGCTTGGAGTTACATTACCTTTTGAATTTACCTGCCTGCATGAAATGATACTGTATTCGGGATGCGCCCTTGCTTCATAAAACATTTTGTATATCTCGCTTTCAGAAGCTTCTGTATCCGGATTCAGAACAAGGATATACTCCCCAATAGAATTACTGAATCCAAGATTGTTCCCATTGGCATATCCACCATTAACATTGTTATGGATGAATCTGAACCTGGAATATTTCCTTTCAAAATCATATATTACACGATCGGGTGATTTATTATCTACTACTATTACTTCAAAACTGAATCTTTCTCCGGTAAATCTCTCAAGTGAATCAAGGCATTTTTCAAGCCTCTCCCAACCTCTGAAACAGACTATAATTATAGATATATCCGTCATTTTTCTATCAATGTTTTTCTATACCTTAACACAAATATCTTTTCTTTACCGCTAAATCAAGCGGCTAAGCTTAACTCTCATTCATTTATATCTTATTGATTTCCATCCAAACTTTCCGGTGCCTCCTTATCTTCCTCATCAAGCCATTCATGAACCGGCTCCTGCGGTCCTTTATTCCTGAAAGCGACAGCCAGCACAATGCCTGAAATAAAACCAAGCATGTGTGATTCCCATGACACATTTTTATATACATCGGGGAAGATGCCCCATACCATTGAGCCATATAGGAACACAATAAGCAGCGACAGTGCGACGAGCCTGAAATACCTTCTTATAATGCCGCTGAAAAACAAAAATGAAGCCAGCCCGTAAATAAGTCCTGATGCCCCAATATGCCATGAAGTCCTGCCGGCCAGCCATACGAACAACCCAGTCAGGAACCAATTCAATAATGATATCTTTATTGCAATCTCCGAATAGAAATAGAAAAGGGCAGTAGCCAAAAAAAACAAAGGTAAGCTGTTATTGAAAAGATGCCTGAAATCGCCGTGGACGAAAGGAGATAATAATATCCCGGGAATACCTTCCAACGTTAAAGGGAGTATACCCAGATGCGTCAAATCAAGATTAAAAAGCACCTCTGTAATTTTCAAAATCCACATCAGGAAAATAAAGATCAGAGGAATGATCATGCTGAGAAGCATCTTTTTCCTGTGCAATAAGGCCTCCTCATTTGTTATATTCACTTCCTCGACTAAAATTTTGTTTTCATAAAAATTGGTCTTGCATGCGGTCTTTTACATTAATCCTGAGGAAATCTGATCCCTGCATCAAACCGTATCCTGTCGAGAGTCCTGATCAGGTTACGGCTGAATGAAAGCGGGACGACAGGGCTTTCAGTAAGTCCCTGATCAAGACAGTGCATTACTTCTTCCGCCTCCCAGTGATATCCCATTGCAGGAGGACTAAACGTAAGCGTTTCTTTCTCCATGCCCTCAAGTTCCAGTATCACCACCTGATTCATATCACGCCCTCGTGAAAGAGATAGCTTGCCTTTTTCACACAAAATGTTGCAGCCTATTCCTACATTGGTCCGGAATGAACTGTAAATACTGGCCGTCTTTCCGTCATCATATCTGAACAGAGCATTAACAGACTCTTCTGATCCTGTTTTTCCGAAAGAAGCATAGGCTTTAATTCCGTCAGGAACTCCGGCAAATGTCAATGCATCTATCACAGGATAAATCCCTATATCAAGAAGCGAACCTCCACCAAGTGCAACGTTGAATTTTCTGTCGTCAGGCTGAAAAGGCGGAATAAAGGAGAAGAAACACTGCATATGTAGAATCGGACCTGCCACGCCTGCTTCAAGAATCTCAGCAGCTTTTTTATAGAATGGCTGGAAAGGGGGCCAGAGAGCCTCCATTAGAAATACATTATTTCTGATGGCCTCAGAAATCATCTCTTCCACTTCACGCTCATTTATCGCAAATGCTTTTTCACACAAGACTGCTTTTTTGTTTTTCAGGCAGAGTATTGCCTGTTCACGATGAAATGAATGGGGTGATGCTATATAAACGATGTCAACCTGAGGATCTTCAGCTAGTTCCTCATAACTGCCATAATACTTTTTAAAACCATGATCGGAGGCAAATTTCGCCGATCTATTAATGTCGCGCGATCCTACAGCATATAACTCTGCATAATCAGAATATTTAAGGGCATTTGTGAATTTTGCAGCCATCTTTCCGGGTGCAAGAATTCCCCATTTGTATCGGTTCCTCATCAATTATATGTTTGCATAAAAATAGACATTCTGATGGCAATAACAATTAATTTGAATTTTACAGAAAAGCCATAACCCGAAGAAAAGAAATTTCAATCTGATTGATGTTTTTTTGATATAGGGCATACCTGTAACAGGTTTTTGTGCAGATCTTTCACATAATCATCTGCTAAAATAACTTTTTGAGTTATATAAACCAGATGCTATATTGTACATTATCTGTATCTTCTAGTTATTTGTCCGGTTTTTAATTTTTTTATGTACTATGTTATACATAGTATTTATTTTTATTAATATCTTTGTATTATTATGTTGTATATATTTTATAGTAGTAAAATATCTAAGGTTCTTTAAAGATAATACTACCTAAAAATAGAGTTAAAAATTCAGTGCAAGTAATCAGGAAGAAACGAAAAAACAAAGAAAATGAAAATCACAGTAAGTATTAATCTTGGTGGGCATTCTTTTAATATTGACGAAGATGCCTATGACGAACTAAAAAGATATCTGAAGAACCTTGAGATGAATTTTGCAGGAGAAGAGAGCTCTGCTGAAATCCTTGCGGACATAGAGACAAGGATGGCTGAGCTATTCAGGGTTAAACTTAACACTTATAAACAAGTGATAAATATTTCAGATGTTTTGGATGTAATTTCCATTATGGGAAATCCGGAAGACATATCAGACAATGAAGGACCATCAGCGCGCGAGAAGTTTGCCAGTCCGGGGGGCCACAGGATGTACCGCGATCCCGACAACAGGATAATTGGCGGTATTTGCTCGGGAATGGGAGCATACTGGAGAATTGATCCCTGGATTATACGCATAATTTTTATCGCGATTACGATGGCCGGGGGATTGGGTATTTTGGTGTACCTAATTCTGTATATAGTTCTTCCTGAAGCCCGTACAACAGCCCAGAAAATAGAAATGAAGGGAGATCCGGTCAATATTCACAATATCAAGGAGGCAGTAAAAAGAGAATTTGATGCTGTCAGAAAGAATATTAAAATCTGACCGGTTATATTTCTGAAATCAATAAAAACAAAGGAAATGGACATAGAAAACACAAAAGCCCAGATGCGCAAAGGAATCCTTGAATATTGTATCCTATCGGTATTATCTAAGGCTTCCTGCTATGCAAGTGATATTATCAGGGAACTCAAGGAAGCAAAGGTGATTGTCGTGGAAGGAACGCTTTATCCTTTACTGACACGTCAGAAAAATGCCGGGCTTTTAAGCTACCGTTGGGTAGAATCGCAACAGGGTCCTCCAAGGAAATATTATGAGCTTACTCCTGAAGGCAGGGAGTATCTTGCCGATCTGGATAAATCATGGGATGAACTGGTTGAATCTGTAAATCTAATAAGAACCCGTTGATGCTTTGCTGACCTATTATATATTAATAAATATTAATAAAATGAATCAGACCATAAAAATAAACCTCGGCGGTATCCTGTTTCAGGCAGATGAAGAAGCTTACAACATCCTGCGCAGGTATCTCAATGAGATCAACAATAAAATCGGAAGAATACCGGGCGGAGCTGAAGCTATTGAAGATATCGAATACCGTATTGCTGAAATCTTTCAGTCACAGGGAGCAACAGCGGGAGTCATTTCGAAGGACAATGTGGAGGCTATGATAAAGATCATCGGTCGTCCAGAGGATTTCGAAGCAGAAGGTGAGACAGACGACAGGCAAAAAGCTTATAAAAGGGCTCTGCAAAAGAAAACTCTGTTCAGAAATCCCGATGATTCGATTATAGGAGGAGTTTGCGGAGGAATGGGACTCTATCTTGATATTGATCCGGTCTGGATCAGGGTAATTTTTACCATTTTTGCATTCTTTGCCGGAGTTGGATTATTTATCTACCTGGCTCTCTGGGTAGCCCTGCCATCGGCTAATACAGAAGCGAAAAAAAAGGAAATGTACGGAGTTGATTCTGACAGCCCGGGATATGGAATGAAAGGACAATCCTTTTCTTCTTCATCTGCTTCCAGCCAGACGCGAGGTACCGACACTGTACGTTTTGGGAGTGCCCTTAATGAGATTTTCAGGGCAATGGGCAAAGTATTCTTCATAGCGTTGCGGGTATTCCTTATTATTCTGGGGCTGGCATTCATACTGACAGGTTTTTTTGCCCTTGTTTCAATTATCATGGTATTCTTTTTTAAGTATCCCGGCTATTTCTCTACACATGCCTGTGATATGAATCTCTTCTTCCTTCCTGATTTTTTGAAATATATTGTTAATCCTGCCGTGGCTCCATGGATAATCGCACTTACATTCGTGGTTCTGCTGATGCCCCTCCTGGCAATGATCTACTGGGGAATAAAAATGATTGTCTGGTTCAGGGCTAAGGACATGCTCTTTTCACTTGCCGGATTCATTATATGGATAATAGCTGTTGCCGCACTTTCAATACTACTGTTCAATGAGGGAATCAGTTATGCTGAGACAGCCAAAACAGGAACAGAGGAGGTGCTGCAAAAATCGAAGGGAGATATATACATTTTCGGGCGTAACAAGGTTAAAGATCTGAAATATGACAAGGATATTTCATTCCCCGATGAAGATTACAATATCTATTTCACAGATGACAACAGGAATCTGTTCATAAGTCCCTCCCTGAGAATTAACAGCTCAAATGATGAATACATTAAAATCAATGTCAGAAAACGCTCTTCAGGAAAAAACAGGATGGATGCAATAGAAAAGGCTGAACAACTAATGTATAACTATTCAATTAATGGCGATACTATTTTTCTTGATGAATATTTCAGAATCTCTGATGAGAGAAAATGGTCATTTGATAATGTTGTTGTCAATCTCTATGTACCTGAAGGCACAAATGTTCACTTCACGAGCGAAACTGAAAGATTATTCCGATACCGTTACCCCGATGATGACTGCAATTGGGATTTGTCAGATATCTCCAGAACAGGAGAATTTGAAAAATATGAACATGTGTGGGTGATGACTGACAATGGCCTGAGAAAGAAATCAGGTATCCGGTAAAATAAAAGGCAGCTTCTTTGTTTTCATTCCTGATCTTTTCAAAAAAAGGCGGTTGCATCAAAAGCATTATTTAAGCTTTTGATGCAGCCCCTTATTGTCGATTCCTGTAATTCCCCTCTTTCTTAAGAGGAAGAGCTTTCTCTAAATTAATTTCTGTTATTTTTGAAAGCGATCTTATTAAATTGAATCTGATGAAAAAACAAAGTCGCTTTTTATATCTTCCCGTTATTCTGATCCTGTTGTTTATCTCCTGCAAATCAATAGACAAGGCAGCCGACTCTGAGGATCTAACCCAATATGTCGATCCTCTTATCGGAACGGCACACTGCAGATGGTTTCATATTGCCCCGGGTGCAAATCCTTTCGGACTGGCCAAACCCGGTCCGTCGACTGACGGTCACCGCGGAAATCTGAGCGGATGGGAAGCAGTGGGTTATGATTACAGGCATCAGTCGATAGAAGGTTTCCCCAATTTTCATGAATTTCAGGTCGGAGGAGTTGTCTTCATGCCTACAAAAGGGGAACTTAAAACGGTTCCGGGCGAAGTTGATACCCGGGGAACCGGATACAGGTCATTCTTTGATAAGAAAGATGAGATCCTTGATCCGGGCTATTATTCTGTAATCCTTAAGGACTACGGTATCAGGGCAGAATTAACTTCCACCAACAGGGTTAGTTTCCATCGCTATACTTTTCCTTCCGGCGATGATTCACATATCTTATTTGACATTGGCAACAAACAGGGTGAAAGCGGTGAAGTCAGGGATGCCTTGGTCAGATTAACGGAAGAAGGCCGGATAGAAGGATATGTTGAAACCTATCCCGAATATGTAAAAAAATACCAGACGGGGGCAAGCGTAAAGATGTTCTTTTCAGCGGTGATCGACAAATCACCGCGGGCGGTGGGGATTTTCCATGGTACAGCGATTCAACCGGATGCAAAGGAAGCTACAGGACCGGGTGCGGGTCTGTATCTTACCTTCTCCACAAAAGACAAAGAAAGCATAACCATAAAGGCAGGACTGTCATATACTTCGGTGGAAAATGCAAGATTAAATCTGGAGGCTGAGGCAAAGGACCTTGGTTTTGATGAGGCTGCAGAAAAAACGAAAAAAAACTGGAACAAATATCTGGGCAGGATAAGGGTTGAAGGAAGTAACACTACCGACAAGGTTAAGTTTTACACCGGTTTGTATCATGCCCTTCTCGGCAGGGGGCTGGCAAGCGACGTAAACGGAGCTTATCCCCGGCACGACGGGTCCTCAGGTATACTTCCCCTGGGAAATGACAACAAACCTCTTTTCAACTTCTACAACACAGACGGGATCTGGGGAGGACAATGGAATCTCATCCAGCTATGGGCCCTGGCTTACCCTGAATACCTGTCGGATTTCGTAAAAACCCATCTTCAGGTATATCAGGATGCAGGCTGGCTGGGTGATGGAATCGCCTGCAGCAAGTTTGTTTCGGGTGTCGGCACAAACCAGGTACCCCTGGCTATTGTCGGAGCATATCAGTGCGGAATTAGGGATTTTGACATTCAAAAAGGTTATGAGGCATCGTTAAAAAATGAGATTACCTCTGAAAACCGTGTTTTCGGTGCAGGAAAGATGGATGTCGGGAAATTTGTCAAATTCGGTTATGTCCCTTACATGGCAAAGGGTGAAGGAGCTGATGAACTCTGGAAATTCTCATGTTCCCACACACTCGAATACTCATTCACATCGTATGCTGTGGCCCAGATGGCAAAGGCACTGGGCAGGGAAGATGATTACAAAATGCTGATGCAGCTCTCCGGGGGATGGGAGAAAATTTTTCATCCGCAAAGAAAAATGATGTGGCCAAAGCTTGAGAACGGAAAATTCCTTGAGGATTTCGATGCTGCAGTGCCTCATGATGGTTTTCAGGAAGGAAATGCATTCCAGTATTCATTTTATGTCCCTCATGACCCCAAAGGGATTGTCTCCAGGATCGGACAGGATGAGTTCAACAGCCGTCTCGACAGCACATTCATTATTTCCGAGAAAGATATTTTCGGAGGAGGAACTGAAATACACGCATTTGCAGGAATAACAAAGCCATACAACCATGGCAATCAGCCATGCCTGCATACTTCCTGGCTGTTTAATTACTCAGGGATGCCTTCAAAAACACAGAAGTGGGTAAGGGCAATTCTGAATGAATTTTACGGAACGGAAGGGATCCATGGTTATGGATATGGTCAGGATGAGGACCAGGGCCAGCTGGGAGCCTGGTATGTGATGTCGTCGATCGGCCTGTTTGATGTAAGGGGATTAACAAACAATGACCCCCGTTTCGGAATAACATCACCTTTGTTCGACAGAATTACAATCAGTCTTAATAATAAATATCATAGCGGCAGTCAGTTTATTATTGAAACGGAAAACAATTCTCCCGAAAATGTTTATGTCCACACTGCGTCACTTAACGGGAAGAAACTGGAATCATTATTCGTGCCCTTTCATTCGGTGGTAAGCGGAGGGAAATTGTCATTCGTACTGGGAAATACGCCAAAAGAATAAATGATTCCTTCTGAATAAACAAATAATAAGAAAGATGTTAAGATATCATACAACTACCGACGGCCAGGTGATAGCTGAGATTCTTCCTGGATCGGAGATAATTTCAGAACCGGGTGATATACTCGACCTGATGGTTGAAGCCGGATATGGCGGCAGTAATAAGATCATTGTTCATAAAGAGACCCTTCATCCTGATTTTTTTGATCTTAAAACAAAGCTGGCAGGCGAAATTCTTCAGAAGTTCTCAAATTACAGGATGCAACTCGCGATTGTGGGAGATTTCTCCGGTGTTAAAAGCAAGAGCCTTAACGACTTCATCAGAGAAAGCAATAAAAGAGGTATAATATCTTTTATCAGCTCCCTTGAAACTGCACTTGAAATGGAAGGATGAAATTATCTGGATATAGTGACACCATTTCACCACGCCACTTTCTTGTTTAATAGAAATGTTTACCATTTAAAAATCACAGTTTGGGAAATTTAGGATGCAAAAAAAAGTTTTAGTTGTTTATTATTCACAAACAGGTCAGCTCACAGATATTTTAAATTCGGTTTTATCACCTCTGGTTGCCGATAAGGAAATTTCAATCACCTATGAACCCCTGAAACCGGCTCCCCCGTTTCCTTTTCCCTGGACATCGGATCAGTTCTTCCAGGCAATGCCTGAGTGTGTTAACGGGAATCCATGCGACCTTGAACCGTTGACAATAACCGGTAGTGAAGATTTTGACCTTGTAATTGTTGCCTGGCAACCCTGGTTCCTTTCGCCTTCAATCCCCGTTCATTCCTTTTTTCAGAATGAAGCAGCACGACGGGTAATTTCCGGGAAACCGGTGATTACCATTATAGGAAGCCGCAATATGTGGATAATGGCCCACGAAAAGATAAAAAAATACATAGCAGATGCCGGAGGAAATTATGCCGGGAATATTGTTTTGTACGACAGGGCATCGAACTTGTTAAGCGTGGTTTCCATAATCAGATGGATGTTCACAGGGAAAAAGGACAGGTTTATGAAAATATTCCCTCCGGCTGGAATTTCCGGAAAGGATATTAAAGGTGCAATGCGGTACGGGGAAATAATTCATGAATCGTTATTGGAAGACAACATAGATTCAGCAAAGATGAAGATTGTGGAAGCAGGTGGTGTGGATGTTAAGCCCGGCCTCCTGATGATTGAAAAGAGAGGCATTGTTTTTTTCCGGATCTGGGCCAAATTCATTCAAAAAAAAGGTAGTTACGGTGATCCGGAACGGTTACTCCGGGTAAGGCTTTTCAAATACTATCTTCTCGCGGTAATATATCTGATATCGCCTTTTGCAACTTTGTTATTCCACATTACAAAACCATTCCGGAAAAGGGCAATTAAAGAACAAATAGCTAAATATCAGTCATAATAATCAGTATTTATACAAATTACCTTATTTACCCGGCAATAAAAAAGTCAAATATTAATTACCATTTAACAAATATGCAACACGAAGTATATATAACAGGAATATCCAAATTTCTTCCCAACAATCCTGTTTCAAATGATGAGATGGAGGAGTATCTGGGTATGATTGACAACAGGCCCTCAAAGGCACGCAGGATTGTACTGAGGAACAATGGCATTGTGACGAGGTATTATGCTCTGGAAAAGGGAGGAAAACCAACCCACAGCAATGCCATGCTTGCTGCTGAAGCGGTAAAATTATTGTTCAATCTCAGGTTTGGTAAGGAAGAGGTCCGGCTTCTGGCCTGCGGAACCGCATCTCCCGACCAGATAATGCCATCACACGCCTCCATGGTACATGGACTTCTGGATATTCCTTCGATCGAGATTGCTTCCTTTGCAGGTTCATGCTGTGCCAGCATTCAGGCGTTGAAATATGGTTATATGTCAGTTATGTCAGGAATGACTCCGAATGCTGTTATAACAGGTTCCGAAATCCTGTCACACTGGATGCGTGCCAGATATTTTGAAAACGAAACAAGGAATGATAGCAAACTTAAGGAAAACCCTTTACTTGCATTTGAAAAGGAGTTCCTTCGCTGGATGCTGTCTGACGGAGCGGGTGCTATCCTACTTGAAAACAAACCTGTGGGTAATTTACCACTTAGAGTGGAATGGATTGAAACAAGATCATACGCCAATATAAGGGAAACATGCATGTATGCCGGTGCCGACAAGAATCCCGAAGGTGAATTACTTGGGTGGTACCGATGGGAAGAGGAAGAGTGGCTAACCAGATCGATTTTTTCGCTTAAGCAGGATACTCGAATGCTGGGTGAAAATATTGTATCGCTTGGCGGACGCTTTCTGAAAGAGGTGATCGAAGAAAGGAACTTTGATATCAATTCAATAGATTATTTCCTTCCGCACATCTCTTCAGAGTTCTTCAGAGAACCGGTCTTTGCAGAACTGGAAAAACTGGGTATCCCAATTCCGAAAGAAAAGTGGTTCACAAATCTGAAAAGTGTCGGTAATGTGGCAACCGTATCATTTATCCTTATGCTTGAGGAATTGATGAGGACGCGCATCCTGGAACCCGGGCAGAGAATCCTTGTCCAGGTACCTGAGAGCGCACGATTTACCTACGCTTATGCTTTGTTTACTGTCTGCTGAATTAGACATACATTATGTTAATTAACATCCTGCTGCTTGTTCTCGGATTTGTTATACTGATCAAAGGAGCCGACTGGCTGGTGGAAGGGGCATCATCTCTGGCAAAGAGATTCAGGGTGTCTGACCTTGCCATAGGCCTCACAATAGTGGCTTTCGGAACTTCAATGCCCGAAATGATAGTTAACGTTTTTGCAGCATATTCAGGTCACCCTGATATAGTTTTCGGGAATATTATCGGCAGCAATAATTTCAATCTATTCGTGGTCCTCGGTATTGCCGGAATTATCAGCCCCCTTGCTGTTCAGTCAAGCACAGTATGGAAAGAAATTCCTTTGTCGTTTATGGCTGTATTGATGCTTTTTATTCTTTCCAGTGATTTTTTAACGCCGGGCAATATGGTTCTGACAAGGTTTGAAGGAATTATTTTTCTGGTTTCTTTCGGAGCCTTCCTGTTTTATGTATATACCCAGATGCGGTCAGACCCATCTACAGAGCATATTGATACAAAAAATCTGTCTGCAACCAAAATATTCATTTTTATATTAATTGGCCTGGCTCTGCTTGTTACAGGCGGACGTCTTGTGGTAACGCAATCCGTTCAACTGGCAAGAATCCTCGGAATAAGCGAACCTGTCATCGGACTGACAATTATTGCAGCGGGAACATCATTGCCTGAGCTCGCAACTTCAGTCGTTGCGGCGATAAAGAAAAATAACGACATTGCAGTGGGAAATCTGATTGGATCGAATATTTTCAATATTTGCCTTATTATCGGATTAAGTGCACTGATAAGGCCTCTTGATTATAAT
This sequence comes from uncultured Rikenellaceae bacterium, assembly GCA_964613785.1. Classification (GTDB taxonomy): domain Bacteria; phylum Bacteroidota; class Bacteroidia; order Bacteroidales; family VadinHA17; genus LD21. The sequence continues at coordinate 123,713 of CAZTJT010000006.1, forward strand.
GTAAATTTCAATATTGATTTATACCTTCTGGGATCCGGTACCCTTTTGCTGTTTGCTACAATGTTCACAGGGAAAAAGAAAAGACTTGACAGATGGGAAGCTGCCATTCTGTTTCTGGCTTATATTGTTTATACCTTTTATCTTTTTACAGGCCACAATTAGGAATATGTAATGCAATCACTTACATCAATCCCTTGCTGTGCGTACGGTAGTATTCCAGGCTTTCGTTTATTATCCTGTAGGCTTCCTCTCTTTTCAAAAAATGCTCAACTTTTACTTCCTTCTCTTCCAGCTTCTTATAATCTTCAAAAAACCTTTTCAGTTCCACCAGTGTATGGGGAGGAAGCTCTGATAGCTCATTAATATAATTAACTGACATATCATGACTGGCTACTGAGATTATTTTTGCATCTTTTTCCTTTCCGTCGAACATTTCCATCACGCCTATCACCTTTGCCTCAACAATGCACATTGGAAAAACGTCGATGGAACAGATGACAAGGATATCAAGTGGATCATGGTCATCACAATATGTCTGCGGAATAAATCCATAATTTGCCGGGTAATGAACCGATGAGAATAATACCCGGTCAAGCATCAGCAGGCCCGATGATTTCTCAAGCTCATATTTTCCCTTCGATCCTTTGGGGATTTCAATTATGCAATTAACTTCCGCAGGAATGTTCCTGCCCGGGGAGACATCATGCCATGGGTGCCTGCTGTTAAACATTGGTTTTCGCTTTAGGTTTTATTTTACATGAAAGTTAGTAAATCCGGATGATTGATAATGTGAATATTTACCAGATTATCACGTCGTCTGTTTACAATATTCCTGCAGGGTATCCCACATTGCCCAGAAATTTTCCGGAGGAACGTCATCCTGTATATTATGCACCGGGGCAAAAACGAATCCTCCGCCCGGAGCCATAATATCAATTATCCTCCTCACTTCATCTCTCACCTGCCGGGCTGTTCCCTTGTTAAGTGTCGACTGTGTATCCACTCCCCCTCCCCAGAATATAATGGTATCGCCAAAATCCCTTTTCAACGACTTTAGATCCATCCCCGCGGCGGTGAATTGAACGGGATTAAGAATATCCATGCCAGCTTCAATAAGATCGGGTATCAGCTCCCTGACGGAACCGCAGGTGTGCATAAAGATCCTTACATGAGGAAGCCTCCCCTTGATATGTGAAAAAAGTGTTTTCAGACGGGGAATGACAATCTGCCTAAGCATACCGGGATCCAGGATCGTGGAGGTTTGTGTTCCCAGATCATCACATTCGGAGATTATCTTTATCCTGTTTGTGTTGCCGGTTTCTTCTGCCCATCTTATAACTTCATCCCAGTATCTTATTTTGTCCTCAAGTATTATATCAAGCAATGCTTCAACACCCGGAAGATCAATCAGGGTGTCGAGAAACCATTTCTCATAACCTCTTATACGCAGGCTGTTTTCGGTGAAACCTGCAGTATTCCTGTCCGCAATGCAGCAGTTGTCGCCGACCTTTTCAATCTGTACGGAAAGGTCACTGAATAAAGTATTTGTATAATCAGACCAGTTGACTCTGTAAAGTCTTTGCAGAGATCCTGAGAGTACGTCAGAATCCATCAAAGGGTAGGATATCTGGTTAAAGTAAAGATCCCTGCTGCTGTCCATCTGCCATTTGCAGCCGTAAAAGTCAGTAACCTCAGACACCGTGCCCTTTTGAATTTTTTGCTCAGGATATCCCGGAATCCTGCATGCGCCAATCCTTCTGGTATCCGAACCAAGAATTCTGAGGTTGGATTCAGAAGGGGTTACAATCTGCTGAACCGGATCTACCTCCATGGGATCTGTTTCAGGGCTGAGGCCACGGAACTGCATTGCCCGGTAATAGGCATTCCTGGTGATGGAAGTCACGGTTGTGCCTGACAGATCATATGGAACCCTGTCCGGTTCCATGTGACCAACAGCTGCAATTATTCTTTCTTCTCCAGTCATAAAATCTATGTCTCGATCATTTTTATCCTGGGAACCATCAGGTGAATTATCAGCAAGGCAAATAAATATCCTGATCCGGCAACTAAAAATGGTATGGTATAGCCATCAGTGCCCAGGTTCTGAAGAATTCTTCCGATGATGAATGCAGCGAGGGCGCCGCCAACGGCCCCGGCGAAACCTCCGAAACCGGCAACAGATGCCGTGGCTGTTTTTGGAAATACGTCCGACATCAGGCTGAAAACGTTAGCCGACCAGCCGCAATGACCTCCCGCGGCTATGGCGATCAGCCCTACTGCAAGCCACATTTCGCCCGTATGGGGGACAAACATTACCGGGAGGGCAGCCAATCCGCATATCAGCATACTTACCTTCCTTCCCCTGTTTATCCCCCATCCTATCTTTATAAATCGCGATGAAAGCCATCCCAGAACCATTCCAAGCACCCAGGATATAGTATAAATGGCAAAGAAAGGCAGTCCGATATCCTTCAGATTAATGCCGAATTTTACATTAAGGTATTTGGCTCCCCAGAAAAGATAGAACCACCATATAGGATCAGCAATGAATTTTGCAAAAGCAATTGCCCAGGTCTGCCGGTATAATAATAATTTCTTAAATTCTTGCTTTTCAGCAGGTTCCGGAATGGCATCACCCAGAATATAATCACGTTCCCGTACGGATATTTTTTTATGATTCTCCGGTTTACGGTATGATCTTATCCAGATGATCATCCATATCAGGCTCAAAGGGAAGGTGAACAGAAATCCATAACGCCAGTCGTCGAGAGAAAGCACAAGCCACGGGATTATCAGCGGGGCAATTATTGTACCCACATTTGATCCGCCGTTGAAAATACTGACCGCAAGAGCCCTTTCTTTTCCGGGGAACCATTCTGCCACAGCTTTGATGGCTGAAGGAAAGTTACCTGACTGACCGATGGCAAGGGCAAATCTGGAAAAAGCGAATCCTGTCCAAACACGGGCAAAAGCATGGGCAACAGCAGCCAGACTCCAGATAATTATTGAAAGGAGATAACCCCTCATTGTCCCCATTTTGTCGATAAGGCTTCCCATAATCAGGAAGCAGACAGCATAGGCCAGCATAAAAACACTGTTTATTATTCCGTATTGCTGTTCGGTCCATCCGATCTTAACCTGGAGGTGAGGAGCCAGAATACCAAGTGCCGACCGGTCGATATACAAAATGGTGGTAGCAGTAAAAAGCAATCCGAGGATAAACCACCTGTAACGGGATTGCCTTTTTGATTTCATACTTAAATTGGTATTGAATAAACCGGCTGTTATATAATTTCAGGCAGAATAAAGGGTTTTCTGTATTCCTTTGTGAGCATTCTGTCAGCTTCCTGATCATTAACAAATTTCATAGCATGGGGGTCAAACTCCAGCGATCTTCCAAGTCTGTAGGAGATGTTTGCAAGATGCACCAGAGCACACGAATAGAATCCTTCTTCAATCGGAGCCGTAAGTATTCCCGGATCATTAGCCCTTATTGCATCAATAAAATTTTTGTAATGGTTGCCCGGTCCGCTTCCTGATTCGCCTGGCCGGCGATCTCTCCCCATAAATGTCTGCCAGTGATTTACATCTTTCTGCATATATCCCTTTGAACCATAAAATATGTTGCCAATAACATTTTCCGAACTGGTCATATAGGTATTGGTTCTGGTATCCTCAAGGCCCAGGTGATCACCTTCGGGGTTAGTCATCCAGTGACGGGTTTCAAACTCAAGGATTTTCTTTTTATCTCCTCCGCCTTCAGGATTGGGAAATTCAAACAGGGCCATTAGGGTGTTTGGAGTTTCCTGGGCATCGTCAAACATAAAATGTCCTCCCGTTGCAACCACCTTAACGGGTAACTTTACCCCAAGGCCCCAGCGTGCAACATCCATTTCATGGACCCCCTGGTTTCCAATGTCACCATTTCCGTAATCCCAGTGCCAGTGCCAGTTGTAATGGAACCTGTTTATATTGAAAGGTCTGTCAGGTGCCGGTCCGAGCCACAAATCATAATTAACCTTTGACATATAATCTCTTGAATAGGGATCCCTGTATCCATCAGGATATCTGCCAATAGTGTCGCGCCATTTATAGCATATTCCCTTTGCCATATACACTTCCCCAAGCTTTCCTTTCGAGAGGAATTCCACAGCGGATCTGGCGCAGGGATTACTTCGTTGTTCAGCTCCATCCTGTACCACTTTACCCGATTTTCTGGCAAATTCGGTCAATAGTCTGCCTTCATGAAAAGTATGGCAGCAGGGCTTTTCAACGCTGACATGTTTTCCTGCCTGTATAGCCCATATAGCAGACAAGGCATGCCAGTGATTTGGAGTTGCAATGGAAACAGCATCAATATCTCTGTTTTCAAGTAGCTTTCTCAAGTCGGTATAAAGTTGTGGGTTGCGGAGACCCCTGTCTGTATACCGGCTCTTAATCCTTTCAGCAAACAGGTTCTCATCCACATCACATAATGCAGTTACTTCAACATTCTGCAGAGCCTGATACTCTGCAATATGTCCGAGGCCCTGTCCGCGTATTCCTATGACAGCAACATTTACCCTGTCATTTGCGCTCTTCCATCCTCCAGTCAATATTACCGGGGAAGCGCCTGCAGCAACCGAGCCCATAGCAGAGATCTTCAGAAACTTCCTTCTTCTCATTTTTCTTATTTTCGGTTGTATTACTTACTCAACTTATCTGGGTTTGAATGGCTCACGACGGGTCACCTTGCTTATTCCGGCGAGTATAATGGCATTGCTCTTCATCGGTTCCGTAACAACTTTGCCGTAATCCTGCTGAAGAGTCTGATAATTATTCGATCCGCAAAGGTTCACTTCCTTTATTTCCTTGCCGTACCTTGTATTAACCCATTCAAAAGCAAAAAAGGTGATTGGAACATATTGACCTTCCACCGAACAGGGGACCGGGTCGGCCATATAGCAATAGGCGCTCTGTGGAGAACCCGTGTCACCCTGGCGGGTATCGAGGCTTTTCTCCCCTCCGGGATTCCATTCCAGTATATTGACTCCGTACTGAACTGGTATAATTTCCTTATAACCATCTTCAAAAACAACTTCATACCATCCCAGAAGGTCTGCAGAATCGAAGAAATTGGGTATGTTGAAATAGGATTTCTGGTTAGCGGCAGGCCTGGCACATGCATGCAGGAAGATGAGGCTGCTGACATCTTCGCCGATGGATATTCCGTTAACCTGGCCAGCCATACGGACCGGGTCACTCCCCGCAGAGCCCACTGCAATCAGTGTGCTGCCATATGTACCTGCAGGGTTGACCAGGTTGAAAAGAAGCGGTCCTTTTCTAACCTCACCCATCATAAGCGCTCGCAAATCCATATTAAAAGCTTCAGTTCCTGAATTCATATTGACATATGGTGAGATATCAACGGGAACCACAGGATCACCATCTCTGCTTGGTATCCTTACTCCCCTCAGGTCTTCCCTGACGGTGCTCATCGATTCCCTTACGATTGATCCCAGTTCAAGCTGTCCAATGTTATGAGTTGACCATAATAGGTTGGCACATCCCATAAAATCAAGAATAAGATCTTTACCGAAGGTGAATTCATTCGTAGAGGCCCACGCTGAAGGAGCGCCTCCGGTGATCTTTATTTGCTTTGTCCGCAAATCCCAGTTGCTTATTGTTGGAATAAAATTTCCGTAAATCTGTGTAAATCCGAAGTCATTCAGTTCCTTTTCTTTCTGTTCGCTGTCCCAGAACCAGTTGAAAATCAATATATCCTTAGGTATCATTTCTTTAACTACTTCCGGCCGTACCGCTCCAGGTGTCTGGTATTTCATTCCGGTGGAAGAGATCCTGTTCTGAACAAGAGTGTCACGCACGCTCTCAAGCAGATAATCACCCCACATTGCAACTTTTATTCCCTTTCCTGCAAAATAATTGTGAATCTTTTTAACGTCTTCCGCAAATAAGACAGAATGATCTTTCCCTTTGCAAAGAGGGCATACACCCATCGGAGCTCCCCACCATTCATCGTGTCCGATATGAACCATTTTTGGCTTCATAACCTCAATATACTCATCATACACATCAAACATGAGTTCATAAGACTTCGGATTTGAAGGACAATAGGTATCAGGCCACCTGTCGCCCGGATATTCTGCAAGTTCTGGATGACGGGTAAGAAGGTAATATCCGTGTGTGAGAGATGGTATTTCGGGAATAACCTCAATGAAATTGCGATTTGAAAATTCAACGATATTCCTTATTTCATCCTTTTCAAGGATATATCCATCGCCGGCATCATAATGGCTGGAGTTCTTCTCTTCTCCGTGAAGTCCCTCTGTCGAATTTGATCGGGTGTATTGCATATATTTTGAGAACTCAATCCATCCGGCATTTACTTCCGGATGCCTGTCGAGCCTCATACAGTTGACCTCCATTATAAGCTTGTTGTATTTATAAAGTGCCATGAAATCTTTGATGAAACGATTGAAGAATGCCATGTTTTCAGGCCCCGGCACATAAAGCCTGATTCCCCTGAATGGCATCTGAGGCCAGTCTCTCACCTTCATTCCCTCGACGGATGATCCATTTCCGTTCCTTATCAACTGGCGAAGACTCTGCAAACCATAAAAGGCTCCGGCATCATCCGAGCCGGCAATTACAATAAGCTTTTCTCCCACATGAAGAAGATAACCTTCAGGGCCAGGATTTCCTGATGTCAGTACAAGCTTATTGTCATTGCAGTATTTTTTTATCAGCGGATTGCTGCCTGTGCCCATTAAAATGGCCCTTTTGTTTTCAGGCAGCACCGAAATTTTTTCGATTTTTACTGCAAGGCTGTATTTCGAGCTTAACTCACCAACCAGAAACCGGGCAAGTGACATATCACTCCCTGAGGCATTTAACGGTACAACTATCACCACATCTTCATCGAGGGGAAAAATTCCGCCGGTCAGCTGCATCTCCTGTGGAAAAGGGAAGATTATCGGTTTTAGAGTTTTCTGACCTTTCATAGTGGAAAAGGAAAATGCCACTATGATGGCTGCAGAAGCGATCCATCGCACTAAATTACTTTTCAACTTCATAGTTTAGGTTTTTGTTATATGATAATTCTTTGATTAATATATGTATAAAGATCAATGGTTTACAAGTGTAAATATCGTTGTAACGGCCTCCGGTCCGACTGGTATTAATTAAATCCTGCTCAGTCCCGGAAAATACACATCTTAGTAAAAAAGCAACGACAACAAGTTAACAAAAAAATAACAGATACTACTGATCCGCAAAATCTTAAAAATGATATTCACAATAATCATAGGTTCATATCATATTTGTTAAATAATTACATTTGCTGATTGAATTAAAGGTTTACTGATTTTTAAAAATAGCTAAGAACCGACCATTTATGAACAAATCAAAAAATATTCTTTCAATAATATTCCTTGTTGCAGTATGTGCTTTTATTGTTTTTCTCGTTTCAAAAAACAAGTCTGACAGGGATATTATCATATTAAATCCTTTAAACAACGCTATATTCCCGGCAGAATTCCCAGCCCCTGCTTTTGAATGGAGAACCCAGTCTAAAGATTCTACTACATGGGAAGTGTCGGTTTATACCGGAAAGAATAATTTTTCAGTCACAGATTTCACCAGGAAAACCATCTGGAGACCTGAAGAATCTGCATGGGACAGCATTAAAAGGCTTTCAGAAAACGGCAGGATCTTTTTCAGGGTTAAAAAAACCGGAAAGGGAGAGCGGGGCAAACAGGTAGTATTCAGAATAAGCCCTGATTCTGTTGGAGCCCCGATACTTTACCGGCAGATGCCCATACCTTTTGTACTGGCAGAAAGAGAACTGGAATCAATGAATTATATGTTGATCGATCCGGGAAGTTCTGACCCTCCGCATTTTGCAATGAAAGGATTCCCGGTATGCGGGAATTGCCATTCCATCACCGCTGATGGTAATCAGATGGGGCTTGACCTGGACGCTGGCAGAAGGGATAAAGGAGGTTATTTTCTTAGCACCATAAAGGACACCATTGAATTTACTCCCGACAATTTCATGTCATGGTCAAAAATTGAAAAAAGAAGCACCTTTGGCTTGTTCTCAAAAATTTCGCCCGACGGAAGGTTTGTTGTCACAACAATAAAGGACAGGGTTGTTGCAGATAACCCTCCTCTGAACTCAGCCGAAAGCTTCGCATACTCACAATTGTTTTTCCCGGTTAACGGACACCTGGCAATTTATGACAGAAAACTGCAAACTCTGAAAGAGCTGCCAGGGGCCAACCTGGATGAATATGTTCAAAGCAATGCATTCTGGACTCCTGACGGAAATTCTATTGTTTTTTCAAGGGCCCCTGCATTACCCCGTGAAAAGAATACTTATGAAATTACGGTAACCGACAGGGAGGTGCTTGACTCTTTTACTTCCAGAAAGAAACCTTTCAAATACGATATTTGCATCATACCTTTCAATGAGGGAAAAGGAGGAACTGCAGTTCCTGTAAAAGGAGCTTCAGGCAACGGAAAAAGCAACTATTTCCCAACAGTCTCACCAGATGGCAAATGGATAATATTTTGCCAGGCCGAAAACTTCATGAATCTGATGCCCGACAGCCGTCTTTTTATCGTTCCTCTCAAAGGCGGCACACCACGAATGCTCGACTGCAACCTCTACGCTATGAATTCCTGGCACGCATGGTCGCCTAACGGGAAATGGATAGTATTCTCATCAAAAGGGCTTAGCATATTCACCGATCTCTTCCTGTCTCATATTGATGAAAAAGGAAATGCTTCAATCCCCGTGCTAATTGACAGAGCAAGAGAATACGAGAGAGTATGCAACTACCCGGAATTCATCAACCGCGATCCGAAAAATAAGTTCAGCATGAAATATGATTACGTTGAACTTGCCCATATTAAATATGCTTTAAGGGAAAACAATGTTGAAAAAGCAAAACAGCTGTTCTACAAACTGATCCAACAGGATCCTTTCATGTTCAGTGAAGATTATTCAATGCTAAGCGGTTTTCTCTACAGAATGGATATGAAAGAAGAAGCAGCTAAATATGCTCAAATGGCCGCTAAATCGCTTAAATCAAACATTGCAGCTGATTGATCAGATCAGAATCCAAATCCTGGCCTGCTTTAAAAAGTTAATATATGTCAATTCTATTAGTGATATATGTTATTTATATTTATGCTATATATCAATATATTTATTGATCTATATCAATATCAAAATAAATAATCATCATGAAACCCGATGATATATATTATTCGCAGACCTGGTCATATCTGGCTTTGAGAAGAGCAGTGGGCTGGATTGGCATTTTGTTACCTCTGGTCCTTTTCTTTGGAGATTTTCTTCTTTCAGGTAAAAGCCAGCCGTTATTAAACATTAGTCTGTACTATCACACGCCTATGCGCGATGTTTTTGTAGGTTCTGTTTGTGCCATAGGATTGTTCATGTTCTACTACAGGGGTTACGACAAGTGGGATAACATTGCAGGAAATCTTGCCGGGTTATGTACCCTGGGTATTGCATGGTTTCCTACAACCCGGTCGGGGCCCCTTGATTTCCCGGGGAAGGTTCATTTTATCTCCGCAGCAGGTTTCTTTCTTCTGCTATCATGTTTTTCTCTTTTGTTGTTTACAAGAAAGAGAACGAAGCCTACCCGTCGTAAAAGAATCAGGAACAGGATTTACATTGCCTGCGGGATAGTTATGCTTTTATGTCTGCTTGCCATAGTGATATTTTTCAATTTTTTACAAGAGCATCATCCGGACTCCAGTTTTGTGTTCTGGGCTGAAACAACTGCTCTTTGTGCTTTTGGCATCTCATGGTTGACAAAGGGGGGATCGCTTTATCCGGATAAAAAGATCTGAAGCCATCATATCATTGTTTCAATTGTCGTAACTTTGGATTAAAAGGATCCCGTTATACTTATATCTTGAACCATGAAACCCACATAACTGATTAAAATCACAAACACGTATAAATATAATTTTCAGCCGGGCTTACGAGCTAGGCAAAGCCAATCATGTGCGGTTTCATCATACATTGAAATCAAATTTATATTATAATGAAAACAAAATTCAGTTTTTTTGTGTTTAGCTGTGCTTTCGTTGCTTTAAACACACTTTATGCTGCCGACTGGCCTATATTGAAAAAATACGATCAGGAACATATATATAAAATAGCTCTGCCTGTGGGGGGTATCGGAACCGGAACAGTTTCGCTTGGCGGCAGAGGGGATTTACGTGACTGGGAGATAATGAATATTCCGGCCAAGGGATTCAATCCCGGATCAGGGAGGAATCATTCTGCCTTTTTCGTTCTATATACAGAAGTTGAAGGTCAGAAAGATCTTCGGCTTCTCGAGGGGCCTGTTCCATTCTATGAATATGAAGGAAGTTCCGGGGCTATTGCTTCCAATCATGGCCTGCCGCGTTTCAGGGAAGTTACTTTCGATGCGGCATATCCGTTCGGGCAGGTAAATCTTTCAACTCCGAAGATTCCTGTAAAAGTACGCATTAAATCTTTCAATCCCCTGATACCCGGGGAAACTGACAACAGCAGCATACCTGTTGCTTTCCTTGATTTTGAACTGACAAACACATCTGATAAATCCGTATCATTTACCATCTGCGGAACATTGCAGAATTTTATCGGAGAAGACGGCAGCAGCGGGAAGGCAGCAGGTAATAAGAACAGGTTTCGAGAGGAAGAAGCAATGAAAGGAATCTTTTTTACTTCCGATGGTGTGGACAAGACGGCTGATCAATGGGGAAACATGGCACTCGTTTGTACTTCGGAGGGTCGATTTTCATTCAGGACCGGATGGCTTCCCGAGCGATGGGGCTCCTCAATTCTCGATTTCTGGGATGACCTGTCATCAGATGGAATGCTTGAAAACCGGAATGATGATATCTCGGCAAAACCCATGGCTTCGCTGGCAATTGGGAATAAGCTGGAACCGGGTGAGAAAAAAAAGATCAGGTTTCTGTTGACATGGTATTTTCCGAACAGGACGGCATGGTCGGAGACTCCAATGCAGAACTACTATTCCACCAAATATGATGATGCCTGGGATGTGGCGCGGAAAACGATAACCTCGATGGATTATCTGGAAAACAAGACGGTTGAGTTCGTTAAAGCTTTCTGCAGCAGTGACCTTCCGCAGGATGTAAAGGAAGCGGCACTATTCAACATAAGCACTCTCAGGACTCAGACCTGCTTTCGCCTTTCCGATGGTAATCTGTATGCATGGGAGGGCTGCAATGACAGGAGCGGATGTTGCTTTGGATCATGCACCCATGTGTGGAATTACGAAACGGCCACTGCATTCCTCTTCGGTGATCTTGCCAGAAGCATGCGTTTTGTGGAATTCTCGCATGCTACATCTGATAAGGGATTGATGAGTTTCAGGGTAAAGCTACCCCTCAGTACTGTTCAGGGATTCTCGAAAGTAGCAGCTGACGGGCAGATGGGCTGTATCCTTAAATTATACAGGGAATGGCAGCTGTCTGGCGATGTAGATTTCCTCAGGAAACTTTATCCCAAAGCCAGCAGTGCAATAAGTTATGCATGGATAAAGGGAGGATGGGACGGAGATCAGGACGGTGTCATGGAGGGTGTTCAGCACAATACCATGGATGTTGAGTATTACGGGCCAAATCCGCAGATGACAATCTGGTATCTCGGCGCTTTAAGGGCAATGGAGGAAATGGCACTTTTTATGAACGACAAGGCTATGGCGACAAAATGCAGGAAGCTGTTTGAAAGCGGTAGCAAATGGACCGATGAGAATCTTTTTAACGGTGAATATTACATCCATAAAATCATTGTGCCTAAACAGAAGGATATCCCTGAAGAACAACTGGTCGGAATGGGATCTGCAGATTTCGGAGATCCCGATTATCAGCTTGGCGAAGGTTGTCTGGTCGATCAGCTTGTCGGTCAGTATATGGCTCACATATGCGGACTGGGATACCTTGTCAGCAAAGATAATGTAACCCGGACGCTCAAAAGCATAATGAAATATAACTACCGCCCGGATCTATCAGATCACTTCAATTGTTTCAGGAGCTATGCCCTCGGTGATGAATCTGCCCTACTGATGGCTTCCTATCCCGGATCGCGACCGGTAAATCCATTCCCTTATTTTACAGAGGTCATGACCGGTTTTGAATATACCGCTGCAGTCGGGATGCTGTATGAAAAGCTGACAGAAGACGGATTAAGATGTATTTCCAACATTCGCAACCGATACGACGGACAAAAGAGAAATCCTTTCAATGAAGCAGAGTGCGGGCATCATTATGCCCGTGCAATGGCATCATGGTCGGCAACACTGGCATTATCGGGATTCAATTATTCCGCTGTCAGCAGGAATATTGAATTTACTTCAGAATCCGGAAAATATTTCTGGAGCAACGGTTATGCCTGGGGCACATGCCAGATTGACGGTAACAAAGCAATACTGGAACTGTTATCCGGGAAAACAGAACTGGAAACCCTGATGATTAAAGGGAAAGGTTCAGTCAGGTTCAAAAAAATAGTCCTTGAAGCCGATGGAAACAGGTCAGCAGTCATTGAAATAAAACCCAAATTATCTAATTGATAATAAAAAAAAGCCTGCCTTATTAAAACCTCGAAGATGACTCCTGAAATCTTCCGGAACCAACTGTAAATGGATGGGTTCATCAGAGGTGTCTGTGTTAAAAAACCCTAATTTTTCAGCATAAACAATAATTTAATTATCTTTGGTTTTGAAAGGTTTGACCAGTAAAATAGCGCTGCGGAACAATGAAAATTATGATTTGCAGACCTGAACCGGATAAAAGATAATAATGAAGTTTATACAAATTTTTGCAATTTCCATCTTTTTTATATCAAAATGTTTTTCTGTTACCGGTCAGAAGCCGGATTCGGACAAATATTATAAGTCTGTAGTAATTGTTCCGGTAAACACTTTTACCACTGGTGTTGAAGGCCCGGCCTCAGACAGGTATGGAAACATCTATGCAGTCAATTTTGAAAGCCAGGGCACAATTGGCAAGATCACGCCTGACCATAAGGCAAGCCTGTTTATAAGGCTTCCTGAAGGAAGCATCGGCAACGGCATAAGATTCGACAGCAAAGGCAATATGCTTATCGCGGATTACACCATGCATAATATCCTGAAGGTTGACATGCCGTCGGGCAGGATATCTGTTTTTGCAAATGAGCCACGTATGAGCCAGCCCAATGACATAGCAATCGACAGCAAGGATCGCCTGTATGCCAGTGATCCTGACTGGAAAGCCCGCAAGGGCCGTTTCTGGAGGATTGACACCGATGGAAAAACTACACTGCTCGACACTATCGGAACTGCCAATGGAATCGAGGTGAGTCCTGATGAAAAAACGCTTTATGTAAATGCGTCACGTACGGTATGGGCTTATAACCTTTCTCCTCTGGGGGAAATAAGCAACAAAAGAATTCTGATTGAGTTTCCGGATTTTGGTATGGATGGCATGAGGTGCGACATTAAAGGTAACCTCTATATAGCCAGGTTTGGGAAAGGGGTTGTTGCAATTGTCTCACCCAAAGGCGAACTGTTGCGAGAGGTACAGCTTATCGGGAAAAGACCTACAAATGTAGCTTTCGGAGGTAAAGACGGAAAGATGATGTATGTGACCCTTCAGGACCAGGGAAACCTGGAATGCTTCCGTGTTGAGACACCCGGCAGGGAATGGAAAATGCAGAAAAAAGTAAAAAAATAAAAAATAATTAATTTGAGATGAAAAAAGTATCTACCCTGATTTTCATTTTATCCTTTGCCATCGCTGGAATTATGAAAGCCCAGACCTACAATATCGTGATCAAGGGCGGTCATGTTATCGATCCTAAAAACAACATCAATGAAGTGATGGACGTTGCAGTAAAAGACGGCAAAATAGCAAAGGTCGCTAAAAACATCGATGCAAAAGAAGGTATCCAGGTTGTGAATGCCCAGGGACTTTATGTTACGCCAGGGCTCATTGATATCCATGTCCACGTCTTCCAGGGCAATAACCTCAATCAGGAATACATGAACGGCCCCAACAGCGTTGTTCCCGATGGATTTACTTTCAGGGTCGGGGTTACTACAGTTGTTGATGCAGGATGTGCAGGATGGAGGACATTCCCCGATTTTAAAAGGCAGACAATTGACAGATCCCAGACCAGGGTTCTGGCTTTTCTGAATATCGTGGGAGAAGGTATGAGAGGTGGTCCTTTCGAACAGAATCTAAAGGACATGGATGCCAAATTAACCGGTGAATTTGCTTTGAAAAACTCAAAGGATATTGTAGGAATCAAACTCGCTCATTTTTCGGGTCCTGACTGGACTCCGACTGACAGAGCAGTTGAAGCAGGTAAAATTGCCGATATGCCTGTAATGGTAGATTTTGGAGGTAGCAATCCTCCCCTCTCAATTGAAGAATTGTTTTTCAAACATTTTCGCCCCGGCGACATATTTACCCATTGTTATGCCCAGTTGGGTAACAGCAGGGAATCGGTAGTTGATGTAAAAACCGGTAAAGTAAAGCCCTTTGCCCTTGAAGCCCAGAAAAGAGGTATTGTATTCGATATCGGGTATGGAGGAATAAGCTTCGCCTTTTCCCAGGCCATCCCTGCCATAAAGAGCGGACTCCTGCCAGATGCCATAAGCACGGATCTTCATATAGGCAGTATGAATGGTGCTATGAAAGACATGCTTACAACCATGTCTAAATGCCTGGCAATAGGTATGGATCTTCAGAGTGTGATCAAAGCGAGCACAAGTGATCCTGCAAGGATCATAAAACGGGAGGAATTGGGTAATCTTTCTGTAGGCTCGGAAGCCGACATAACAATCCTTAACCTGCGTAAAGGCAAGTTCGGACTTTTTGACTATACCGGCTATAAGATTGAAACCGACAGGAAATTTGAATGCGAGATGACAATCAGAGCCGGCAGAATCGTTTACGACCTAAACGGGATCGCAGAACCCATTGTTCTTGCCAGAAGGTCATCAAGATAGATAATAATATTCACTCTGCTGGTCTGTTTTGACATCAAAAAGATCAGTAGTTTATTATTTAAAGCTGTAAATTTAAATTCTCATACATAATTAATTTTTAACCATAATTTAAAATAACTATGAAAACAGAAAGAAGAACAGCATTAAAGAGAATGTTTACATCATTACTGGGTATTACTGGTGTCGGCCTTGCAGCCAGTGCAAAAGCTAGTTCACCTGAAAAGGAAGCAGCAAATGTTACAAATTTTCAGAATGTACCTTTATTTTCAGGGCATACAAAATATGGAAATCTGGTATTTATTGCCGGGAAAGGCGCTCATGTTGCACCGTTTGATATAAAGAATCATACTGAAATAGTTCTTAAAGCTCTTGAAGATGAGCTGATCAAGGCCGGTTCGTCAATGGATAAAGTTTTGAAGGTCAATGTATATCTTAACGATATTGCCGACTATAAAGGTATGAATGAAGTTTACAAGGGTCGTTTTGGGAGTAATCCTCCCGTAAGGACAACTGTAGCTGTTGCCAAGGGTGGCGTGCCCGGTGATTCGCTGGTTGAAATGGACTGCATTGCATACATTTAGGTATGCAGTATATTTTTTTTAGACTTGAAATAACGTTAAACAACTTCTTTATATGAAACGCAGGGATGCAATTAGAAACCTTTCGGTACTGCCCGTAACTGGAGTGGTTTTAGGCAGTTCTGTTCCGTTTGAATCAGTGATGGCAGCACCGGCAGCACCTCCTGCTCCGAAACGGAATCTGTTCAGGGAACTGGGAATAAGGACCTTCATCAATGCTGCAGGAACCTATACCGCAATGTCAGGCTGTATTATGCACGAAGAAGTGATAGATACCATAAGAGCTACCGCAGGCGAATATGCAATGATAGATGAGGTGCAGGACAAAGTTGGAGAAAGGATAGCAGCTTTGTGTCACGCAGAAGCCGCCACAGTAACAGCCGGATGCTGGTCAGCCCTGGTACTCGGAACTGCAGGAGTACTGACCGGTACAGACATGAAAAAGGTAGCTCAGCTGCCTCACCTCGAAGAAATGAAATCGGAGGTACTGGTGCAGAAGGCTCATAATCACGGGTATGTGCATGCACTTACAAACACCGGTGTAAAAATTGTTGAGGTTGAGACTGCCGAAGATGTTGAAAAGGCCGCAGGCCCCAATACTGCAATGATGTGGTTTCTGAACTATGCCGGTCCCGATGGCAAAATAAATGATAAAGAATGGGTTGCCCTGGGGAAAAAGCTGAATATACCGACAATGATCGATATGGCTGCCGATGCTACTCCCGTAGAGAATCTGTGGAAATTCAACGACATGGGATTTGATCTGGTCTGTATCTCAGGAGGAAAGGGTCTAAGGGGACCGCAGAGCGCAGGCATCCTCATGGGCAGAAAGGATCTTATTGCAGCTGCTAGGCTCAATGCACCCCCAAGGGGCGGGAATATCGGCCGCGGAATGAAAGTGAACAAGGAGGAGATACTTGGTATGTATGTCGCCCTCGAAAAATTTATCAACCTCGATCATGCAAAACTCTGGAAAACCTGGGAAGACCGAATTGCAGTAATGGAAAACTCAGCTAAAAAAGTTGCCGGAGTTACAACCAGCGTAATTGTTCCCCCTGTTGCAAACCGAACCCCCACATTGATTATCTCATGGGATAAGAACAAGGTAAAAGTAACCCGTGATGAGTTTATCAAACGACTGAGAGATGGTAACCCTTCTGTGGCAGTAATGGGAGGCAGAGAAGAAAGCATAACAATTACATCGTGGAACCTCTTGTCCGGACAGGAAAAGCTGGTAGCCGCCCGCCTTTTCGAAGAATTAAGCAAGGCATCAGGCTGAACAGGATAAACCAAATTTCATTAACCACGGAGTATCACGGAGTAATACTGAGTAAATCACGGATAATCTGAGTCCAATCAACCGTGTTACTCTGAGTATCCCGTCCCGATAGCTATCGGGAGCTATTGGGATCTGTGAGACTCCGTGGTTATGTTTTGTTATAAATAAAAATTAATCCCGGATATTGATACTAACCATAAAAATCAAACCACCGTGTTTCTCTGTGTAAACTCCGCGCAACTCCGTGGTTATGTAATTGATAATCAACTAAATGTATTCTTCAAATATTAATAATTAGTCATGAAAAACAAATTACCTGCATTTATTCTGATCCAGCTGCTGGCTGTTAGTATTGTTACAGCACAGACTTACAGCATTGTGATAAAGGGCGGCCATGTAATTGATCCAAAAAACAAGATTAATGAAATAATGGACCTGGCCATAAAAGACGGCAAAATAGTTGCGGTTGCAAAGAACATCGATACCCGGGAGAGCGAAAAAGTCATAAATGCAGCAGGATTGTATGTAACTCCGGGTATTATAGACATGCATGTTCATGTTTATTACGGGACCAGGATGGATCAGGGCCTAATGAACGGTCCAAGTTCCGTTCAGCCTGACGCATTTTCATTCCGTGCAGGAGTAACAACTTTTGTCGACGTTGGCAGCTCGGGATGGCGATCTTTTCC
The DNA here is from genome assembly GCA_964613785.1 of uncultured Rikenellaceae bacterium. GTDB lineage: Bacteria > Bacteroidota > Bacteroidia > Bacteroidales > VadinHA17 > LD21. The sequence continues at coordinate 141,303 of CAZTJT010000006.1, forward strand.
TGACTTTAAAAGACAAACTATCGATAATTCCCAGACCAGAGTACTTGCCTTTCTCAATATCGCCGCCGAGGGCATGCGGGGAGGGCCCTTTGAGCAAACCACTCTCGATATGAATCCGGTACTGACTGCTCGCTGCGCAAAGCAATACCCTTCTGACATAGTTGGAATTAAACTTGCACATTACAACGGTCATGAATGGGCTCCTACCGACAGTGCAGTAAAAGCCGGTGAGCTGACCCGGCTGCCCGTGATGATAGATTTCGGATCAGCGACGCCTCCTCTTTCACTTGAAGAATTATTCATGAAACATCTCCGGCCCGGAGATATTTTTACCCACCCATACGCGTATTTCCCCGATACCAGGGAGGCTGTGGTCGATGAAAACGGAAAAGTAAAGCCTTTTGTTTTTGCCGCCCAGAAGCGGGGAATTAAATTTGATGTAGGACACGGAGGCGGATCTTTCAGATGGAGCCAGGCCATCCCTTCAATAAGACAGGGTTTTGTTGCTGATGTAATAAGCTCCGATCTTCACACTGGAAGCATGAACAGCGGTATGAAGGATATGGCAAATCTTATGTCAAAATTCCTGAATATGGGTCTTAGCATCCAGGATGTGATTTTACGTTCGACATGGAATCCTGCATTGATAATTAACCGACCCGAACTTGGTAATCTAAGTGTCGGGGCTGAGGCCGATGTTGCAATCTTCAGTATCATGAAGGGAGATTTCGGCTTTCTCGATATAAGCGGTGAAAAGTTGATGGGAAATCAAAAGCTTGTGGCAGAAATGACTATCAGAGCCGGAAGAATAGTCTGGGACCTAAATGGTATTTCAGCTCCTGATAAAACCTGGTAATTCAGCTCTTTAAATACTTAAATGTTAAAGGTATGGCAACTAAAGATTGTTTCAGCAACATTCATGGAATTATCAGGAATTTGTTCATTAAATTCTTCATTCTTGTAATGATGGCAGGAATTCTGGCTTTTGACAAGGGACCTGATCCAAATCAGATAATCAATGATATACGTATCGAAAGGCATAAACCTGTTCCCATGAGTGATGGAGTAAAGCTTTATGCGGATATATATCTTCCTTCAGCGCCTGGAAAATATCCCACACTGGTAACCAGAACGCCTTATGGTGTCCAAAGGGATGGGGTTCATGAGATGATGGTTAAGTTTGCTCAGCACGGCTACGCGGTTGTTGTAACAGATGTGAGGGGGCGTTATGAGAGTGAGGGTAAATGGGAGCCTTTCAGGGATGAGGCAAAAGATGGTTATGAAACGATTGAATGGGCTGCCAGACAATTTTTTTCAAATGGCAAAGTGGCAACACAGGGGGGAAGTTATGTGGGGCATAATCAGTGGGCAGCAGCAAGTCAGACTCCGCCGCACCTGGTTGCAGCCTTTCCGGCGCTGGCCTCGACAAATATCTATGCCAACTGGCTTACCATGGGAGGCGCCTTCAGGCTGAGCTTCAATTACGGCTGGGGGGTGGTAAGGATGCCTAACAGGATCATGCTTCCACAGTATTGGCATACTGAAAGCTATATGCCTGAAAACCTGAAATACGACAATGTGCTGATGCACCTTCCGCTCAATAACATGGATGTGACATTTGAGGGAGCCCCGGTCCAGCATTACCGCGACTGGCTGATTCATGAAAGCTATGATAAATACTGGAAAGATATCAGCGATGAAGAGCGTTTTGAAAAGATCACGGTACCTGTCCACACCCTTGGTGGATGGTTTGATATATTCCTGATGGGGACAATAAACGGGTACGTGGGGATGAAGAAACACGGCGGATCTCCTGAAGCTAGAGCCGGAGCAAGGATGATCATCGGTCCGTGGGGGCATGGACCGACACGATCTTTCGGCGGAGTGGATTTTACCCCTGACGCTTTTATGGATATGTTTGACCTGCAGATACGTTTTTATGATTATTACCTTAAGGGAATAAATACCGGACTGGACTTTGAAAAGCCTGTTCAGCTCTTTTACATGGGAGTAAATAAGTGGAGAAGTGAAACCGACTGGCCTGTTCCGGGCACGAAGTTCAGGGAGATGTATATCTCAGGCAATGGCCCAGCTAATTCAGTCCGGGGAAGCGGCACGCTTTCGTTTACAAAGCCTGTAAAAAAAGCATCCGACACATATCGTTATGACCCGCTGAATCCTGTCCCGACAACAGGAGGCAACAACTGCTGCGGTACGCCTACTGCTGCTGGTCCTGTTGACCAGAGACCCATAGAACGGAGGGAAGATGTTCTGGTTTATACAAGTGATTTCCTTACCGATACACTTACAATTGCAGGTCCTGTAAGAATGAAGCTTTTTGCGGCGACTGACGGAAAAGACACTGACTGGATGATCAAACTCGTAGATGTTTATCCTGATGGCTACTCAATGCCGGTATCTGAAGGCATACTTCGTGCAAGGTTCCGTGAGGGACTCGATAAAATAAAACTGCTTACTCCAAACCAGGTATATGAATATGATATTGAGCTGACCGGTACGGCAAATTCTTTTCTTCCCGGGCACCGTATACGTATCGACATAACGTCGAGCAATTTCCCGCAGTTCGACAGGAATCCGAATACCGGAGATCCGTTGGGAAGCAGTGCCTTAACCAGGGTGGCAACCCAGACCATTCATCATGGCGGGACCAGTTTAAGCCATATCCTTCTGCCTGTTGTTAACGGATTTAGATGAACCTGTTAGCTGTTATGATCGTTATCTGCGAGATCTGCGGGAAATCTTTTTTCTCCCGCAGATTTATAACTGTGTGGATTTTTCAGGTGTAAATAACCATTTCACGTTCTGCATCCCATCCCATACCTTTAACGTACATATTGTAGAGGCCGGGTTGTGAGAATCCATCCCAAACGACCTGATGGACTCCCGGTTCAAGGTCGTCGGCATGCATCCTCCATACAAGGTCTCCATTGGCGTTAAGAACATCGACATATACATCACCCTTTTCAGGTACGCTGACCTCCATCACAACATTTTCAGCGGCGTCGGTACCCAAGGCACGGATCGAAGGCTGGTCAACACTTACGATTTTACCTGACTTCCATGCCTTATAGTCAAATGGTTCATCAACCATATGATACCTGGGTTCATTCATGCCGTTCGTATTCCTCCTGAGATAGTAGGTGAGCAGAGGTGTTCTTTTAAGCGAATCGAGATTTACTTTCTTCGCTTTCCCGTCATTCCAGAGGTAAACGGGTATGTCAAACGGATCCAGAACATTGGAAAGGCCTCGTTCTATGCCTATGTGGAAAAGTCCGAAATTTCCTGGTTCATGTCCGGCAAGCCAGTGAGCAATGATATCGACCCTGAAAGCATCTTTTCCGAAGATGATATTGTTGCTCATAAAATCCATTGCCCTGCCGTTATGGGGACCTCCATGGAAGCCATCGCCGTCGCGGCCGTAAATGCCCTCAATAATATTTATTCCGGTTGGTGTGATGCTGTATGAGTCGCACATTCTCTGAGCCCATTGTTCCATCCAGAAGCCGGCATTGAAGGGAGGTTTGTCCATTTTCTCATTCCACCGTGGGAATCCGGCCTCAACATGCTTTTTATGCAGTTCTGTAATTCTTGAAAGGTAGTCAGGCTGGAAAAACCTGTGATACCGCTTGTCGTAGGTCTTGAATATGTCGACACTTCCTGCGCAGTATGAGTGAAATGTCCTTCCGGTAATACCCTGGAGGTTCTTTATTGCACCTGTAATGCCCATCTGGTGAGCTTTGAACTTAGCGATATTGATCAGGAAAGTATCATCGGCGGTCATGGGTGCCATAAAACCGACTTCCCTGAACACCACACCGTCAACGGGTTTGAAGATAATGCCGTCTCCAAGGTCCCAGAAATCTTTGGAAGAAAGATCTGTGAGGTCAAAATTGTTCCTTTCTGCCATTGCGGCGTATCCGTTGGTTTTCCACTGGAATGTACAGGCACATTCCCTGAGGTAGAAATCCTGAGGCCCTTTTAATTTTACCCCCTTTAGATATCCCTCTATGAAGTTAAGGTCGGTAGTAATGCCCATACTGGCCTCGGGGTCCTTTTTATTACCGGTACTGCAGGTCCAGTTGGGTTTGCATGTGATCTTTGTTGTGTTTGAATAACCCTTTCCTGCGGAGGTTTTGACGAACATCTCTGTTGCCAGCTTGTATGCCGCATCATGAATTGCTTTGGCATCAGTTTTCTCCTTTACCGATGTAAGGTTGATGAAAACCGCTTCTGGGTGTTCCTTGATAAAGGGATGGAGATCGAAGCCCTGAGCAGCATCTAAAAAAGGGTGTCCCGAAGCATCAAACTTTGATCCGGCCAATCCCAGCACCCCGGCTGCAGATGATATTCTTATAAAGTCGCGTCTTCTCATCAGGTATAAATTACCATTTCACTCTCTGCATCCCATCCCATTCCTTTTACATAGGTGTTATATAATCCGGGTGAGGAAAATCCATCCCATACTACCTGGTGAACACCCGGCTCAAGTTCATCTGCATGCATCCTCCAGACAAGCTCTCCATTTTTGTTAAGTATGTCTACATAAACATCGCCTTTCTCAGGGACTGAAACCTCCATAACAACTTTATCATTTGCATCAGTTCCCAGAGCTTTTATGGAAGGCATTTCAGCCTGTACGATTTTTCCGCTTTTCCAGGCGTTGTAGTCAAAGGGTTCATTTACCATATGGAATTTTTCTTCATTTTCTCCGTTAGTGTTCCTGCGGAGATAGTATGTCACAAGAGGAGTGCGTTTTAGTGATTCAAGCTTAACCTTCTTGGCTTTGCCGTTTTCCCATAAATAAACCGGTATGTCATTGGGGTCAAGGACATTTGATAATCCTCGTTCAATTCCGATATGAAATAGTCCGAAATTTCCGGGTTCGTGACCTGCTAGCCAATGAGTGATAATATCAACTCTGAAAGCATCTTTTCCAAAGATGACGTTGTTGCTCATATAATCCATTGCTCGTCCGTTATGGGGTCCGCCTGCAAAACCGTCGCCATCGCGTCCGTATATTCCTTCAACGATATTTATTCCTGTAGGGGTGACACTGAATGAGTCGAGCATCCGCTGAACCCACTGTTCCATAAAAAGTCCTCCTCCGTAAGGCGGTCGGTCCATTGTAGTATCCCAGCGGGGTATTCCCATTTCAACATGCCTTTTATGAAGCTCAGTAATTTTTGCCATATAATCAGGCTGGAAAAACTGATGATAACGGCTGTCATATGATTTGAAAATATCAAAATGTCCTCCACAAAATTGATGGAATTTCTTACCGGTTATCCCCTGTAGATTCTTTATTGAAGCAGTGATGCCCATCTGGTGAGATTTGAATTTGGCGATATTAATCAGAAAGGTATCCGGGGCATTCATAGGTGCCATATAGCCGGCCTCTTTGAAAACTACTCCGTCTATCTTCTTGAAAATGATCTCATCACCAAGTTCCCAGTAGTCTTTTGTCGAAAGATTTTTAAGATTAAAATTGTTCCTGGCAGCCATTCCGGTATAACCATTAGCTTCCCATGAGTGAGGTGAAGCGCATTCCCTAAGGTAAAAATCCTGTGGGCCTTTTGACCTTACTCCGTTAAGATAACCCTCAATAAAATTCAGGTCAGTTGTTATACCCATATTTGCTGTCGGATCATTCTTGTCAATTCTGCTTGCTGTCCAATTGGGTTTGCAGGTTATCTTTGTTGAATTTGGATATCCTTTCCCTTTTCTTGTCTTTACAAACATCTCACTGGCGAGCTTGAAAGCTGAATCATAGATTGCCCTGGAATCGGTCTTTTCCCTTACTGAAGTAAGGTATATGAATACAGCCTCCGGATGCTCTTTGATAAAAGGATGAAGGTCAAATCCATCTGCTCCAGGATCAAAAGGAGCAGCAAATGATTCAAATCCCCTGCCTGCCAGACCAGCTATGCCTGCTGCAGATGAAACCCTTATAAAATCTCTTCTTTTCATTTATATTTTTCTTCTTTTCTAAATTCTTTCTGTTAACAATTTTATACCAATAAAACAGCTTAAATGAACATTTGTTCCATGGCAAATCATATTCAACGAAATTATGTTGCCAGCGGCTGACCTTTCGGGAATCTTACCGGTCGGCGTGATCCCCTGTAATTGTTGCGTTTCGCCGTAAAGTTAGCCCTTATATATTCGCCCAGGTAAATTTCTCCTGATATAATCTCATTTGCATATTTTCCTGAAAAAGTAAAAGGCACATTGTCGGCGATCATTCGTTCGGAGCTGAAGAGCCTGATTTGGTCTCCTTCGATTGTTCCGGCCATTTCACGCAATGAAAAATCGGTCTTGTGTGATCCCTGTATCCAGTTGCCGTCCTGCTCAATGATAAAAGTATGCTGTGATTTGCTGCTGTAGTATTCGATATCGACGGTCCATCTTCCGCTCAGGTCTGCAATAGGGGTTGCCATCGGAGCCGGTTTAGGGTATTTCTTATTCAGGATTTCATAGATGCGGTCGGCGACAACTCTGTCATTTCCCGGTTGCATCTGCCCTGCGACAATCCGGATTGAGGTGGATCCGTCCTGCTCGCCATAGCCGCTGTGCACTGCAATCCTTGGCTTTGTTGTTGCAAGGATCTCTGCAACATCAGGACCAGTGATGTTAAGCTGTTCCGGATCCCATGAGACGATGAGCACAGGGCTTCTGTTATTAAGGCTTTCGGGGTCCCTGACTGTGGTTTTTATCCCTTTGATCCCTCCTACCTTTTTAGATATATTAGCGAGGTAAGTATACCAGATCCGCATTTTTTCATCATGATCGCGTGTTACCCAATCCTCAATAGCAGCGAGCATTCCAAGCATTTCCTCCTTCCCCACTTTGTTATCACGTCCTGTTCCATGATGTGGTGAACTTGCCTGCCAAGCCGACATCAGTATGGCTTTGCTGCCAAGAAGCAATCCTGCGCATTGAGGTCCACAGAGAGCTTTCCCTCCGCTGTAGGCCACCACGGTTGCCCCGCGTTCAAGATGCACATTGGGTACAGTGAGGTCTTCGGCAGCGGCATCTACAAGTAAAGGTATATTAAGGGGTTTGGACAGTGCAGCAATTTTGTCTATTGCAAATTCATTGCCAGGTTCAGTATCTCTTCCAGTTGTTACATATATCATGGCTGTCCTGGGGTTCAGTGCTCTACCCAATTCCTCGAGAGTATTTACTGTGATAATTCTCACACCAATATTTCTGATCGCATGATCGTAGGCATTGCGTGAGCTTATGGGGATAACAACCTCGGTCTTGTCAAAACCTGAAAGGTCGGGAATCCTGACAAGCTTCTCCGGATTTCCACCTGCAACACAGGCAGCAGTAACGTGCTTCATCCCCGCTGCACAACCTGCTGACACCATTCCCCATTCAGCTCCGGTAATCTCTGCCAGGCGCCGGCCCACACCAAATGCAAGTTCATCGTACTGAACAAAATGAGCGGCAGCGGAATGAGCAGCCTCGACAACACTCGGGCGTTCAAGCGATCCTCCTATGATTGTATATGTTCCCACACAATTTATTACCGGATCCACACCGATGGATTCATAAATATTTGGCCCGGGTTTAAGCGGGCCTTCAGCGGGGGCCACTACTGATTCCAGAGGAAGAAAAGTTCCGGCCAGAGGCAGCACTGTCAGATGTTTGATAAGTTCCCTGCGTTCCATGTTTGAGTTATTTTAATGATTATTTTTATATTCTCAGAATTTCAATTTTTGATTTTTCAGCCAGCTTTCTGCCGCCAGTCCGTTCATATCCCATACTACCCTTCCGTTCCGTATAGTCATTTCAGCTTCAAGCTTTTTATCGCCGTCAAGCCTGTTGTTCCTTGTGTCGATGAACCCGAATTTACCCTCCCTGAGGCTCAGTATTGCGATATCAGCCACGGCTCCTTCGCTTAAATGCCCAAGGTCGCTTCTTTTTATGGAACTGGCAGGACTCCAGGTTGCACTGTTTATCACCTCCTGAATGCTCATTCCTATATTCAGGAATTTTGACATAATGTCGAGCATGTTCTTCATACCTGAATTCATGCTGTTACGATGAAGATCCGATCCGAAAGAATCGGGTTTCAGCCCCTGACTGAACGCAGGAACAGCAACATTGAAATGGAACATTCCCCCCCCGTGACCTACATCAAATTTAACACCTTTCTTTTTAGCTTCCATTACAAATGGCTTAACCTTTGAATTCTCATCGAGAAGGCATTCGCGGTCGACTGCGGTACAATAGGTGTGGGTATAGATATCCCCTGCCCGCATTTTTATCAGGATATCTTGAAGAGGGAAGAGCGGGAGGTGACACTCCACAAGGAGAGGTTTGTCTGACATTCTTCCGGCTTCAAGAGCCCTGTCGAAGGGAGCCCAGTCGCTTCCCCGGTAATGCCCTATTTTAACTCCCACAATGATCTCAGGATACTGGTCTATAACCATTGATGTCATCCTGGCATCCATATCATTGATGTCCTCTTCGGAAGGGAATCCTGTCATTCCCATTCCTGCTATGTTGAGAAATGCCAGCACTCTTGTCACCGACCGGTCAATTACCTGCCGTTTGAAAACAGGAAAGTTCCGCCAGCCCGAGGTCCCGGCATCAACAACAGTTGTTATTCCTGCCTTGAGAGTAATATCATCTGGGGAGACGCATGAAAATCCGTCGGCAAATCCCTGATTGCTTCCGACAAAAACATGGGTGTGCAGGTCTATAAGTCCCGGTGTAACATACATGCCCCTTGCGTCGATTACTTTTTTTGCATTTTCAGTTGGGATCGACGGGGCAACCCTGAGAATTTTCCCGTCAGCAACTGCCACATCCATAACAGCATCAATCTTGTTTTTCGGATCGATTACATGGCCTCCTTTTATCAGGATATCTATATTCTGCGAATTAAGGATCAACCCGGGAGCAAGAATGAAAATGAAAACCGGAAAAAGTTTTCTGAGATTTTTCAGCATGTTCAGCGTTTTCATTTTATGTTTTCTTTAGTTGTTTATTCGAAGAGATCAGTGCTCTTAATATTACTTAGATTGAATGTTATTATCCATCCCGTACCAACTCCGTGTTTTTACTCCGTGGAACTCTGTGCTCCGCGTGGTTAAAGGATTTCTCCAAAGTATTCAGTCAATTTTATACGTAAATCTTCAATTACCACGAGGTTTTACCTCATCCCACATCGGGGCAGCAATACCATTAAGATCCCACACAACCCTGCCTTCCCGCAATGTCAGCTCAGCCTCAAGCTTTTGCGTACCTTTCATTTTGGTCATCCTGACATCGAGGAATCCGAAATCACCTTTGCGCAGCGTAAACACTGCCACATCGGCCGGTGCTCCTTCGCTTAGGTTGCCAAGCTCAGGTCTCTTTATCACCTTTGCCGGATTCCATGTAGCCCTCATGATCACATCATTGAGTGATAATCCCATGTTAAGGAACTTGGAAAGAAGGTTGGCCATATCCTTCATCCCCCCGTTCATACTTCCTATATGCAGGTCGGAACTGATAACGTCAGCTATAAATCCCTGCTGAACTGATGGGATAGCCTGTTTCCAGTGAAAAGCACCTCCTCCATGGCCTACATCAAAAATTATTCCTCTTTTCTGTGCCTCAAAAATGAATGGCTTCACCTTTCCGTTTTCATCTACCGGTACTTCACGGTCCTGGGGTGCATTTGCATATGTATGTGTCCAGATATCGCCCGGACGCAGATGCTTCATAAACAGTTCCTCTATTGGTAAAGGAGGATGATGTTCACCCAGATCTACCATAACCGGCACATTTGCAATTGTACCGGCTTCAACTGCCTTATCAACCTGGGTAAAATCAGGTCCCCAGTAATGGGCCGACTTCACCCCGACAAGAATATCGGGGAAAAGCCTTGTTATCATATAAGCTGTCATTACAGGATTCATGTCATTTACATCCTGCTCTTCAAACCTACCATACATACCAGCACCTACTATATTAAGGAAGGCAAGTATTCTGGTACGTGATCTGTCGATCGTCTGTGATTTGAAGTCGCGAAAATTCCTCCAGCCGGCTGATCCGGCGTCGACAACCGTCGTTACTCCTGCCCTGAATGTGAATCCGTCCGGCGGCAGGGCATCCCAACCGTTTGCAATATACGATCCGCGATCGGTTCCGTGAAAGGCATGTACATGCAGGTCGATCAGTCCCGGAGTAACATACATACCAGTAACATCGACAACCCTCGCAGCATTTTTTACAGGTATGTCGGGAGCAACCTTCATGATTTTCCCGTCAGCAATGGCAACATCCATTTTTGAATTGATATTGTTCTTTGGATCAATTACATGACCGCCCTTTAGAAGAATTGAGATCTGCTGTGATTGCAGAGTTTGAAAAGAAAAAATAAGTGCAATCGACAAAAAGATCGCTGTAAAAAATTGTTTCCGGTATTTATTTTTCATATTCATTTTTTTTGATCTGAAGATCAGTTATCCTGCTGGCAGTGACAAGAATCAGTGCTTTAAAAGGAATTCATCTCTACGTTAAATAAACTAAACTCAGTTAATTCTCCAATTTCAAAGCCGAGTAAAATTACAAATTTTACTTTCCCTTCGCAGTTCAGGCAAATCGATTATTCTTAAAGATTGTTAAATCGGTCTGCGAAACGAAACAGTAAAATTTTTCATCTTCACCATAATTTATACTTTTACAATGAAATACTTTTGCAATAGAATATTAATATAGATAAAGATATAAACCAAATAAACCATAAATATCATGAATCATTACAAATTAAAAAGAAAGAGTCGCTCAATGTGGATAAAACAATATCTGACAGGAAGCATTATAGCAATTACCGTGATAGTCTTAGGATTTTCAGCTCCCTCAAATCAGCAGGCTTTAAAGGAGACAGGAATTCCTGCGAAGAAATTTTCTGCAATTGCAGTGGATGACAAAAACGTAAAATGGTTTGCAACAGAGCTGGGAGTTGTAAGTTATGACGGTGAGAAATGGAAACTTCACAATCAGAATAAGAACATACCGTCAGCCGAAGTGAATCATCTGGCTCTTGCAGCCACAGGATCCGGCTCTGAAATACTGATTGCTTCCTCCGGCGGAGCAACTGTGGCCCCCGTTCCCCTTGATAACCAGGCAGGTGTCAAAACCTATAAATCTGAAAGTTCTGCATCAATGAGCGATATTGTCTTAAGGGTTGCTGTCGGATCAAATCTCCTGAAATGGTTTGGAACCGACAAGGGTATAGCAGCTCTTGGAAATGATAAATGGCTCACTCCCTCCTATGACAACATGTATCCCGAAGGATTATTTGAAGCTTTCCCGATAACCGCAATGGGGACAAATGCCACAGGAGATACCCTCTATGTCGGGACAGAAGGAGCAGGAGTTGCAAGAGTATTCAAAAACGATGTTGATGGAATTTCCGGGGCATCGGTTTATGCCATGTGGGGCCCGATAATTATTCCGTCAGACACCATACACAGTGTTTACATAGCAAAAGACGGATCCAAATGGTTCGGTACAAATCTTGGACTGGCAAAACATACCGGGAACAATACTCTTGACAACTGGACAGTCTATACCACTGCCGAAGGCCTTGTAAATGACGATGTTCAGGCAATAACAGCTGACGGAAAGGGTAACTACTGGTTTGGAACCAAAGGCGGGATATCTGTTTTCAACGGCACCGAATGGATCTCTTACACCAAAGGCAACGGACTTAACAGTGACAATGTGCTTTGTCTGGCAGTAGACAAGGATGGGGTTGTATGGATAGGAACGGATAACGGGGTAAACTGCTTCATAGACGGAAAGTTTACAAGTTTTAAATGACCTCATCGCCCGGCCCCTTCTCCCGGATGAGAAGCACCTCATCCCCTGACCCCTTCTCCCAGGAGAGAAGGGGAACCAGAGTGCCTGAAAGTGAACGGGCATCAAAGTCCCTCCCTCTTGGGGGAGAGTCCCGATAATTATCTGGATAGGGAGAGGTGATTAGCACGGAGAGGGATTTAGGGAGAGTTGATATCCATCGGTAGAAGCAAAAACATCGGACGAGTAATTTTATGAAATCAATTAATATTAAAATTTCTTACACATGAAAACTTTATCCAGGAGAGACTTTTTAACCAGGAGCGCTTTGGGGATAGGATCGGCATTAGTGGCTTCACACCTACCCATGAATCTGAATGCCGTTTCTCCGGCAAAAACTGTAAAAATGCCCCTTGGCTTTCAGGTGTGGACAATCAAGGATCAGCTTATAAAAGATTTTGCAGGCACACTGAAAATGATGGCAGACCTTGGTTACAAAAGTGTCGAGATGTGTTCTCCTCCGGGATATGAGTCTTCTGGTTTCGGGCCTCTTATGAAGCTTACGGCCAAAGAGATGAAGAAGATCATCAATGATGCCGGGCTGAGCTTTGACAGCACTCATTACGGGATGCCTGAGTTTCAGAAGAATCTTGATGAACGCATTGAGTTTGCTGCTGAATCGGGTCAGAAGCAGATGATATTGTCGAGTTTCTGGCTGCCGAAGGATGCCAAACTGAGCGATTGGATGAAAGCGGCTGACGAGCTCAATAAGTATGGCATGAAGTCCAAAAAGGCAGGTATCCAGATGGGTTTTCATAATCACCACATGGAATTTGAAAAACTGGATGGAAAACTGATCTATGATGAACTGCTGAAAGAATTTGATCCGGAATATGTTAAGATGCAGTTCCAGGTGGCTGTTATCAATATAGGTTATAAGGCTTCCGACTATTTTAAAAAGTATCCGGGAAGATTTATTTCCGCTCATCTTGCAGACTGGTCATCAGCCGAAAAGAAGAGCGTCGCTCTTGGAAAAGGAATTGTAGACTGGAAGGAGTTCTTTGCTTCTGTAAAAACCGGAGGGGTGAAGAATATTTTCGTTGAGATGGATCCGGTCACATTTAAACCGAGCGCTGATTTCATCAACAGTCTGTAAGGCGACGGTAAGATGGGAGACGAAGAGACGGAGGGACTGAAAGACTAAGAGACGAAGGGACTAAGAGACTAAGAGACGAAGAGACGAAGAGACGGAGAGCCTGAGGGACAGGGCCCCCGCTACTGCGGGATTTCAGGCTTTGCCCGCCGTAGCCCCGCGAAGGCGGCATTTAAAAGTTCCCGGGGTTCAGAGTTCCATAGTTTCAGAATTTTACAGCTTTGCTTAAATGAAAATCATCCGGTACATTACCACAGCTATATGTGTTGCCCTGGTCCTGGTAGCAATCTATTTTATTGATTATAATCATTTTTTCTCAGGAGCAAATGTATCTATGTTTGTTGTCATCGTGGTGATGATCCTCAATATATTTGCGTTAACGTGGCCGGGGAAGGTTGGAAAGAGCCGGCAGAACCGGGGAGGAATTTAGTAATTTCGGATTGCGGATTTGTGATTTCGGATTTTAAGAAGAAGAGAACAATCCGTAATCCGTAATCCGCATTCCGCAATCCGCAATCCGCAATTCCCAATAAATGAACCGAAAGACAAAATTCAGTACCAGATCTATTTCATATAAAAAACTTTTCACCATGGATATTAAAGATTGTATAAAGTTTACGAATGAAAACCCTGTCTGTTTTTTGGCAACAGCCGAAGGTGATCAGCCCAGGGTTCGCGCTCTCGGTTTCTGGTTTGCAGATGAAACCGGATTTTATTTTCAGACAGCCTCAATAAAGGAGTTCCCTCATCAGCTCCGGAAGAATCCAAAAACCGAAGTTTGTTTTTACAGGCATGAGGGAATGATAGGGAAAATGCTCAGGATCTCCGGCAGTGTTGAATTTATCGATGACTTGAAGCTAAGGGAGAAAGCCCTGAATGACAGGCCATTTCTAAAAAACTTCGGTATCACTATAGACAGTCCCGGATTGATCTTTTTCAGGATATCACATGGTCAGGCTCATTTCTGGACAATGGAGAATAATCTGAAACGGAAAGAGATTATTGAATTCTGATATGGACGTGGGATTATTCACATTCAGCTCCTTCAAAGTAAGGCTTGTTTTAATTGAAATGTTAAAACATATGATTGTTATTAATTCCAGGGTGGACCAGGTGCTTTCCAAAATCAATGATCACAAAAATATCTTAATATCCTGTCAACAGCATCATGCAGATTTTTCTTCTTTCTGAACCAGTGACCCTCATCCGGATAACTGATAATATCTGCATCATTGACCGTGTTTAATTCAGTAAGCTGAGAATACCTGCTGCTGAAATTAATAACCGGATCATTTTCTCCCAGGATATATAACACAGGAATTTTATTTTTGAGTTTGTTCTCATTCCCGGGAACACCAAACAAAGAAACAGCGGCGGTTATGCCTTTGAAATCATCATCCAGCAGCTGTTCCATAAGCATATTACCGGAGCTTGCAGAGATACAGTAAAGAGGTTTATTTTTGTAATTCTCACGAATATACTTCTTCCATAAGCCAAGATCATGAACCGCATCTTTCTCATACATGCCTGTCAATGTTTTACCATACCCGCACGACATCGGGTAATTTGGCGCCAGTATATAATACCCGTTGGCACAAATATCCATCAGCAGATTATCCCATCTTGGCGAAAAGTCAGAATGAAGACCCGGATGAATAAATAGAATGATTCCTTTCATAGTTTTCAGGGTGTCTGATAAAAGCCATGCACAGGACAATGATCCGGAATCTGAAATAAATGAAGCGCCTATGTTATGGTTTGTTGACGAACCTGAAACATTAACCATTTTCCCTGTTTCAGTATCACATAGAAACAGGTTTTTGGGAGTATTTAAATCGGAATATACAAATGATATAAGAGTATCGTTAAAGAAATCGTAGTTGTAAACAACTCCTTTGTGCGTCAGACTTTCAGTTTCATTTGATTTGAGATTTATTCTCTTCAACAGGTATTCACTACGTATAATCTCAACGTAATAAAGAAAGCCTCCTTTTACCTTCGGCATACGGATATCATTCTGTGTTCTATAAACCTCTTCCGGTCCGGTTTCTGAAGTATTACCTAAATCAATAGAATAAACAGAGAAATATTC
>CAZTJT010000007.1:0-154529 GCA_964613785.1 uncultured Rikenellaceae bacterium
AATCTACCTCGTTGACATCAGTCCGGAGTATCATCAGTGGGAGCCATGGAAACCTTATGAACAGAAATATAATCATAAATGGTGGCAGAGCGATTATTCTGCTTTTACGCACGGCGGAACCGATTTTGTGATGCTAAGCCAGTTTATCGATGCAGTCAGAGTGAAAGGGCCTACACCGATCGATGTTTATGACTCCGCTGTTATGACTGCGATTGTAGAATTGTCGGGGATCTCCATAGCCAATAATGCACCAGTTGCATTTCCCGATTTCACCAAAGGGAAATGGCAGTCGAATAAACCTTATTTTGCAATGGACAGAACACTTTAAACAGGATTATTAATTTTATTCTTAACCAGCCTGATGATCTAACTATCTCCGTTTAAAATAAATACTTTTAAATATAATTGCAATAATCAACTTTTATAACATTTTCTGATGCGACATGGTTTGATTATTACAGCCACAGCTGTTGCATTTTTTCTGTCAGATTGCAGCAGCACCAACAAAAGCGGTGAGCCTGAGATTATTAAGGCTTATTGCATTGATTACAACTGGGGACCTGGCGGACCAAACGGTTTTGCTTCCCCGGGTCTTTGGACTGATGCCGATCCTGCAGAACACGTCAGGTGGTATTCAGACCTCGGATGCAATGTTATCCAGTCTTTTGCAGTCTCCTGTAATGGCTATGCATGGTATAAAAATGGAATCGTCCCCGAACAGCCTGGACTGAAGCATAATTTCCTTTCCGAGCAGGTTAAACTCGCTCATAAAAAAAATATAAAGGTCTTCGGTTATTTTTGTGCAGGATCGAATACCCGCTGGGGAATTGAAAATCCTGAATACAGCTATGGTATTCCTGCAATGCCTCATATTCCATACACAAAAAAATACCTTGACTTCCTGTGCGCATCAATTGAAGATGCAATAAAAAAGACAGGCATCGACGGTGTATTTATCGACTGGCTCTGGAATCCGGGTGCCGTGATGGAGCCTTATCCTCCCCTCAAATGGATCCCCTGCGAGCAGGAAATGTTTCAGGAGCTTATGGGAAAGCCATTTCCGGGTAGTGAGAATATAACTCCTGATGTGGAACTTGAATTTCGTCGCAAAGCAATTGATCGCACCTGGAAACGGATTAAGGAAACTGTTAAAAAAACAGATCCTGAATGTGTCATCTGGCTCACCTGTGCACAGCTGAACAGCAAAGATATTGCAGGGTCAGATATGCTTAAAGAGGTGGATTGGGTTCTGAATGAAGCAGGTGATACAGCAACAACAACATCTGCCAGATCTATGATTGGATCAAAAACAAGAATGGTTACATGTCTGGCCAACTGGAACGGCCAGGATGCAGCAATCGTAATCCCGGATGCTGTTAAAAAAGGTATTGGGCTGTACGGATTTACAAAACCTGTTGCTGGTTCAATAATGCCGCCTGTAAACTATTACTTGTCTGTACATCCGGACAGTTTGGAAGGCGATGCAAGGAACATAGCTCTGCTTGCACGTTCTTTTAATAACCTGCCATTTGATTATGTGAAAAAGTAGAGTATGGGCGACGGGAGACCGGAAGATGGGGTGATGGGGTGATGAGGTGATGAGGAGAGGGTGAGAAGTGGGGAGACTTAGGGACGAAGGGACTGAGTGACTAAGTGACTTGCAGCAAAGAAAGGCGATAAATGAGCAGTTTCTAAGCTGCCATGCAATGAGAGGCAAGGGGTGGGGGTTATGGGACCCGAGATTATATGCCTTAGAGAGAACTTTACCAGTTGA
Source organism: uncultured Rikenellaceae bacterium (assembly GCA_964613785.1). Taxonomy (GTDB): domain Bacteria; phylum Bacteroidota; class Bacteroidia; order Bacteroidales; family VadinHA17; genus LD21. Next base: position 1,775 of record CAZTJT010000007.1, read on the forward strand.
ATTAAATCAGATTAAAATATGATTAAAACACATTTCTGCCTTTTTATCTTAATATGTTCATTCATAGCCTCATGTGAGGCTGATCGGATTAGTAACCTAAAATTTGAAGGCGATCTGACCGCAAAACAGATTCTTAGCGTTATGTATGATATGCCGGAAAGCTGTCCGACTCCTGAAATTGCATGGTTTATATCCCAGTCTCCGGATGGTACCTGGGAAAAGCTGTCTGGTATATCGACAAACGAGATCGTTCTTCTTACATCCTATGAAGGAAAGTATATTAAATGTAAAATATCCTGTACCTGTGGTAAAGGAGATAAAAAAACTTATGCCGAAATTGTCACCTCCTCACCGGTGGTGGTAAATGGTAATCCAAACACCGACTGGCTCCATGATGCGGGATTTGGGATCATGGTCCATTACCTCAGCTCAAACATGGTGCAGGACAAAGGGCCTAAAGAATGGAACGATGCAGTTGATAGTTTCAATACGGATGAATTCGCTTCTATGGTCAGCCGGACGGGAGCCGGATTCGTTATGTTCACTCTCGGACAGAACTCAGGTTATTATTGCTCACCAAATGCCGTTTTTGACTCCATCGTCGGAGTACATCCCGGAGATCTTTGCTCCAGGAGGGATCTTCCCGGCGACCTTATTAAGTCACTTAGGAGATACAATATACCCGTAATATTATATCTTCCTTCAAATCCTCCCATAAGCAACAAGCTGGTGTCGGAAAAATTCAGATATTCTTTTGGAAAGGACTCGGCAACAAATCAGTACAACCAGCCGCTGCTTGAAAAGATGATCAGGGAGTGGAGCCTCAGGTACGGTAAAGATGTCAGAGGGTGGTGGTTCGACGGACTATATGACTGGAACGGAATCAGAGCCACAAGGATGGATATGTCGCTTAAGCATAACATAAGCACACATACACTGGCAGCCAAAGCCGGCAACAGACACAGCATTGTAACCTTTAATTATGGTTTCGGAAAGATACACGCCAATACACCATACTGCGATTACAGTTCAGGAGAAAAAATGACAATCGATGAATTCCCTTCATCCCGCTGGGTTGAACCCGGGGTGCAATGGTTTCTTTTTACTTACCTTGGTGAAAAATGGGGAGGAAGCGGAAGCCAGTTCGACACTAGGGACCTTGTAGAAAAAGCAAAAAAGATCATTGAAAATGGGGGAGTCCTCTGTCTGGAGGTTGTTGTAAATCCAAAAGGGGAAATTCTGCCGCATCACTTTGAACAGATAAAGAAAGTCGGAGAGGCATTGGGGAAGATGAATAATTAGCAATTAAAAGAACAAGATTATGAAACCCGCATGTATTGCTTACACAAACACGTATAAATATAATTGCGGGTTCCATCATACCATTAAAATCAAAATTATATTATGATGAAAACAAAAATTGTTTTTCTGCTTTTTCTTGCTGCAGTAGCATGCAGCAAACCACATCTGACAAATATCTCAACAAAGGATGCCCTTGTCAGGTACAAAAAGCAACTTGATAACCAAAGTTTTCTTGTTATCCCCGAAACACGATCAAATATAATGAAATGGTATGACAGTATACCTGAATACAGGATAATTGATGCTCTTAACAAAAAATCATTAAAATTAAAAGCCCAACCAGGCGAATATCTGGTATTTCAGACAGGTGTATGGGCAACGCTATCAGATGTTCCGGCTGTTAGAGTCTCCTTTTCTGATCTTTCAGGACGCGGAGGAAAGGTTATTCTTTCTTCAGAATTAACATGCTTCAATACAGAAGGTACAGATTTTAATGGCAAACCTTTTAAAAAGACGGTCAACGTAACCGAAGGAAGAATGCAGACCCTGTGGATGGGAGCTGATCTTGAAAATGTTAAGCGGGGTGTCTACAGAGGTTTCGTTAAAATATCATCGGGTGGGTCAGAACAGATCCTGAACCTTTCTCTTAAGGTTGCCGGGAATCCAGTTACTGACCATGGATTTGATAAAGGAGAACGGCTCTCACGACTCGCCTGGCTTAATTCAACAGCCGGTATAAATGATGACATATCGAAAGGATATATCCCGGTCAGTTTGAATGGCAATAAGTTATCAATACTTGGACGTGATCTGATCCTTCAGGATAACGGTCTTCCGGCCTCTGTTTTGTCATATTTCTCTTCTTCCAATATGAATTTGAATGAAAAAGGGGAATATGTTGTGCGTGATCCTTTCAGGTTCGTCATCGAAAAACGAAACGGAGAGAAGATTATATTAATTCCTGGTAAAATTGTTATTTCTCATAAGACAGATGCAGCTGTTGAATGGAAAGTGATTAATACTTCAGATGATGCTGATCTTGAGATTGATGGACATCTGGAATATGATGGCTATATTGATTACAGGATGAAGCTGATTGCAAAAAAACTATTGGAAATCAGAGATATAAGACTTGAAGTACCTGTAGTTTATGATAAGGCAGAATATATGATGGGTCTGGGCCATGAAGGAGGATTACGCACTCCCGGATGGAAGTGGAAATGGGACGTTTCAAAGAATCAGGATATGGTATGGATCGGATCAGTGAACGGGGGGATTCGCTTAAAACTGAAAGCAGAAAATTATGTCAGGCCGCTGATAAATGTCTATTATAAATTTGGCCCTCTTCAGATGCCTTCATCATGGGGAAACGGAGGCGAAGGCGGGATTGACATTAACGATCGCATGAACAACGTAGTCATAAAAGCCTATTCAGGTAAGCGTACGATTGAAAAGGGTGAAATACTTAATTACGACTTTGAGCTTCTGTTAACTCCCTTCAGAACCGTCGACAGAAAAAATAAATACAATGACAGGTATTATCACGGAGGCGGCGCTTCTACCACATTTAAAATCGACAGCGCAAAGAAATATGGTGCAAACGTTATAAATATTCATCATGCTGAGGATATATATCCTTTTATAAATTATCCTTATCTGGATGCAAATGTGCCGGAACTGAAAAAACTTGTGTCGGATGCTCATGATAGCGACATCAGAATGAAGTTCTACTATACTACACGTGAGCTGACAAAAAACCTACCCGAATTCTGGGCATTCTACAGTCTGAACGGAGAAATCATTTTCCCGGGACCAGGTAATGAATCCAAAACAGTAATTAATCCTAAAGGGCCCAATGAATGGCTTACTAAAAATTTGCGGGAAAGGTATATTCCCGCCTGGTATAATGAGATAAAAGAGGGTAAGTTCAAGGGAGAAACTGATCTTTCTGTAATAACAACTCCCGACAGCAGGCTGAATAATTTTTATGTGGCAGGACTGGAATGGATGGTTAAAAATATCGGTATCGACGGTGTTTATATCGATGATTCAGCCCTTGACCGGTTTACCGTTCAGAGAGCGCGAAAAATAATAGATGCCTGTCGCTCTGAAGGAAGGATGGATCTTCATAGCTGGAACCATTTCAACGAGTGGGCCGGGTATACAAATTGCCTCAACCTGTACATGGATATGCTTCCATATTTCGACCTGGTGTGGATAGGCGAAGGCCGTGACTATAATAGAAATCCCGATCACTGGCTGATCGAGGTTTCCGGCATTCCCTTCGGTCTGCCGGGCCAGATGCTTGAAGGAGGAGGTAATCAGTGGAGAGGAATGGTTTATGGCATCACCAACCGTGCCGGATGGGTGAAGAATCCTCCTCACCATCTTTGGAAATTCTTTGATGAATATAAATTTTCAGAAAGAGAAATGGTGGGTTACTGGGATAAGAGTTGTCCCATAAGAACAGATAATCCGAAAATATTCGCCTCAGTTTTTAAAAGTTCAGAAAACCTCATAATAGCATTGGCAAACTGGTCTGACAAGGAACAATCCTGCAGGCTTATCATCAACTGGAAATCATTGGGCAAGGACCGAAGCCAATCTGTCCTGGAAATTCCTTTTATTGAAAACTTTCAGGAATCCGGAACCACTGTTCCCGGTGAACAGATGAAAATCGAAGGAGGCAAGGGGCATCTTGTTGTGTTGAATCTTAAATAGTTAAATATAAATAAGATAAATAGTATTTGTAAATTGCATAATAGATATATATCAATTAATCTATTGATATATATCAATCATTATAATGATATATATCAATAACATTTAGCAACAGATGCTAAATAATTTTCAAAAAGAAATGTCTATTTCCAAACGGATTACTTTTTTCTTATTTTTAAAACCTATAACTAAAATCCGCAATCTGCAATCCGAAATCCGAAATCCGCAATCCGCAATCCGAAATCCAAAATGCCAAAAATATCTTTACCATTCATAATCATTGTAATCTCCCTGAACATTAAATGATCTCAAAACCATCATCATCACCCCGTCCTCAGCAGGCTATGTGGCTGACAATAGGAACCATAGGCCTGTTTTTCTTTATTTTTGGCTTTGTAACCTGGCTGAATGGAATACTTATTCCATATCTGAAGATTTCATGTGAGCTGAACCATTTTCAGTCGTATCTGGTTGCATTTTCATTTTACCTGGCATATGTAATTATGGCCATACCCTCCTCATGGGTGCTGAAAAGGACAGGACTTAAGACCGGGATGATGATCGGCCTATTTATTATGGCATGCGGTGCGCTATTTTTCATCCCGGCCGCAGCGACCAGGACATATGGCGTCTTTCTTACCGGTCTTTTTGTAATGGGTACAGGTCTGGCTTTGCTGCAGACTGCTTCAAATCCATATATTACCATCCTGGGACCTATTGAAAGTGCGGCACAGAGGATAAGTATTATGGGAATATGTAACAAGTCAGCCGGCATTATTGCAACATTCCTTTTCGGTGTAATGGCACTCAACGATGGTGATGAGCTTGTGGCAAAGCTTAGGACTCTTGAAGGGGTGGAGAAAAATCTCATGCTCGATCAGCTTGCGGCGAGGGTCATAGTCCCTTACATTGGAATGGCCGCAATTCTGGTGGCTATAGGATTAATGGTCAAATTTTCAAGGCTGCCGGAGATTGATCCGGCTGAGAACAATGCGGGGGATACAAAGGATGATTTCAGCAGCAGGAAATCGATTTTCCAGTTCCCCTTTCTCCTGTTGGGAGTTGTGGCGATCTTTTGCGATGTGGGTCTTGAAATCGTCGCCGGAGATACAATAATAAGTTACGGCATAAGCCAGGGAATACCGATTTCACTGGCACGGCATTTCACATCATTCACGATGATTGCTTCAATAATCGGATACACTGTTGGGATAATTGCAATACCAAGATATATATCACAGAGCAATGCTCTGAAAGTATGTGCAGTGCTGGGAACGATACTGACCATAGCTGCGATATCGTCACCAAAAATGGTTTCTGTTCTTTTTATCGCATCGCTTGGAATGGCGAATGCACTGATTTGGCCGTCAGTGTGGCCCCTGGCAATTGAAGGGCTTGGAAGGTTCACCGGGATAGGCTCATCACTTCTTATTATGGGAAACCTTGGAGGGGCCCTTGTTCCTCTGCTTTACGGGCGTCTTGCAGATATTATGGATCCGAAGATCGCGTATATAATATTAATCCCATGTTATATATTCGTACTGTATTATGCCACCTGGGGCCATAAGGTTGGAAGAACAGCCGGATAGAAGTTACCTCATCCCCCTCCCGATAGCGATCGGGTACCCTTCTTCCGGGGGGGAGGGGGGTAAAGAACCAGACAGTCAGCTCTTTAGCCCCTCTCCTTTAGGAGAGGGGTTGGGGTGAGGTGAATAAATGGAGAGGGGTTGGGGTGTGGTGAATAAAAAGGGGAGGGAATGGGGCGAGGTGAACGACAAGGATTTGGAGGTGATTTTATGGGTAGATACCGCAAGCTTGCGGGATAATCCAAAAAATGGCAAATATCATTAAGTTAAAAAAAAATTTCGGCAAGTGGTCAAAGAGTCATCAAAAGAGTCGGTAAGAATAGGTTTGATAGGGACCGGCAAAAGGGGGCTAAAACTGCTCGGTTATCTTCTGCAGATTGATGGTGTTGAAATAAATGCAGTATGTGACGGATCGTTATCCGAAGCAGAAAAGGCTGCAAAGTTGTGTTACGATTCTGGAAAGAATAAGCCTGTGATTTACGGAGGAGAAAAGGATTCCTATAAAAAAGTTATCGGCAGTGGTAACCTTGATGCGGTGATTATTACTACCTACTGGGATTCACATGCGGAAATCGCACTCCTGGCTATGGAAAATGGCATTTATCCTGGCATTGATGTACCGGCAGCGCAGACAGTTGAACAGGCCTGGCAGCTGGTTGAGACATCAGAAAAGACAGGCATACCATGCATGATGCTTGAGAACTGGAGCTTCAGAAAAGATAATCTTGCACTGCTTAACATGAAACGGCTGGGGATGTTCGGCGAAATAGTCCATTGCCACTGTGCCCATTCCCATAACTGCATCGACCACTGGTTTTTTGATGCTGAAACGGGTGAGCCCAAATGGCAGGCGGAATATCTTCTGAAATACAACAGGGATCAGTATCCGACTCATGCTGTGGGGCCTGTCATCAGCTGGATGGACATTAACAGAGGTGATATTTTCACTGAGATTTTTACCATGACCACTGCCCCAAGGGGTATCAATGCCTATTTTGCCAGGAAGTTTGGAACCGACCATCCGAATGCGGTCACAAAATTCAGGCAGGGTGATATTGTAACTTCCCTGGTACGAACCCATTCCGGAAAAACTGTTGTTATAAATAATGATCTTCTTCTGCCCCGCCCATACTCAAACCGGTGGATGCTTCAGGGGACAAAGGGCATCTATTATGAGGAAAAGAGTGCTATCTATCTTGTTGACTACAGTCCGGAATACCAGAAATGGGAGCCATGGCAGCCCTATGAAGATAAATACAATCACAGGTGGTATCAGCAGGATTTCTCGTCGCTGAAGGTAAGAGGAGCTGATTTTGTAATGCTGCACAGGTTTATAGAGGCAGTCAGGATAAGAGGGCCCCTGCCTCTTGATGTTTATGATTCGGCAGTTATGTCGGCAATCGTGGAATTGTCGGAAAAATCGGTCAGAGAAAACAGGCCTGTCCCGTTTCCTGACTTCACAGGCGGCAGATGGAAAACCAATGAACCTTATTTTGCAGTTTGACCAGTTAATTTAAAAAACAAGAATATGATAAAAATTCAGGTAAGTGTATCAAAAGGCTGGCTGCATAAGCATGGCGGATTTGATTTTACGGACAAATACTATATGGATCCATATTTCAGGATGAAACAGGATGAGGCATGCCACGATTTCATAAAAAAAAGGTTCCCTGATTATCCGCTGTACAACATGGAAAGCAATCTTGTTCAGGCGGAATATGTGGTACCGGATATGATGCTTGTAGGGGCAATTCAGCCTAACATGATCATTGCGGCGGCACTGGGATCCGAGTTCGTTTTTGCTCCCGACAAGGATTCCGATGTAAAGGGATTCCCTCTGAAAGACATTAAGGATGTAAAGGACCTTCCTCCGGTATCTGAAACCACTGAGCTGAAGTTCATAGCTGATCTTAAAAGCCAGTATGTCGAAGCCAAGGAAAAATATCCGGAGTGCAGGGTGATTCCTCCATTCTTCTGGGATACCTCGGGCAGAGCAACAATACATGGAATAATAACCACTTCGATGAAATTCATAGGCCAGGAAATTTTTACGCTGATGATGATGGAACCCGATCTGGTTAAAGGGATCCATGCCTGGATAGCTGACGTATATATCGAGGTAATTAAATTCTTTTCAAAGCTCGGGGATCTGCCGGTCACTTCGGTGCATGTCGGTGAGTGTTCGGGCACCATGCTTGATGAATCTTCTTATCTTGAATTTGTCTCTCCATACATAAACAGGCTGAGCAGGGAATTCGGTTCAGTGCGGCTTCACAGCTGCGGAAATGCGGATCATGTTATGCGTTCAATATGCTCGATCGAGAACCTTGGCATAATCGATACCGGATCAGACACATCGCTTGCCCTGATAAGGGAGCTTAAAGGAAGAGAGTTCGAGATCAATGTTTCCCCTCCGGTTGATTATCTTTTGGAAGGTGCTGCACAGGATGATATCAGGAAATGGCTCGAAAGGACCCTGAAGGATAACGACGGCGGCAACCTTAAGATCGCCTACCACCTTGAACACGACTATAATCTTGAAAACTGCATCTATATTCATGAGGAACTGGACAGGCTGGGATTGGTTAAAAAGGGGCGGCTGTACTAGATGATTAATTTAACGTCGGGCTGTTTCATAAGTTCTTTGTTTTGCCCCATTGCCCCTTAAGAGGGTCTGATAAATAGCAAATAATCAGCAAATTCTACCTGGAGAGCCAAAAATATTCGGGATAATGATAAGAATTAGCTGGTTAACTTTTAATTTAGCCTTGGTAATTTCTTAACCTATTGAAAGACAAAAAAATGTATAGTCTGAAAAATGAACTGAAGGAATACAGGCAAAAGTTCTCTGAGGAGCTTGACCGAATCCTTTTATACTGGATCAGATTCAGTGTAGAAAAGGATGGCAGGGGATTCTACGGAGCAGTTGACCTTGATGGTGTTCCTGATCCGAAGGCTCATAAATCCTCAGTGCTTAATGCAAGAATACTGTGGACATTTTCAGCTGCAGCCATCATCAATGGCAGGTCCGACTGTGCTGAAATGGCGGACAGAGCTTACAGGGTTATAACTGAGGATTTTGCCGACACCCTTTACGGGGGATATTTTATGGAACTTACTTCAGCCAATGCTGTCGCAAATGATATAAAGCATACATACGCACAGGCTTTCGTCCTTTACGCCCTTTGCAAATATTATGAATTTAGGAGGCTTGATTCCACAATGGAAACCATAAAAGACTTTTTTTCCCTGCTTGAGGAAAAAGCAAAGGATAAATTATACCCCGGTTATCTGGAGGCATTTACAAGAGATTGGAAGCTGTACGGGGAAAACAGGATGGCCGACAATAATGAGCCCAAATCGATGAATACCCATCTTCATGTTCTTGAAGCATGGTCGGCACTTTACAAGATATGGAAGGATGAAACTGTAAAAGCCCGGCTGGCAGAACTGATAAACCTTTTTTCAGAAAAGATTATCAGAGACGACGGACATTTTGGTATATTTTACGATAATGCTTTTAATGAATCGCCTGCGTCAGCAGGCATCTGCTCTTTCGGCCATGATATTGAAGGTTCGTGGCTCCTTCATGAAGCCGCGGAGATCTTGGGCAACAATACTTTGACAGATAGAATCAGGGAGATTTCCATTAAGATGGTTGATGCTGTCGACAGGGTTGGAGTAGACAAGGACGGAGGGCTGTTCCTTGAATCGGTACGCTACGGCAGTCATGTGAGGACCAATAAGCACTGGTGGCTTCAGGCTGAAACCCTGGTTGGTTTCATGAACGCTTTCCAGCTGACAGGAAATTCCCGGTATTGGGAAACTGTGAAGCTATCATGGAATTTTATAGAAAACCATGTTATTGACCATGAAAGAGGGGAGTGGTACACCAAGGTCAACAGGCTTGGTGTGCCGTACCTGACTGAACCTGAAGACGATCCTTCACCCTATTACAGGAATGACAGGAAGATCGATCCATGGAAATGTCCATATCACAATGGCAGGGCAATGATGGAACTGATCTCGAGAATAGACAATATATTAAAGAATATTTAGGATATGAACGGACACCAGAGGATAGTTGCTGCCCTAAAGGGTGAGCAGCCCGACAAAGTTCCCGTGATGCTGCATAATTTCATGACAGCAGCAGCTGAACTGAATATAAGTATGGGCAGATTCAGGGAAAGCCCCACCTTAATTGCCGAGTCATTTATTTATTCAGTCGAAAAATATGATCTTGACGGAGTCCTTGTAGACATAGACACTGTTACCCTTGCCGGCAGTGTGGGCGTACCCGTAGATCTTCCTGAAAATGAGCCGGGAAGATCCGCCGGGGGATGCCTGGCAGCCATAGAGGATGTCAGAACACTTAAGCCTGTGAATGTGGAAAATTATAAATATATCCAGATATGGCTCGAAGCCGTCAGAAGGCTGAAGGATTATTTCGGTGATGAGGTTTTTGTAAGAGGCAACTGCGATCAGCTTCCTTTTTCCCTTGCAGGAATGATGCGTGGTACAGGAAACTGGATGACTGATCTTTATGTTGCCGAACATTCGCTATTGTGCGAATTGCTCGAGTATTGCACTGAAGCAACTAGCCAGTTTATCAGACTGATGATCCAGACGGGAGCCGACATGGTTTCAAACGGCGACAGCCCTGCCGGTCCTGACATGGTGCCGCCTGAGATTTACGAGAAATACGCACTTCCCTACGAAAAAAGGGTTATAGGGGAGGCCCATAGTGGTGGTGTTTATTATACTCTGCATATATGCGGTGACACCAGGACTATTCTCGAAAAGATGCTTCTTACCGGGTCGGATGCATTTGAAATCGACTATAAAACTGATGCTCAATTTGCCTGTGATACCCTGAGAGACAGGGCAACCTTTATTGGAAACGTTGACCCCAGCGGCGTCCTTGCTCTCGGGACACCATCCCTGGTCAAAGAAAAAACAGAAGAACTACTCAGAATATTCTCAGGTAACAACAGGTTCATCCTTAATTCAGGGTGTGCCCTTCCTTCAATAACCCCTGAAGAGAATCTCAGGGCATTCGTGGAAACTGCCAGAAGCTTCAGATGATTGAGATGGCATAATGATATTATGAGCTGGACCCAGGTCAATGATCCCCTTAACAGCATGGTACTGTCAGCACTGGCAGCTGCCATCCCCGTCTTATTTATATTCTGGGCGTTGATAATCAAAAAGATGAAAGGCTATCTGGCAAGCCTGCTTACACTTATCGTGGCAATACTTTTTGCGGTGTTAGTGTATAAAATGCCATTAACCCTGGCGATGCTGTCAGGTTTTAACGGGATTCTTTACGGGCTGTTCCCTATCTGCTGGATAATAATCGGAGCGTTGTTTCTTTATAACGTAACTGTAGCAAGCGGGCAGTTTGAAATAATAAAAAGCTCGGTAGCTTCAATTACTTCCGACCGAAGGATACAGGCTGTACTGATAGCTTTCTCCTTTGGCGCGTTCCTTGAGGGGGCAGCAGGCATGGGGACTCCTGTGGCGATCACAGCTGCAATGCTTGCTGGTCTTGGTTTTAATCCTCTTTATGCTGCCGGATTATGCCTTATCGCCAACACTGCACCGGTAGCATTCGGAGCAATAGGGATCCCCATTACCACGGCTTCACAGGTTTCAGGTCTTCCCGAGATGGCAATCTCAATGATGGTGGGAAGAACGCTTCCTTTCCTTTCGGTGCTGGTCCCGTTTTACCTCACAATACTGATGTGCGGCATTAAAAGATCAATTGAAGTGTTGCCTGCAATTCTCGTTTCAGGTATCTCATTTGCCTTTTTCCAGTGGCTGGTGTCAAATTACGTCAGTCCGATGCTGCCCGACATCATTGCGGGCCTCGCTTCAATTATCTGTCTTATCATTCTGCTTAGATTCTGGCAACCATCCTCGGAATGGCATTTTAAGGATCAGCAGGAACCTGCCGCGGAAAATTTTCTTTCATTTACAAAAGGGCAGATATTGCGGGCCTGGTCACCGTTCATCGTCATGACGGTTATGATAGTTGCCTGGGGCCTTCAGCCTGTCAAGGAGTTGCTGAATACGGCAGGACAGATAAAATTTGACATCCCGGGCCTTAAGAATACTATAATGACAGCAGGCGGAAATCCGCTTGTAATCAGGCCTTTTGACTTTAACTATCTCTCAGCGGCGGGAACAGCCCTATTATTGTCAGGGATTATTTCCGTCTCCCTGACGGGACTGAAGCCGGCACAGGGCTTCAGGCTTTTCTTTTCAACACTGTATCAGCTGAGATACACAATAATAACCATTGCTTCAGTGCTTGGCTTTGCCTTCGTCACCAACTATTCGGGTATGTCCATAACCATTGCCCTTGCACTTTCGGCAACCGGTGTTCTTTTCCCTTTCTTTGCTCCGGTGCTTGGCTGGCTCGGAGTTTTTCTTACCGGCTCGGATACATCATCAAATGCGTTGTTCTGCAAACTTCAGCATGCAACGGCCGTGGAGATAGGAGTCGATCCGGTTGTGACAGTAGCGTCAAATGCTACTGGCGGGGTAACAGGTAAGATGATCTCGCCACAGTCAATTGCAGTCGGAACTGCTTCAACCGGACTGGTAGGAAAGGAATCGGATCTATTTAGGTTTACTTTTAAACACAGCTTCATTATGCTTCTAGTGATCTGTGTTCTAACATTTCTCCAGGCTTACCTTATTACATGGATCATCCCTGATTACGAGGTTGTTGGCGATAGCGTCATATCTGTCGGGGGTACAGGCTGGATGGGTGTGATTTATCTTTCCGGACTGTCAGCTTTCCTGGTAATATTAGGATTAATCGTTAAATTTACGGGAAGGAGAAAAAGTTAAAATTAGTTTGTAACTTAATAACCTGTAAATTGTGACGCGACAATAAGCTAAACTTACAATAAGAATCAAATTTAAATTATCTGAAAAATGACTAAACGGAGGGAATTTATTAAGAAAAGCGTTCTCGGGAGTGCCGGGATAGCTGTTGGTGCTGCAGGATTTTCTGCAAAATCCTATAATTCCATTGCAGGTTCAAACGAACGGATCAATATTGCCGTGATAGGCATCAGGAATCAGGGAAGCGTTCATATCGACAGCTGGTGCAGCCTGAAGAACAGTCATAACGTATTCCTTAAAACACTTTGTGACACAGATGAACAGCTTTTCGGGTCACGCATCAAGATGGTTATGGATAAGTCGGGGCATAAACCGGTGACCGAGTGGGATATTAGAAAGGTGCTGGACGACAAGGAGATCCATGCCGTTTCTATTGCTGTTCCCAATCACTGGCATGCTCTTGCCACGATATGGGCATGTCAGGCAGGAAAACATGTTTATGTGGAAAAACCTGCATCGCATAATATATGGGAAGGCAGGAAAATGGTGGAAGCTGCCCGTAAAACAGGGCTCATGGTTCAGTGTGGAATGAACAACCGGTCTTCTTCGAATGTAAGGGAAGCAATAAAATTCCTTCATGACGGTGGCATTGGTGAGCTTTACATGGCCAGGGCTCTTTGCTTTAAAGCCCGCGACTCATACGGGATGGCCAGAGACAGTCAGCCGCCTGCAACCTTCCATTACGATATGTGGCTGGGACCTGCCCCCTGGCGACCATACAATGTGAAAAGAAGCCATTATGTCTGGCACTGGTACTGGGATACGGGTAACGGCGATACCGGAAACACCGGCCCTCACCAGCTTGACATTGCACGCTGGGGACTGAACAAAAACGAACACCCGGTCTCAGTCTACTCTACCGGTGGCCTCTATGGACTAAACAGAGACGAGAGTAAACCCGAGAACAGAACTAAAGGAGTCATGGTTTATGGTGATGTTGAAGCCTATGGCTTTGATAAAACCACTCAGGAGACACCTAACACCCAGACCTGTTCCTATAAGTATGCTGACGGAACGCTGCTGGAATTTGAATGCAGGGGGCGTTTTACAAATCATGAAGGATTTGACGGTACTGAGGTCGGAAACCTCTTCTATGGCAAGGAAGGATGGCTTCAGATAAGCGGAGATACATGGAAAGCATTTCGCGGAAGAGAACGTGTACCTTTTGCCGGATCTAAACCGGTAACGGAAGCCAATCCTGCACCGCACTATGCTAACTTCATAGATGCAATCAGGGCAGGCAGGAATGAGGTGCTGAACTGCGATATCTATGAAGGTTTCCTGTCAACAGCCCTTCCGCATCTTGCCAACATTTCGTACCGTGTAGGCAGAAGCCTGAGGTTCGTGGGGGATTCGGAAAAATTTGCAGATGATCCGGAAGCAGATGCCCTGCTGACAAGAATTTACAGAATCCCTTATGTGGTGCCGGATAAGATATAGTGATGGCGAAAGAAATAGTACATTCTCAGGTAAAAAAAAAGTCATGATATGTAGCAAAAGTCGATTTATATCCATTGCTGCGTTGTTTTTGCTGGCCTGTAATTTAAATAGTACAGAAGTACTCTCACAACGGAAGCATGACACAATTACCTTTGTCCATATAACCGATCCTCATTTCACCAACCTGACGGGATACCATCCGGTGTTTATTAGAGAAAGAATTTGGTTCACCCGGAGTGCGGGAATTATGTCACAATTCCTGGCCACAGTCCCTGATGTATATAATGCAGATTTTGTTGTTGTCACAGGAGATAATATTGATTTCTTTGAAGCCCAAACAGCCAAAGGAAATATACTGGACACCCAGATTGAACAATATTCGGAGTTTATAAATAATTATGGGATCCAGATGTATCTGGCCCTTGGCAATCACGATCTTACAAGCTATATGGTGACTCCCGATTCAAATACGACCAATAATCAGTTAAAGGCTGAAAAAGCAAAATCGGTATGGATGAGAAACTTTGAATGTTTCAGGGAAGGGACATATTACAGCCGTATTTTAAAGATTGACACAATGGATTTCCGTCTCATTTTCCTGGATAACAGCTATTATGCCACCCGGGAAGTGTCTGACGGAGTGGTGGAGTTCGTTATGGACCCTTATCAGCTGCTCTGGCTTAATGCAGAGTTGCAGGCATCTCCTTCTGACGTTGAGCTAATCTTTATGCATATGCCTCTGCCTTTCGCAAAAGCTTCGGACAAAAACTTCCCGGTCGAACAGTTGTCGGATTACACCTTAAAGTCGAAATATTACAATCTTCTGAATGTGCTTGATGCAAATAGATCAAATGCCAGGGTCATCTTCGCTGGTCACAGGCACTTTAATAGTATTAACAACTATAATATAAGGGCAGGCAGCTCAGTTACACAGATTATGACAGGAGCTCTCTCTTATGATCCTGGTGCCTGGAGGATTGTAAAATTAACTGCCGGAAATATAATTATCAGTTATCCGGGAAACCCTGAAGCCGAATATGTAATTCCAACAGGCAGAAAGCCATAACAGGATCTTTCTGAGAAGCTGTATCAGAAGTATTGTTTAACTCATCTTCTGATTGTTGTACCCCCGCCCCCCCCTAAGAGGGGCTTCTTAAGTCACAGTTTATCAATAAATCACCCTTGGGATCCCGAAAGCTTCCTGGAAAGGTGTGAGCATAAACATAGAGACTTTTAAGACAACCGCTTTACAAATCACTTTTTTAACATAATAAATCGTCTGCTGATGGGGACTTACTTCTCCATTTGTTAAATTTTTTTTTGAATTTGTTAAGAATTTTTGTATTAGTGTTAAATTATTATTAAAGATTAGTTAAAAGAGAATTAACAAAAACATGTACATAAATAAAATAGATAATTTCGTTGAACCTAAACTATGAATCTAACCATGATAAGGAAATATTTTGCCCTTATATCTGCCAGAAACCGCTACCCTGTTTTCAGCATCATCGCTTTACTGCTGATGATTACCGGCTGCCAATCAGGCAATAAAACTGGCCGGGAATCAAAAACAGCTTCTTTGTCTGTCCCTGCTGCCAATAATGATTTCTTTCAGGATATTGCTAAAGAGATAGGACTCGATTTCGTCCACTGGATTGGTGACAATGAACTTATAAACATAGTTCAGTCTGATGGAGGAGGAGCGGCATTTCTCGATTTTGATAAGGACGGATATATAGATATATATGCATGTAACGGCACCTGGATCGAAAAGTTCAGCAAGTCGGAGAAACCTGATGTGCTGCCTACAAACAGGCTTTACAGGAACCTGGGTAATGGAACATACGAGGATGTAACAAAAAAAGCGGGGGTGGGTGGTCCGTGGTATACAATGGGAGTTTCAGTAGCAGACTTCAACAATGACGGATATCCTGATATCTATCTAAGCAATTATGGGCCTAATGTACTTCTTAAGAACAATGGCAACGGGAAATTCACCGACGTTACAAAG
The DNA here is from genome assembly GCA_964613785.1 of uncultured Rikenellaceae bacterium. Taxonomy (GTDB): domain Bacteria; phylum Bacteroidota; class Bacteroidia; order Bacteroidales; family VadinHA17; genus LD21. The sequence goes on from CAZTJT010000007.1 coordinate 17,750, forward strand.
CGTGCTGGTGTGGCAGGGGGAAATGAATGCAGTATCGGAGCAACATGGTTCGATTATGACAATGATTCCTACCTTGATTTTTATGTCGGAAATTTCCTGGAGTTTGATCCTGAATATAAATATTATTATGCTCCTGACGGTTTCCCTGGTCCGATGGCTTACGATGCACAGAAGGATGTGCTGTATCACAATAATGGTGATGGCACCTTTGAAGATGTGACTGACAAAATGGGAATTGTTGATATTGACGGACGGGCAATGGGTGTTGGATCTGCCGACATTGACGATGACGGCTGGGTTGATATCTATGTAGCCAACGACCATACTCTTAATTACCTGTGGTACAATGAGGGCGGAAAAAGGTTTACCGACAGAGGTGTGATGTCTGGTACAGCTTTCAGTCAGTCGGGAGAGGCAACGGTAAGCATGTCGGTTGACTATGCTGATTTTAACGACGATGGTCTCCTTGACATGTTTGTATCGGATGATACCTATTGCGCACTCTATGAGAATCTGGGCAACGGACTTTTTGCTGACAGAGGTATCTCTTCCAATATCTCCATGGCGGCAGCTCAGTTTGTAGGGTGGTCATCTTCATTTATAGATTATGACAATGACAGCGATGTGGATATTTTCAAGACCAACGGCGCCCTGAAGCATCTCTACGGGCAGGAAGACCAGATGTTCAGGAACGAGGGGAACGGAAAATTCAGGGACATTTCCCTGGAGCTCGGGGAACATTTTCATCGCGAGCTGGTGGGCCGCGGAGCATGCATGGGTGATTATGACAATGACGGAGATCTTGATATTTTCATAATTAATCTGAACGACCATTGTGTTTTCCTGAGAAATAACAAAGGAAACCAGAATAACTGGATAACCATCAGTCTGACCGGCACCAAGAGCAACAGGGACGCAGTTGGCGCAAGAGTGAGGGTGACGGCAGGAGGCAAGACACAAACGGCCCAGAAAAAAAGCACCACTGGCTACCTGTCCCAGAATGATCCCCGCATGCATTTCGGATTGGCCGGAAATGAAGTTGTTGACAGAATTGAAATCAAATGGCCATCGGGAAAGATACAGACCCTTGAGAATATCAAAGCAAATCAGATCATTGATGTGAAAGAGCCTTAATTTTTGTTTTTATGATTGGTGACAGATTAAAATCATTTCTTAGAATATTCACTCTTTTACTTGCCGTTGCTTTTCTCGTTTCATGTAACGGAAAATCGCTCAAGAGCGGAATGCTTATACTGACTGAGGCTCCTGAAATTTCAGGAGATATTGATTATTCGCAAGGTTTCATGTGGAGGTATCTGCCCGGCGCAAGAATCATTGCGATCCGGATCGGAGAATCAGAGAACCCTGTTATACTTACAAAAGATTTCTATTCAGCATGCTTCCCGGAAGTATCCTATGATGGAAAATTTATGCTTTTCACTGCTCAGAAAAATGAAGGAGATCCGTGGCAGATATGGGAAATGAACCTCCGCAATTTGAAGTGTAGGAAGATCACTTCATTCCATGAAAACTGCACTGATCCGGTTTATTTACCTGGAGAAAGGATGGCGTTCAGCAGGGAAACTAAGAATGATACCGTGGGTAAAGCCCATTGCCTTTATGTCTGCAAGCTTGACGGATCGGATTTACAGCAGATTACATTCAGTCCTTCTTCGAACTTTGCAACAACTGTACTTAAAGACGGCCGTCTTCTTACGGTAAGTACTACAGTGATACCCGAAAGAGGGAATCCCATACTTCTGGTAATGAGGCCTGACGGGACAAAAGCCGACATGTTTTACAAGGGAGCAATTAAGAGAAATGTCATCAGCAGTGTAAGTGAAACAAATGACAGGCACCTGATTTTTATAGAAACAAGTGAAAGCGATCCTGGCAGGGGAGACCTGATTTCAATAAGCTACAACCGTCCATTGCACTCCAGAAAAAATCTAACATCAGGAATCGACGGAACTTTCAGGTTTGCATTGCCTTTAATGCACGATAAATTTCTGGTCTCTTACCGGAGATCTGATTCGGATCCGTTCGCTATATATGAATTTGATCCCTCAGTTAAAAAGCTTGGCCGCCTTGTCCATTCTTCACCGGCTTATAATGCAATTGATGCGGTGATTGCTGAAAAATATGAAAGACCCAAAAAACTTCCCAGCGAGGTGGATATGCATGTCAAAACAGGTTTGATAATGTGCCAGGATATAAATGTTTTTAATGCAGCACTGCCAGCATCCTTTCATGAGACCCACAAAGCATCCAGGATTGAACTGACGGGAATAGATACTACATACGGAGTGGTTGAAGTTGAGAAAGATGGTTCATTTTATCTGAAAGTAATAGCAGACACTCCATTTCAGATCAGAACCGTCGATGAACATGGAAATGTTATCAGCGGTCCATGTTCATGGCTTTGGTTACGACCAAATGAAAGACGTGGTTGCGTAGGCTGCCATGAGGATCCCGAACTGGTTCCACGCAACCAGTTGTCACTTGCTGTCAGAAAACCACCTGTGATCATACCCGTCCATCTGACTGAGATAAAGGAAAAGAGTGTAGAACTGGAATGACTATGAAACCTTCTGGCAGATATTTACAAAATTATAAAATGAATATTTGGTGGTTTCGAATAAAATACTTGAATTACAATAATATAAAAAATATATTTTCGTGTGAAAAGGATATATATTAAAATTATAATTATTACTGCAATTGTAGGTGTCCTGATCTTGCTCATTTACCCCCGTTTTCATCGCTGGGCAAGAGCCCATGTAAATTATCAGACCGCTGTGGAGGACCATCCTCTCAATTGCCTGTCTTGCCATCTCTATACCAAGAAAACAGGCTTTATCCCAAAGTTGATTAATGCTGATTACTATTCCCCCTTTAATCTTGCTTTGTCGGGAGATGGGAAGACACTATATATTGTTGCTGAAGAAGCCAATACCCTGCTTTTGGTTGATACAGAAAAAAATAAGGTGATCCATAAAATCAGGGTTGGCAACAGACCACATACGGTCATACTTGACAAGGAAGAAAAATATGCATATGTAAGCAATCAATGGGCTGATAATTTATCGGTTATCGACCTGAAAAAAAGAAGCGTAGTTGATACACTTAAAACCGGAAACGGTCCGGCCGGGCTGGCATTGAGTTCTGACGGCAAATTTATCTATGTTGTAAATTCGTATAACAATGATATTTCAGTTATTAATCTGGGTACAGGAAAAGAGTGGAAAAGGCTTTCGGCTGGAAACAATCCGACAGGGATAAGGATCTCTCCCGACGGGAACAGATTATATGTAACGAGCCGCAGGGCCAATCTGGTTCCATACGGAGACCCGGTGGTTTGTGAACTGACGGTTATCGACGACAATTCCAAGAGAGTGACCGCCAGGGAGGATATGAATTCTGCCTACATGCTTGAGAACATCGAGTTCACTCCCGATGGTGAACTTGCTGTAATTCCACTGATCAGACCCAAAAACCTTGTCCCTTCAATACAGGTGGAAAGGGGTTTTATGATGACCAACGGGATGGCGGTAATTGAACAGAAACCCGGAGGACGAATAATCCAGCTTCTGCTTGACGAACCAAATGAGTATTTTGCAGATCCTTTCGATATTGCCATCACTCCTGACGGAAAGAGGGCATTTGTCTCGCATGCCGGTGTGAACCGGATCAGTGTTATTGATCTTGATTCCCTTCGTACTTTTATTAGAGAAACACCAACTGAAAAGCTGGATTATTATGCAAATCATCTTGGGGTAAGCAGCAATTATGTTATTAAAAGGATCGTTACGGGAGCCAATCCAAAGGGAATGGTAATGTCACCCGACGGAAAAAAACTATATGTGGCTGAACATCTCGAAGACAGGATAGCAGTTATCAGTACGGAAATTCTGGAAACGATAGGTAAAATCGATCTGGGAGGTCCACGCAGAATTACTGTTGCCAGACTAGGACGCAGAATACTTAACAATGCAAAAGGGACTTTCCAGACCCAGTATTCATGTTTTACATGTCATCCCGACGCACATGAGGACGGCCTGGTTTACAACATGGCCTCAAAGGATATGGGCCGCAACCTGGCAAACACCCAGTCGCTTCGTGATATCGGAGACACACCTCCGTTTAAATGGAACGGGAAGAACCAGACAATATACAAACAGGATGGTATGCGATTCTCCACGGTTCTTACGAGAAATGAACCATTCAGCTATAAGGAACTTGATGCTTTGGTAGCATACATCGTTACCGGAATACCATATCCTCCCAACCTGCTTTACAATCCGACAGGCGAGCTGAATGCGATGCAGCTGAGAGGTAAAAAACTGTTCGAACGTACCCATGACAATTATGGGAACGAAATACCGGAAAAAAAACGATGCATAACCTGTCATCCGCCTCCCTATTTTACAAACAAGAATTTCGAGGATGTCGGATCTCTTATTGCAAGTGATGATTCGATGCTTTTCGATACTCCCCATCTTAATAATATTTATGCTTCTCCGCCCTATCTGCACCACGGTCTTGCTCTCTCGCTTGAGGAGATCTGGACAGTATATGCGCATAAAGACACACATGGCGCTGTAAATGATTTTACAAAGATCCAGCTTAATGAACTGATTGAATATCTTAAATCACTGAGCGGCCCGGAGTATTATATGGATGAAGCCAGAAAAAATAAAGTATTGCAGGCAAAAATTATAAAACGCTAAATCCTGAATCGTATGAAAAAACTCTTGAATAACAAATTCTTTAATTATGGCCTGTTGGTGTTAATCATCGCCGGTGCAGGAATTCTGGGTCTGAGTAAAAGCAGAAAGACGGCTTCTGAAGGTGAACGGCATGAAACATCTGAGATGGCTGATTTTACAACAATTGAATCACGGGAAAAAGAAGCAAGACCCGGTAATATTTCGGAAGGGATACCGGTATATGGCAATTGGAAGACCTTTACTAAAGAAGATGGTCTTCCTGATGATAAATGCTATGCAGTCAGGATCGACAGCGAGAGGGATCGTGTTATGGTTGGTACCCATCACGGCCTGGCGGTTTATCAGGATGGTAAGTGGACAACGTATACAACAAAGGACGGTTTGGCACACAATGGTATCGTATCTATCGATGTAAGCGTTCTGACTGGTGATGTATGGATTGGGACATTGGGAGGCCTTAACCGATGGTCCGGCGGCAAATTCGAGACTTTCAACCAGTTCAATAGTGGGATGCCGAATGATCTGGTATACAATGTGTTTTGTTACGGAAAGGATGTCTGGTGCGCTACAGGAGGCGGAGCAGGACATTATGATACACAGACTCGCCAATGGGAAATATTTACAGAAATGAATGCCCCTATGCATGAACCATGGACATACGCCCTGTCAGCAGGTGACGGGAAGGTATGGATCGCAGCATGGGGAGGCGGAGTTATTGAATACAATACCATGACCAAACACTTCCGTGATTATGTTGACCCTGATGGCTTTATGGAAATAGATCTTCAACCAGATGATGGCGTTATACACGATATTACCACTGCAACATCATATTCAGACGGTATTTTATGGGTATCAACATACTTTGGCATGAGCCGTTACGACGGAAAGAACTGGAAAGGTTATTTTGACCATGACAGCGGCCTGGCAAGTAATTTTATTAACTTCCTTAGAGCTGAACGCAACGTGGCTTTTATTTGCAGTGATAACGGACTTAGCTGTACCGACGGAACATTCTGGGTAACATATAAAAAATTTGATAACAGCACTGACGGAAAAGCCATAGTTAAAGAAGGAAATACACTTATAAAAGAAGTCCCGTTGTCTCCTTCGATTTCCCACAATTTTATAATCGGAGTTGATGCTGAAGATGATGTGCTCTGGGTTGCTACATCCAAAGGTGTATGCAGAGGCGAACTGTTAAACTGAATAAACAAAAAAAATAAAATGTGATGACAAATAATGTGATGACAAATAATGTGGCAACCAATAACGTGATTACAAAAAATCAGTTATTAATCGACCTGACAAAACTTACACCGGGAGAAAGAGATGAAATGACAAAACTTGGAATATTGGCCGACAATAACCTTGTCAGGGAATATAATTACCCATCTATTCACATTGATCGACCCCCTATTGAGAAATTTGCCGTTCATGCGCCACAGGTCATAAACGAAGCCTACGACTACAAGAAGCCATCATCATTTACACGTGCATTGCGTCTTGAATTTGGCGGATATAAGGTATTGCTGATCTCAGGAACCGCAAGCGTTAACGAGGAAGGCAAAGCGGAACATATAGGTGATTTCAGGGCTCAGACCTGGCGGACCTACAGGAACATAACAAATCTTCTTACTGCCGAAGGCATGACATGGCACGATGTGGTGAGGACCACCAACTATCTGAGGGATATCGAAAGAGACTATGATGATTTCAACAGGATCAGGACATCTTTCTTCAGATGGATGAATCTCGATCCCCTGCCTGCAAGCACGGGTATTCAGGCAAGACTTTGCTGGGAAACACTGCTTGTCGAAATTGAGACATATGCTGTTTGCAAGATATGTTAATTACTATATATAACTACATGATTTACTATTGATAATTGTCTTAAAAGGGAATGAATACAATTTCTATCAATCTATAAAAGTGATTTCAAAGAAGTTAATCATGTGCGGTTACTTAAAACCATAAAAATAAAATTTATTCATGTATGAAACCCACATGTTTTGCAAACACAAACACTCATAAATATAATTTTATAAAACATGTGTGGTTCCATCATACCTTTAAAATCAAAATTATATTATGATGAAAATATTATGTAAAATACTCACGGGTTTCATGCTTCTGGCTTCAGTGTCGTCGGTCTACGGACAGAATTTACCCTCCAATTATGGCAATATCCCTGATGAACTTGTGGCTTATGATAAGTACATGAAAGCATATAAATACCACTTCATTGAACCTATGAAGTTTTATGGAGCAGGCCGCGAAAAACCTTTTCCAACGGATCTTAAAGAAGTACGAATAGGTTTTCTTGGACCTCTTGAAGGATCCATAATTATGAATCTTGGCAAGCAGATGCTTCAGGGGTCAATGCTAGCTATTGAAGAAGCAAACAATAAAGGTGGATATAAGGGAATCCCCTTCAGGCTTATGGTTCATAATGATGTTGGTCTCTGGGGAGCTGCTGCCAATGAGGTTGTAAAAATGGATGATGAAGGTGTATGGGCATGGCTTGGATCAATAGACGATATTGTGTCGCATGTTGCCATACGAGCCACTCTAAAACTTGAAATACCAAACGTTAATACTGGAGATCCCGATCCGACTTTTACTGAAACAAACATTCCATGGGTAATAAGAACCATTCCTGACGATCGTCAGAGCAGCTACGCTCTGGTCGACAGGATATTTGTAAAGGACAAACACAGCCGTGTTGCTGTTATGCGTGCGAATAACCGTTACGGAAGGGTTGGTACGCTACATTTCAACAGAACATCCACAAGGATTGGATACCCGATTATAATTGAAGAGCGTTTCGGTGATGGTGAAACAGATTTCTCAGCACAGCTTGCAAGAATAAAAAAGACTTCACCTGATGCAATACTTATATGGGGTAATGCAAAAGAATCAGCATTGATTCTGAAACAGATACGGAGCATGGGGATGAATCAGCCAATTTATGCCTCAGACAGGATCGTCAACAATGAATTTCTGAGCCTTGCCGGCACTCTTGCTGAGGATATTGTTACAACTTGTCAGTATAATCCTGATGCCGATAATCCCAGAATGAAAGCATTTAAAGCCAGCTATCTGAAAAGGTTCGGCCACGATCCCGATGTTTTTGCTGCCCATGCTTATGACGGGATGAATATCATCATCGAAGCCATAAGAAAAGCCGGGCTGAACAGGGCATTGATTCGGGATATTCTAACCGATCTGAAAACATTCCAGGGATATCAGGGAATTACCGGTCCCGTGATTTTTGACGGAACCTGGAACAATATCAGACCTATATATATGGCCACTGTAAAGAACGGGAAGTTTGAATTTTCTCCCGCTCCGAAATTTGAACAAGGGAATGTAATTTACAAAAAAGCTAAGATAGGATACCAATAGGAAGGGGGGCAATAGATATGATGTCAAGTCAGTTTAGCAATCCGATTGATGTTGGAGGATGTTCGGTCCCGATACGGGTCAACAGAAAGACCAAAGCTGATCCCACTGTTGTTAATGTGGCCGGAGTTCTTTTCGGACACAATGAGGTTGGTGTTATAGCCGGCCCCTGTGCAGTTGAAAGCCGCGAACAACTGCTTGAAACTGCAAAAAGAGTCAAAGCTTCGGGTGGAGTTGTGCTGAGAGGCGGCGCATTCAAACCCCGTTCTTCTCCCTATAATTTTCAGGGACTGGGAGAAGAAGGCATCAGGTTGCTGATCGAGATGCGGAAGGAAACCGGACTGCCCTTTGTAACCGAGGTGATGGATACCAGGCAGGTTGAGTTCGTTGCCGAACATGCCGACATGCTCCAGGTGGGATCAAGAAATATGCACAATTATCCACTGCTTAAAGAGGTGGGAATGACTCACAAACCGGTCCTCCTCAAGCGAGGTATGATGGCCACAATAGAGGAATTCCTCCTTTCGGCCGAGTATATACTTAACCAGGGAAATGACCAGGTCATTCTTTGTGAGAGAGGTATCCGCACTTTTGAGACAACCACTCGAAACACCCTTGACCTCAGTGCAGTTCCAATGCTTAAACATCTGTGCCATCTTCCGGTTATTGTCGATCCAAGTCATGGTACGGGCCACAGATGGATGGTCCCCTCAATGTCAAAGGCTGCCATTGCTGCCGGAGCCGACGGCCTTATAATAGAAATGCATTATAATCCTGAAGAAGCCCTTTGTGACGGACATCAGTCTCTCAGCCCTGATGAGTTTGATAAGCTTATGAACGATCTGATAGGCATTGCCCGGGTTCTGGGCAAAGAGGTAATGTTGCCCCAACCTTCCGTCATATGAGGGTTGAGAAATCTGGCAGAAACAATCTGAAAAAAAGACGAATATTAATGCAGTCTGTTATGTCTGCATGCCTTCTTTATGTGATCTGCAATCTTTTGTGTGCACAGGGCAGTTCAGATAATGGGGTAAAGATAGGATTGCTTGTACCTGACAAGAGTTCAAAGGCAGCAATACAGGGTGCTGAACTGGCAATAAATGAAGCCAACAGGAGGGGCGGTCTTAATGGTAAAAATATCACGATTGTAGTCCGTTCGATGGAAGGGCCCTGGGGTACCGGATCAAAACAGGCTGTGGATCTTATTTTTAATGAAAAGGTGTGGGTCCTTTTGGGTTCACACGACGGTCGTAATGCTCACCTTGTCGAACAGGCTGCTACGAAATCAATTGTTGCAATGGTCTCCGCCTGGTCAGCTGATCCTACACTTACTCAAGCTTTTGTCCCTTGGTTCTTTAATTGCGTTCCGAACGACCTGCAGCAGGCTGAGACCATTATTAAGGAAATATACGATATACGAAAACTGAAAAACCTTGTTGTAATTTACGATAAGGAATATGACTCCCGACAGTCCCTTTCCGGCCTGCTCCGCGTTATTAAAACTGATAACAGACCCGCCCCTGTTCAGTTAAGCTATGAAGAATATTCAGAGAATCATAAAGGGTTGGTCGCAAAATTAGATGAAATAAAAGCCGGTTGCATTGTATTGTATTGCAGTCCAAAGGTTTCATCCAGATTATTTACCTCTGTCCGGAATGCCAAACCTGATATTCCTGTATTCGGGTCGCTGTCGGTTCTGAACGAGGACGAACTGACTGAATCCGAACTGAAATCCTTTGATGCCGGGTTTCTTGTAACATCAGCAATATGGAATTTGGAAAAATGCAGAGATTTTGTCAGGGATTATACCGGGAAATATGGTATGCACCCGGGAATGGTTGCAGTTTATGCCTATGATGGCATGGGATTGATTATTGATGCTGTGAGGAGAGCAGGTTCAGACGATCGTGAAATGATTCAGAAATCCTTGTCAGAAATAACCTTTGCCGGAATAACAGGGACCATCAGATTCGATGAGAGAGGCAACAGAAATGACAACTACAGGTTAGTAAATATCTTGAACGGACTTCCCGCTGCTGTCCGTAAATATTAAATCAGCAGACATTAGAATGATTTTAAGGTGATGTAAACTTCAATTGTTGAAGTCGTGCATTACCTTTGTTTTAATTTTCTATTTTTACTGAATTATTTTTTCTCATTATAAAAAAGATAAGTATGGAAGTTAGAGACAGGGAATTATACCAGCGTCGGAGGCTCTCCATGCCGGCAGAATTTAAAAATGTTTTCATAGTAGTATGGCAGAGGAATGTTAGATTCCTGATTATGTTTATGTTGCTGGGCATGGCCTGCCAGAGCTGCAATTACGGCCAGACAAAAGATCAGGCGAAATCACAGGAACTGGTGTCGGTAAGAACTCTAGGACTGGCATATCTTGAGGAGTTTAAGCTTGAGGAAGCAGAAAGGGAATTCCTTAAATTCATAAAGCTGGCTCCAAAAGATAAGTTCGGCTATGCCAACCTGGGGCTTACCTATCTGAGAATGGGTAAATATACTGAAGCTGAAAAACAGCTTCTGCGGGCGATAAAGATAGATCCTAAGGATCCCGATATCAGACTGATACTTGCAACTGTATACAGGATGAACGATGCTCGAGACAAGGCCATTGCGGAGCTAATGGAGGGACTGAAAGCCTCTCCAAATCATATAAAGACCCTTTATGATATCTCTGAAATCTATTCTACCGGAACGGATAAAGCTTCAGTGGAACAAAGGGAACTATATACCCGTAAGCTTGTTGGTAGTGCCCCTGCAAATGTGGTTCCGAGGCTCAACCTTATCGACATACTTATAAGGAAAGGAAGTTATGACGAGGTTATTTCACATCTTGAGATTCTGAAAAAGCAATTCCCGGAATTTCCAAAAGAGGCTGCAGATTACTACAACAGGACGATGACAGCTCTGCGTTCACCCGCAAAGGAGAATGCCATCAGCTCATTTACCATATTTCACAATTACATTAAAGTAACAGCTCCATACCAGGCTGGCATGATGGATCTTAAGGGCCCGGGCGGATCACTTGTGGGATTCCCTCTTATATCATTTGATGAGGACAGTTTTACCCAGACCGTGGCCTCCAAAGGCTCGATGACCGCAATAAAGTTCACCAATGCAACTTCTTCAGCAGGCCTTGATATCGTAAACTCTACCCGGAAGACAAATGGTTCACAAAACAAAGCCTATTCATTTGTGATCGTCAGCGATTATGACGGTGACGGTGACGTTGACCTATATGTCAGTATTACGGATCCGGGCACATCAGCCTCCAGACATTATCTCCTCAGCAATGAGCTTGGCAGGTTCAGGGATGTTACATCCAGGGCAGGGATTAAACATACCGGCAGTGAAGCATCAGCAATTTTTGCCGACTATGACAATGACGGATTTCAGGATCTGCTTATCGTAAGGGATGAAGGAAATATTATGTACAGGAACAATGGAAAGGGAGGTTTTGAGAATACCACTGAAAAAACCAGGGTCGGAGACAAGCCTGCCGACAGGTCAAAGGGCAATATACCGCTGTTTGTTGACCTCGATCATGACGGTGACCTTGATCTTTTTGTGGGAAGGAGTACGGCGAACAGAGTCTACCGCAATAACGCTGACGGAACTTTCCTCGAACAGGCTGCGGCGATGGGATTTACCGGAACCAATGAAAATACTCGTGGTGCTGTATTTGGTGATTTTGATGAGGATGGTGATATCGATCTTTTTGCAGTGAATGAAAATGCCGGAAACAGACTCTACTTAAACCAGCGGCAGGGAAAATTCAGAGAATCAGCCGCACAGAGCGGTTTGCAGAGTGATGGTGGATCAACTTCGGTTACTGCGGGTGATTTTGACAACGACGGATACCTAGATCTCTTTGTGACTTCTGCCAAGCCCGGAAATCATGTCCTTTACAGAAACCTCAGGAACGGCACCTTTGAAAAAGATATAAGAGCAAAGAATTTATTCAGGGATCTTGAAAAAGTGATAGCCTATGATGCCAGGTTTATAGATTTTGATAATGATGGCATGCTTGATCTGTTTGTTGCAGGTGAATCTGCCGATAAAGATGGCCGCGGTGTCTTCCTTTTCAGGAATGAAGGAAACGGGATATTCACAAACTCATCTAAAATACTGCCTCCTGAACTGAAATCAGGAAGACAAATAACAGTAATGGATTATAATGATGACGGTGACCTTGATATACTGATGGCGGGAACCGATGGAAGCATTACACTCATCAGAAATGACGGAGGCAATTCCGGTCATTTTATAAATATGAAACTGGTAGGGTTGAGGGCCGGCAGTGCTAAAAATAACTTCTTTGGAATAGGTGCCAAAGTTGAACTCAGGTCAGGCGATCTTTATCAGACTATGGTGGTTACCCAGCCCAGTATTCATTTCGGCATCGGAGCAAGGACCAGAGCTGATGTGATTAGAATAACCTGGACAAACGGAGTACCGCAGAATATTTTCTTCCCTGAGACTGACCAGTCGATTATTGAAACCCAGATGCTGAAGGGTTCCTGTCCTTTCCTTTATACCTGGAACGGTGATGAATATGTTTTTGTCAAAGATATAATGTGGCGTAGTGCACTCGGAATGCCACTCGGTATAATGGGTGGAAACACTGCTTATGCTTTTGCCGATGCTTCCGATGATTACCTGAAAATCCCGGGCGAACTTCTCAGGGAGAAGAATGGAATGTACCCGATTCAGATAACATCCGAACTATGGGAAACTATGTATATCGACAAGGTTGAACTTGTCGCGGTCGATCATCCCGATTCGGTCGATATCTTCGTGGATGAGAAATTTTCAGGACCGCCATTCCCGGGAATGAAGATCTATACTGTCGGAGAAAAGCATCTTCCCGTTTCAGCTACCGATGCTGAAGGCAATGACGTTCTTAAGTATATCAGCAGCAAAGATGATGTCTACCTCGGAGGTTTCACCCCTGAAAAATACCAGGGCATCACTGAAATGAGAGATCTGATACTTGATCCGGGTAAAATTGACAAAACTAAAGGATTCTATCTCTTCCTCCAGGGATGGATCTTCCCTACAGATGCAAGCATAAATTACGCTTTGTCCCAGAATGAATCCCTTAAAGTGATTAATCCTTCAGTTGAATTGGTTGACAGAAACGGAAACTGGATTAAAGTTAATGAAAACATAGGGTTTCCGATGGGTAAAGAAAAAACAGTAATAGTCGACCTGACCGGGAAATTCCTTTCCGATGATCACCGGATCAGGATAAGGACCAATATGGAAATCTATTGGGATCAGATATTCTGGTCGGATTGCAGCACCGATGTTCCTGTAAAAACAGTTGTTATGGATCCTATTAAGGCTGACCTGCATTACAGGGGATTTTCAAAAAGCTTTAGAAAAGGTGGAAGGTATGGACCTCATTGGTTTGATTATAATGACGTTGACACAAACTGGACATGGAGGGATCTAACAGGTTATTACACAAGATTCGGAGATGTATTGCCTCTGCTGACATCTGTTGACAACAAATACATAATAACGAATGCAGGTGATGAAACTTCAATTTATTTCAGCCCAGACGGGCTCTCCGATCTCCCAAATGGCTGGAAAAGAGATTTCCTGATAAGGAGTGTGGGCTGGGTCAAAGATGGTGATATGAATACTGCTTTTGGCAGCACTGTTCTTCCCCTGCCTTTCCATGGTATGAAAAGCTATCCTCCCGGAGAGAATGATGCATATCCCAATGATCCTGATCTTGAGAAATATAACCGTGAATACAATACCAGGAGAGTCGGTCGTGAAGATTATCTGAAGGCTTTCAGGGATAAAAATTTCAGTCTGCAGGGAACCCTTAATTCTGAATAATTCGGGTATATTTGCAGCTTTTAATCATCCGGTATGAAAACAGCATTTACATCTTTGGCTCTGGCTGTGATAGCAGCAATACTTATTGCTGTGTTTATACCACCGAAAAAAAATATCACGTATACCGATATTACTCATCAGGCCGGTATAGATTTCAGGTATAATTTCGGAGACTATACGTATCAGAACATACTTGAAAGCAGTGGATCGGGAATTACCGTATTCGATTACAATAACGATGGTCTGATGGACATATTTATGATGAACGGGACCTACATCGAAGGTATCTCCGATCCTGAAGGCATAGTATTCAAGGATACTCCCGACAGGCTTTACCGGAATAATGGCGACGGGACCTTCACCGAAGTTTCGGAGGAGGCAGGAGTTGACGACAGAAACTGGAGCATGGCTGCAAGCGCGGTCGATTATGACAATGATGGTGATGAAGACCTTTTCATTCTCAACTATGGACCAAATGTATTTCTCAGGAATAATGGCGACGGTACATTTACAGATATCACAGATCTAGTAGGTCTCAGAGGTCCGGAAACCCTTAATGGTTTTATAAAATGGAGCATTGGGGCAATATTCTTTGACTATAACGGAGATAAAAGGCTCGACGTAATGGTCGGAAATTTCCTTGCATTCGATACCGCAATAGTATCACCTATATCACGTGAAGCACAGCCACACCCTTCCCAGTACAAGGGACAAGCCTCGATGTTGTACGAGCAGCAGCCGGACGGGACATTCCGTGATGTGACCGAACAGGTGAACCTTTATTATCCTGATTCAAAATGCATGGGACTTACAGTGTTTGATTATGACAATGACGGCATCCTGGAGATCTTCCAGGCTAATGATCACCATTATAATTATATGTTCAAATATGTGAACGGGAAATACCAGGATATTGCAATATCAAGGGGTGTGGCGTCAAACAGTGAGGGGGTAGGTACCGGTTCTATGCATGGCACACTGGGGGATATTGATGGTGACGGATTGCCCGACATGCTGGTGTCCGACCTTGACTATGGAGCGCTTTACCGAAACCTGGGAACCGGATTTTTCCAGGATATCACCTATTCAAGCGGTGTGGCAGGTCCTCTTGCGGGAAAGGGAACATGGGGCGCTGCCCTTTTTGATTTTGACAACGACGGCGATCTTGATATATTTGCAGCGAACGGAACTGCCGAGGAACTCATACTTCAATACCCTGTTCTGCTTGCAAATGATGGTAAGGGTCATTTTACGGATGTCGGACGCCAGCACGGTGATTATTTTCTTACACGCCGTTCCGGAAGAGGCATGGCGGTATGTGATTTTGACAATGATGGGGATATCGATATAATCGTTTCACACGTCGATCTTATCGCAACACCTGTGCTTCTCAGAAACGACGGGGGAAACAGGAATAACTGGATGGGCATTACACTGAAGAGTCCTGAAGGATTAGCTCCGGCTGTAAGTGCGAAAGTGACAGTTGTTTCAGGCTCGCTTAAACAGGTGCTGATAAATCAGTGGACAACAGGCTACCTTTCTAACAATGACCCCCGCCTTCATATAGGACTTGGTAAGCACAGAAAGGTTGATGTCATGGAAATTGCATGGTCAGATGGTAAAACTGAAACTTACAGAAATATCAGGGCAAACCGTTATATAACAATAATGCAGGGCCAGGGTATAATAAAGTAAGAGCTTGAAACATTATTAAATGAATAAGTCACCCAGGTCTGCCGGTTTTAAGAGTATGTTAAAATTTTATTAAATATCCCGGATAAGTTCTTAATACAGGATAAACCTGATATTTTAGGGATCCGGAATAGTAGCATTAATTTAACCTAAAACTCCTTTTGTAACCTGAGTTTAAATACAAATAATCATGAACAATCAGTATGTTAATAAGGTGATCGATCTCACTGATCCTGAAAAGAATGTCATATATAACATGACACATCAGGAGGCCGTGGAGATACTAAGAACCGGTGATTCCGATGCTTTGAGGAAGATCGACGGGCAGTTTGCTTTGGTTTCAGTTGATGGGAAAACCATAAGGATGGCCAGATCTATCGGGCGTCCGGTAAGATATTTTATTGCAAAGAGGCCTGAGGGACCAAATCTTATCATAGCAGAAAGAATAGATACTATTTATGATTACCTTAAGAAAGAGGGTCTTGATGATCAGTTCCATCCTTCATATACCAGGATGGCCCCGGCTCATTATATCACTAAAATTGAGCTTCTGGGGTGTCCTGATCCCAATCCTGAATACGAGCGTTTCTTCAGGCCGGAAAGGAATAAATATTCATCAACAGGACCGGATGAGCTGGGAAGGATATATATTGAAGTCCTCTACAAAGAGATCAGAAAGTGGCTGCAATTTCGTGCAACCAGCGGACCAGTCGGAGTGACATTTTCAGCTGGTGTCGACAGTGGAAGCGTTTTTCTTCTCACCTATCATGCCCTAAGAGAATTGGGGGAAAGTCCTTCTCGCCTTAAAGCCTTTACACTCAGTATCGATGGCTCGGGAGAAGATCTGACACAGGCACGGCATTTCCTTGATTCACTTGGACTTGGTCTATTCCTTGAACCGGTAGAGCTGGACCTTTCTGCTATCGACTGGAAACAAGCCGTAAAGATAGTTGAAGATTATAAACCTCTTGATATTGAGTCGGCAACGATGAATTTAAATCTGCTCCAGGCTGTAAGATCGAGGTACCCCGATTGGAAATATATTATTGACGGAGACGGTGGTGATGAGAATATGAAGGATTATCCCATTGAGGAAAATCCAGAGCTTACAATAAAAAGCGTCCTTAATAATCTCATGCTATATCATGAAGGATGGGGAGTCAATTCAATAAAACACTCACTTACATATTCGGGAGGCCTCAGTCGCGGATACATGAGGACCTATGCTCCTGCCGACACTTTGGGATTTGAGCTTTTCAGCCCTTATACCCTGCCCAATGTAATAGAGATATCAGAAGGCATGCCGTTTATTGATCTTACGGGATGGGATCATAAGAAGCTTTATGATCTTAAGGGGCAAATCGTTTCAAGCGGCGTTAAGGCGGTAACCGGGTTTTCCATGCCGGTTTTCCCGAAAAGACGCTTTCAACATGGTGCTGTTTCAGCAGATGCATTCCGAAAACTGTTTCCCGGAAAGGAAATGACATACCGGAAGGAGTTTCTTTCTCTTTATGAATGAACCTGATTTCGAAATAAACGACAAGTGGATACTTTCATACCGGGGAAAGAAGAACCCTGTTGACCCTTCAAGGCCATACTTATACCTTTCTGAAAAGGAGAGGACAATGGAAGGAGTAGTAGAAGATACCAGCGTGATCTTTATTACAAACCGTGAATGTCCTTACCACTGTCTGATGTGCGACCTTTGGAAGAATACAACATCCGACCCGGTTGCACCCGGGATGGTACCTGGTCAGATAGAATGGGCCCTGGCTAATCTTCCCCGGACCAGGCATCTAAAGCTTTACAACAGCGGGAATTTTTTTGATAGAGGGGCCATCCCAGAAGCTGATCACAGGGAAATAGCCCGCCTGATATCAGAATTCAACAGTGTTGTGGTAGAGAGTCATCCCCTGCTTATCGATGATAAATGCCTGCATTTTAGAGATATGTTGTCACCCCAGTTGCATGTCGCCATGGGGCTTGAGACAGCTCATCCTGAAATACTGAGGCGTCTAAATAAGAGGATGGACCTTAATGATTTCAGCAGAGCAACCCTGTTCCTGAAAAAGAATAATATACCTGTAAGAGCCTTTATACTTTTACGACCTCCGTTTCTTTCCGAAGAGGAAGGAATTTATTGGGCCGAGCGATCAATAGACTTTGCATTTGATTCCGGAGCCGAATGTTGTGTCATCATTCCCGTCAGACAAGGAAACGGTGCATTGGATATTCTTTCTGGCAAGGGATTCTTTCATGAACCCTCAATAAAGTCGCTGGAAAAGGTTGTTGAATATGGAATAGGGCTCAAAGCAGGACGTGTATTTGCGGACCTCTGGGATATTGAAAATTTTTGTTCATGCAGCCTTTGTGGTGATCTAAGGATTAAGCGCCTTGAAAAAATGAATTATTTCCAGGAAATAATTCCCCCGGTAATCTGTTCATGCTGATATCGTCGTGACTTGTGACGCTTGGTAAAATTCGTGCGGTTTTATTTTCTAACACACTGAAATTTAATGATAAAGAAATCAAAAAATTGATTTTACCGTACTTTCGCCTGTTTTTGCTTTTATTCTCATTATCAGAAAGATTCAGACACAGACAAGTTGATTTCTTAACTCTTTGCCTGTGTCTTCCAGTGATACCTTAACCCTTTCCCTGCCCCTTCCCTTTAAAAAAAAGGGAAGGGGCAGGGGATAGGTTTCTTAGATTCATAAACTGAGTGGTAGCATCTTATACCGCACTAATTGTCAAAAGTCAGGACTTTGTTCCTGATGACATTTCCCGTTTAAAGTCGGGTATTCACAAATCTGCGATAATCAGCGTGATCAACTGGAAACTTTTTTGCAGACTTTGCACCAGTTATTTATGATTGACAGCATATGCTGAACGTGTTTTATGGTGTATTATCAAGGAAGTAAGTAACGATACCGATATTGTTTATGCCCGCCAGGAGAAACTGATAACCTTTTATTGTTAGTATTTTAAGGGATCTCACATCTCCTATCAACCTCAGTCCTGAGACACTCTGAGGAACATATTTGAAGTTGCCTTTACCATCTCCTTCAAAAAGCTGTCCGTAATTTGCATCCATGACTCCCAGCCGGACGCACATTGCATTCTTGTTTCCGGCCAGAATAATATCCTCGTTGCCGTCATTGTTGTAATCGAGGATCTCTATGGCATAAACAGGAGCAAACTGGGCTTCCATCGGAAGGAGGCTCTTTTCAAATTTTGAACCTGTATTTTTGAACACGAGTGTTCTCAATTCGGTGGCAGAGTATTTTGTAGCGCTTTGCAGTTCCTCCGGGGAGAAGATATCTGTAAGCATGGCATTACTGTAGGAATCATAAGTGGGGAATTTCCTTCGCATGGAGCCCATCTGTGTAAGGAATTCATTCCTGCTTGGGAAGGGGTAAGATTGCCCGAGAATATAATATGTAAGTATCGGATCGATAGAACCATCATTATCGAAATCCTTGAAATAAAGCTCAATAGGCTCTTTGGGCGATGCCTTTAGCTGTGAGTTCAATCCAAAATTGCCGGCTATTATATCCATATCCCCGTCATGATCAAAATCACATATCCTGATCTTATTCCAGAATCCCGTTTCTGGACTATCGAACCATGATTTTGTTGCCTCCTTTAGGATTTTTCCGTTATCATTTATGAAAACACGTACAGGCACAAATTCGCCTACGGTTACCAGATCGGGCCATGAGTCGTTATTTAGATCAACCCATGCTGCATCGGTAATCATTCCTCCCTTTGAAAGGCCGGGTATCATTGAAGGCGCTACGTTTGTAAATTTTCCTGTGCCGTCGTTAAGAAGGATAAAGCTTTCCTGGGGAAGAGGATATTCCCCGGGCATAACCCAGCCCCCTATAAAAAGATCAATATCCCCGTCCCTGTCGATGTCGGCTGCGCGGACGCAGGATTTGGAAGTCAGCATTGAGGGTAGAGCGTCGACCGCCTTTGTAAATTTCCCTGTGCCGTCGTTGATGTAAAGACGGTCCTGTAAAGCCTTATCCCTGGCAGAATATTCATGATAACCTCCACTGGCTATGTAGAGGTCCTGATCGCCGTCACCATCGCAATCGAAGAAACATGCGTCGCCATCAGTGCAGTTGAAATCTTCCGGAAAATTAAAAAGCGGAGAGGGCTTGAAATAGCCATCTTCTCCCTGAATGAAAAGTTTCCCCGGACTTTCGATAGTACCTCCGGCATAGATATCGGTCAGGTTATCTCCGTTAACATCAGCAGTGGTAATTACCGGTCCGACGGGAGAAAGCATGGAGGTCAGCAGAGGCTGCCGTCTGAAATCATTTGATCCATACTCCGTATGTTCATACGGGACTATCGATTCCACCTGGATAAACAGTTTTTCCGGCAAAGGTGCAGGGTAAAACCTTCTCTTCTGGTCATTCCATTCTATTGTTATGAACTGGTTTGCCCTGACATCTGTTAATAAATTAACATTACCTCCCGGCCATTCAATTCTTATCGAATCGATCTTCTCTGCATCAGCAAGCCCGAAATGGAGCTGGGTACTCACACATGACTGGTAACCTCTCGAGGGCGACTGTTCCTGATACTGAACCCCGTATTTCGTATAAATATATACTTTACTGCCAAGGCCAGAAGTGTTTTTACCAGTACCTTTAAGTCGGATGCTTATAAAATTGGCTCCGGGATTACGCTCACGGATCATGTTCTGATATATTGAGGCTGTTTCATTCTGGTTGCTGATGACAAGGTCAAGATCACCGTCATTATCGAGGTCAGAGTAAGCGGCGCCGTTGGAAAATCCTTTTTTGTTAAAACCCCAGGCTTTACTTTTGTCAGTAAAGGTCAGGTCTTTGTTGTTTCTGAAAACATAATTATGTACCGGGGTGGAGGTCATAAAGCTGGTAAGATAGAATGTATCGGGCACCTCCTTAGTTTTTGATTTTTCAAGATAATAGTCATTCTTGAATTTGAGGAAATCACGGTCTGTATAATCCTTGAAATATCCGTTGGTTACAAAAAGATCCTTCCATCCATCGTTGTCAAAATCGGCAAATGGCGGGGCCCAGCTCCAGTCGGTGTTGGAAACCCTTGCCAGCTGACCTATCTCGCTGAAGGTGCCATTGGCATTGTTAAGCTGAAGCATGTTGCGCATTGTGGAATGATAAAAGCCCTGAATAACCTGCATGGCATATTCAAGATAATTCTCCTGTCCGTAAAGAAGCTTAAGCCTTCTGTTGTCTTCCGGAAGCATGTCGGCTGTAAAAATATCGGGCCATGTGTCGTTGTTAAAATCATTTATTTCATTTCCCATGGCCGACTGAGAGTTATGCTGGACATATTCGGTCATTCTGTTTGTGAAAGTTCCGTTACCATTATTGATATAGAGATAGTCGGGTTCAACGTAGTCGTTTGTAATGTAAACATCGGGCCATCCATCCTTGTTAATGTCTGCAATTGCAATTCCAAGGCCATAACCTATTCCTGTTGAAATAATTCCGGCCGGTATTGTCACATCCACAAAGTGGTCACCATCATTTCTGAAAAGCTTGTCTCCGGCATAAGGATCGTTTTCAACTCTTGCATTTTCAAACTCCATTCCTCTGATCACCTTGGTGTTGGTGGCTACGAGGAACAGGTCGAGGTCTCCGTCAAGGTCATAATCGAAGAATGCTCCAAGTGTGGAATAGGTAGGGTCGTCGATACCCCACTTTTTGGCTTCTTCCTCAAATCTGAGATTGCCTTTGTTGATATAGAGTTCATTTCTTCTTCCCTCGACCGATTCCTTGCCGCAATAGCAGACGTAAATATCGAGAAGGCCATCGCCGTTAATATCAACCATGGTCACGCCTGTCTTCCATCCTGCTCTGCCTGCAACTCCTGCACTCTCGGTGATATCTTTGAATTTCATGCCCCCAAGGTTCAGATAAAGCTTATTGTAACCCATGTTTGAGATGAAGTAAATGTCATCAAGACCGTCATTGTTAATGTCTCCTGTAGCCACGCCTCCACCATTGTAAAGGTTTTCATGCGTGAGAGCATTATGATGGACATTTTCGGTAATAACGTTTTTGAAGGTCACCCCCGATCTTTTTGAAGAAACTGCTTCAAACAGTTTAATGTCCTGGCTTCTCAACTGTAATGTAATAATTAACAAAAGAGTGAGCCACAAGAATTTTTGAAGAGGTATACCGAAGTTTTCAGGAAAGTATGATATGATTGGTTGTCTCATAAAAATATCACTGATGATTACACAATCCGGAAAAGAATGTGCAATATAATATTTTTTAAATCTTCCGATGTTAAAATATGTGGTTTACAAGCATATCAAGCATATTAAGCATATATGAACCTGATTCCTTACTTCCTATTCAGATCCGCTTAATTCAGCCAGGAGCCACAGTGTATATGCAACCATCGGGGTCCAGTATTCAGATATCTGCCAGTTACCATTTCCTATATCTGGCTGATCGGATTTATCTCCTCCAAGCCCGTTAAGCACTGCGCCTGGTATTATCGGAGTGTTTGGAAGGAAGGTACTTCCCGGGAAATGTTTGGGATGGTTATATCCGATTCCTGTCAGGGTTGAGCTGTTGAACGGATTCATACCTATTATCCAGTCGAGCTGCCTCTGTGCTGCTGCCTTAAGCCCTTTGTCATTGAGGAGGGATGAGGCTTTCATCAGTCCCACTCCTGCTGATGCAAGATTTGAATTGATTCCCACCCACCAGTCGAGTTCAGGCTGCATAAAATAACGGTACCAGTATCTGCCTGCTTTACGGCTGCCTCCCGGATCCTTTTCTGAAAAAAGCCCGTAAGGCACAATTCCGAAATTGTTTTTTCCCGACATGAAAACAAGGTATTGTGCATAGCTTTCTATCATGCTCTTCCATAAGCCTGAATCACTGTGTCCGGGGAAAGCTTTTACCAGGTCGCATAAAGAAATGAATTCAAGGCAACCGTGCCATATATCTTTGTGGGGTTCATGTTTTTGGTCCGAAATATAAAAGAATCCGCCCGGTGTGTCTTTCTCCGCCGTGGCCTGAAGCTTTTTCAGGATACGGGCTTTTTCGACGGCAAAGTCTTTGTACGCAACCTCGCCGGTGGTTTTATAAAGTTCTATTGCTGCCTGAATAGATGCACCCGTTGTGCCGGGATCTTTCTGACGGTTTGAAGCTTTGCACCAGGCGAAGCACTTTTCTGCAGCCTCAAGGCATCTTACTGAATAAGCAGGATCGCTTTTCCTTGTTATCCTTGCCATTACAGACTCAGATAACACGAAATTATATTGGGCGATCATGTCGACAGGATCCGTACGTATGACCCTGTCATCATTTGATCCGAAAATCAACATGTCAGCATTCGATTTACCAGACGTCGGCTTCACGAACTTCAGTTCACCGCCTTCCGGACCAGGTTCATTGTCAGTCCACCTGTTGCTGTCGGAATGTTTCTTGACATCTCCTCCGACAAAATTCATGACGTAACCTTCCGGTTCCTGCATCTTCAGGAAATACTGATTTCCCCATCTTAACTCCTCCAGTATTAAGGGTCGCAGAATGTTGTTTTCATCCATCAGTTCATATGCCCTCGACAATCCGATCATTCCATAAATGGTCGCTCCCACCCATTTTCTAAGATCGCTGGCATCATGCCATCCACCTGTAACGTCCTGGCGTCTTCCGTTGTCCATCCTGATACCGTCGTCGAGATGGCACGGAGAAAGATAACCGGTTGTGCTCGATCCACATCGCTGAAGTGAAAAATATTTCACTATCAGTGCCATAGCATCATTATAAGTGTTGCCTGAAATCCTGAAAGGGTATGACCGAATTGTATCTGCTTTGATATAATAATATCCAACTTTCCTTAAAGCACTGAAATCACCTGAAGAATAATCACCAAAATCCCCGGGTGTATACTTGAACATGCCCGAAAATGCTTTCTCTCCCGTTTCCAGACTTACTACATCAAAATTACCCGTAAGGTTCCCTTTGACAGTAAAAACCTTTGATGCTTCAGGAATATATCCTGCCTGATTGATTAGAATCCCCACATTCAGATCTCTGGAGAGCCTCTGTCCATTCAATCCGGCAGAATTGACAGTGATTGAAAACAACAGAAATATTGCCGGAAATCTGAGAAATGATGTAATTTTATTACCTGTTCCGGCAGGAAAAATCGAAAACAAGATTGCTGATTTCATGACGATCTTTATAATTATTGTTAATAATTGTTAACCCTCCACGATTTTGGGCACAAGTTTAGGTATATAACAATGTAAATTTTATATTAGCTAATAAAACCTGTTTTCTGTGAAGATATAATTTTCCCTGACAAAATGAAAACCCTGTTCAGAATGAATATTATTGAAAATTCTG
This sequence comes from uncultured Rikenellaceae bacterium, assembly GCA_964613785.1. GTDB lineage: Bacteria > Bacteroidota > Bacteroidia > Bacteroidales > VadinHA17 > LD21. Next base: position 41,829 of record CAZTJT010000007.1, read on the forward strand.
ACCCCCGGATTAATGAAACATAATAAACTTTTAAAAACTAAAAACCAAAAGCCTATGAAGAGGATTTTATTTTATTTGATCGTACTTCTGGTCTCATTATTTCTTTTACCCGGATGCCAGAGTCAAACAGCAGAAAAAAAGAACGATCCTTTCGGCAGCGAGTCGTTTAAAATTAAAAGAGGAACCAATGTAGGTCACTGGCTTTCTCAGAGCAGGGCAAGGGGAGAGGAGCGGGAAAGGTTTTTTACACAAAAAGATGTGAAATACATCGATTCCCTGGGTTTTGATCATATCCGTCTTCCAATCGACGAAGAGCAGATGTGGGATGAAACCGGCAAACGCAATGCTGACGCATTCGCACTGATGAAAAATTGCATAACCTGGTGCCATGATGCCGGACTAAGGGTGATTGTCGATCTTCATATACTTCGATCGCATCATTTTATTGCTGAAGTAAAACCGCTATGGACTGAACCGGCTGAACAGGATAAATTCATCGCTCTTTGGAAAGATCTTTCAGATTTTCTTAAGGAATGGCCTGTATCCATGGTGGCCTACGAACCAATGAACGAACCTGTTGCCGATGATCCGGAACAATGGAACCAGCTGCTCTCGCGACTTATTGATTCGATAAGAGTCTGGGAACCAGCAAGGGTTATAGTTCTCGGATCGAATCGTTGGCAATCGGCGGATACCTTCGACAAACTTAGGATACCGGAGGGAGATACAAACCTTGTACTGAGCTACCACTTTTATGAACCCTTTTTCCTGACCCATTATCAGGCCGGATGGACTCCGCTGAAAAACCTTAAGGCCGAGGTCAGTTATCCCGGACAGATTGTTAAAAATGCTATAATTCCTGACGAACTTAAAGCTTCCGGGATTGCCGAAGTAAAAAAAGCCATGAACAGGGTTTACAACAGGGATACCCTTGAGTTCATGATGAGAAAACCATTCGCCGTCGCTGAAAAGACAAAGCTGCAGCTTTATTGCGGTGAGTTCGGGGTTTACCGTAATTTCTTCCCTGATGCAAAACTGGCATGGTTCCGCGACATGGTATCAATATTCGAAGAACACGGTGTGGCATATGCTAACTGGAACTATAAGTCAGGATCTTTCGGAATTGTGGATGAAAATAATGTACCTTCTATGGAGGTGACCAATATACTGCTGGGTAAATAAGATATGAGTGGTGAGTGGTGAGTGGTGAGTAGTAGGTAGTAGGAGGCAGGTAGTAAGTAGTAAGTAAGAAGTATGAAAGCTGTAAAGATTTATTACATGACACGCGATGACCGTAACCTGACGGTTGACGCCTGACACCTGACGCCTGACGCCTGACGCCTGAAACAAGCACCAAGCAACCAGAATTTACGATCTGAATCAGTAACAAAATTTCATGAATAATATTAATAAAACCTGACTGTTATGAAAAAAACGCTATTTCTGATTTCGGTATTTGTCCTGCTGTTCACCCGGCAGGGGAATTCTCAGCCCTGGTATTCGGATGAAAAAGTATTTCCGGTAAAGGGCTTCTGCATTAATGCTCCTTCGCCATCTGAACTCGACAGATTTATCAAGTTTATCCATGAAGAGCTGGCTCCCCGTGAAATAAATACCCTGCTCCTGCTGGGTGATTATAACTATCAGTTTGAGACATATCCGCAACTCAGCGATTCGGGAGCATTGTCAAAGGCGGATGTTAAGAAGATTGTAGCCGCTTGCCGCAAGCATAATATCAGAATCATTCCTCAGATAAATCTTCTTGGTCACCAGTCATGGGCAAACAAAACCGGCAACCTTCTTACTCATTTCCCTGAGTTTGACGAGACTCCACATATTAAAATGCCTGAGAAGTATGTATGGCCCAATGATGACTTCCTATACTGCAAAAGTTACTGTCCGCTTCATCCCGATGTACACAAGGTCCTTTTCGCTGTAATTGACGAGCTGTGCGATGTATATGAAGCCGATGCGTTTCATGCGGGTATGGATGAGGTATTCTACCTTGGTGATGATAAGTGTCCACGCTGCAGGGGAATAGATAAAGCCGAGCTTTTTGCCGGTGAAGTTATTCGTGTAAGGAACCATCTGGCAAAAAAGAACAGGGAGCTTTGGATCTGGGGAGACCGTCTTCTGGAAGGAAAAATAACCGGAATGGGATTCTGGGAAGCTGCTTACAATTATACATGGAGGGCAATTGATATGATCCCAAAGGATATTGTGATATGTGACTGGCACTATGAGAGGCCTGATCAGACTCCCGTTTATTTTGCAATGAAGGGATTCAGGGTTGTCACCTGTCCGTGGCGGACACCATCCACTGCTGTCATCCAGGCTGAAGACATGGCACGATGGAGAAAATATGCCACCCCCGAAATGAGACCAAGGTATTACGGCATGGTCCAGACAACATGGATGAATACCGGCGGATTCCTTGACGGATTTTATGGTAACCTTTCCAACAGAGCCAGGGGGGCAGCCCATCCCAAAAATCCTGATTATACACCCTGGAATACATTTAAGGCCATGTATACGCGAATGGCAGAACTGGAAAAAGAGAAATAAAGCACATACCGGTATAGACCGTTTAATTACTGAAGGATCAAAGTATTACACTAAGGATCATAAAGATCATAAATTGCTAAAAATAACAAGTACCAAGATGAAAAAAACATATATTATTCTTTTTTTACTGATGTTGTTTGCCTGGGATCCGCTATTGAATGGGCAGGACAACCCGGATAAGATATTCCAGGTAAGGGGTTTCTGCATTAGCGCGCCGAAGCCCTCCGGAGTTGACCGTTTTGTGAAATTCATCAACGAGGAACTGGCTCCACGCAAGGTCAATACGCTCGTTCTGCTTGTAGGGTATAACTATCAATACAAAACCTATCCACAGTTGCGTGATTCCGGGGCACTTTCAAAAAAAGACGTAAAAAAGATCGTAAAGGCATGCCGGAATAATAATATCAGAATTATTCCAGATATAAACCTTCTGGGTCACCAATCATCAGGCAACAGGCTAAACAAACTGCTGGAGAATTTTCCGGAGTTCGATGAAACTCCGCATATCCAGATGCCTGAAAAATATGTATGGCCCAATAAAGACAACCTATATTGTAAAAGCTATTGTCCACGTCATCCCGATGTCCATAAAGTGGTTTTTGCATGTGTCGATGAACTCTGTGATGTGTTTGAGGCCGATGCTTTTCATGCCGGTATGGATGAGATATTCTACCTGGGCGACGACAAATGCCCGCGTTGTCAGGGTGTGGATAAAGCAGTACTCTTTGCAGATGAGGTTACCCTGATAAGGAATCACCTTAAGCAAAAGAACCGTGAACTGTGGATCTGGGCCGACCGGTTTTTAGACGGCAGGGCTACAGGAATTGGATTCTGGGAAGCTTCATATAACTACACATATCGCGCCATAGATATGGTGCCAAAGGATATAGTGATGTGCGACTGGCATTATGAAAGACCCGACCAGACTGCAATCTATTTTGCACTGAAAGGCTTCAGGGTCATTACCTGTCCTTGGAGAACCCCATCAACAGCTGAAATACAAACGGAAGATATGGCCAGATGGATAAAATATGCCACACCGGAAATGAAGCCGAGATATTATGGTATGATGCAGACATGCTGGACTTCAACCGAGGGATTCATCGACGGTTTTTACGGTACCGTTAACAACAGGAATCAGAGAGCGGTACATCCAAAAAATCCTGCATTTACACCCTGGGATACCTTCAGGGCGATGTATAAAAAGATGGATGAGATTGAAGCAAACAGATAGACAAATGAAAAAAATAATAGAAAACATGAAAGCAATAAAAGTATTGATAATCATATTTATACTGTCGATACAACTTGATTTGTCAATCGCTTCTGCACCTGAAATAATACGTCTCAGGCAGCGACCCGATTCAGTTGGGATATTTGAGAAATTTGAAGTTTCGCTTGAGATTAAGTGTGAATTTGTCAATCCGTTCGACCCGGATCAAATCGACATAAATGCAGAGTTCACTGCACCGTCAGGTAAGAAATGGAAAATCAACGGATTCTATGATTTTTCAATGTCTACATTATGGAAGGTCAGGTTTTCTCCCGATGAAACAGGAAAATGGAGTTACATGGTAACAGTCAGGGATAAAAACGGTACCGTTACAAGTACTCCTCAGTCTTTTACTGCTATCCCGTCTAAGCGGAACGGACCATTACAGGTTGCAGCTAACAGGAGATATCTGATGCACAGAAACGGAAAAGATTTCTATGGTGTGGGTCTATGGTACAATGATGGATATGAAGGATTCGGTAGCGGCCGCGTGGAAGCAGCCGAACTTGACAGACTTAAATCGCTGGGCGTAAATTTCATAAGTACGTTTATCACACCACTTGAGACATGGGCTTCCGGCGTCGGAAGATATGATCAGAATATTGCCGGAAGGCTTGATGAGCTTCTTCAGATGCTTGAAGAAAGAGATATGGTACTCAGCCTTAATCTGTGGTTCCATTCCTATCTTTCCGAAACTGTCTGGGGAGGTGGTAACGTACGCTGGTATGTTAATCCTTACAAGCAGGTTACTGAAGCAAAAGACTTTTACAGGAGTGAAGAAGCCTGGAAATACCAGGAGAAATTATACCGGTACATGATAGCAAGGTATGGATACAGCAGGGCTCTTGCTTTGTGGTTCATAGTAGATGAAGTCAATGGAACTGACGGGTGGGTAAAGGGTGACAGCCTGGTTGCAGCTGAATGGCTGCGCAAGGTTCATAACTACCTGAAAGCCAATGATCCCTGGAACAGACCAACAACAGGCACAAGAAGCGGCGGAATAAAAGAATTCTGGCATGAAGGATATCAGATTACCGACATCGCAGCCCGGGAGATTTATGAGGCTCAGGGCTTCCCGATAAACAAGACCAGCACAATTGATTCGGCTGACGTCAATCCGCTGATTCACAGCTACAGGAATTATGCATCACAAAATCAAAAACTCTGGCATGGATACGGAAAACCAGTCATTAACGGAGAGACGGGGTGGGCTCATACCTTTTATGAACCGAGCATGCCTGGTTATCTGGCCCAGTATCACAATGCAATATGGGTAACACTTGCGACCGGTTCAGCTATGATGCCATTCTGGTGGGCACATTCAAGGTTCATAAACGACAATGTGGTGAATAACCAGATGACAAGTCTTAGGAGATTTACCGACAAACTGCAATTTGCACACCTGACAGATATTCAACCGGCCGAAATCAAAAGCCTTAAGGGAGGCGATGCTTATGCGATGAAATCAAATGAGGTGATCTTCGGATGGATCGTTAATTCAGACGGCGATGTGGCCAATGATAAAGTGACTGTTACCGGAATCAAGAACGGAAAATACAAACTAAGAATTTATCATACCTGGCGAGGTATGTTCCTGCAGGAAGAAGATGTTGTAGTCACTGACGGGACAATATCATTCGGACCCCCTTATATGCGTATCAGAGGTTCCCAGGCAAATTATATCGGTCAGGATATGGCATTTATCCTTGAGTATATCCCTGAACCGGTGGTACTGCCGGTAAAAGCCAGAGAGGTAAAAAGAAGCAGGAATTAATTAAATTAAACCACAGAGTTTCACGGAGTAAAAACGAGTTGCACAGAGTTCTTCCATGAAAACATAAAAACAGTGTAACTCCGTGTTAAACTCCGTGTTACTCCGTGGTTAAAGAATATCTTACCTGCAAAATCTAAATTAAAACACTAAAAACCACAATAATGAAATTCTCCGATTGTTCAAGGTTGTATTTTGTTTCACTGTTGTTAATTCTTCTCATTCCGGGAGTGATTGTTCCCATACAGCCTGCCTCAGCGCAGAAGAAGAAAGCCAAAAAAGAAGCTCCTCCTCCCATCCTTAAGCTGGTTATTGCCGATAAGGGTGCAAGCCTCTACAGGATAGTCCTGCCAAAGTCATCCACGGTTCATGAAAAGAAGGCTGCCCAGGTACTGCAGGATTATCTCCTTGAGATCTCAGGCACCGCCCTTCCGATCATCACGGCCGACAAGCCGGGAAGTTCCTTTGAGATTCTGCTCGGTCAGAATGAACGGTTGGGTGAAAAAGGAATAGAAATTGATTTTAATGAACTTGAAGCCGACGGTTTTGTGATCAAAACCGACAGCATGAGGCTTATAATTGCCGGTGGAAATTTTAAGGGGACTCTCTATGGGGTGTATACTTTCCTCGAGAAGTTCCTTGATTGCAGGATGTACAGTACAAAGGTAAAAGTAATTCCGAAGCGTGATGTTATAGCTCTGGAAAGCATAAACCTTAAGGAGATACCAGTAATTAAGTTCAGGGATGTTCACTACAGGGTGACATACCATGATGAGTTTTCCGAATGGCACAAACTCGATCATGATGCCAGGGGCGGAAGGCCGGCATGGGGATCATGGGTTCACACCTTCAACAGACTTGTGCCACCTGATATATATTATAAGGATCATCCTGAATACTTTGCCCTGAGGGACGGCAAGAGGCTGCCTACACAACTCTGTCTTTCAAATCCTGACGTCCTGAAGATCACTATTCAGAATCTCCGTAAGCAGATTGCCTCCAATCCTGAAGCTAAATACTGGTCGGTGAGTCAGAACGACAACAAACAGTACTGCATGTGCGATAAATGCCGGGCAATTGATGAAAAGGAAGGATCACCTTCAGGTTCGATAATAACATTTGTAAACAAGGTTGCCGATGAGTTCCCGAATCATATGATCTCCACGCTTGCATACGAATATGGCAGAAAGGCGCCACTTACAGTACGGCCACGCAAAAATGTCAACATTATGCTTTGCAGTATTGAGGCGCGAAGGGATATTCCTGTCACCGAAGCCACTGATCCCGATAGCAGAAGCCTGGTAAAGGATTTTGAGGACTGGGGCAAGATTGCACATGATATTATTGTATGGGACTACGTAATTCAGTTCACCAACCTCATGAGTCCGTTTCCCAATTTCCAGGTATTACAACCCAATATCAGGTTTTTTGTCGCCAACGGCGTCAATGCGATGTTCGAGCAGGGTAATGGAGATGGAGGAGGTGAGTTTGCAGAGCTCAGGAGTTATCTTTTGTCGAAACTTTTATGGAATCCTGATGAGAATGTCGATACCTTAATGAATGATTTCCTCAGAGGATATTATGGCGCTGCAGCAAGACCGATAAGGCAGTATATTGATGAGATGCGAGAAGCACTGCTGGCGTCGGGCAAACCATTACGGATCTTTGGGTCGCCCAATGAGGCTGCCGACAGCTACCTTACTCCTGTGCTTATTGAAAGGTATAAACAGCTTTTTGATCAGGCTGAAATGGCAGTCCGGGACAAACCCGATGTTCTTGAGAGGGTAAGGGCGGCAAGAATGCCTCTCAATTTTGCCATTATGGAACAGGCGAAGAAAAACTTCATAGGTGAGAACGGTGTGTTCATTCAATCGGGAGGCAAATGGGTGGTAAGGCCCGACATAAGATCAATGGTTGATCCCTTTACTGACCTTTGCATCAGGACAGGAGTCACCATGATAAAGGAATGGGGCACCACACCTGAAGCATACCGGGCTTCAATGTACAGGCTTTTCTACATGGGAAGAAATGAGCATCTGGCTTTCGGAAAAAGGCTGACCCTTATCAGTCCTGATGCCACGCTTCTCCCGGAAGAGGCACAGGCAAAGCTGAATGACGGGATACGAGGCGGCCACGATCCTGAATACAACTGGGTGTCATTTCCCGGGAAGGATCTGGATGTAATTATCGACCTTGATAAACCCACGAGGGTACAACATATTGAGTGCGGGTTTTATCAAAGGGCATTCTGGCTGAGCATTCTTCCCGCCAAAGTTGACTTCCTGCTTTCCGATGACGGCAAAAATTATGAACTGATGGCAACAGTAGAAAACACTCTGCCGATTGATCAATGGGATTCGTTCCAGAGAGATTTCATTGCTGACTTCAAACCCCGTGAGGCCCGATATGTTAGAGTTGTAGCTTATAGTATAGGTAATACTCCCGGAGAGCATCCCGGAGCCGGACAACCTGCAAGGATGCATATAGATGAGATTGTGGTTGAGTGATTAAATGTCAGTGAAATAGAGAGAAGATAATCTTTTGGAACTATCTGGAGTATTGTTCAAAAAAGTTAAAATTTTAACATTGTTTTAAGAATTTTTAAAAAACATTAGGTTTTTTTAAAAGTCCGTATTACATTTGGTTCAAACATGCATCGAGGGAATATTTTTATGATATTCTTAGATGCCCTAAAAACTAAAACCTATGATCAGAAAAAAAGTGTACCAGATTTTGAAGCGGACACTATTTATGTTGATCTGCGTGGCATTCTCTCATTCACTGCTGGCGCAACAACGTGTGGTGTCCGGGTCCGTAAAGGACGTGAACGGTGCAGGACTTCCCGGAGTGTCGATTGTAGTCAAAGGCACTACGGTAGGGACAAGCACTGATACACAGGGAAGGTTTAATATTTCTGCTGGAAGTGATGCCACCCTTGTGTTTTCGTTTATCGGGTATGTAACACAGGAAGTTGCTGTCGGCAACCGATCTGTGATTGACCTGATTCTCGAAGAGGAAGTACAGCAGCTAGGTGAAGTTGTTGTTACAGCGCTGGGTATTGAGAGAAGCCAGAAAGCACTGCAGACAACAATTGCCAAAGTTCCAGGTATGAGCCTTACACAGGCCCGTGAAAACAACCTTGGTTCATCAATTCAGGGACGTGTTGCAGGTGTTAACGTATCGAATGCCGGTACAGGCCCTGCAGGATCATCACGAGTTATCATCAGGGGTAACAAATCGGTCGGATCAACTAACCAGCCTTTGTACGTTATCGATGGTATACCCATGGATAATACACAGTTCGGACGTGCCGGAGTATGGGGAGGTACCGACCAGGGAGACGGCATGACAAGTCTTAACCCAGAGGATATCGAATCGGTGACAGTCCTCAAGGGAGCTGCAGCAGCAGCACTTTATGGATCAAGAGGTGGTTATGGTGTAATCAACATCGTTACAAAGAGAGGCCAGGCACGCAAAGGTATAGGTATTGAACTGAACTCAAACTATGTTTTTGAACATTACCTGAACTTCTCTGATCTCCAGCATGTATACGGCCCGGGTGGCCTGGCCAATGCTGATCCTAATGATCCAACCTCCCCCAGAGTCTATTCAAAACCGATTGACAAGAATCAGGCATGGAACTGGGGAGCCAACTCGATGTGGGGACCCAAACTTGACGGAACTTCAGTCGTTCAGTTCGATGGTGTTGCAAGGCCATATTCCTATGCCGGAGATAATTGGGCAAGGTTTTATCAGACCGGACATGCCTGGACAAATAGCATTGCCCTTTCGGGAGGAGGCGAAAAACAAACTTTCAGATTCTCATTCTCTGATCTGGATAATAAGGCCATTATCCCGAATGAAACATTCAAGAGAAGGAACCTTTCTCTTTCTACAAGCGGCAAATACGGAGAAAGGCTTACTTTCAATGCCAAGATCCTTTATTCAAATGAGAAGGTCAACAACAGACAGTATGTACATGACAGTCCGGCAAATATTCCAGTGGCAGTCTGGGGCCTGGCAAATACTGTCAATATTGAGGACCTTAAGGGTGATCCCAATAAGCTTGGTGCTGTTGCTCCTGGAGTTACCACTCCCGACCTGAAATCTGTAGGTGAAGAATATCAGCAGGCCAATAATAACTGGCTGCAGAATCCCTACTGGGTAGCCCATCAGTTCAAGAATGAAAATATCAGGGACCGTTTCATTACATCCGGAACCCTTAGGTACAACATACTCAAATGGTTGTGGGTACAGGGCCAGGTAGGTATGGACTGGTACACCAGGAACAATAATTTCCTTGTTCCCCAGGGTACGGGATACCTCCGCGGCGGTTCAAAGAACGAAACATCCAACTTCGTAAGGGAAATCAATATGGAGTGGATGGCCGGCGCTGACAAGGAATTTGGAAAGTTCAGGATAAATGCATTTGTCGGTGGAAATCAGATGCAGCGTGAAGCTGAAAACATTAATGTTTCAGGTAATACCTTTAATATTCCGTTCTATACTGCAGTAAGCAATACACAGTCTCAAAGCATAGGTTACGGATATAGTAAAACTGGTATTAACTCGCTGTTTGGCTCTGCCGAACTAAGCTACAACAATTACCTGTTTATCACCGCAACTGCAAGGAATGACTGGTTCTCTGTGCTGAATCCGCAGAACAACAGTAAGCTGTATCCTTCTATCGGCGGTAGCTTTGTTTTTACAGATGCATTCAAAGGACTTCCTGAGTTCCTTGACTACGGCAAGCTAAGGGCTGCTTGGGGTCAGGTTGCCACAGCAAATGTGGGAGCATATTCTTCCAGAATTACCTACGGTCTCTCCGGTCAGGGTCACCTTGGTTTGCCAATGGCAGGATTCTCGGGTGGTGACAATATCCCGAACCCGAACCTTTCTCCTGCTCTGTCAACAGAACTGGAATTCGGTGCCGACCTGCGGTTCTTCCAGGGTCGACTTGGTCTCGAATTTACCTACTATGACCAGAAAACTACCGACGACATCCTTTCTGCATCGATCTCAAGGACATCGGGCTTCCTGACAACATCTGTCAATATCGGTCAGCTTTCAAACAAGGGTATTGAGCTCCTTATTAATGTTACTCCTGTTCAGGGCCCCATAACCTGGGATATCTCCCTGAACCTGGCAAAGAACAAGAACAAGGTTATTGCTCTCAGTGAAGGTGTTACAGAAATAAATGTTGAAGAGCCCCGTACAAGGACCGTATATATCAAGCACATAGTTGGTTATCCATTCGGGATGATCACAGGATACAGGCAGAAGAGAGACCCGCAGGGTAATTTGGTTTATGATGCAAACGGATCACCAGTTAGAACAGATGTTTATGAAATACTCGGAAATGGAGTTGCCGACTGGACTGGAGGTTTAAATAACTCCATCAGCTGGAAGAGAATCCGTCTCGATGCTCTTATCGACTTTAAATTCGGAGGTGACATTTACTCAGGTACCAATGTACGTCTGACACAATGGGGTCTGCATAAACAAACTCTTGTCGACCGCGAAGGTGGCAAAGTTGTGACAGGTGTTACCCAGACCGGTACAGATGCCAACGGTAAACCGATCTATGAAGCCTTCACAAAAACACTAAACCAGGAACAGACCCGAAACTATTGGGCCAATACGGGTGAACGTTGCCAGGAGCAATTCATATATGACGCATCATTCATCAAGCTGAGACAAATTTCACTTGAATACAGCCTGCCTCCCAAGATACTGACCAAAACCCCGTTCACAAATCTTGCAGTGTCATTTGTCGGTAGGAACATTGCTATTCTGTACAAGAACATTGAAAATGTTGATCCCGAAAGTAATTATACCGATAGTAACGCACAGGGTATGGACTATTTTGGTATGCCAACGACCCGCACTTATGGTTTCAACCTGAGGGTGACTTTCTAACCTTTAAAAACTGAGAGATATGAAACATATATTAAGACTGATACAGAGTGCGCTGCTGATATTTATTTTCGTGGCAGGATGTGATACAGATAAACTGCACGATATGAACATCAATCCCAATGCTGTAAATGAGATTGACGTTAACTACTTCCTCACTGCTGCCGAGCTCAGTGCATCAAATAATGGTCTTCGCGACGACCGTTATACCGACTGGAGAACAAACATCGGTATGTGCGCACATGCAATCCAGCAGCTTGCTACAACAAGCAGCGGTGGGATTGGTGCAGATGGAGATAAGTACATGGAAAACTACGTTGAAGGATTTAATGCTCCATGGGACCATTTCTTCGCCGGTGATGGCAGGGTTACAGCCGAGATCATCAAACAGACTGGTCCGGGCGGATGGTATGAGGGACGTAAGATCAATACCCGTCATGCTGCAAGAATCCTCAGGGTCCTTTGCTTCCACCGTCTAACCGACTGGTACGGCAGTATACCCTATTTTGAAGCCAACAAGGGCATAGAAGGGATATTCCAGCCCAAGTATGACAAGCAAAAGGATATTTATGCTGATCTTCTGAAGGAGCTTGACGAGGCTTGTGCAGCCATGAGCCCAACCCATCCGGATGAAGGTTTTTCAAAAGCCGATTACTACTTCAAAGGCGACGTTTCAAAATGGAAAAAATTCGGGTATTCGCTGATGCTCAGACTTGCCATGAGGGTTTCAAATGTCGATGCTGCAATGGCTAACACGTATGTTACTAAAGCTATCGCAGGCGGAGTAATGTCAAGCAATGAAGATAACGTGTTTGCTACTATGGCTATAGGCCCGAGCGAATGGACAAACCAGAACGGCATATCCCGCGGATTCTATCCGGGTGATGGTGGACAATGGCAGAGCTCATTCCTCAGCAAAACACTTGTCGACTGGCTTCAGGGACCGGATAAAACCTCCACAGCTGATGATGATCCAAGGCTTATGATCTTCACGGGAGGCATTATTCAGTGGACAGCCAATGAGGTGATCTATCTTGAAACAGATCCGCTGAAACAGAAAGGTCTTCCAAACGGATTGGACGGTGCAATGCTCAATACCCTTATGGGAGGAGCAACTATTCCTTATGAGCACTTCTCCGCTGTGAACTTCAAGATGATGCAGGATGATGAACCTTATCAGATCATGAATGCTGCTGAATCCGAGTTTCTCCAGGCTGAAGCTCTTATCAGAGGAATTGGTACAGGAATACCAGGCACTGCAGAAGAACATTACAACAAGGGTGTAAAACTGGCAATGCAGATGTACACAGTTTATGATCCATCATTGGCTGTTTCAGATGCCCAGGTTGCACAATATCTTGCCACCTATCCGTTCGGTGTTACAAAACCCGCATTGGAAATGATTGGAGAACAGATGTGGGCCTGCAAGTGGATGAACTGGTGGGATGCATGGTCAGACTACAGAAGGACCGGCTTTCCACAACTTGTCCCGACAAACTATCCGGGCAATGCTACCAATGGGCAGATCCCTACAAAACTGCTGATTCCTGCATACGAAGCAACAGGAAATCCCAACTATGCCTCAGGTGCATCACAGCCCGACAGGCTGACTACCAAAGTCTGGTGGGATGGTGGTCCTGAATGATTTAGACTTACTTTTAAAAATAAAAAAAGGGGCTCGAAAAGGCCCCTTTTTTTATGAACTCACCCCCAACCCACTCTCTGTTTCGCAAAGAGGGGGATCAAAAGGGTGAGTTTATTCCTTTAGCAGCTCATTCGTTGCCAGCACAACAAACATAAAATCTGTCTCTCCTCCACCCATCACATATTCAGTCTGCTGCCACAGGAAGCTCCAGTCATCCTTCAATTCTGGTAAATCAGGTCTGATCAATGCTGTGCCTGAAGCAACACCCCCCGGAATATATGAAAGATCAGCCCTGTTGACACCATAGGCTGAAGTAAGCGACTTTACTCCCACTCCCGAATCGAATGATGCTGTATTGCTACCGGGATGACATCCAAGCATGAACTGCATTGAGTTGAATATCCTGTCGGGCCTGAAAAAGCCGGGGAACCCTTTGTAAAGGAAATAATGCCTTACACCCGATGCCTGAATCTTCCATCCGTCTCCCCATATTGCAGGTGTATAGGGAACACCAAAAGGTGTGCTTTCATTCTCTTTCTCAAGTTCTGAAGCTAAACCTGTTAGCGCTTTTTCAATATCCCTGCGGAAAGCCTGATCGTTAATATGTTTGTAAACCTTACCAACTGCCCATGCCGTGCCATCCATGTGCGAAAGGATATAATCCTTTTGCGAAACTATCTCATTAAGATATTTTAGGTCTCCTGTTGTTGTAAATAATTCAGCAGCAGCAATAACACGTTCATTTACCATTTCTTTCCGGGCAGAAACCGAATATAGTTCTTCTGCAGCCTTGAGGCATTCTGAAGCTGTTTCAGGTCGCCAGTTCTTTAGGACACGGGCAGATGCTGCAAGAGAGGCGACCCCGATGAGCTCATGCCTTGCATTATCTTCGGTAAATACCCAATTGTCGTCTAATATTGACGACTGATATGCGGTTTTTGCCCCTTCAGGGAGGTCGCGGCTGTAGATGAGATTATCTGTCTGAGCGCTGCCGTCACCCGTAAGACCATACTGTTTACGCGTAGGATTGATCATACCGCGGTAAAGTCTGCCAAGTCCTTTATAGCCTCCAAGAATAGTGTAAACGCCATGTTCTACCTGCTGGAGGGCGTCGGGAACTCCATCGGGTTTATGAATTATTACAAGTCTTTTATCCTGATCAATAGTCGTTACGTCGAGATCCATGTTAAAAAGCTCATACATCCATGCAAGCCGGAGGGTGGTAACTGCCTGCGACTCGATGCGCAGGTCATAATCACCGGCATCGTGCCAGCCCCCCCTGTCAAGATGGGGAACATGCTGAGGATGCTTGAAATCGGTGAATGTCTGTGGCCCCTGCCTGTACCCGTCGAAATGAATAAGGTCGGTTGGCGCCATCAGGGCATCATCGAGATGACAGTAATCATGCCATACCCTTGATCCCTGCTCGATACGCATGTGGCACATCTGCACCGGCAGAAAATATTCAAGCGTTGGCTGCCAAACGTACCTGTCATAAATGTCGTTACTTATCCTGAAGATATTTGATTTTACATCACCATAGCTTATATAATAAACTCCGGGTTCTTTCAATGCACTGAAATCACATATGGCATAATTGTATCTTAGAAATTTTCCCCATTCTGCAGCAGGCGCATAAAAGGCCTTTGTGTGGTTGCCGTCAGGATTGATCCTTATGATTTCAGCAGTACCGAATGATTTTACACTCTTATCTGTCTCAATTACTGCTCTTTTGGGCTCACCTGGTAGATAACCGACCTGACTTATATGTATAACAGGTGAATAGATGTAATTTTTCAGTGCAATGGGAGCAATTTCCCATGAGATAACATCATCAGTCTCCCCTGAAGGCAGAGGGCTCCTTACAATGAACCATGATGCTTTCCTGTCTTTCCTGTCGTCAATAAGTTGCAGATTGCCCTTCAATGCTTTAATTGTCATCCTCTGTGCCTCAGTTTCAGGCGCAACAACAAGGATCTTACCTTCAGCATAGGGTACGAGCTCATCACCGGTCATGGGACTGTAGGAATCTGTCGGGAAGATGCCAGTCCGGCCATCCATATTCCAGCTCTTGCCAAACAATACAGGTGGAAAAAGCTCGATCTGGAACCAAGATCTTCCGATCCATTCCTTCGGGACCGGCTTGTCGAGATCAACAGTTATAAGGACCTTTGGGCCTTCTGCCTTCACTGTCACATTGTATTGTATTCGGGTGTCGGGATTTACCAATTGGGCGGTTATAGTCCCGGCAGCGCGATCCACTTTCTTGGAACCTTTTTCAGCCCAAGTAAGGGTCCTTAGATCGCCATTTGCAGCCACACGCTCACCATTCTGGATAATGGTAATACCTCCCTGGTGGCCGATCTGGTAATAGTCGTCATAGACCATAATGTTCAGACCCGGCATCTCAAAATATCCCAGGTCGTTGATAGTCAGCTTCTCCTGTCCCTGAATGAAACCTTGGAATCCCAGGAGCATTATAAACAGCAAAACCGGAGCCGAATATTTTACATTTTTCATAATAAAAGGAGTTAGGTTTTGGTACTGTGGTTAATTATTTAGCTAAAGATAAAGAATTATTGAGCCAATGTCAATTTTATGGTTTTCACCTTGTCCGTAGTAAATATGGATGATCCATATCCGCTACGCGGAAAACAGTGGTACAGATGCATTTTGTTCTACAATTCCGTAACCGCTACGCGGTAGGATAATCAATTTTAAATAAACCGGATTTGGGTCCCCTTTTAACATTTTATTCATATTTTTACCTTACTTAACCGATAGGATTAATAAATAACGGAAACCCGGCATGATGATCAAGTTAAAGCGCAGGCTGAAACTGATTTCTATTTTTGGACTGTTCCTGATATCGGGTTGCACCTCCAACCCTGGAAAAATTTCAGAAATTGACCGCGAACCGGTCATTGAACCCGACTACTCAGGTATAACTATCCCCAGGAATATAGCCCCTTTGAACTTCATAATAAGGGAGGATGGGGAGCGTTTCAGCATTGTGATAAAGTCTTCAAAAGGATATGAGAAAAAGATAAACTCAAAAAGTGGAGTTGTGAAGTTTCCCGCTGTCGCCTGGAAAAAAATACTTGAAAACGCTGAAGATGGTACAATCTCAGTTGAAATCACAGCAGGTATGAATAAAACTGAAGGTAACAGGTACCGGGCCTTTAAAATTCATATCGTAAGCGATCCGGTTGATCCCTGGATCTGTTACAGGCTTCTTTATCCCGGATACGAAGCATACAAGCAGCTTAAAATAATACAAAGATCTACAGAAAATTTTGCTGAGAAGTCACTTGTCGATAACCAGCTGCTTAAGACAAATTGTATCAATTGCCATTCATTCAGCAATAACAACCCCGACAGGCTTATGGTACATGTAAGGGGATCTGTTGGAGGTACTTATTTTTCAGATGGTAAAAGGATTGTGAAGAGAGACCTGAAAGCCAGCGAAATGAAATTTGGTGCCGTTTATCCTGCTTGGCACCCTGACGGAAAACTTATTGCTTTTTCTTCAAACAGCATTGTCCAGAGTTTTCATGCTTCGCAGGTTTATAATATCGAAGTCACCGACCTTGCATCATCACTGGTTGTTTATGATGTCGAGAATAATCAAATGTCGGCTGTTGAAGAAACTGACACCGCAGGGTATATGGAAACTTTTCCCGAATGGTCACCCGACGGCAGTTACCTGTACTATTGCAGGGCACGGCAGACAAACGATACTTCTGAGTTTGCTGAGATAAAATATGATCTTGTGAGAAAATCATTTGACAGAGCCTCGTTTACATTCGGGAAGACAGAGGTTGTCTTTGATGCTTTCTCAATTGGTAAGAGTGTGTCTTTTCCACGAGCATCTCCCGATGGTAAATATCTTGTATTTACACTCCATAATAATGGCAACTTTTCAATCTGGCATAAGGAAGCAGACCTGTATCTGCTGGATATTCTTTCGGGAAAGGCAAGCCGGATGAGTTTAAACAGTGATCATACAGAAAGCTATCACAGCTGGTCGGCAAACGGTAAATGGCTGGTATTCAGCAGCAAAAGAGATGACGGCCTTACTGCAAGACCCTACTTTGCCTGGTTCGGGTCGGCTGATTCTGTCGGAAAACCTTTTATTCTTCCCCAGAAAGATCCTTCCCTATACAGAAATCTGATAAAAACCTTTAACAGGCCTGAGTTTATAACAGGAAAAATAAGGTTTGGTCCGCGTGATTTTGAACGTGCCTCAAAAAAAGAGGCTGAAAAGGCAGGATGGAGAGGAAAATAATCGGAACCTGGCGTATAAAATGAAAATATTTTCTGACCCGTATGAGTAAAAAAACAGGACATAAAAGTAAAACAGCCGGGAGAAAAGATGAAAAAGAGCCCTCCATTAACGGTAAAGTGGCTGTTTTTCTGCTGCCTTTCTCCGTTTTCATTCTATCCTTCATTTGTTTCTACTTTTTTTTCAGTTATATTTTCTTTTACCAGGAAAATCAGACTCTGTTTATTTTTTCCTGTGATTATTTCAGCCAGTTTGTCTCAAAACCCGGTGGATTGCTGGAATACGCAGGAAATTTCATTGCACAGGGTTATTTCAGTAAACTTTACGGAGCTTTGATCATTGCAGCACTTTTTACGTTGATAGCAATGGTATATCACAAAATTGCTTCCTCAATTATAAAAGAGTGGTCAATGCCATTGTTATTGGCCGTATTGGTGTCCAGTTTCCTGGTATTGATACAGACAAATATTAATTATCTGACGCACAATAATCTGGGATTTCTTTTAACCGGAATGTATTTTCTGTATACAATCATTTCAGACCAAAAGAGCAACAGGATCCTGGTACTGGTACTTTACCCCATTTTCTATTATCTGACAGGAGCTTATGCTTTGGTCTATCTGGGTATGTATATCTGCTACCGTCTTTTCAGGAAGGAATTTCCTGATTTATTAATCATGGTGGCAATTGCCGGCCTCTCACTTCTGGTTTTTAAAAGCTTCATATCCCTGCAACCCTGGCACGACCTGTTCTATTATCCCCTTCCATCAAAGGATTATTTTATTCATCCGTGGCTTCTGTGGCTGTTCATTTTATTCTTTTTAATTTATCCAGCACTTTTATACTATGCAAGGTCGATTAAAATAAGAAATGAATTTACCCTGGCATTTCCGCTTGTATCAGGAGGTATTGTTATTTTATTAACAGTATTCATGTTATCAAGAATATACAGCAGGGAAAATGTCACTCTTTTCAACATTGAAAAATTGTTCTTTGCTGCAGACTGGAACGGGGTGATAAGGCTGCAGGAGAAGTATCAGCTCAGAAATCCTGTAGCCCAGTATTACTATAATATTGCACTTTCGGAGAAGGGATTGCTATGTGAAAGGATGTTTTTCGCACCCCAGGATTATGGAACAATGTCAATAAGCATACCTTGGAATTCACAGATAAGTATTACCAAGATGTTCAGGGGTGTCTATTTCTATTATTCTATAGGTCTGATCAATGAAGCACACCGATGGGCATTTGAGTCTATGGTAATTCAGGGATTTCATCCTGAGAACATAAAACTTCTCATAAAAACCAATCTGATCAACGGACATTATAAGATAGCAGCTAAATATATTCATATTCTAAAAAAAACGCTTCATTACAGAAGGCTTGCAGAAAAATATGAAAAAATGCTGTCAGATCCTGACCTGATAAAAGCTGATCCGGAGCTGGGCTTAAAAATTAAGCTTAAACCCAACGATGATTTTGCTATCAGGATAAGGAATCCAAAGATGAATATAATCTCCCTTTCAGAATCTAATCCATATAACAGGAAAGCATTTGAATACAAAATGGCATGGAAGATGCTTGAGAAAAATGTCGAAGATGTTGTCGGTGATCTTGGCTCTTTAGCTGATCTGAATTATTCACGTATCCCAAGGCATATTGAAGAGGCACTTCTGATATACAGAGTGATATATGGTCAGTTTTCGGATCTGAACCTTATACCTGTTAGCATTGAAACTGAAGCAAGGTTTTCAAGATACAGAACCACCGTTGTACCACTTGCAGGAAAAAAGTCGCCGGCAGAGATGTCAATTCCGCGGGAACTAAGAAACACCTATTGGTATTATCTTGATTATAAATAGATACCTGTATATGAATGAATTATCTTGGAAAGCGCAAATTGAGTTTCACCCATAAAATTAATTCAACCATAAAAATTGACTCTATGAAACCCACATGTTTTGCAAACACAAACACTCATAAATATAATTTTATAAAACATGTGTGGTTCCATCATACCTTTAAAATCAAAATTATATTATGATGAAAAAGTGCCTGTTTTTTTGCAACCTTTTTTTTATTGTTACTTTTTTTTCCTGTAATCACTTGCATAATGAAAAGAAAGACAATGGGATAAAAGTAATGGCTTATTACTATACCGGATGGAGAAATTTTAATCCGGAAGTGCTCCCTTATGACAAGCTTACTCATATAATTTTTTCTTTTACTGAAGTTATTGAGAATGAGATGAGATTCCCGGAGGATACACTCGATCTTATCCTTAAGGCACTTGTTAAGCAGAAACGGAAATATCCGGATCTCAAGGTAATGATTGCATGTGGTGGATGGGCAGGATCAGGAGGTTTTTCCGAAATGGCCAGGACAGATGAGACCAGGAAGAAATTCGTTAACAGTGTTGTGAAGTTTATAAAGAAATACAAGCTCGACGGGCTGGATATCGACTGGGAATATCCCGGCTTGCCGGGCATGGGAAATCCTTATATACCTGAGGATAAGGAGAATTTTACGGCACTTATGTGTGAACTGCGTGAAGGCCTAAATTCTATATGTAAGCACCAGGTTCTTACTTTTGCTGCTGCCGGGTGGGAAGATATGTTTAAACACATAGAACTGGATAAAGTTATGAACTGCGTGAATTACATAAATGTAATGTCATACGATCTTGCAGGAGGTGGCGATCCGTATACTTCACATCATACAAACCTCGGGCTGATAAGAATGGAAGATATTAAGGGTACACCCGCTGCTGCAAGAATGATAGAGGATGGAGATTCCACCAAACCATTTTCAACAGAAAAAATTGTGTCTTTTTTGATTGATAAAGGAGTAAAACCATCGCAAATAGTTATCGGATCAAATTTCTCAGGAAGGGCATGGCAAGGGGTTCCTCCCGATAACAACGGATTATATCAGCTCAATAGAGGCCGGTGGAGGGGTCGTGGCAGTTATGCACGGATCAGGGAAGAGATGGAAGATAAGAATGGATTTGTCAGGTACTGGGATCCTGTGGCAAAAGCCCCTTATCTCTACAATGCAAAAGACAGTATATTTATTACCTATGATGATACAATGTCGGTCAGGCTCAAAACTAAATATGTAAAAGATCTTGGTCTGGGAGGTATAATGTTCTGGCAGCTTGGTGCAGATGCTCCCAGTGATGGCCTGGTTGATGCCATTTACAAGGAAAAAATGAAATGAAAGATATAGATATAATATAAACATGAGAACAAGTCATTTAAATGAGTTTAAAAAAACGATGGCTTTTTTTGCCATTGCATTTCTCTCTGTCGCTCCCTTAAAAGTCGTTTCACAGGATGTGAAGCAGACAGAAGAAAGGATGATGAAACAGGCAGAGGGAAACATAGAGAAATTCCGAAAGGGAGATGTCACTATTCAGCTAATTGCTCCTGATGGGAAACCTCTTAGGAATGTTAAAGTAGATATCCGGCAGAAGACACATGATTTTTTATTTGGATGTATAATATTTGATCTGATCAGGGGCGAAAACCCTTACAAGCCGGAGCTGTTCAAAGAGAGATTCAAAAAGATCTTCAATCTGGCAGTATTTCCGTTTTATTGGCCAGGATACGAACCAAGACAGGGATTTACTCTTTGGGAGGCAATGCTGCCTGTGATCGACTGGTGTAAACTCAATGGGATAACAACAAAGGGCCATCCACTGGTCTGGGCTACAAGATCAGGAATACCACAATGGCTGAGCGAATACAAAGTAGATGAGACAGAACAACTTCTGAAAACCAGGGTTCTGAATATTACATCAGGATTCCGCGACAAAATTGAACTTTGGGATGTAGTCAACGAACCGATTCATGTCAGGACCTGGAAAAACAAAATACTGAATTTCAATGATGAAAATGACTGGGACGTTTCAGATCCAATACCACTGGTCGCTGATTACGTTGAAGATGCATTGAAATGGGCAAAACAGGGAAATCCTGAAGCCACATTGCTTATCAATGAATACAGGACGCTGGCGGATGAAAGTTCCAGAAAGAATTATGAACTGCTGTTGAAAGAACTGAAAAAGAGAAATGCTCCTCTTTCAGGAATAGGAATCCAGGCTCATGAACCTCGTCAGGAATGGTTTTCACCTATCGAAGTCTGGAAGACTTTTGACCTCTACTGGGGAATGGGATTCCCGATACACATAACTGAATATCATCCTCAATCCTCAGGAGTGCCTATTACCGGAATATGGAGGAGTGGGTTATGGACCCCGGAAGCTCAGGCCGAATCCACAGAACAGTTTGTTAAATTGTGTTTCGGACATCCTGGAGTCGTTTCTATCAACTGGTGGGGTTTTTCCGATCGAAATATCTGGCTTCCTGGCGGAGGCCTAGTTGATGAGGAATACAGGCCTAAACCGGTTTACCTGATGCTTGATAAACTCATAAATCAGACCTGGAAAACCAGCATCTCAACCAGTACCGGTAACCAAGGCACGGTTTCTTTCAGGGGTTTCTTTGGTGAATATGATATTGTGATCAGCAAACCGGACGGCAATATTGAGGTATTTCCTGTTCACGTGAGAAAAAATGAAGAAAACAGGTGGGTGTTTACCACACATTGATGAATCTCTGTGGCGCTAATATCTCAGCCGGAACAGATCGACGATCCGCTCCACTTTTAATCAAAATGACGGTTCAATGAATGAACCGACGACCTCACTGCAAATACCGGGATTATTGTCGGCCATGATCACCGCAACATAGGGTTTCTCAGTATCCATGTCAGTCAGTCTGACTTTAAGAACAACCGGTTTATTAGGGGAAAGCACTGTTTCATGTTCTGTTTGATCAGCAACAGCATTGAATGTTTTTATCGCAATCTTATGTTTTCCTTTTCCGGAGACAGTGATTTTCAGCTCAATACCCCCGTTTTCTGCCCGGTTTGTTTCCGTACTGATCTGCACTTTTCCTTTACCACCCTTTACATCTGAAGAAGGATCGGTATAGTTAGCGAACAATGAAACTGCTCCGAGGAACCTGCTAACGGGCTCCACCCATATCTCTTTATAAGTGGCAGTGTTGGTTCCTGACCAAAAAGGATCATCTCCCGACATGCAGTCCATACCCACAGGTAAAGCGCCGACGAGATTCTTTAAACAATAGGCAAAATGAGGTGCAAAATCATATCCTGTTCCATACATAAGACTTTGGCTGAACGGATTTGCTCCCAGCACCCATTGAAGCTGTTTTCCGGCAATTTCCATTCCTGCCTTGTCCTTTCTCAGAGCAGATGCTTCTGCCAAAGCCCAAGCCGAAGAAAGGTTAATATTGGTGTTCCCGTGGAAGAGGTCATTGAAATAAATCGGGAAGGTTCTCAGAACATACTGGTCATTCAGTTTTGTTCCATCCTCAAACTGACGCAACAGATCAGCCCTCAATTTCTCATTATTCTCCGACATTATTTCCTGCCGGCTCCATACAGAATTCGGTACCAGGTCGTAAGGAGCGGCGATTGTACTGCCCCTCTTCATGAAAAATTCGCTGTGCAAAACAGATGCACTATACCAGTCAATCCATTTTTCTTCTTCTGGAAAAGCCCTGCAAAGATGTGAAAGCGCTATCAGCGGAGCCTCTTCAAAAGCTGCGTGATAATTATGAATCACTCGCTGCTGTTGCGAGTTTGTATAAAAATAGCCTGTTATCGGAATACCATCGATAAACCTTTGCTCCTGGGATTTAATAACCAGATCTCCAAAGATCAAAGCCTGGGTTTTATATTTCTCTTCTCCAGTCAATTTATTCAAGATCACTGATGAAGTTGCACCCCATGAAGCCTCCCTGTAATCTGCCTGATCCCAGGTCTCTCTGGATGCAACTGCGGCCTCCCAGTCTTCGATTGCTGCTTTCCGGGCTCTCACTGCAAGTTCAGGATTGGATTTTTTAAAAGCTTCTGAACACCTTCCAAGAACAGCGGCTGCAAGGAAATTCTCCCATGGCACATTCTGGGCCTGTGCAACCATGTCATCTATTGTACCTATCTTATTATCTGTATATATCCTGCCAAGGGCCCAGCTTATGTGGTAGCCATCTCCAAATCTTACCTTCAGAAGCCAGTCAAGCCCCCATTCAAGCTCGGTCCTGATACGCTTTTCAAGTTCAGGAGCAATCCCTTTCTGATTCAAGGCATCCAGATTATTAAGCATCGCAAAGGCTGCCATTGCGGTCCGCCAGTAACCCTGCGACAGGTCACCGGCATCATGCCAGCCGCCGTTTATGATCTTCTTCTCGTCCTCCCTGAATCCCTGCCAGTCTTTGTGACACTCAAGATGCACCCCTGGTACATGGAATCCACATCTCTCACAGAAAAAGAAGTTAATAGCATTGAAAATGGGATTAAGCCAGATATCAGCATTAATGGGGAACGGATTTGATTCTATTGAACCGCTCCTGATACGGAAGGTACCTTCTGTTTTGAGATCGGAAAAGTCAATCAGGCTGAAAACACCGTTAACGGTTTCAATTGTTTTGACAGGCCCTTTATAAACCACATTATTATTGTCATCTGTGATCTGGAAGTCACTTCCTGCACCTGTTCCTGCAAGGGCAACCTTTGTGTCGAAAGGCCTGTAGCCTATATGGCTGAATGAAATTTTACCAGGTGTCACGTTCCATCCTTCATACTGATCTGTTTCAACCTTTTGTAATTCAATGTTGTCAAAATCATAAGTCACAATTCCTTCTTCTTCGGGATTGTGTCCCCTGAGGATCTGGTTTATTGTGAACATTGTCACCTTGTCTCTTACAAGATGGGGGAACTCAAAAAGAATATGATTCCATTCTCCCGGCTTAAGGTCGTGGATGAAATGATCCCTCCTTGATGTTGTTGCTCCTGATACAAATCCTTCATTGGTTATGCTGATATTGAAACTGTAGGTGGGCATTGTTGTGGGGTGTACGTAAACCCAGAATGAAAGCCTGTTGTACCCTGACCAGTCCTGGGGCTTTTTGAACAGAAGCCTGACTGATGATGACCCTCCCTGTCCGCCATTAAAAGAATCCCATTGGCTGCGGTTCTTCCTGTAATGTTCTTCATCGCGCAATGAAGTCCTGAATCTTAGTGAGCGTTTACCGTCTTTTGCCCGTTCCTCTGTGTAACTCATCTCTCCAATGCCGGTTACCTGCCAGCCGGCATCCTGTTCCATGTCGTCGACCAATAGTCTTGCCAGTACTGGTTTTCTCTCCCAGCTTGCCAAGAGTGAGTTCTGTTCAGGAACTTCGAGGGGGAAGGGATCATATTTTACAAATTCGTTTTCCGCCTGCTTCTTCGGGGGATTGCAGGAAATCAGTGCCAGAAGGCCGGTTATTATTATCAGGTTCTTCATGGGTATAAGGATTTGTGGTTGAACGATTAGCAACTAAAGATAAGAAATAATTATCAAAAGCAGGAATTACAGCTGGTCGGTTTTAAGCCCCCTTTAGGAGCCCCGAAAGCTTTCGCGATTTGGTGATGCCGGGGCATGAGGCTAATCAATTAGAATGATTTCTCTTTTTACATGATTGGTTGTTTTAAAACTCCATTTGAAAAAAAATCGGTATCTTGAATCATTAATTTAAAGCCGTTAACCAAAACCTCTAATTTATAAGATATGACAACACGACGCATATTTTTGAAAAACGCCGCTATCACCTCAGCTGGCATCGGGCTTGCTCCATCTATCTCAGTTGCATTTACCGGATGTGCCCCCTCCGACAGGATAAACATAGGTCTTATCGGATGTAACGGAATGGGATTTGCTAATCTTAGAGAATTTCTCAATCATACTCAGGTTGAATGTATTGCTCTTTGCGATGTTGATGAGAATGTTCTTAACCAGAGGGCTGCAGATGTTGAAAAGATAAGAGGAAAGAAGCCTGCCAACCTTTATAAAGACTGGAGAAGCCTGATCGACAACAAGGATATTAATCTGGTAATTGTCGGAACACCTGATCACTGGCATTGCCTTCAGATGGTTGCTGCATGTGAAGCCGGCAAGGATGTCTATTGTGAGAAACCGATAGGACGCACCATTGAGGAATGCAACCTGATGGTAAGGGCAGCAAAAAAGTACAAAAGAGTTGTTCAGGTCGGACAATGGCAGAGGAGCGATCCTCACTGGCAGGAAGCAGTGGATTTTATTCGTTCTGGTAAACTTGGAAAAATAAGGCTTGTGAGGGTCTTTTCATATCAGGGATGGTGTCCTTCTATTCCAGTTTTACCTGATGAACCTGTTCCCGCCGGAGTAGATTACAATATGTGGCTGGGCCCGGCTCCTGAACGTCCGTTTAACCGGAACAGATTCCATTTTACCTTCAGATGGTTCTGGGATTATGCAGGAGGTCTCATGACTGACTGGGGGGTACACCTTCTCGATTACGCCCTTTACGGCATGGATGTAACCGCTCCCAAATCAATAGTAGCAATGGGAGGAAAATACGGTTACCCCGATGATGCATGTGAAACTCCCGACAGCCTCCAGACATTATATGAATTTGATGGCTTTAATGTATTGTGGGACCATGCCATCGGAATCGATGACGGCGGTTACGGACGAAATCATGGCCTCGGCTTTGTCGGAGAAAACGGAACTCTTGTGATTGATCGTAGTGGATGGGAAGTCATACCGGAGAAAGTTAATGGAAAAATCAGGATGGAAGCTGTGCCATTAAAGCAGGGTTCAGGCAAAGGACTCGCGAACCATGTAAAAAATCACCTCGAATGCATTGTCAAACGAAATCCCAATACTAATGCCAGTATTGAAATAGGAGCACATATTGCCAAATTCTCGGCACTTGGAAATATTGCATATCGCACCGGCAAAAAGCTTATATGGGATGGAACCAGATTCACCAACGATTCTGAAGCAAACACTTTTCTTGTGCCTGAATACCGTGCCCCATGGAGTCTGCCGGGTGTATAATCCGAAACCTGTATGATAATCTGCTGATTGATAACAAATTTAGCTTTTGCTATTCAATTACTTTGTGATCCTAAATGTTAACCTTCGTGAAACTTTGTGGCAGAAAAATATTTAACCACAAACTGCACATAGTACTACGCAGAGAAACACCAGGGAATTAAGCATCTAAATATTATATTTATTCTAATTTAATCAAATCAGTTATTTAACCTTTTTTGCGGTCAGTTGGCATAAACTAACTCATATCACTAAATTAACAAGTCAATCTATTGCCTGAATAGGACTCATGGCAATAGTAAATTAAAAAATAATAGATATGTACAGAATCAGAAACTGCATCATTCCGGCACTGTTCATATGCGTGATGATATCCGGCTGCCATAACAAGAGTGATATTTCTGTCATTAAATTGGGCGAACAACATGATGGGAGCATTTTTGTCCCTTCAAACCAGTTGTTAAGACCGTCCGGATTTCAGTTATACCTACCAGGCAGGCCCGTTGACCTTGCGCTGACACCCGATGAGAAATTTCTTCTTGTGAAAAACAGGTCAGACCTTGATCTGATTAGGATCTCCGACAGGACAATAATCCAGTCTTTACCCTATGAGAAAAGCGGTGCATCATTTACAGGCCTGTGTGTTTCTGCCGACGGACGTAAGGTTTATGTCACTGATGCCAACGATCGGATATGTGTGGCAGAGATGAACGGCAACAGAATCCTTCAATGGGTTAAGCCTATAATGCTCCCGGGTCCTATTGTCGGAGGGTCACCAATGCCGGGAGGAATGGTATTGAGTAACAGAGGCGACAGAATATATGTTACACTCAGCAGAAACAATACACTGGCCATGGTTGATTTGTCAGACAATTCGGTAACTGAAATTCCTGTCGGAGTCGCACCCTACAGTGTGGTAAGCACACAAGGACAAAAAGCTTATGTAAGCAACTGGGGTGGTCGACGACCTGTTGAGGGAGAAACTGTCTATTATACTTCAGGGAGCCCGGTACTTATTGATCCCAATACAGGCATAGCAAACAACGGTTCGGTATCGGTCGTGGATCTGAATCAAATGAAAGAAGTGAAATCCATTGATGTGGGCCTTCATCCATCCGGTATGGTTCTGAGCCCCGATAGCAGGAAACTATATGTTGCATGTGCGAACAGCGACATTATTTCAGTTATTGATACTGAAAAAGATGAAGTGATTGAGGAAATTAATGTCCACATTGAAGAAAAGTCATTGTTTAGCAGTTCTCCAAACAGCCTTGCCATATCAAATGATGGGAAAATCCTTTATGCGGCAAACGGAACAGATAACGCCTTGTGTGTTATCAGTACTGACAATCAGGCGAAAGTACTGGGATTCATCCCGACCGGATGGTTCCCCGGCGCCGTCATTCTCGACAGAGAAGGTAAGAATATTTTTGTTGCAAATGTAAAGGGAGTTGGTTCCCGTAATCAGCGGACAGACAGGGCGGGTTATAATTCACACGATCATCTCGGAACAGTCTCGATCATTGTCACTCCCTCACTTAAAGAACTTGAGAGGATGACGGAAACAGTTAGGCTTAACAATTCATTTGAGAAAAGGAAAAAAAATCTGAGCAGACCTTTCGGCAAGAGCACCAAAGTTCCTGTTCCCGTTAATCCACGACAAACTTCGTATTTCAAACATGTAGTATATATAATTAAAGAAAACAGGACCTATGATCAGGTCTTCGGTGATATACCACAAGGAGATGGAGATACCAGTCTGGTCCAGTTCGGCCGCGAAGTGACACCAAACCACCATAAGCTTGCAGAGACTTTTGTTCTTCTCGATAACTTTTATTGCAGTGGCATACTGAGTGCCGACGGGCATCAATGGACCGACGAGGCTTTTGTTACCGATTATCTTGAAAAATCTTTCGGCGGATTTACCCGAAGCTATCCATACGACGGCGGTGATCCCCTTGCTTATGCCAGTTCGGGTTTTATCTGGGATAACGTTTTAAGGCACGGACTGACCTTCAGGACGTACGGAGAATTCGTAGATGCTGCGATAGATCCTCCTGAAGCTACATTCTCTGAGATCTACAGAGATTTTATTGAAGGGACCAACAAAATTAAGATACGGGCAAAAGCAAATATTGAACAGCTTACCCCCTATATGTGTCCCACATTCATTGGCTTCCCCGGTAAAGTGAGTGACGTCTACCGGGCATCAGAATTCATAAAGGAGCTGAAGGAATTTGAAGAAAACGGCAGCTTCCCGAATTTTATAATAATGCTGCTGCCTAACGATCATACCTCAGGAACACAACCTGGAATGCCGACACCTCAGGCAGCTGTCGCCGACAACGATCTGGCTCTTGGACAGATTGTCGAAGCAATCTCAAGAAGCAAATTCTGGAAGGAGACCTGTATCCTTGTGACTGAAGACGATCCCCAGAATGGCCTTGACCATGTTGACGGCCACAGGACAGTGGGGTTGGTCATCAGCCCTTATACAAAAAGAGGTGAAGTGATATCATCTTATTATTCTCAAATCAATATGGTAAGGACCATCGAGAACATTCTTGGTCTGCCTCCGATGAATCAGCTTGATCGTTCAGCAGAACCCATGGTTGATTGTTTTACCGCCAAACCCGATTTCACTCCATATAATGCCCTCAAGAACAATATACCCCTTGATCAGCTTAATCCATCCCTTGTGTCACTTACGGGTGATCAACTGTATTGGGCAGAGAAATCACTCGAACAGAACCTCGATGATATCGATCTTATCGATGAAATTACTTTCAACAGGATAATATGGCATGCAACAAAGGGTTATGACCGCCCTTACCCTGAGATATCAAGATAATCTGGGCCATAAATGGATTTACTTGTTATTCAGTATAGTGGTTTTTTATCGGTTATACCATACAGGCAGCGACAGCATAAAATGAATAAGACAATCCGGATCAGGGATAATTTCTGAAAAATATAAAAGATGAGAACAACCGATAATTATAATAAACTTGGGCGCCGTGGAATGCTAAAACAGGGAGCAGCCCTGGCAGGGATAAGCTTGATAGGTTCCTTGACTGTTCCTGATGTTATTTCTGAAAGAAAATCCGGCAGCCGTATTTTCAATGTCAATGATTTCGGGGCTTCGGGAAGTAGGAACCAGAAGGCTACAAAGCAGATACAGGCGGCAGTAGAGGCATGCGCTTTTTCGGGAGGAGGGACCGTCTATGTTCCTCCCGGCGACTATACAGTAGGGACAATTATTCTAAAAGACAATGTAAATCTGAATATTGAAGCTGGTGCAACACTGTACCTGAGCCAGGATAAAACAGATTTCATGAGCGGTAAAAGGGCAATGATATATGCAGATAATGCAAACAACATCTCTATTACTGGAAAAGGAAAGCTCGACGGATTGGCTCAGTACGAATATGTTGAAATGAGAGGGCTTGACCCGGAAATAACAGAAGAGATTGAAATAGCCAGGAAGGCAGGGATTGATATGAGAAGGTATTATCGTATTGGTATGCAGACCTTTATGTGCATGCTGGATAATTGTACAAACGTCCATATAACTGATATATCTGTAATTAATTCTCCCCTCTGGAATATAAGGATGAATGACTGCGACAGGGTCTTTATCCGGGGAGTCTATATCTATTCTGATCTTGAAAAAGGTGTAAATGCCGATGGAATAGATATCTGTTCATCAAAAAATGTTACTATATCTGATTCAGTCATCATTACCGCCGACGATTCAATAGTTGTCAAAACGCCTCTCGTAAAAGGTATGCAAAAAACAAATCCGGCTGAAAACATAGTTGTTACAAACTGCATTCTTTCATCTTCCTCAACCCCGCTGATGATTGGTACTGAAACTTATGGTGATATACGGCACGTCATTTTCAGCAACTGCACTATAAGGAATTCCAATAAAGGATTTGGGATCAATGTCCAGGACGGAGCCACTGTCAGCAATGTAATATTTAAAAACCTGACAATCGAGACTGGCAGAAGGCACTGGAACTGGTGGGGCAGTGCCGAACTATGTAAGTTTGTTCTGAGCCGTCGCCAGGAATCATCAAGGCTTGGACAGATCAAGGACATCGTTGTTGACACTGTTATCGCACATATAAGGGGTACAAGTGTACTTAAAGGCCTGCCTGACCAGTGCCTTGAAAACATAAGATTCAGCAATGTTCAGCTTTATATGCTTCCCGAGGATGCTCCCGACAAAAGGTCATCAAATGCCATATGCTTTGAAAATATACGCGGACTGAAGATCCTCGATATGTCAGTGGTTTGGGATGAGAAGCGGCCTGAACCGGGATGGAAGAGTGCCCTGTTCCTTAGAAATATCAATGATTTTGAGATAAGATCATTTGCCGGACGCCAGGGATTGAAGGGGAGCAGTGATCCTGCAATCCTGCTTGAAGGCGTTCAGGATGGACTGATCACCGGCAGTAAGGCACATAAAGATTGCACAGTCTTTATTCATTTGAAAGGATCAGAAAACATCGACCTGACAATAGGAAATAATATTGTTGCAAATGCCGGGAAGGAGATTACCTTTGAAACAAAAGAATCCAGGAAGTCGGTTAAACTATACCGTAGTTAATATTAAAAGCATTAACAAGCGGATAAATAAAGATTTAATAGGAGATTGGTATGAGTTTTATGTTCAATCCTGTTGAGTTTGATGATCAGGGAGCAGTAAACAGGATCTCGCTTGATGAAGAGACAAAAGAATCAGTAATTTCCGGTACAGATAAAGCTGCATTCTTCATTGCAAAACTGCTGGCAGATCTTACGGCAACAAGAAAAAACACGGTTATAGCAGCCTTTGACGGATATACAGGCGCTTTGTGGGATCGAAGTTTAAAGTCAATCACAGACAACCTTGAAGCAGGATCCATAAAAACACTCATGGAGAATTTTGAGAAGGTTTATAAATCCCGTGACAAACTCGACGAATTATTTACAGATAACCTCCCTTCCGACAGGGAAAAAGACCCTGTCCTTCTTTTTGGAAAACTGTACAAGGGGTCTTTTAATGAAATTCTGGACGATAAAAAATCCGATGACCTTTTTAAACGGCTTGAGGAAGCAAAGAAACAAACCGGCGGAAGAAGTGTCATTTTGGTCTATGGATGTGGATGTGCCTTAAAAAGGTTCAGGAATCTGTATGACTATGTTTTTTATTACGATGTTACCCCCAAAAACGTAATTACAAGGGCCAGAAAAGGTTTGCTTACAAATTTTGGAGATAATGATCCCAGACCTGTCGATGAATTAATAAGGCGTTTTTATTATGTTGATTATGAAATTGCTTCGCGGCACCGGTGGGAGCTTCTGAAGGATCATGTTATCGACTTTTATGTCGATAACAACGACCTTTCAAACCTTAAGATCATGCCCGTTAAAGCTCTAGATAAAATAATGTCGGCACTTGTAAAATATCCCATGAGATGCAAACCTGTCTACCTTGAGGGAGTCTGGGGAGGACA
Organism: uncultured Rikenellaceae bacterium; assembly: GCA_964613785.1. Taxonomy (GTDB): domain Bacteria; phylum Bacteroidota; class Bacteroidia; order Bacteroidales; family VadinHA17; genus LD21. The sequence continues at coordinate 73,732 of CAZTJT010000007.1, forward strand.
ATTTATTAAGAAGCTTCGAAACCTTCCATCGTGGGTAAGGAACGTAGCCTGGGCCTACGATCTTATTCCACTGGAAGTGAGCATTGTGGTTGATACAGGCAGAACGAATGTCGAGTTTCCCTTTTTTACATTCGTTCAGAAAGAGGGTTTAAATCTGATGGGAGAGTATTGCCATAAAACCTTCAACGGTTATTTCCCCATAAGGTTCAATTACGACGACACTTACCACAGCAGCGGTAATATGTCGGTGCAGGTCCATTCAGGACACCTCTACAATGTTGAGAATTTTGGTGAGCACGGAAGACAGGACGAGGGATACTATGTGGTTGTCACAGGTCACGGAGCAAAAACATTTGCTGGATTCAAAGAAGATGCCGACGTTGATGAATTTCTCAGCAAGGTAAAGAAATCGGAAAAGGAGTACACGGTTGTCGATTACGAAAAGTACATTAATCATATAACATCCTTTCCCGGGCTGCAGGTACTTTTACCTGCCGGTACAGTTCACGCATCGGGACGAAATCAGGTGGTACTTGAAACCGGGAGCCTTACAGTAGGCTCTTATACTTATAAATTATATGATTACCTGCGTCCGGACCTTAACGGCAAACCAAGACCGATACATACCTGGCACGGGGAAAGGGTTTTACGGAAAGAGAGGAAATCGAACTGGGTTAAGGAAAACCTTATTAGACCTCCTGTCCTCCTGCGACAAGGTGAAGGATGGGCTGAATATATTATCGGTGAACATGACCTTCTTTATTTCAGCATCAGACGACTTGAATTCATCAAAGAAATTGAGGATGATACCAGAGGTATGTTTCATGTACTTACACTTGTCGACGGAGAGAAAGTTATAATTCAGTCCGCGGAAAATCCTGAATTTTCTTATGAGCAAAATTTCCTCGACATAGTCATTGTGCCTGCAAATATGGGAAGGTATTTTGTTAAAAACACAGGCGATCAACCGGTTTGTATTCATAAGACATTGATAATACAGAATACTTAAAAAAAACACCATGAAGAATCAAATCTCACGAAGGACTTTTCTCCGCAATGCTTCCATCGCCGGTCAGGTGGTCTTTATGGCCGGCTGTGTAACCCCAGATCCGGACGAAAAGAAAACCATGGTCATCAACAAAACCCCTTTAAAGATTGGTTTGATGACATACCTCCTTGGGAAGGACTGGAATATTGAGACCCTAATCAAAAACTGCACTGATGCCGGTTTCCAGTCAGTTGAGCTAAGGACCACTCATGCCCATGGCGTTGAAGTAACACTATCTGCATCAGAGCGAGCTGAAGTAAGGAAACGCTTTGAAGATTCGTCCCTTGAAACCATAAGCCTTGCCAGTGCATTCCAGTACCATTCTCCTGACAAAGCCGAGCTGAGGAAAAACATTGAAGGAACGAAAGAATATGTTCTCCTTGCCAGGGATGTAGGCGCCACCGGAATAAGAGTCTTCCCTAACGCTTTTCCTGAAGGTGTGCCAAGGGAAAAAACAATGGAACAAATTGGCAAAGCGCTTGCCGTGGTTGGTGACTTCGGAAATGATCAAGGTGTAGAAATTCGCGTATGCGTACATGGACAGGGAACAAATTCTGTTGACGTGATAAAGAAAATCATCGACTATTCAAACAGTCGGAATGTTTTTGTAAACTGGAACTGTAATTCTTCTGACAATGAAGGAGGAGGGCTTGAACACAATTTCAATCTTGTTAAAGAACGTATCAGGGGCGTACACATGCATGATCTCCACGATGACTCATATCCCTACCGTCAATTCCTGCAGCTTCTGTCCAACTCTGGTTATAAAGGATACTGCAATGCAGAAATAGAAAGGGTGAGCTGTGAGCCCGTTGAATACATGAAACTATACAGAGGCCTTTTCCTTGCTTTACAGAATGCCATCTGACTAGAAGACATGAACTTCATGCCCGATTTTAAACTGCTTTGAAATGACACGCGCGATAAACATAACATTAATTCTAATTCTGTTCCTTTCCTTCATCATCTCAGCCTGTAAGGACAAAAAGGAGGGAGAGAAGCGACCATCAGCTGCTCTTAAGGAATCAGAAACGAAAGATGATAATATTTCCGGACTTTCAATTCACGAGGCAGCACTTAACGGACAGATAAGTACGGTAGTGAGAATCCTTGAATCAGGTATTGATCCGGATACCGCAGATGAAGATGGCCGTACACCACTGATGTATGCAGCCTATAACGGACATGCAGAGACAATAAAAAAACTAATAGAAAAAGGAGCTTCTGTAAACGTTAATGATCCATACGGCCGGACTCCCTTGATGATGGCTGCCTCGGGCCCTTATCCCGAGGCAGTAAAAATTTTACTTGATAACAGTGCCGATCCTAATATTGCTGACCGTCAGGAACATTTCACCGCACTCATGTTCGCTGCTGCCGAGGGACAACTTGATGTGGTAAGGATCTTACTGGCATACAGGGCAGATCCCTCACTCAGGGATGTTGATGGAGACGATGCACTTACCTTTGCGCGGAACAACGGACATAAAGCTATTTCAGACCTCCTGGGCTCAGTAAAAAAATAGAAGATATTATGAAAAAAGGACGGCTGGAATACATGCCTGTAAGAAAAATCCGGATTACTGTTATTTATTTAACAGTACTATGCCTTGGACTACTTACTTTGTCTCTAATCTACGGATGTAGAGGAAAGAAAACCTTAATAATCAGCTGCGCGGAAAACAATGACCTTGTCCTTACGTTAAAGTCAAATGGCATCAGATTTTCAAGATTTGATTCTCCTGCCCAGGCAGTTGAAAATGCTCCTGATGGTTCAGGTGTTTTAATACTGTCAGACGAATATCCGATAAAAACGGTTGCTGTCGATTCATTACTTTATCAAAAAGCCTCCGATAAAAATCTAAAATTTTTTGTTGAGTATCCATCCTATGTTCCGGGCACAAGTATAGGTGAACCCATTCGTACCAGTCTTGAAAGGATTGTAGTTACTACCGATGATTTTAAGAACATCCCCCGGTTGCAGATCCTCTGCCTTCATGATTGCCACTACCTTCCCATGGCGACAAGTGATCCTATGCTCTCCGTTGGCAGGGTGGCTGGATTCGACCGTGCAGTATTCGGCCTCGACGATGGAGACTCCAATCCCATACTTTTTAAAATTCAGGATGATATTATGATATCTGCAACCGGACTGAGTTGTTTTATAACAGCAAGATATGCTCCTGAAGAATCTATAAGATCAATCTGGCTCTATATCCTGAAGCATGTCACCGGTAAAGAGTATCGGGCTGATAAATTTGAATGGGTGTCTGATGTTCATCCTTCCTACAAAAGGGATCAGAAGCTGCCTGCTGATGCGGCCCGCAGGGCGGTAGTTAAAGGAATTGACTGGCATACCAATGCCAAACTGCTGCTTAACAAAGATGGATGGAACGACTATAAGGATCTTTGGAATCTCAATGATTCAAATATCTTAACAACAGTACCATCGGTAAACAATGCCGCCCCTCTGCCGCTAACAGATCCGGGCGACGGTAGTTTCGGCCTTCTTGAAGGCATTGCTTCAAAAGTGAATCGCGACGGATCACAACCCGCAAGATGGTGGCTAAGAAGCGACTCCAACGGCGAAAGCTCACTGGCCTTTGCTCTCAGGGCAAAAATGGACGGAGATGAAAGAAGCAAACTTATCGCCGGTAATCTTCTCGACTGGCTCTATTTCAAATCGGGTCTCTTTCAGAACAATCCTGAGAAACCAAATTTCGGACTGCTTTTCTGGGCTCCCGGAAATGCACAAGCTTTGTATCAGGATAATGATATTAAGGCTATCCTTGGATGCATAGGTACTTCAGGCATTTTCGAAACAGACAGGTGGGATGAGGTGCTGGTGAAAAACATTCTCGGCAACTTCAGGACAACAGGAAAAAACGGATTCCGTGGTCGCAGGATCGAGAATCCCGATCTAATGAGAGATGGATGGGTCAGCTACTGGAACAGGGATATAGTGCTTCTGCAACCACATTATGAAGCATGGACCTGGGCATCATACCTGTGGCTTTATGACAAGACGGGATGGAAACCTCTTCTTGAAAAGGCAAAAAATGGAATTTCATTGATGATGCAAGCCTATCCCTACGGATGGCGATGGACCAACGGGATCCAGCAGGAAAGGGGCCGCATGCTTCTTCCTCTGGCCTGGCTGATACGGATTGATGACCAGCCGGATTATCGAAAATGGCTCAGCCAGATTGCCGAAGATATTGAAAAAGCTCAGGATGAATCAGGAGCTATCAGGAAAGAGCTGGGCGTACTGGAACATGGTGACTATGTGCCTTCAAAGTCAAACGCAGCATACGGGACTGATGAGGCTCCTTTGATCCAGCAGAACGGCGACCCTGTGGCAGACCTTCTGTACACATGCAACTTTACTTTCCTGGGTTTGCATGAGGCATATGCTGCCACAGGCGATGAACAATTTAAACGGATGTCGGACCGACTCGCCGGATTCCTTATACGGATACAGGTCAGCAGCGATAAACACACATCCCTTGACGGAGGATGGTTTCGGGCTTTTGATTTCAAAAAATGGGAGTATATGGGATCTAATGCCGACATCGGATGGGGAGCATGGTCAATTGAGGCCGGATGGACACAAGCCTGGATATGTTCGGTACTTGCAATGAGAGAACTGGGTACCAACCTGTGGGATATCTCGAAATACAGTAAGGCCGGAAGAACCTTTAAAAACATACGATCCCAAATGATTCCAGACAGCCTGATCTCAGACTGACTGCTGAGAGAGTTTAAAATAAAGATATGCACCTGAGCCAGATTCCTCACTTTTTTATACATTTCACTGTTTTTAAGCTATGATATCGTTAAACAATAATTGAACTTAAAACATCAGTCCACATGAACACCCTGACTATGGTTATTCTCATTTGATCTGTTTAAATCATAAAATTATAAGCTATATTACTTTGTGATCCTACGCGTAATCCTTCGTACACCTTATTTTTAAATACTTTTCTGCCGCAAAGTATCACAAAGGTCACGGCAACAATCGGGATAACTGAAGATCACAATGGAAATGAATAAATAAAAGTTAATCAAACCTTATACTTTATCGATACTTTATCGGAAAAATTAAAATAATTGTAAGATGAAAAAAAGACTTCTTGTACTAATTGTTTTGTTTTCAATAACTTATTTGATGCCTGCGAAGGCCCAGGAATTTCCTTTTCGAAATACTACGCTTCCGGTAGGAGATAGAGTTAATGACATCGTTGCCAGAATGACCCTGAAAGAGAAGGCCGACCAGCTCCTTTACACTGCACCGGCAATCCCGCGTCTGGGTATACCTTCCTATAACTGGTGGAACGAAGCTCTTCACGGTGTTGCCAGAGCGGGCTTTGCGACGGTCTTCCCCCAGTCAATCACCATAGCCAATTCGTGGGATGAGGGCCTTATGTATAATGTCGCCTGTGCAATATCTGATGAGGCAAGGGCAAAATACCATGAATTCCAGCGAAGAGGCAAGACCGGCATTTACCAGGGACTTACATTCTGGTCACCTAACATAAATATCTTTCGTGATCCGAGATGGGGAAGAGGCCATGAGACTTACGGAGAGGATCCTTACCTTACAGGAAGGATGGGGTGCCAGTTTGTCAGAGGTATGCAGGGAGATGACACTGTTTACCTTAAAACCGTTGCTACCGCAAAACACTATGCGGTACACAGTGGCCCTGAGCCCCTCAGGCATTCCTTTAACGCAAAAGTCAGCGAAGTAGACCTCAGGGAGACCTATCTGCCGGCTTTCAGGGCCCTGGTGGTTGATGCCGGTGTTTACTCCATCATGGGAGCATATAACCTTTTCAGGGATCATCCATGCTGCGCCAACCCTGAATTGTATGGAATACTGCGCAATGAATGGGGATTTAAAGGCTATATTGTGTCCGACTGCTGGGCAATATCCGATTTCTATATGTTCAGCAAATATGCAAAAGACCCTGCAGAAGCTGCCGCCCAAGCAGTAAAGGCAGGTACTGACCTTGAATGCGGAGTCGACTACAAACATCTCTTGGAAGCTATCAACCGCGGACTATTGACCGAAGAAGATATAAACAGAGCCGTTAAAAGGGTATTTACAGCCAGGTTTAAACTTGGCATGTTCGATCCCGATGATAAAGTCCCATATTCACAGATACCTTTCTTTGCCAATTGTTCAGATTACAATAATACACTTGCACGAATTGCTGCACAAAAATCAATAGTCCTTCTGAAAAATTCCGATAATATCCTGCCCCTTAACAGGGAGATTAAAACTCTCGCAGTAATAGGTCCAAATGCTGCTAATTTCGAATCACTGATCGGCAACTACAATGGTATTGCAAAGAATCCCGTAACAGTTCTTGAAGGAATATGCAACAAGGTTACTCCGGCTACAAGGATCATTTATGCAGAAGGAAGTGACCTGGCAGAGGGAGTGCATAATCTTGAAATCATTCCTTCACGCTACCTGCAAACACCTGAAGGAAAACAGGGAGCAACCGGATATTACTATAATAACAGGGATATGAAAGGAGAGCCTGTCTTTACCCGCACCGACGACAGAATAGACTTTTACTGGGAGCATTTTTCACCATCCCCTGATCTTCCAGACGACGATTTCGGAGTCCGATGGATTACTTACCTCATTCCGCCGGAGACGGGAAAATACAGCCTGGGAAGCTGGGGATCATCAGCCTATGAGGTATTCCTTGATGGAGAAAAAATAATCTCGGAAAAAAGTGAACATCATGCTTTTCATAAAGAATACAGGACTGATCTGGAAGCAGGAAGGAAGTATAAAATTGAAGTTTATTACAGGAATTATGCAGGCGATGCTGATATTAAACTTTTATGGGCACGTCCGCGGCTCAACATCTTGGCTGAGGCAGTAAAAGCTGCAAATGAAGCTGATGCTGTAGTCCTTGTACTGGGATTGTCGCAGCGCCTTGAAGGCGAGGAGATGAGTATAAAGATTGACGGATTTCTGGGAGGTGACCGAACAAACCTTAATCTGCCATTAACCCAGGAAAAACTTCTTGATGCAGTAGCTGCTACCGGAAAACCGGTTATAGTAGTCTTGATGAACGGCGGAGCCCTTGCAGTGAATAATGCACAGGAGAAAGCTGCGGCACTGTTGCTTGCAGGATACCCCGGACAGGAGGGTGGAAATGCCGTGGCAGATGTAATTTTTGGCGATTATAACCCTGCAGGCCGACTGCCGGTTACATACTATAAGTCTATAGATCAGATACCAGCTTTTGAGAATTATGACATGAACGGAAAAACCTACAGATTCTTTACCGGAGAACCCCTCTATCCATTTGGATACGGATTAAGCTATACCAGCTTCAGCTATTCCAACCTTACTATTCCTCAAAGGGCTGTTGCAGGAGAAAAAATAAAGGTAAGTGTGAAGGTTACAAACACCGGAAACCGGGATGGAGAAGAGGTGGTCCAGTTATATCTTACCGATGTAAAGGCATCCACTCCACGCCCGATACGACAGCTTGAAGGTTTCGAAAGGATTTTCCTTAAGAAAGGAGAAAGCCGGGTAGTCGAATTCACACTTGAACCCCGGCAGTTCTCTATAATAAATAGCAGAAACATCAGGGTTATTGAACCAGGTTATTTCACAATTTCCGTGGGAGGGAAACAACCAGGTTTCAGCGGATACCTCGATCCTCAATGCACCGGGATAATGACAGGGAGAATTAGACTGACCGGAAAGGAAGTGAGGTTTGAAAACTGAGAAGATGAGAGCAAGACTCGGGAGACAACTTAATATTAAACACAGAGATCAATTTAATATTTTACTCAGGATCTGAATTTATGCAGAATGAAAATCACCTCCTGAAAAAAAGGGTAAACCTTTTTGACGGTGTATCAATTGTGGCCGGCGCAATGATTGGATCCGGTATATTCATTGTAAGTGCGGATATTGCCAGAACAGTCGGATCTCCGGGTTACCTGATGGTAGTCTGGCTGATCACTGGCCTGCTCACAATCATTGCAGCAGTAAGTTATGGTGAACTCGCCTCAATGATGCCTCATGTCGGGGGACAATATGTATACCTCAAAGAAGCCTATCATCCGCTTGTGGGATTTCTTTTTGGGTGGACAACCTTTCTTGTTATCCAGTGTGGATCAATTGCTGCGGTGGCTGTAGCTTTTGCCAAGTTCTCTGGTGTCCTCTTTCCCTGGATATCCGACAGCAACGTTCTTGCTAATGCCGGTCCCATAAGAATTTCAAGTACCATGGTTGTCGCTATAGCAATGATAGTATTCCTGACATGGCTTAATACACGAGGTATTGTTACAGGTAAAACAGTGCAGAACTTCTTCTCCTCCACAAAAGTCATTGCTCTGTTCGGGTTTATCCTTGTGGGATTTTTTGCCACCAGAGGAATCAGCTCATTTGAAATAAACAAAGAGGTCTTCTGGCAGGCCAGCCAGGTGGGCCCCGGAAACCAGATTGTTCCCCTTGCAGGATTCGCCCTTATAGCTGCTATTGCAACAGCACTGGTGGGATCACTTTTTGCATCAGATGCATGGTATGATGTTACCTTTATTTCAGGGGAAGTTATTAATCCAAAGCGGAATGTGCCTCTTAGCCTTGTACTTGGTACCGCAATCGTTTCGGTGATATATCTGCTTACAAACCTGGTTTATATTATGATACTTCCGCTTTCTGGTTCGCCCGACGGTACCGACACGCTCAGCCGCGGCATCCAGTTTGCCACCGACGACCGTGTGGCAACGTCAGCAATGAGCGTTGTTTTTGGTGACTATGCAGCAATAATTATGGCTATTTTCATAATGATAAGCACTTTCGGATGCGACCACGGCCTGATCCTTGCAGGTCCAAGAGTCTATTATGCAATGGCTCGTGACGGACTCTTTTTCAGAAAAGTGGGAGAGATCAACAGAAAGGGAGTGCCAGGTTTCGCAATCGCAATCCAGGGAATATGGTCGGTACTGCTTTGCCTCTCGGGAACATACAGTGACCTTTTAGATTATGTTATATTCGCTGTGCTGCTGTTTTTCTCGCTTACAATTCTTGCAATTTTCATACTGAGGGTAAAAAGACCCGAACTCCCACGACCCTATAAATCCTTCGGCTATCCTATCATCCCCGCCCTCTATATTCTGACAACAACTTTCATTATGATAATCCTGTTGATCTATAAACCAAAATATACTTTCCCGGGACTGGTGATTGTCCTGCTTGGTATCCCCGTTTTTTTCCTGTGGAGAAAGTATTCAAAGAGTTATGGAACCGTTCAGGAATTAAATCAAAATGAGAACCAATGAGTCTGCCAGGTAAGTTCATACAAAGACTCAGCAATCAGGAATATATTAATGCCTCAGCACTGCAGGCAGCTTTGATGAATCAATCTCCTTCAAGCATCAGAATAAATGATGTGAAATGGCACAGACAACCTGCAGGGTCAGAACCGGTGCCATGGTGCAAGAATGGATTTTACATCGGGGAAAGACCTTCTTATACCTTCGATCCTCTATATCATGCAGGATGCTATTATCCACAGGAAGCGTCAGGAATGTTCATCGAACACGTCTTCAGAAGTATGTTCGGGGAAAACGAAAAACTTAAAATACTAGACCTTTGCGGAGCTCCGGGGGGAAAAAGTACCCACCTGGCTTCACTTGTAATGCAGCGTGGATTTGTGGTGACAAACGAGGTCATCAGATCAAGAGCACTGACCCTCGCTGAAAACATTGCAAAGTGGGGAACTTCAAATGCCATTGTAACACAAAGCGATCCCAAAGCCTTCGGTAACCTGGAAGGCTTTTTCGACCTGATGCTGATCGATGCTCCCTGTTCGGGAGAAGGAATGTTCAGGGATCCTGTTGCTGTAAGAGAATGGTCAGAAGAGAATGCTTTGCTCTGCGCCGAACGGCAGAAAAGGATCCTTATGGATGCATGGCCCTCTCTTAAGGAGGGAGGCGTTCTCATCTACACCACCTGCACTTTTAATCCGGCAGAGAATGAGTATAATATTAAATGGCTGACTGAAAAACAGGGTGTAGAGTCAGTGAGAATAAACATCTCAGATTACAATGCTGTGACAGAGATTGAACATAAGGGCGTTTATGGATATGGTTTCTTTCCGGGCAGAATTAAAGGAGATGGCCTGTTTGTCTCGGTATTGAGAAAAAAAGAAAAAATGATCAAAAAGTTGATATATAGCAATAAAAAATATGATTTAAATCTATCTAAGAATGATTTTTTATCAATAAAAAAGTTGATAAATATTAACTATGGCGATCTGATAAAAATCGGGAACGATATTTTTAGGGTTCCCTGTGAAATTTCTGAATATGTGTTACTTAGTAATTGTGTCCGGATCATGAGTCCCGGAACGAAGATATGTAGTCTTAAAGGAAATAACTACCTGCCCTCTCACGAGCTGGCCCTTTCAATTGAAATGGAAAAGAATTCGTTTCCTGTAACCGAACTTGATTATGAAAATGCAATTAAATATCTGAAAAGAGGCAATCTGAGTATTAACATGAGTATGGAAGGGTGGTTCATCGTAACCTGGATGGGAGTAAACCTGGGTTTTGCAAAAAACGTCGGAAGCCGTGTCAATAATTACTGGCCGGTTGAATGGCGAATTCGTATGCAGGATCCTCCCACCGGGGCTAAGCCTGTAAGCTGGGTTTGAAAACATGTAATAGAAAATATTTTTGATGGAGGAACCGTTTCAGATATTTATTAAGCCTTCAGGTCCACTCTGCAACATGGCATGTGACTATTGTTATTACCTGGATAATAAGTCTTTATATCCTGCCTCCACATCATTTAAGATGAATCAACAGGTCCTCGAGAATTATATCATTCAGCATATTGATGCTTCATACGAAAGTACCGTAATGTTTTCCTGGCATGGTGGTGAGCCGTTGCTGGCGGGAATCGACTTTTTCCGAGAAGCCGTTAGGTTACAGAAGAAATACCGGCCGTCGGGCACTGTAATTCTTAACGGCATTCAGACCAATGGGACACTTATCAACGATAAATGGTGCCGCTTTTTTGCAGACGAAAATTTCATGATTGGCATTAGTCTCGACGGCCCCGGGCAATATCATGGACGATTCAGAAAGGACTTAAATGGGAAATCTTCATTCGAAAAGGTTATTAACAACCTGAAACTTCTGAATGAATTCAGAATTTCCCATGAGATTCTATGTGTGGTAAGTTCATTCAACGCCCCGTTTCCTCTCGATGTTTACAGGTTTTTCAGAGAGCTTGGCACAGAATTCATAACATTTCTACCCCTGGTGATTAAGGTACCCGGAACAAAATCAACTGTAACCGATAGTACGGTAAAACCTGCGGAGTTTGGAGATTTTCTTATTGCTGTTTTCGACGAATGGCTCGAACATGATATTGGCAGGATCAAGATCCAGATCGTCGAAGAGACTCTTCGTTCAGCTTTCAGCCATGACCATACTCTTTGCATCTTTAAAGAGAACTGCGGAAGGGTCCCTGTCGTTGAACATAATGGAGATTTCTATTCATGCGACCATTTTGTAGATGCTTCTCACCTGATTGGCAATATCATGGAGGATACCCTGGAAGAGTTGCTGAATAACCAAAAGCAGATTGCTTTTGGCAGGGCAAAGTATTATACTCTTCCTGATTATTGCAGGAAATGCGAAGTGTTGAAATTGTGCAATGGAGAGTGCCCGAAAAACAGGTTCATCCTTACCCCCGAAGGCGAGGAAGGATTGAATTACCTGTGCCAAGGGTATAAGAAATTCTTTAATCACTGCCGCCCGTTCATTAAATCGGTTGCTGAGCTATGGTCGGCCAGGGAATGAAAATACGTTTCGTAAACCTTTTCAATCTTTTAGTTTCTCTTTGAAGAATGACACAGTTCGCTCCCATGCCAGTTTAGCAGCTTTTTCGTTGTACCGGTCGGGATTGGTATCATTATTGAATGCATGAGATGTTCCTTCATACATGAATATTTTATATTCTTTCCCGTATTTCTTTAATGCCTCTTCGAACGCTTGTATTCCGGCATTTATTCCAGGATCATTCTCAGCATAGTGTGCCATTATCGGAGCCTTTATCTTTTCCACATCCTCAGGCGCCGGCTGCCTTCCATAGTAGGGTACAGCGGCATCCAGGTCAGGGGCGTTGACAGCAACCTGGTTAGTCATTGCACCTCCCCAGCAAAATCCGGTGCAGCCAACTTTACCATTTGTCAGTGGATTGGTTTTTAGGTATTTTACGGCTGCCACAAAGTTTTTCGTCGTTTCTTCATTATTGAGCTGTTTGAACATTACACCTACGTTGCTAATATCATCAGGAGTTCCGCCAACAGGAGAGAGTGCATCAGGGGCAATGGCAAGAAAGCCTTCACCTGCCATTCTCCTGGTTACATCCTGAATATGTGGAACAAGTCCCCTGTTCTCGTGAATCACGATGACAGCCGGGAACTTATTGCCTTTTACTGGCCTGGCCAAGAATGCCCTCATATCTCCTGTGAATCCTGGATATTTAATGAATTTGGTTATCAGATCGCTGTTTGATTCGCCGTTAAAACCTGGTCTTAATTCGTTCTCCTCCATTACGGGAATAATAGAAAGAGCAGCAGCACTGCTTCCAGTTATCATTGCAAGCTGCCTGATGAAGCTGCGACGGCTCCTCTTCCCATACCTGTTTTCAATGAATAATTTATGGATTTGGTTTTTCATGGTTAAGGAAATTACTGGATTACTCAATTCTATTAAGTTACAAAAATTTTTGGAGTAAAAAAAAGACAGATAATTACTAAATGGATTAAATATTTACATCTTAAACAGTAATCATAAACTGCGGAAAAGTTTGTTATCTTTCGCAGCGAAAACACCATTATCATGAAGAAGGACATTGAAATTGCGCAGGAAGCTAAAATAAAACCTATTGCTGAAATTGCAGAAATTCTCGGTATACCGGGAAATGAATTGGAACCATATGGCAAATACAAGGCCAAGATACCCTTATCATTCATAAATGAAGAGATGGTGAAGAAGTCACGATTGATACTCGTTACAGCAATAACCCCTACACCTGCAGGTGAAGGTAAGACAACAACTTCGATAGGTCTTGCCCAGGCTCTCAACAGGCTTGGCAGAAAGACTACGGTTGTGCTGCGTGAGCCATCTCTTGGCCCCGTCTTTGGGATTAAAGGAGGTGCTGCCGGCGGTGGTTATTCGCAGGTAATCCCCATGGAAGATATTAACCTGCATTTTACAGGCGACATATCGGCAGTTGAGAAGGCTCACAATCTTCTCGCAGCACTTATTGACAATAATATCCAGCTTAAAAACGGCGACGGTAACCTTGGGATAGATCCGAGGACCATCGAATGGAAAAGGGTGATGGACATGAATGAGCGATCACTTAGGGATATTGTAATTGGCCTCGGAGGACCTACTGAAGGTGTTCCCCGCCAGTCGGGTTTCAATATCACCGCAGCTTCGGAAGTTATGGCTACCCTCTGCATGGCCAATGACCTGTCAGATCTGAAAAAACGCCTGGGAAATATCTTTGTCGGCTATACCTTTGCCGAAAAACCTGTCTTTGCCCGCGATCTGAAAGCTCACGGGGCAATGGCAGCACTACTAAAGGAAGCAATAAAGCCGAACCTTGTTCAGACACTCGAAGGAACACCAGCTATCATTCACGGCGGACCCTTTGCAAACATTGCCCAGGGAACAAATTCAATAATCGGCACAAAAATGGGAATGTCACTTAGTGAATATGTTGTCACCGAAGCAGGTTTTGCAAGTGAGCTGGGAGCTGAAAAGTTCTTTGATATCAAATCGAGGGTCGGAAATCTTAAAGCTAATGCCGTTGTTATTGTAGCAACAGTGAGAGCCCTTAAGTATCATGGTGGTGCAAAACTATCATCATTGCAGAATGAGGATCTTAATGCATTACATAAGGGATTTGAAAACCTCGACAAACACATCGAGAATATGCGGTATTTCGGATTCAGGCCGGTAATAGCCATCAACAGATTTGATTCAGATACCGACGCAGAGCTCGACATGCTGAAAAAACACTGCGAATCACAACAGGTTAAGGTAGCCATGAATGAGTCATGGTCAAGGGGAGGAACCGGAGCAATGGAGCTTGCCGAAAAGGTGATTGAGGAGATATCAGAATGTAAAGACTGTTTCAGACCATTGTATGAGCTTGAATGGCCTTTTGAAAAGAAGATTGAGACCATTTGCAAAAAAATGTATGGCGCCGATCATGTGGAGTATACCGTCAAGGCAAAAAATCAACTCGACAAGATTGATCAGCTTGGATTTGGAAATCTTGCGGTGTGCATAGCTAAAACCCAGAAATCACTTTCTGATGATCAAAATAAGCGCGGCCGTCCACAGGGATTTACTGTTAAGATAAGGGAAGTCGAACTTTCATCTGGCGCAGGTTTTATAGTCCCGATCGCAGGTACTATAATGAGAATGCCGGGGCTTCCCAACTCACCTTCGGCAGAAAAAATCGATATTGATTCCGAAGGACGTATATCAGGGTTGTTTTGATAATCTAATTTCCAAAGTCTTGCATAACCGCCTCACATAAGCGGAAACAAATCTTCCTGATGCATTTAATTTGGCTCTAATTTTAATTTTGGCTACATTAGAGGCTTAAAAACATTAAAAGACTTGTTTAAGGAAATTTCACAGAGAGGCACCGAGAAGGCACAGTAAACCACTGAGTCAACATAATTTTTCTCCGTGAAACTCCGGTGTCCTCCGTGTAATTCCATGGCAAAAGATTTGTCTATTTGAAATTCGTAAGATCTCTTTTAGTAGTGGATTAAAATATGATTTTACAGTTATATGAAACCCACATGTTTTGCAAACACAAACACTCATAAATATAATTTTATAAAACATGTGTGGTTCCATCATACCTTTAAAATCAAAATTATATTATGATGAAAAGAATTACAATATTACTTGCAATAATTCTCACAACCCTCAATATCCTTGTCGTTGAAGGTCAGTCAAGATATTACCGCAAAAAGCAGCCAAAATTAGGTTACGGGATAAAGGCAGGTGTTAATTATGCAGGGCAGTCAACCACTAACAAGGCTGCCGAATATAACACTACTAATATACTTGGCATAAATGCCGGAGGGTATGTCAACTATTTCCTTCTTAGACCTTTTGCCGTTCAGGCTGAACTGATGGTATCTGGAAAAGGATCGCACTGGCAGGATAACTATGATAATGAAAAAGATATTGTCACCTACATTGACCTGCCAATCCTGCTTCGTTACCAACCCTTAAATTTCCTGAATATTCATGCTGGCCCGCAGATAGGTCTTATGCTGAATGCCAAACAAAAGGATATGGAAACAGGAATAAAAATCAATATAAACGATTATTACCAGAACTTCGACTACGGATTTGTTTTTGGTGCTGAAGCAAATCTTCCGAATAACCTGAACCTTACCCTGAGATACATAATGGGTTTATTCTCGGCAACTACCGACATAATGTATGTTGATCCATGGAAAAATAACCTTATCCAGATATCACTTGGTTACAGAATTACTGGGAGATGATATCTTAAACAGGCAAAAAGGTGCCTTAATCGTTTGAATCATATTGATCCTGCTCCGATAACCGAATTGCGGTGAAATCTTCGGATATGGAATCAGGAGAATTTTTAAACAGATGCTAATTATGAATTCATTTTGGGAAAACCGGTTTATTTCACTTGATTGACAAACACCTGCGAGTTATGAAGAGGTTTATTTTTTGTTTTTCTGCGGTACTTCTTATTATTTCCTCATGTAAAAGATACACCGATTATACTAACACTCCATTTACCGAAAAGGAGCCCCGCGATTGGGAGAACCCTGCAATATTTTGTATAAACAGGGAACCTCATCATGCTTCGATAATAAGCTATCCCGACAAGATATCGGTGCTTGCCGGCAACATTAGGGAATCAGCGAATTACCTGTCACTCGACGGCGTATGGAAGTTCCATTATAGTGATTCTCCCGACAAGAGACCTTTCTGGTTTTTCAAAGATGACTTTGATACAAGAAAATGGGATAATATTGAAGTACCATCAAACTGGCAGATGAAGGGATATGATGTCCCTATTTATGTGAATATTACGTATCCCTTCAAGCAAAATCCTCCCTACATTGACCATAGCTGGAATCCGGTCGGATCGTATAAAAGGACGTTAACATTACCCTCTTCCTGGAAAAACAAAGAAGTATTCCTTCATCTCGGGGCGGTCAGCTCCGCTTTTTATGTATGGATTAATGAACAACTGGTAGGATACAGCGAGGAGAGCAAATTGCCTGCTGAATTCAATATAACCAGATATCTTAAAAGAGGAAAAAATTCGCTTGCTGTTGAAGTTTACAGGTGGAGCGACGGCAGCTATCTTGAAGATCAGGATTTCTGGCGGCTGAGCGGAATCCAGAGGACCGTTTTCCTGCATGCACGCCCAAAGACCAGAATAGTTGATTACTTTGCAGTTGCAGACCTTGATGGCAATTATGCCGATGGAACTCTTAAGCTAGAAGTTGATCTGGCAGGAGCTGAAAATAATGATAACGAGATTTCTCTGCAGGCGTCCCTTTATGACGGGAACAATGAAATATATTCGGAGGTGAAGAAAACAAATCTGGAAAATGCCAGGGCAACCCTTGATTTCTCGGCACGGATTCCTTCAGTGAAAAAATGGACTGCAGAAACACCTGATCTTTACTCACTTGTGCTGACCCTGAATGACAATTCGGGTAAAATTCTTGAATGCGTCGGGGCAAAAATTGGTTTCAGGAAAGTTGAAATACGTGACTCAAGGCTTATGGTGAACGGTGTCGCAATCCATCTTAAAGGGACAAATCTTCATGAGCACCACGATGTAACAGGACACGTTATTGATGAGGAAACCATTCTGAAAGACATAAGGATAATGAAAAGCAATAACATAAATGCAGTAAGGACTTCACATTATCCTCAACAGGAACTTTGGTATGACATGTGTGACAGGTATGGTCTATACCTGATCGATGAAGCTGACATTGAGTCGCATGGTATCGGTTATGATAAGGATGTCACACTTGCTGACAAACCGGAATGGGCTGCTGCGCATCTTGACCGGATGCAGGGAATGGTTGAAAGGGATAAAAATCACCCTTCGGTAATAATCTGGTCACTTGGAAATGAAGCAGGCGACGGCCACAATTTTCTTAATAATTATAAATGGACTAAAAAAAGAGATTCCACCCGACCGGTTCAGTATGAACGCGAGGGTGATCAGACAAATGCCACTGAGCGTCATTCGGATATTGTGTGCCCGATGTATTCAAAAATTGATTTTATTGAAAAATATGCACAGGATCCTAAGAACGACAGACCTCTTATAATGTGCGAATATGCTCATGCAATGGGCAATTCAACTGGAAATCTCCAGGATTACTGGAATGTGATTGAAAAATATCCAAAGCTGCAGGGAGCATTCGTCTGGGACTGGGTCGATCAGGGCCTTCTTGTGACAGATGAGAATGGAACTAAATACTGGGCTTACGGTGGTGATTTTGGGAAAGAAGGAGTGCCCAGTGATGGGAATTTCTGCATAAATGGCCTGACATGGCCTGACAGGTCAGGAAAACCAGGTCTGTCTGAAGTAAAAAAAGTATATCAATACATAGGATTTGAACCTTCCGACCTTAAAAAGGGTTGCGTCAGGATCATAAATAAATATG
The DNA here is from genome assembly GCA_964613785.1 of uncultured Rikenellaceae bacterium. GTDB lineage: Bacteria > Bacteroidota > Bacteroidia > Bacteroidales > VadinHA17 > LD21. Next base: position 91,555 of record CAZTJT010000007.1, read on the forward strand.
ACTTCATTACACTAAAGGATTTTACTATCATTTGGACAGTATATTCCGACGGCATAGCAGTTAAATCCGGAAAGCTAGCATTTCCTGACCTTCAGCCGCACCATGATACTGTTGCCGTGATCCCTCTGGGCGATATAGAATCCTCTCCCGGAACAGAGTATTTCCTGAATTTATACGCAACCAGAAGCGGGGAATGGAACCTGGTCCCCGAAGATCATGTTTATGCTTCGGAACAGTTCCTGCTTCCTTTTACAGGAAAACCTATTTATGGACAGCGGAATGAGCTGAGGGTGTTGCAGACAAAAACCGAAGGAAATATATTAACGGTAAGCGGCGAAGAATTCAAAGTCAGGTTTGATCTTGAAAAAGGTAGGATCATATCATTCAGTTCGGGTGAACGTGAACTGATTAGTAAGGGGCCGGAGCCCGATTTCTGGAGACCTCCTACTGACAATGATTACGGATATGGTATGGATATGAAACTTGGTGTCTGGAAAAAAGCAGGTGAAAAAGCTGTAATAAGAAAGGTAAATATTGAGCAACCGGAAATGGACAAGGTGATCCTTACAATGGAGTATGATATTCCGGGGCCCGGAGGTCAGAAGATCGCGGGATATGTTTCAACTTACACTTTACTGGGATCGGCAGATGTGATAATAAAAAATCAGTTCTCAAAGTTGTCTGGGATGATACCTGAAATACCGCGAATGGGAATGCAAATGAGGCTGCCTGTGGAATATTCAAATCTGAGGTGGTTTGGCAGGGGTCCGCATGAAAACTATTCCGACAGAAAAACATCAGCGTTTACAGGACTTTACGAAAGCAGTGTTGACGACCAGTATGTACCGTATATACGTCCGCAGGAAAACGGTTATAAAACCGATACCCGATGGCTTACCCTGACCGATGAAGATGGAAACGGACTGCTTGTGAGCGGCTCACCGCTGATCTGTTTTGCTGCCCTCAGAAATGTTCATGACGATTTTGAATCACCCGGCAGGTTGTCACAGTATCGCAAGGATGCAAAAACTGCAAATACCCATACCAATGATGTTAAGCCCAGGGATTTCGTGAACCTGAACATAGATTACGGTCAGATGGGGGTTGGTGGGGACGACTCATGGGGTGCGGAGATTCATCCTGAATACAGACTCCTCGACAGGAAATATGAATACAGCTTCAGGATGCGTCCTGTAAAGAGCGGTGACGACGTAGTAAAAATGGCGAAGGAGAAGTTCTGAGTAAGGGTTGCCGGGTTGAATGTTTGATGGGTTGAATAGGAGAATGGGTGAATGGGCGATGGAGCAGGAACAAGGGAGCAATGGACTGGGATTTCTGCGAAAATATGCTGGAAAATAAGGAGACATCAATGGGTAGGATTATTAAATATTGATATTAAACATTAAATCATAGAATTATATAAATGAGCAGGATACTAGAATACCTTGAGATTAAGCCATCAGAGCAGTCAGTAGATTATGTTAAAAACAAGAAGCAGTTTCATCTTTTCACACTATTAACCGAACAGAGGCATCCCAAAACATTAACCCTGAGTTCGACAATAGCTGAGGACACCGAGAAAGGTCTGAGAATGCTGCTTTCTGTCGATGAAGACATCACGGTAAGAATTGAAGATCTGTGTAAAAACCCACAATCCCTTCAGAATGCTGTCAACGCCATGCATAAGGCTATCGCTAATGGGAAAAAGATATATTTTTATGGCTGCGGCGCCACAGGAAGGCTTGCAAAGCAGATGGAAAGCACTTTCTGGAGGCCGTTCTGGAGAAAGATCAGACAGTCAGAATACTGGACGAAGCTTAAGGATCACCTGCCATCAGATATTGAAGAAAGGCTTATCGGTGAGATGACAGGGGCCGACAGGGCTCTTATCAGCTCCCTTGAAGGGTTTGAAGATCTGCAGCTTATCGGAAAATTGCAGCTTTACGACCGGGGGATAGAAAAAGGCGATGCGGTGTTTTGCGTGACCGAAGGAGGAGAAACTTCATCAGTTATTGGAACAATTCTGGCTGCCTGGAGGCAATATGGAGAGGATCAGGCAGACCAAAATAATTCCGAATCAGCCAAAAACCTTTATTTTGCCTATAATAATCCTGACGAGCTACTGCTGCCGTTCGACAGAAGCAGGAGCGTTATTGAAAACAAAGGCATAACAAAACTTAATTTCACTACCGGTCCACAGGGAATCACAGGCTCTACCCGTTTGCAGGCAACTACCAGCGAGACCTTCATCCTTGGAGCAGTGATGGAAGAGGCATTGTACAGAATTCTAAGTGATTTTCTTGATGAGAAAACACTTACCAACCTGGGATTTGAGAAAGGACTGGATCTTTCAGGCAGACTTCTTTCATTTGGAGATATAAGGAAAAGCGTTGATGATAAGGCTGCCGATATTGCCCGGTTTACTGAACTTGAGGCTTCGGCTTACGAAAACAAGCATTTTTCAACATACTTTGCAAGAGAAGCCATGGTCACCGTATTCATTGACAGTACTGAACGCAGCCCCACCTTTAAACTTTTCCCACTGGATACTATAGAAGAGCAAAAACGCAAGTCGTGGATACAGGTATGGACCGACAGTAAAAGCATTGAAGAAGCCTGGCAGGTATTCCTTGGCAGAAATTTCAGGGGACTGGAAGATTCCTATTACAGATCTGCTTTTGAGAATGAGATCGACGACCCGTATCTTAAGGATGTTGCTCTGAAAAGTCTCCTGAAGGCGGGAAATGACCAGCAGTACCTTTACGACCTGTCGTTTTCAGAGTCAAACATAATCAAAAGAGGACCGAAGCCTGGCGACATCGGAGTTATTGTATGTGTCGACGAAGAAAGAAACAGTGTTGATGATCCTGGCTCATCATTCGGCAGGTTTGGTTCAATGGTAAAGTCGAATGGTGGCAAGGTAGCTGTAGTATCAGTCACAGATGCCGGAAGATCTCTTATTGAACACTCTTTCAGAGGTGATGTTGAAGTACCGGTTATAATTCCGGGCTTCCCCGATCCCATAGGATTAAGAAGGCAGATGGCTCTCAAGATGCTCCTCAATGCACATTCAACAGCAATGATGGCAAAACTTGGAAGAGTAACCGGAAATACCATGACAAATGTCAACCCCAGCAATCTCAAGCTTATCGGAAGGGCCACTTTTCTCGTGATGAGCCACGTTAATGATGTCATTGCCCGCGATGAGTGGGCACTACGTTACGGCAAACAGGATATGGTAACCTTTGAGGAAGTCAATGCAGTTCTGTATGATGCGATTGAATTCATGGCAGTTAAGAATCCTGAGCAGACTGCAGAAGTTGCACTGTCAATAATAAGGATTCTCGAAGCGCTGAAAAGCAGAACCTACATCAGCTGGGACGACGCTTTGTCAATTCTGGCATCAAAAGGATTGAACAGATACCTTCAGGAAGCCTGAATTATTTGTATGCAAGTTCAACCCTTAGAACTGAATTCTCCCCTGTCATTACGTTCCTTACATCGTATGAAAGGGGCCCGGTAAACTTCTTATTGATCACCACCCTTGTAACGGTGTTGGCTGGAAGATTCAGTGAACCAGGCGCTTCAGCCGGACCATTGACAAGTGAAAAAGAAATATCCGACCTGTTTGTAATCTCAAAGAAGATACTCCTGTCGTTCTGGTAAAATGGTTTTGATACAGAGATGCACTGATGGAAAAATGGCTTCGCAAATTCCTCCCTTCCTGCAATTACATCCTTGAAATAGGCAAGAGTACGCCCTGCAAACAGGGCTTCCTTTAAAGCGTCGTGTGTTCTTGCTTTGGCAAAAACAAGGGTCATAGGCCGGTTTGTATATTCAGGCTTCTGATAATCTTCGCTTATGTTCCCGTGTTTGTCGCTGTTAGCCATCACGGCAAGGTTGTTTTCTTTACAGAAAGTGAGGACCAGTGGATAGTATTCACTGTCGTTAAAGAATTCAATTCCATGGATCCATTTCTTCTCGAGGTAGCTTTTATGAAGCTGATACAGTTTCGGAATCCCGTCAGGTTCCTGAGCCCTCCATCCTGGATGATTCCACTGGATAAATGCTCCCTGTTTGACGGCTGCCTCAATCGCGTCCGATACAGAATCTTTGTCGAGAGCATTAGCATCAGTAATGAAAAGGGCGTTAAGATGACCGGGAGGCATGGAACGGGTGATTTCGGCGCCATGCACCAGGATAATGTTGCCTTCTGCTGCAACGCCCTGCGAGATCTTCCATGCGGCATTGTGGTCAACCGGGATGTAATTTTTATGAGGAAGGTATTCAATGTGGTCAGTTATTGAGATGGCATCAAGACCATCCCTGTAGGCTTCTGCCACCCTGTTTACCGGCCATACTGACCCGTCAGAAAACACAGTGTGAAGATGAAAGTCACATTTAAGGGTCACATATCCCTGTATATCCGGAATATTGACAATTTTTCTCTGCCCGTAACCTGCAATGGAAACGGCCGTTATCAGTGATAGGAATAATATGAGTTTTTTCATTGATAGATTTATGTTTGGTTTATATTCTTGCCTTTAATATTATGTTTTAACATCAGAGTATCACGGAGTTTTTGCGGAGTTCCACGGATAGTAATACTTTATTAACTCTGTGTTTTACTTCGTGTAACTTAGTGTTCCCCTCAGTAGTTAACTTTTTTCTTCAAAACTTCATTATATCTCCTCATAAAAATAAGCTATTTTCTCATCCGCATCGTCCCAGCTAAAGAGCTTTTTGTTCCTGTTTATCCAGTAAAAGTTCAGCATCGCAAAATCTCCGGCGCACATTGTAGTATGAACAAAAAGGAACAATGACATGCTCCATTTCCACAAACCGGGAAGTGAAAGAACAAGATAAACAAGGACCATTGTAGTTATGATGAAAGGTAGCCAGGCGACAAGGCTGAACTGTCTTCTGGTAGTTGCATGCCTGTGGGCAGTCACATAAAACATATACTGCTTGAGGTCCATCCCTACTCTGATTTTCTTTGCTCCGGTAAGATAATATGGAATTATATGCAATAATTCATGAAGGGGAATATACAGCAAAGGAAAAACCACCAGTCCGAGTATTGAATGAAGGAAAATATTCCTGAAGGGAAAATAACCGCTCAGATTTACCCTGACCGTTAATGCTAATCCAAGAGTTATAATGCATGTTGACCAGAAAAAAATCATCATTCCCGACTTTCTGCGAATGTAATCCAGAACAAATACAACAAGTTCATCGTAAGGTATTTTCAATAACTGCCTGTATCTTGACTGATCCTCAAGATCATCAACTTTCAGTGCCATAAAATAAGCTTTTGCCAAATTTAGCTCTTTGGCGAAGTATTGCAAAGGGAAAATCAATAAATCGCGGGAGAAAGTTGCTGGTTGATGGGTGTCAGGCACCAGGCACCAGGCTCCAGGCTACTAATCAACTGATCACGGATCACTCCGTACTCATTACTGAATACTGATTTTTTTAGAATCGTCAGCAGTTACCCGGGAACCAGTGATGGATTTTTTTAAACTGGCAGCTTTAGCCTTTTTGTCATCTCAATAAACCTGGGTTCATTTTGCAACGGTTTAAAATAAAAATCGGCTTTCATCCATGGTACAAAATCTCCCCGGTTCTTAAAGGCAATTTCCAGACAGTCGAGCGCTTTTTCTTTTTCACCCATAGTGGCATATACTTCAGCCAATCCCCAGGCATACCACCAGTAATTCCTGTTTTTCTCCATCTCTGCAACAACCTGCATTGCTTTATCTTTCTGTCCTGCCCGTGCATATGCAATCCCCAGGCCACTTTCATATCCGGGACTGATAGCAAGGCTTTTTTTACATGCTTCTATACCCTCATAATACATCCCCATTTCCGTATACGCAGAACCAATAAGGTAATATGCAAGAGTACTGTCGGATTGAAGCTGAAGCAATTTCTGCCCTTCCCTTAATGCATCCTCAAATCTTCCGAAATACAGATACAACCATGACAGATACCCCTGGGCAACCTGATCGGTAGGGTCAATTTCCAGAGCTTTCTTCATCGCAACAGCTGCCTCATCGACTTTATTCCTGAGAGCAAGGTACCAGCCATATGTATAATGTACTGACGGGATATTCGGATTTAATTCCATTGCACGTTTGAGCGAGTGTTCGGTGGCCGGGAAATCCCACTCAGTATAAAGGTAACGCATTGCAAGTACGGCATGGGCCTCGGCAAGTGTTGAGTCGAGTGAAAGAGCCTTAAGGGCATATCCCTTTGCCAGATTTGAGGCATCCTGGGCCACAGGAGATGTATGTCCTGCTGTGCTGTAGCCAATTGCTAAACCAAGATATGGCAAAGGATCGGCAGGATCCTTTGCTATCGCCTGGTTAAAGCATTTCAGACCTTTTTCAAAATCCTCTGCAGTGCGTTTGTTCATGTAATAAAGTCCCCTGTCATAAGCCTTAAGTATTTCAGGATTATGACTTTTCCGGCCGGCAATTTTTTTCTCATCATCCGGAAGTATGTTGATCTGGATGCCATCCATTATTCTTCGGATAATTTCATTGTATGTGGAGGTAATGTTGTTCCAGTTCTGATTGAAGGTTGAGCTCCATATTACTTTTTCTGACGGGAAAGCTTCAATAAGACTTACTTCGATCTGAAGATTCTCCTCTGATCCGATAATTGATGACTGGATTATGTTATTAACACTCAGCTTCTTTGCAATCTGCTGGGGCGGTTCTTTGGTATCCCTGAACTGCATCGTCGACAAGTCGGGCCTTACAATAAGATTACTCAGCTGTCCCAGCTGATTACATAATGTCCTCTGGATACCGGAAGCAATATAATCAAGCTCGGGATTTCCGGTAAAATTTGAGACAGGCAGCACTGCAATCGCTTTTCTCACAAGATCTGATCCGGAAATCTCTGATTTGGCCTTGTTTATAAACTTTGGAACGAAGATGGCCAGTGCAAGCAATGCCATTATTCCAAGGGAGATCCATAAAATTGTTGTTGTCGGGATTTTCCCAATCCTGGCCCTTTTCTTTGAAGCAATTCCTGGTCTGGTGCCATAAATTTCCTTCTTATCCCTTGTCTGATAAGTCTTTATAATCCTTTTTTGTTGCTCGGGATGAAGGCCGTAAATTATTTCCTTTACAGCATTCGCAACTTTGTTTATCTGGTCGCGGTAGTATGTTTTATTAAGATTCCTCTCGGGATTGTCTTCCGGTTTAAGTGGTCTGTTTACTCCAGCGCTTGAATATATGAAATCTATTGACCGCAACCTGCAGCCCAGTTCATTCTCGATTAGTTCCGTGTCGGAGACGTCGAGATCATGTATTTTTATCGGGATGATCCTGCTGCACACATTCCCTGAGGGCAGTTTGATATCCCTGCCTATTGTTTCGGCAGCAGCCATTTTGTTGAATGCCACAAATTCGTTCTGCCAGGCAAAGCTTTTAGGATCGCAGTATGTCTGCGATATTACCGGCATGAATATGACTGACTTGAGCTTGTTCTCCAGGCTTTTGTTTACATTGTGTATCTCAAGGAGTCCGTCATGCGGATTCTCATCGAAATAGATTGAGACATCCTCTTTGAATGTAGCTTCGATCTCTCTTTTCAGATGGTCAATGAATTCTGTTACCCAGCCATCATACTTGTTGTCTTTCTGGCGGTAGCTTATGAATATGTCATACTCATACCCGGGAATAATACTTGCCATAATTGACAGGAATTAGGTTAATCCAAAGAACCTTTTGCTGACTTTATATCAAAATTAAAACTTTGTAAAACACAAAGCAAAAATTTAACTCACCCAGTGCTGTAAATTAGTTACTTGCTACTTGTGAGATATTAAATCAATTACACAAAGTTCCACATAGGATTTACAGTATTCTACGTAGTCGGCCAACATTATTAACATGACTCATTGGATCTCAGTGTATTCTTAATGAACCTCTGTGTATTGTTCTTATTTTAATTTCTTTCGGCAATAAGGAGAATATTGTTGACCTGAAATATTTTGTGCAGGAATACATTATGGTAATGTTGTACTTTTTGTGACAATTTTAATACTGAAATCATGTTTTATCAATTGGCCCATTATTTGATACCTTTGTACGAAATCAGTCCGTCTTGAGATACAGGGTTTTAATATTATCCTCCTTTATTTTCCTGGAAATTGCATCAGCCCAGACTGATACTTCTTTGTACAGAATCGACACCCTGCCGCGGAACTTCTACCTTCTTCATACCAAGGAGCGGGACGGGGAAAGCCTTCCTGAAATAGACCTTAAGGAAGTGGTTATTATAGGCAGGCCTTCAAACTCAAAGAAATTTCCGTTCCGCAAGTATGAGAGGATGATCTATAATCTGAAAAAAGTCTATCCGTACGGCCTTGTCGTCAGAGCCAGACTTGAACAGGTTAACCGTGAACTTCTCAATATTCCCGATGAAAAGGAGAGAAAGAAATATCTCCGCCAGGTGGAGAAGGATGTTTTCGGAGAATATGAGGACGACGTGAGAAATATGACAATCACCCAGGGTAAGCTACTTATTAAGTTAATTGACCGTGAGACGAGAAATACATCCTATGAGCTTATCCAGTTTTACAGAGGAAACCTCTCGGCCGCTTTCTGGCAGGGTATTGCCCGGATATTCGGTACTAACCTGAAAGCTGAATATGATCCTTATGGTGAAGACGCGGTGATGGAGATTATCCTTCGTGAAATAGAAGCCGGCCGGCTTTAGGAATATTAAAGAAATGAAAAGGATATTTATTGCAATCAAGATTGAAGCCGGAATGGAATTGCAACGGATGACAACAAATCTGAAGGCACTATTGGGTAATGAAAGCATAAAATGGGTCGATTTTCGGAATTTGCATCTTACACTTGTGTTCCTCGGCGATACTGACAAAAGACGTATTGCTTCCCTTATTAGCCTGCTCAACGACAAATGTTCAGGGTTTGGAGAATTTGAATTCACTCTTGCAGGAACAGGTGTCTTCAGGAACTTCAGGGATCCTAGAGTCATCTGGGCAGGAATAAATCAACACAAGGAGCTGATAAGGCTGGGTGAGATTATAATCAATGCACTAAGGGAGAAGGGTTATGATTTTGACGAAAAACCTTTGAGGCCTCACATCACTCTGGGTCGCATTAAAAGTATCAGGGATATTCAGAATCTGAAGAAGATCATGGAAAAATATTGTAATGTGGAACTCCAGATTGTAAACGTTAAAGAGGTTATCCTGTTTGAAAGTATCCTGAAGCAAACAGGTCCGATCTATAATCCTTTGGCCAGGTTCCCCCTTAATTAATATCAGATCATTAGTTTCTTTTACCACTGGGTCACACGGAGTATAAGGGAGTTTCACTGTCAGTTTCCACATTTTCAACCGTGTAACTCCGGATAACTCCGATTAACTCGGTGGTTAATGGATTTATTTTATTGCCAAGAATGTCAAGAATGAAAAAGAGGTTCGCTCTGAACTAATGTCAGCAGAAAGGTTATTGTTTTGATCTTTTTTTTATTTTCTTTACAGGCTCAAACCACCTGATTTTTGAATGACAGATTCATTTGAGGCCAAGGGTAAAAGGAAAAAGCTTGTAGAGGATCTTCGCCGGAAAGGGATCACCGACGAAGAGGTACTGAGAGCTATAAATACTGTACCCCGCCATGCATTTATGGATCCCGCATTCCTTAACCACGCTTACATAGATAAGGCATTTCCAATCGCATCGGGACAGACAATTTCACAGCCATACACTGTTGCTGTTCAGACATCCCTTCTACAGGTAAAGAAAAGAGATAAGATTCTTGAGATTGGTACCGGATCGGGTTATCAGGCTGCCATACTGGCTGAAATGGGCGCAAGAGTGTACACCATAGAGAGGTTCAGGGAATTGTATCTCAAAGCCCAGCGCACTTTATCGCTTCTTGGTTATTCAGCTCATTTCTTCTTTGGTGACGGTTATGAGGGTAAGCCTCAGTACGGCCCTTTTGACGGTATAATAATTACTGCAGCTGCTCCCCAGGTCCCTGAAAAACTTCTAAGGCAGCTCAGGATAGGAGGAAGACTGGTGGTACCCGTAGGATCAACTTCATCCCAGGAAATGACTTTGATTGTAAGAAAGGAAGAGGATAAATTTGATTATACTTACCATGGTTGTTTCGTATTTGTGCCCATGCTCAAAGGTGTTGCAAAAGAGTAATTTATTTACAGGCACATCTTTTGAAATGATATCAGCTATGAAAAAAAATTAAGGAAAAACTGTTGCAAAAGTTTACCTGTCAAACTTAAATAGATTTAAAATCAAAATTGTTCTAAAGTGAAGATATACAGATTGGTTTTCAATCCGATCGAGGAAAATACTTATATTATTGCTGACCCGTCTGGAGATTGTGCAGTCATCGATTGTGGCTGCTACGACAGATATGAGTCGGATGAGCTGGATATTTTTCTTCAGGATAAAAAGCTGAAGCCGGTATTACTTCTTAATACCCATTGTCATCTCGATCATCTGTTTGGCAATAAATGGATGCTTGAAAAGTTCGGGATACGTGCCAGATTTAGCCGTGATGATGAATATAACCGGATAGACTCACCGATGCATGCCCGGCTTTTCGGGCTCACAATGGATCTTCCTCCCGATCCATTGGAATACCTTGAAGATGGACAGGTGATCCCGCTTGGAATGATAAGATTTACAGCTCTGCATGTGCCTGGACATTCATCAGGCAGCCTTGCCTTTTACAGCAGCGACCTGAAGGCAGTTTTTACCGGTGATGCACTTTTTGCCGGCAGTATAGGAAGAACAGATCTGCAGGGAGGAGATTTCAAAACACTCATCTCAAGCATACGCAACAAATTATTCACACTACCCGATGAAACAATAGTCTACCCCGGCCATGGAGAGAGCACAACAATAAAAGCTGAAAAAGAGACAAATCCTTATTTTATCAACAGCTGACCCATCTGGTTTTTTAAATATCTTCTTATTGCTATTTTCGCAGATGAGTTTAGCATAATATCTTTTGAAGGCACCTTTTTTTCAGATTGTAATCTGTCCGGATAATCATCATTCTCCCGCTGATACCACAGATTTGCGCTGATGAAAATGTGTATGTAAAATATTGTCAGTCAACAGGTATCTGTCTTTTATTGTAGTAAAAGAATTTAAGAAGGGAATTTCTACGGATATCACCTTCAATTGTTAATTAAAAACTAATTATATGTTATCAGATAAATTTGAGAACAGGCACAATGGCCCTCGCGAATCTGAAATTGCCAGGATGCTGGAATCTGTAGGGGTAAACTCGCTTGATGATTTAATTGACAAGGCCGTTCCTGCTTCAATCAGGCTTAAGGATCCGTTGAAACTTCCCGCAGCCATGACTGAATTTGAATATCTCAATCATATCAGGCATCTGGGATTAAAGAATAAGCTGTATCGGTCGTTCATCGGACAGGGATATTATGGTGTGGCACCCCTTTCAGTTATAGTAAGAAATGTCCTTGAAAATCCTTCCTGGTACACCTCATATACACCATATCAGGCTGAAATTTCACAGGGAAGGCTTGAAGCTCTTCTGAATTTCCAGACTATGATCATCGATATGACAGGTATGCAGATTGCCAACGCTTCTCTGCTTGATGAATCCACTGCTGCGGCAGAAGCGATGATAATGATGTTCAACGCCCGGTCAAGGGAAGCTGTTAAATCAGGAATCAACAAATTTTTTGTCAGCAGTGATACTTTCTTTCAGACACTCGATGTCCTGACAACCAGGGCTGAACCGCTTGGCATTGAGCTGGTGATTGGAAAGTTTGATGAAGTAATCATCGATAAATCATTTTTTGGGGCATTTGTTCAGTATCCTGCAGCCTCGGGACAGATTGAAGATTACCGCGATTTAGCGGGTAAAGTCCATGCAGTCGGGGCGCTTCTTGGTGTGGCAGCAGACCTGATGAGCCTTGCAATTCTCGTTCCTCCGGGTGAGTGGGGAGCTGACGTGGTGGTTGGTTCAACCCAGCGGTTCGGGTTACCGATGAGTTTCGGCGGACCGCATGCAGGATTCTTTGCAACCAGGGATGAACTGAAACGGAACATGCCCGGCAGAATTATAGGTGTCTCGGTGGATGCCCATGGCAACCATGCACTAAGGATGGCGCTTCAGACAAGAGAACAGCATATCAAGCGCGAAAGAGCCACATCAAATATATGTACTGCACAGGCTCTTCTCGCAACAATGTCGGGAATGTATGCACAATATCATGGACCCGACGGGCTGAAAGTTATCGCAGCTCATATCAAGAGAGCAGCATGCACAATCAATGGCATAATTAAGGATCTCGGATACAAACAGGTGAATACCCGCTTCTTTGATACCCTCAGAATCGAGGCTGATGATGAATCAACTATGAAAAAAATAAGAAGCCTCGCACTCGAAAGCAGTATCAACTTTTATTATCCGGGCGATAACACCATAATGATAAGTACCGATGAGATCACTACTCTTGATGAAGTGAACCTTATCACTTCTATCTTTGCAAAAGCTGCCGGCAGGGCACCAGTTATCTCAGCTTCATTCTGCAGCTGCACTCTTGTTGATGAGGCGTTTGCAAGAAAATCGGAATTTCTCAGAGCATCTGTATTCAACCGGTATCATAGTGAAACGGAAATGATGAGATATATTAAGATGCTGGAAAGAAAAGATTTTTCATTGACTCACAGCATGATATCGCTTGGATCATGTACCATGAAGCTGAATCCCGCAAGCTCGATGTTTGCAATGAGCTGGCCCGAATTCGGTAATATCCACCCGTTTGTTCCGGCCAACCAGGCTGAAGGATATTATCAGGTTATGAATGAACTGGGTGAGGCCCTGAAAGAAATTACAGGATTTTCAGCCATAACCTTTCAGCCTAATTCAGGGGCAGCCGGTGAATATACCGGCCTCCTCCTGATAAGGGAATATCATAAAAAAAGGGGAGAAGGAAACAGGAATGTCGTTCTGATCCCTTCGTCAGCACATGGGACAAACCCTGCCAGTGCTGTAATGGCTGGTATGCAGGTCGTTGTGGTCGAATGCGATGAGAGAGGTAATATAAGCCTCCATGACCTGAAAACAAAAGCGGAACAGAACCACGAAAAACTTGCCGGATTTATGATAACCTATCCGTCAACCCATGGAGTTTTTGAAGCGGCTGTTACAGAAATGACCAGGATCATACACAACAACGGAGGATTAGTTTATATGGACGGGGCTAATATGAATGCACAGGTTGGAATTACAAGCCCCGGACATATCGGAGCTGACGTGTGCCACCTGAACCTGCATAAAACTTTTGCAATACCACATGGCGGTGGAGGACCGGGAATGGGGCCGGTATTAGTCAATGAAAAGCTCGCGGAGTTCCTTCCATCACATCCTCTCGTAAAAACCGGTGGCACAAACGGAATAAAAGCAGTGGCTTCAGCTCCTTTCGGAAGCGGACATATTCTGACCATATCGCATGCTTACATCAGGATGATGGGCCCGGAAGGCCTTACCCGGGCAACCAAGCTGGCCATTCTGAATGCAAACTATATAGCCGCTTCACTTAAAGGATGGTACAAAACTCTTTATACAGGCGAAAGTGGATTTGTTGCACATGAAATGATACTGGATTGCAGGAATTTCAAATCTGAAGCAGGAATTACCGAATCGGATATCGCAAAACGTCTTATGGATTACGGATTTCATGCTCCCACACTTTCATTTCCGGTTCATGGTACACTAATGGTTGAGCCTACCGAATCGGAATCGCTCAGTGAACTTGACAGGTTTGTGGAAGCTATGAAATCAATTTGGGAAGAGATTCAGGAAATAAAGGACGGAAAAGCCGACAAAAATGATAATGTTCTTCGCAATGCCCCGCATACATGCAGGAATGCTGCTGCAGATAAATGGGAGCATGCTTATGGACGGGAAAAAGCCGCTTTCCCACTAAAATGGATTGCCGAAAACAAGTTCTGGCCATCAGTGGGAAGGATAGATGACGGCTACGGCGACAGGAACCTGGTCTGTACCTGCGATCCCATCGACTCATACAGGATGGAAACTTTGAAATTATAATAATGCGGAACTCTTCCTGGAATGACCTAGTGGCACTGATTGACGGAAAAAAACTGAATTACCGCCCTGCAGGTTTCATCATCGACAGCCCCTGGATACCAGGCTGGTATGGTATCTCAAAGCTTGATTACTATACATCCGACAACCTGTGGTTCGAATCAAATCTGGCAGCCGCACTGCGATTCCCTGATTTGTGGTTCATGCCGGGTTTCTGGCCGGAGTATGGAATGTGTACTGAACCGTCAGCTTTCGGATCGAGAATGATCTTTACGGAGAAAAACCTTCCTCATGCCGAAAAAATTTTATACGATATTTCTGAAGTTGGCAGGTTGCCTCAACCTGATGTCAGGTCCGACGGAATGCTTCCGTTTGTTATTAACAGACTTAAAAACTGTGAAAAAGCTATCGGGGATGCTGATCACCAGGTAAGATTTGCCGTTTCAAGGGGACCATTCAACATAGCCGGCTTCCTTATGGGAACAACTGAGTTCATGACAGCTGTTGCCATTGATCAGGAAAACACTCACCGACTGCTAAAGAGGATCACTGATTTCATATGCGACTGGCTTTCATGGCAGAAGGAATGCTTCCCCTCAATCGATGCTGTTCTTGTTCTGGATGATTTAATAGGTTTTGTCGGAGAAGCTGAATTCAGTGAATTTGTGACCCCGTACTTTAAAAAGATATTTGATTCAATAGGATCAAAAGTCCGGTTCCTTCACAATGATGCCGATGGACTGATTACCGCCCGAAATCTTTCAAGCATGGGAGTCAATATGTTCAATTTTTCATTTAATCATTCCATGGGGGAGATCCGTGAGCTTGCAGGACCTGATACATTGCTCGTGGGAAATATCCCGCCAAGAGATGTACTGGCCGCCGGAACTACTGAAGATGTGAGGAAGTCTGTAAACAAGGCTTTTGATGAAATACAGGATCATGACCGGATAATATGGTCAGCGGGAGGAGGGATGCCTCCGGATGTAAACGACAGAAACATCGAGGCTTTCGTTAATGCTGTTAAGGCATTGTAAAAAGTGCCTAAAGTGCCTAAAGTACTTATAGTTAGATGAATTTTAACTTTAAGTACTCCACACTTTAGCTCACTTCAAACTTTTTAATAACTTAGTCTCTTTATTCTCCAAAATTTGTAATTACAAAAAGTAACCTGACAATGAGCAAGTATCTATCAATAATTCTGGCTGTCATGCTAATAATATCATCATGTGGTCCGGGTGGATCAGGAAGGCATAAAAGTGAAAAATTAAAAGTTGCTTCCGGCAGTAGTTATCCTGTTCAGCTTATAACCGTCGATCCGGGTCATTTCCATGCCGCCCTGGTACAGAAATCAATGTTCCCACAGGTTTCACCCGTAGTTCATGTTTATGCTCCCGACGGACCGGATGTGCAGCAACATCTCATCAGGATAGCTTCATATAACAACAGGACAGTCGATCCGACTTCGTGGAATGAAATTGTTTACAAAGGCGACGATTTTTTTGAAAAGATGCTTTCGGAGAAGCCCGGTAACGCAGTAGTTCTGTCGGGTAACAACAAAAAGAAAGCAGAATATATTTTACGTTCAATAGAGGCAGGGCTTAACGTTCTGGCTGATAAACCCATGATAATATTCCCTGAAGATTTTCCCAGTCTCGAAAAAGCTTTTCAGCTTGCAGAAGAGAAAGGGGTTCTGCTATATGATATTATGACGGAAAGGTTTGAGATTACCACAATCCTTCAGAAGATGCTTTCACAGAATGAGACAGTTTTTGGTAAACTGACAACCGGATCTAAGAACGACCCTGCGGTATCAAAAATAAGCGTGCACCATTTCTCGAAACTGGTCTCGGGATCACCTCTCATACGCCCGGCATGGTTTTTTGATGTTTCACAACAGGGTGACGGAATAGTTGATGTGACAACTCACCTGGTCGATCTTATCCAGTGGGCCTGTTTCCCCGACCAGATACTCAATCCTCAGGATGTGAGCATGGTATCGGCAAGAAGATGGCCCACAGTACTTACAAAAGACCAGTTCAGGGGTGTAACAGGTATTGAAGATTTTCCCGAATTCCTGCAAAAAGATGTCAGAGATGGCAAACTTAATGTTTATGCTAATGGCGAAATGATATATCAAATCAAAGGTGTATGGGCAAAAGTTTCAGTTGAATGGCACTACCAGGCACCTCCCGGAGGAGGAGATACCCATTATTCAGTTATGAAAGGCTCACTATGTGATCTTGTAATCAAACAGGGCGCGGACGAGAAATTCATACCGACACTGTATATCGAAAACATTAAAGGCAGGGATATGGAGACCTTCAAGATTGATCTAATGGAGGTGCTTAACTCATTGCCATACGACAGTATTGGTGTTGAGACCTTTGGAAAATCGACTGTAAAGATCAGTATACCTGATAAATACAGGGTATCGCACGAAGAGCATTTCGGACAGGTGGCATCCAAATTCCTTCAATATCTCAACGAAGGAAGCCTTCCTTACTGGGAAGTACCTGGCATGATCACCAAATACTATACCACCACCAGCGCACTGAAGATGGCAATGGGTAATCAGTAGATAAGACAGGTCCCGGAATTATGAGCTTTTCCTTTGAATTGTCTATGATGGCCGTATAGCTAAACGAACAGGTCTTCTATTATCATCGTATAAATGTCAAGCAGGTCTATTCCTGCAGCCTCCACCTGTTTAGGGATAAGGCTTTCCATTGTCATCCCGGGTACTGTATTTATCTCAAGAAACCATGGCTCTTCATCTGTAATGATAAAGTCTACCCTGACAATCCCTTTGCATCCCAGCAGATCATAGATCCTAGAACTGAGGTCCTGTATCTTTCCGGTCATTTCTGCACTGAGTTGTGCGGGGGTTACTTCATCAGACTTTCCCGGAGTATATTTTGCCTCGTAATCGAAGAACTCATTTTTGCTGATTATTTCGCTGACCGGAAGTATCACTGACTTTTTTGAAGTTTTAACAACTCCGCAAGCCACCTCCCTGCCTTTCATGAATGCCTCGGCCATGACCTCATTGCTTTCTTCAAATGCCTTCTTTATTGCAGTCATGATCTCTTCTTCAGATTTAACTTTCGTCACTCCGAAGCTTGAACCACTATCGTTCGGTTTAATAAAACACGGAAGGCCTATATTGTTTACTATTTCTTCAGGATCAATTTCATCATTACGACGAAGAAGAATTGCCCTGGCCATCATGATCCCATACTCTTTGAGGTAAAGCTTGCACGCCTGTTTGTTGAACGTAAGTGCCGAACAGAAAGCATTGCAGCTGGTATATGGGATCTGGAGCATGTCGAAATATCCCTGCAGGAGTCCGTTTTCGCCGGGAGAACCATGAATAGCAATAAAAACAGCATCGAACCTGATCCTTTCGTTATCAAGCCTGAGAGTGAAATCATTTTTATCGATGCCGAAGCAACGACCTTTACTGTCTTCCCAATACCAGTTTGTCCCCCTTATCATAATTATATAAGCAGAATATGACCGGCTTAGTACTTTATGGGCTTCAATGGCGCTCTTTACTGATATCCCGTATTCAGAAGAATTTCCTCCGGCTACTATGGCGATTGTCCTCATTTGTTTAAAATAAATTCCAAAAATACATATTTATGTCTGGATTGTAATTCGTGAAAAGAAATAAAAAGAGGTCTTTTAAGGAGTCTTTTAAAGAGTCTTTTAAGGAGTCTTTTTTTCGACTTCGATGTTCATTAGTCTTTTTCTCGACAAATTAAACGAGGGGCATCGTACTCTAGTCGCATGGATCAGTGTGTCAGGATATTATTCCCGCTGTTCGTTACATCGTACCTAAAACATTGAAAATCAAGAATAAATCAGATTCACGCATCCCTGGTCGCGGGGACGCAAATATTCTCAGATATAGCTGTTCTCTACTCCAATTGAACCCATAGGCATTTCATTATAAAAATCTGAAACATCGGTAATATCGTATTTATCAATAATAATTACCTTTGATCAAATTTAAACAAGACTGAAATGAAAAAAGGTTGTTTGATATGGCTCATAATCGGTGCTTTTCTGGCACTTGTAGCAATAGGACTTGTGTCGTGGGGCACTAGAGTATATAATCAGATGGTTACTCTTCAGGAGAGCGTTACCAGTCAGTGGGGTAATGTAGAGACCCAATATCAGCGAAGGGCTGATCTTATCCCCAACTTTGTTAATACCGTTAAGGGTGCTGCTCAGTTTGAGCAGGAGACTCTTACCAGGGTTATTGAAGCAAGGGCTAAGGCTTCGCAGGTAACTATTGATCCGACCAATATGACTGCCGAGAATATTCAGCAGTTTCAGGCAGCTCAGGGAGAACTGAGTTCCGCTCTTTCGAGGCTGCTGGTTGTTATTGAGAAATATCCCGAACTGAAGGCGACTCAGAATTTCCGTGACCTTCAGGTTGAGCTGGAAGGTACAGAGAACAGGATATCGGTTGAACGCAGAAAATTCAACGAGGTTGCACAGTCATTCAATACTTATATAAAAAGGTTTCCACAGAATTTCCTTGCAGGAATGTTCGGTTTTACTGCCAAGCCTTATTTTGAAGCCATGGAAGGCGCTGAAAAAGCACCACAGGTTCAGTTTTAATGCACTTAAATAAGATGGAAATAAAAGCTTCGACGTTCTTCACAAAAGAACAGCAGGAGCAGATCCGTGATGCTATCAAAAAGGCGGAAAATGAAACATCCGGTGAGATAAGGGTTCACATCGAGACCAGTTTCAAGGGAAGTGTTTTGGACAGGGCTTCGTGGATCTTTAGAAGGATCGGGATGCATGCCACTGAGAACCACAACGGAGTCTTGTTTTACCTTGCTGTAAGGAATCGGGAATTTGCGATAATTGGCGACAGTGGCATCAACTCGAAGGTCCCTGATGATTTCTGGAACTCGATTAAGGAAGTTGTAGGCAGGCATTTCAGTGATGGTAAATTTACAGAGGGACTGATTGAAGGCATAGTTATGACAGGAAATCAGCTCAGAGAGCATTTCCCTCATAAGCGTGATGACATAAATGAACTATCAGATGAGATCTCGTTTGATGAACCGGAACAACCACCTATATTATGAATAAGAGGATATTTCTGTTTACGGCATTACAGTTGTTGTTCCTGATCCTGCTGCTGAGATGTAATGAAGTCTCAGCTCAGGAATTTCCTGAAAAACCCGTGCCTCCTAGGCTGGTAAATGATTTTGCCGGGATGCTCACTGCCATTGAAGCTGATGCCCTTGAAAACAAGCTTGTTGCATATTATGACTCCACATCCACACAGATATCAATAGTTACAGTTACCGATTTTCATGGTTACGACAGGTCGGATTATGCACAGCGACTTGCAGAGAAATGGGGTATTGGCCAGAGAGGACTTGATAATGGTATTCTGATACTTATAAAACCAAAGACATCAGAAAACTCGAGAGGCGAAGTATTTATTGCACCAGGTTACGGACTTGAAAGTGTAGTCCCTGACATCGTTTGTGCACAGATCATTGACAATGAGATTCTTCCGGCATTCAGAGCCGGTGCGTATTATCAGGGCCTTGACAGGGCAACAAACATCCTCATGTCGCTGGCAAGCGGTGAGTTTCCTCCCGATAAGTACGGAAAATCACAGGTTGACAATATTGAAGGTCTGGCTCCGATAATAATATTTATTGTTTTCATTATACTCATTATGGTAATCCGCAGCAACGGAGGATCAAATCAGAGACATATAAGCCGCAAAGGATTGCCTTTATGGATCCTTTTATCGATGATGAATTCGGGCAGCAGTTCACACCGGGGAAGCTGGGGAGGATTTTCCGGAGGCGGAGGATTCAGCAGGGGAGGAGGCGGTTTTGGAGGATTTGGAGGCGGAAGCTTTGGAGGAGGTGGAGCAGGAGGAAGCTGGTGAGAGAGGTGCAGGGCACAGGACGAGACAGGGCGCAAGGCACCTGACTCCAGGCGCCAGGTGCCAGGCGCAGGGCAGAGCTCTGTGCAAAAGCGATAGATCTGGCTACAAATATTTTCGTTCGCCTGTGCCCTGCGCCATGAGCCTGACGCCTTTTTCAGACTTCAGCCTCTGTCAGAAACATAGTTTCTCCATTTTGCAATAACCTGCTGCATGTCGTCAGGGAGTACTGAGTCGAATGTCATCCTTTTCCCTGATACAGGATGGTCAAAACTGAGTGATTTGGCATGAAGGGCCTGCCGCGGAAGTATTTTAAAGCAGTTTTTCACGAACTGCTTATATTTGGCAAAGGTTGTTCCCTTAAGGATCTCATTTCCTCCGTATTCGTCGTCATTAAACAATGGATGGCGTATAAAGCTGAAATGCACCCTTATCTGGTGTGTACGACCTGTTTCAAGCTTGCATTCGACTACTGAAACATATCCAAAATTTTCAAGAACTCTGTAATGAGTTACCGCCGGCTTCCCCTGGCTGCCGTCGGGAAAAACCTGCATGATCTTCCTGTCGCGCAGATTCCTTCCCACATTGCCTGTAATGGTGCCTTCAGGTGGATCAGGAACACCCCATATTATAGCGATATACTTCCGGTCGGTTGTCCTTTCATAAAACTGGCGGGATAACCTGTTGAGGGCAAGTTCATTCTTGGCAACCACAAGAATGCCGGAAGTGTTCTTGTCGATCCTGTGCACCAATCCAGGCCTTAATTCTCCTGTACTGAACAGGGGCAGATCTTTAAAATGCCACATCAGGGCATTTACCAGGGTTCCGGTATAATTACCATAAGCCGGGTGAACAACCATACCGGCCTCTTTATTCACCACAACTATATCATCATCTTCATAAACGATATTGACAGGCAGGTTCTCAGGGATAAGTTCTATTTCCCTGGGAGGTGTTGGAAGCACTATCTGGACAACATCTCCTGGTTTGACCCTGTAGTTGGGTTTTACGGGAGTATTGTTGACTAATATATTGCCGGCATTGGCTGCACCCTGTATCCTGGTACGCGATGTGTTTTCAATTCTGGCTGAAAGATATTTGTCGATCCTAAGCAACGATTGTCCGGGATCGACAACATACCTGAAATGTTCGAATAATTCCTGCTGGTCGGTTAATTCTTCTTCAGCCATCAGGGTACTATCTGTTTATAACCAGTCTCAAATGCCCCACCGGTCTGTTGTTTATTGTTGCCAAAACAGTATAGATGCCAGCTTTGAGCGTCGAGACATCTATTCTTTCGCTATAAGGAACTTTCATGACATGCCGGCCCCACAGATCAACAATTGTAATGTAGGCTGAACCGGAGAGCTTAAGGTCTTCTGCCCCGATATTAATAAAATCAGTTGCAGGATTGGGCCATAACCTCAATCTTGATTTTGTCTCTTCGTCTGGATAACTATCTCCAGATGAAGTAGTCTTCACAGGCTTGCCTGTAACAGGTCTTATCATAACGCTTCCTGCTACAAGTGACTGATACCATTGTCCGTTGAGCCAGTAAAACTGCCTGCCCTTATGTGGTGTATTGATATCAAAACCTGCGTTAAGGAAAGTCTCCGAACGTTGCTTCCAGCCTACATAAAAAACATCATCGACCATTACTCCGTCGGGAAGTATATAAGTATGAAATCCGTTTATTCCTTCGCCCTGCTCAACCATAACTCCTTCCATGGTATAGATTATGTCACCCGGCATATCGTTTTTATCATTCCACACAACAATATCAAACGACCGGAGGTTACTGTTCAGATAACTATCGTTGAAACAGATTTTTACAGCGCGCAGAGTGTCTTGCATATAGGATTTGAACCTGTAAGCCACCATGGCATTTTTGGAACCCAGGCCGTTTATTCCGTAACCTCCTTCAGATGTGCCGTCGTCGAATGCAAAGTAGTTGCTGAAAACCTGATTATATTTAATAGTGTCATTTTCTTTGCGGTCGAAATCATCGGTTATCAGATAACAGGTAATTCGGAAAAGTGCCGAATCGGTGGTATTGGTATTGAAAGTATAAATCAGACCTGCATTGTAAGTGATATTTGTCTGTGGATCGATATTTGCTGCCCCGGCTGAGAATGTATGGGTGGTCGTTCTCCTGTAAACATCATAAATTGTAAAGTTACGTGTTACGTTCCTCACAATAATATCGTTATTTCTGTAATTTATAGGGATTGAGGCTCCCATTTCCTGAAGAAAGACCTGCCTGAATTGCATCCATGGCATCGATTCATGAGTTTTAAGTATCGATCTCAGGGGTGCCCGGAAAGCTACATCGGCAAGGATTGTGTCAGCTTCGCTTCTGTTTCTGCCCAAATAAACATAATCAATATGCCAGTGGTCGCAGTTTCCCACTATGGAAGGTTCATTGAGATTGGGGTTAAGACTTGCCCAGTTTATAAACCTGAATCTGAATCCGCTTCTGAGGTACCTGGCATTGTCAATCCTTATTATAACAGGTTTGAACCTGTCCTGTGCAACACCCCCGCCAGCCTTCCAGACTGAATACCACGTGGCTTCTGATGGTGCATAGAACTGAAGGGTAAGGCTGTCTTTATTCTCAGGCATATCTCCCAGTCCTCCCGGCTGATAATAGAAGCTGAGCCAGATGTTGTCTGAAGCCCGGTAATTAAGGTTTATCGGGTTAGAGGTAAGATGATCAGCTTCGAAGCCCGAAGGGTTGATTGTCTCATACAGACGTCCATCACCGTTGATGGCATCAAATGTAGCAACACCTTTTGTGATCTGTTTATCGGTATAGGTGCTGTTGATGAAAACGTCGTTGTCACTCCATTTCCGGGGGTCAGGAAAATATGAGTCCTGCGAAAAATCATCGATAAATGGCAGCTCAATGATGTCACCGTCTGCTTTGGTTGCATTTGCCAGATTCTTGTTGCCTTTTATCAGGGGATTCACCTGAAGTCCGGTTACCAGCTCCTGGGCTTCAGTAGGCAATGATGCTGAAATCAGGATTATGATATAGATGATCTTCTTTCTTATCATCTGTAATCTGGCTGTCCTGAAAGCAATTCAGGGATGGTATCGTTTGCAAATCGTGTTGAATCACTTGGAAGTTTCGCAGAATCTACGGTTAGCCAAAGGTAAACTGATGAACCAAGCTGAATTGTGGCATCAACTTTAAATTCAGGATTCTGTTTGTAGACAAAAGCCTTAACGGAATCTTCACCGGTCAGAATGGTATTGTCATAAATTGATGTTACCAGAGTCAAAGATGCTCCCAGAATGGTGTTTTTGGCTGCCTCAAGAGTCAGTCCTATAAGGTCTGGGACCTCGGTTCTCTGGTTGCTCAGCCCTTTCCCCAGCACCAGGTCTATTACAGAACCTTTTTGCAGCGAATCTCCTTCCATAATCTCCTTGCCGTTGTAAAGCTGCTTGATCACAACATCTATTGAAATATCGGGAATGTATATTGGATTCCCCATTTTAAGCCCGGAGCTTTCAATTAGGGCAAGAGCCTGTCTTTTGGGCAGATTAACAAGATTTGGCACGGCAACCATTTCAGGATTGAAGGCGTTGATTGTAAGCATAATGTTCCTCCACTTCTTTACCCTGAAGCCTGGTTTGGGATTCTGTTCTGCTATGCAGCCACGGGGAACCTCTGAGGTGTAAATGGAGTCGATGATCTGAAATCTTAATTTATTCTTTTTTGCAAGATTTTCAGCCTGATCGCGTGTAAGTCCATAAAAATCAGGCACAGGCCGGCTCTGGCCGTGACGGGTATAGAAATTCATCCAGATCAGAAGTATCATCATGGTGGCTACTATGATTACTGCAGCCAATCCCAGGTGTTTAAGGAATGTTTTGCTGAGGATAAAGTTCTTAAGACCCATACCGTGACCAGATGTAAGTTTATAACGCAAATGTAGTTATAAAATTATAAAGAGAGTCCCTTTCAACCGGTGTGAATCCGGCATCCTTTATCAAGTTGCAGATCTCATCTGTAGACATCTCAGGATTCCTTTCCTCAGCACCGGCCATTGAGTATATCCTCGTTGTGTCATCAATTGTTCCGTCAAGGTCGTCGGTGCCAAAAAAAAGACTCAGCTGTGCAAGCTCCTTACCTGTCATTGGCCAGTATGCCTTTAAATGAGGAATATTATCGAGGTAGATCCTGGCTACGGCATAATTCCTGAGATCTTCTGCTATACTTACCTCTCCCAGATGCGACATTGAATTATTCTCTTTCTTGTATTTAAGGGGTATGAATGCATTGAATCCTTTTGTTTTATCCTGTAACTTGCGAAGTCTCTCCATATGGTCGATCCTGTGAGCATACGTTTCTATATGTCCGTAAAGGATTGTGGCATTTGAAGGGATTCCTGCAAAATGAGCAGTTTCATGTATCTTAAGCCATCTTTCTGAGGATGTTTTTTCTGGACAGATAACTTCCCTTATCTTTTCGTCAAATATTTCGGCTCCTCCTCCAGGTATGGAATCAAGTCCATATTCCTTCAATTGCCTTAGTCCGTCTTCAAGGGAATAACCGTTTTTCCTGATCATGTAGTCGAGTTCAATGGCTGAAAACGCCTTTACATGGAGATGTGGACGGTAATTCTTTATTTTCCTGATAAGTGTGCCGTAATAATGAAGATCGTGATCAGGATGAACTCCTCCTACTATATGAACTTCTTTAACCGGTTTGTCGTCAAATCTTTTTACTGTTTCAAGCATCTGGTCATGACTGAATTCCCAGCTTTCCGGATGACCTGAAGGCTTGTGATATGAGCAGAACCTGCAATTGTAAATGCATTTATTCGTTGGTTCAATATGGAAATTCCTGATGAAAAAAGCATTCTCACCATTAATTCTTCTTCTGACAACTCCTGCAAGCAGGCCAAGAAGAGGAAGAGTTGCTTTCTGATATAGTATCAGCCCATCCTCAGGTGAAATTCGTTTCCCTTCATCGATCTTTTCTGAGATCTTAAGCAGCTCAGCGTCATTTATATATCTTTCCGGATTGATCATTCACTTTTCGGTTCTGCAAAATTAGCAATTTCTTTGTCAGCCGCGTGGGAAGCATAACTATAAATTCGCATTTGATTCTAAAAGGAAAAAAAAAAGGTGTCATGGGCAGACACCTTCTCAGAAATACTATAAGATAATTCCTGAATTTATTTTAATTTCAATTCCGAAGAGACAGTTAGTCTTTTTCTCCCCTTCGCCCTGCGGGATGCCAGAACCCTTCTTCCGTTCGGTGTGGACATTCTTTCTCTGAAACCATGTTTGTTTGCTCTTTTTCTCCTTGATGGCTGAAATGTCCTTTTCATGACTGAAGTTGTTTAATATTTTTTTGATAATTGGCGACCGCAAAAATAGTCATTTTTTTAATTTCTGCAACGCCGGATATTTTTTTGTGCTTAAAACCGGAATATAAATGATCTTTTTTGTTTCAAAGAAAGGTTCACTGAAAAATTCTTTTATTTCCCATACTTTTACCTCTTTGCCGAAAGGTCTGATCTCCTTATCAATATCTCCTCCCTTGAGATAAATGATACCATTTGCCAGACTGTTATTGCATGTGGGGCTGACATTCTTGCCTGCTAGTTTTATAAAGCCTGGAAGATCCATAACGGCCCTGCTCACAACAAAATCAAATTTCCCTTTTTCTTCTTCGGCCCTCTTTCTAATGACAGTCACATTTTCAAGACCAAGTTTTTCAACCACTGCATTGACAACCCTGGTTTTTTTTTCGATGGAATCAAGCAGAAAAAAGGAGGAATCTTGAAACATTATTGCCAATGGAATTCCCGGGAATCCTCCACCTGTTCCCACATCAAGAATTCTCGTCCCTGCGCTGAACCGGATTATTTTCGCAATTGAGAGGGAATGCAGAACATGATTGATATAGAAATTGCCCATATCTTTACGTGAGATAAGGTTTATCATGCTGTTCCAGTATTTGTAAATTTCCAAAAGGCTGAAAAATCTGTCTTTCTGGAGTGCTGTTAAACTGGGAAAATATCGGATGATTTCCAGATCCACTATCTGTTGCCTGTTTTGATGAAAATGTTATAAAGCAGCGATTTTGCCCTGAAAAGCTGTGCTTTGACAGTCCCAATAGGAAGGTTTAGTTCCGAAGCAATCTCTTCGTATGAGTATTCCTTATAGTATCTGAGTTCAATAAGCTTACGGTATCGGGGCTTTAGCTGATTTACAATACTTCGCAGTACTGCAATCTTCTGGTCGTTTATAAGAGCTTCTTCAGGATCGGGAAGATCTGACTGAATGTTCCTTGTAATCGAATCAAGATCATCCTGCACCTGATCGATTGTTGATGGTGATGATTGTTTTTTCCTTATGAAATCGATGCAGTTGTTTGTAGCTATCTTGAAAAGCCATGTGCTGAAAGCAAATTCAGGGGTATATGATTCAAGATTTCGGAAAGCTTTACCGAAAGCTTCAATGGTAAGGTCTTCAGCATCTGAAATGTTATTTACCATTTTCAGAAGCATGAAATAAATAGAATCGCGGTACCGGTTCATCAGAGTAGCAAAAGCCTTTTCATTCCCTTTCTTTGCCAGATCAACAAGGAGAAGGTCGTTCTTTGCCTTTTCCGATAGCCCGTTTAGAGTTATTTCCATTGGTTCTTCCCTTGACTCTGCAGGTAATTGCTCATGTAAAACGCTAAGTTCAGAAATGGAGAGAATATATCAAAAAATACAGAAAAGATAAATATTCCCGGTTCATTAAACCGCTTTGTGGCAAGTTTTATTGTGAAGGACTGCAATATTAGCCTTACAGTGAAAACTAAAGCAGTATACTGCCACAGGTATGACCAGGAAATAAGAATAACAAATGATATATAAAACAGTGTTCTTGTTACCGGTTCTGTAAAAAGGATTATCCTGTCGCGCAACTTATAGTGGTTTGCAGTTGTAAGATGCCTTCTTTTCTGATTGAAGAGTTCGGTAAACGAGGATGCTGGTACAGATCTTGTATGTGTCTCCCTCCGTATTTCTACAGCAGTATTTTGCTTGTTGGCAAGCTGGTTGACAAACAGATCATCGTCTCCTGATACAATATTGGAATGTGAGCCAAACCCTTTGTTTTTGAAAAATACCGACCGTCTGTATGCCAGATTGCGCCCAACGCCCATGTATGGTATTCCACGCAGTGCCATACCGGTATACTGCAGGGCAATCATCATGGTATCATACCGGATATACCTGTTAAGAATTCCCTTTCTGACTTCATAGCCTCCATAGCCAAGTACAAAATCAGTATTCTCATTAAAATGAGATACCATACCTTCTGCCCATTTGTCAGTTTCAGCATGACAATCAGCATCGGTAAAAAGTAAAAGTTCATTCTTCGCAGCCTTTATCCCGATAAACTGCGCGAACTTTTTGTTGTGAGTAAACTTGGGATCCCTGCTTATATCGCAGACTCTGAGACATGGATATCGTTGCAGAAATTCTCCAAGAACGCTGTAAGAATTATCCTCTGAACAATCATTTACCACTATCACTTCAAATGCAGGATAATCCTGCTCAAGAACCGAAGGGAGGAACTTCCTCAGATTATCCTCTTCATTCCTTGCACAGATAATGATTGAGACAGGTTTATGATCATGAGAATTATTGACTTTGCGGTGGAGCCCCGCTTTAAGATAAAAAAAAGCATAGAAAAATATCTGGATAGCAGCCGATGATATAAACACAATAAAAACAATGTTGAAGATGAAGTTTTCCCGGAGTAACATCTGGCTTGAAAATATTGACCGCAATATTAATAAGATAATCTGAATGCAAAAAGACACTGCTGAAATATCAATCATTAATTTGTCAACCGCTTCAAAAAAGTTAATATTAATTTTACAGGGCATGACTAATGAATTACCTTTGTCGTTCCAAAACGGCAGGAATCTAATGTTTGAAATAAGAAGCAGGGATAAGGATACAAAGGCAAGGACAGGGATTCTCAAAACCTCCCGTGGAGATATTCAGACGCCTGTGTTTATGCCTGTCGGTACTGCCGGGACGGTTAAGGGTATCCTGCAACAGGATCTTGATGAAGAAATAGGAGCAGAAATAATTCTGGGAAACACATATCATCTTTATCTGAGGCCGGGAACAGAAATCCTTAAAGCCTGCCGTGGGCTTCATGAGTTCATGGGATGGGGGAGGCCCATTCTTACAGATAGCGGAGGTTATCAGGTTTTTTCCCTTTCCGGAAACAGGAAGCTTACTGAGGAGGGTGCTATTTTCAGATCACACATAGATGGATCAAAGCATGTTTTTTCTCCTGAAAACACTATAGACATACAGCGGATAATTGGCGCGGATATTATCATGGCTCTTGATGAATGTGCTCCCTTTCCCTGCGATTACCGCTATGCTAAAAAGTCGGTTGAGCTTACTCATAAATGGCTCGACAGAGCTGTTTTAAGATATGCTCAGACAGAACCATTATGGGGAACCGGCCAGCTTCTTTTCCCCATTGTTCAGGGAAGCGTTTTTGACGACCTTAGGAAAATTTCAGCTGAAAAGATTGCATCAGCCTCTCTCCCCGGTAATGCTATCGGCGGACTTTCAGTGGGGGAACCGGCTGAGGAGATGTACAGAATCATAGAAATAGTAAACGAGATACTGCCGGAAGATAAACCACGCTATCTTATGGGGGTGGGAACACCGGTTAACATCCTTGAGGCTATTGAAAGGGGAATAGATATGTTTGACTGCGTGATGCCTACTCGTAATGGAAGGAACGGAATGCTGTTTACCGGAGAGGGTGTAATCAATATCAGGAACCGTAAGTGGATAGATGATTTCAGCCCTATCGACAGTAACGGACCAAGCCGTATCAGCCGGCATTATTCAAAAGCATATCTTCGTCATCTGATTATTTCTGGAGAGATACTTGGTGCACAGATCGCCAGCATACATAATCTCGCCTTCTATATTACCATGGTAAAGGAGGCAAGGAAGAAGATTGAGGAAGGCAGTTTCAGAAAATGGAAGGACACAATGATAAAAAAGCTTTCGGCGCGATTGTAGAATACTTAAGATTAAGGATCATCGACCGCTATATCATCAGGAAATTCCTGGGGACCTTCCTCTTTTGCCTTTGCCTGATCATTACCATAGCAGTTGTGTTTGACTTCGCCGAGAAGATCGACAACTTCATGGAAAGGGAAGCTCCGGCCCGAGCCATAATCTTTGACTATTATCTTAATTATATTCCATATTTCTCCACCCTGTTCTCACCTCTTTTTGTATTTATAGCGGTCATTTTTTTCACTTCAAAAATGGCCGCAAATACTGAAATAATTGCTATCCTGAACAGTGGTATGAGCTTCAGGCGGATGATGTATCCATATTTCCTCTCATCTTTCGTCATTGCGGTTTTCATTTTCCTCCTTACCAATTTTGTAATCCCACAGGCAAATTCAAAGCGAATGGTATTCGAAGACAGATATTACCGTTCTTCTGCACGCAGAATGCCTGTCATGAATATTCACAGGCAGGTGTTCAGGAATGTTTATATATACCTTGAGTCGTTCAACCCGATAAGCCTGACAGGCCGTAACTTTACAATTGAGCAGTTTGATGATTCGGGCAGGCTCATGTCAAAGCTGAACGGGAATATGGTCAGGTATGACACTGCATCAAACAAATGGAGTGTAATGACCTATTATATCAGAAACATTGACGGGAATGAGGAAACAATACTTAAAGGTGAAAAAATTGATACTGCTCTGACGATAAAACCAAATGATTTTTCAAGGGTGCCGGGCTTTGAAGGAACGATGACCTACAAAGAGCTTAATGATTATATCGACCTGCTGCAACTTCAGGGATCAGATGAGCTAAAGGTATTCCTGATAGAGAAACACAAAAGGATTGCAAACCCTTTTGCCGTTTTCATTTTAACTCTGATCGGGGTTTCCCTCTCATCGCGCAAAGTGAGGGGAGGGATTGGAATGAACATTGGGATTGGCCTCGGATTAAGTTTTTCGTATATTCTTTTCATGCAGTTTGCATCACAGTTCTCATTAAAAGGAAACCTTGATCCCATGCTTGCAATGTGGATACCGAATATTTTATATGCTGGTGTTGCTTATTTCCTTTACAGGATAGCTCCCAAGTGATGATGGCTTTGGCTTTGTGTTAATGATTGATATTGTGTGTCTTAATATTGATAACGGATAAGATTTCAACGGGTGGCCGGAATTATATGGTGATTCATCATAAGAAATCTGAAGGCAACCTGTTATTATTGTACCTTGTTTTCAGATGCCGGGATTGATTGACGGCATTAAATCAAAACTCAGATTATATGGCAGTAGAAAAGAAAATCAGGGAGCTCCAGGAGAAACGCAAAAAGGTGCTCCTTGGCGGAGGCGAACAGGCCATTGAGAAGCAGAAAGCCTTGGGAAAACGAACTGCACGGGAGAGGATTATGGCCCTTCTCGACAAAAATTCGTTTAATGAATATGATCTGTTCGTGGAGCATGATGCACGCGATTTTGATATGGGTAATAAATCTCTTCCAAGTGATGGGGTGATAATAGGATCAGGAACCATCTACGGGGCTCCTGTTGCTATTTTTGCCCAGGATTTCACCGTTGCCGGAGGATCACTTGGACTGATGCATTCGCGCAAGATAACCAAGATCATGGATCATGCCCTGAAGATGAGAATGCCACTTATAGGTATCAACGACTCGGGTGGTGCCAGAATTCAGGAAGGAGTCAACTCTCTTGCAGGATATGGTGAAATATTTTTCCGTAATACAATCTCAAGCGGAGTCATACCCCAGATATCTGTTATTCTTGGACCATGTGCAGGCGGGGCTGTGTATTCTCCCGCTCTGACTGATTTCGTTTTTGTCGTCGATAACATTTCCAAGATGTTCATCACCGGACCGGAAGTAATTAAAACGGTCCTGGGTGAGGAGATCTCGATGGAAGAACTTGGAGGAGCCAGGGTCCATAGTGAGATTACCGGCAATGCACATTTTTTTGCCAGAAATGAAGATGAATGTTTCGACCAGATAAAAAAACTAATAACCTTCATCCCCTGGAACAACAGCAGAAAAGCGAAAGTCTTTGAACCTTATGAACCCCTTGGTGAATACAGCCTTGAAAAAATTGTACCTGATGACCCTACTCTTCCATACGATGTTAAGGATGTGATCAGGGCAATCGTCGACAAATCCGATTTCTTTGAAATCATGGAACATTATGCAAAGAACATTGTGATAGGTTTTGGGCGGATGGGCGGACGCACAACCGGATTTGTGGCAAATCAGCCTCTTGAAATGGCAGGTGTTCTCGATGTTGATTCATCCGACAAGGCTGCAAGGTTTATTCGCTATTGTGACGCATTCAATATACCAATTATTACTCTGGTTGACCTTCCTGGATATCTTCCCGGGGTCGACCAGGAACACGCAGGTGTAATAAGGCATGGAGCAAAAGTACTATATGCATACAGTGAGGCAACAGTACCCAAGCTGACAGTTATAATCAGGAAAGCTTACGGAGGTGGATATATTGCCATGGGTTCACGACATCTCAGGGCTGATTTCGTATTCGCCTGGCCTACGGCGGAAATTGCCGTAATGGGCCCCGAAGGTGCTGCAAATATAATCTTCAGGAAAGAGATTATGTCGTCAGATGATCCTGACCGTACAAGAAAACAAAAAGTAGAAGAATATAAAGCAAAGTTTGCCAATCCTTATGTGGCTGCTTCGAGAGGGTACATTGATGCTGTAATCGAACCATCAGAAACAAGAAGATTCCTTATGCATGCAATTCAGGTCTCTGAGAACAAGGTTATTACACTTCCCGATAAAAAGCATGGACTGCCTCCATTTTAAAAAAATTATGTTTATCATTTTAAATATCCTATGGATACACACGATAGCATGGGAATGCTTAATATTAACTCAACCAGATATCAGACAAGGCTTAGTTCAAGGTTCCTTAACAGGAAACCTTATAAGCCTTCAGATCCTAAATTGATATCGAGCTTCATTCCGGGGACCATACTTGATATACTTGTCAGGCAGGGTCAGAAAGTACAGAAAGGGGATGAACTTCTGATACTTGAAGCCATGAAGATGCAGAATAAGATTAAATGCCCGGCTGATGGTCAGATAAAGAAGATATCGGTAAAGAAGGGAGAAAAAGTGTCAAAAGGTTCAATTCTTATTGAACTGAAATAATCCGGTATATTCTTCTCTTTTAATCAATTAATCAATGCAGTAAGGGATGGTCTGACAGATCAGTATCGCCATCCGGGTCTATAAGACTCCATTATAAATCACATAATCCTTAAGTATTTCTGGAATAACAGGTTTGTCGGTAAAAATGCCGTAAACTGTTGATCCGCTTCCCGACATTGAGCTGTAAAGTGCGCCATTATTATACAATACTCTTTTAATTATTCCAATCTGTGGGTACTTCTCAAAAACTGTATTCTCAAAGTCGTTGATTATATGGAATTTCCATTCTGCAACAGGATAATGGATAAGTTTTGCGAGGCTTACTCCGGGTGCAGAGGGGATACAGTTCATATACGCCTCTTTTGTGCTGACCCGTATGCCGGGATTTACAAGCAGAATATGAAGGCCTTCAAGCACTGGATCTACTTGTTGCAGTTTTTCTCCTCTACCTGTTGCATAGGCAGGCAGGCAGTCGATAAAAAACGGACAGTCACTCCCCAGTTCTAGGGCAATGGTTTTTAGTTCCTGCGAGCTTAACGCCAGTTCGAATATTCTGTTCATTGCCTTAAGTGCATGGGCCGCATCCGATGATCCTCCTCCAAGTCCTGCACCGGCAGGGATCAGCTTGTGAAGATGGATTCTAAGGGGCGGGAGCTTGTATAACTCATTAAGTTTCTCGACTGCTCTGATTACCAAATTCTTATTCTGTTTGCAGTCAATACTGATGCCGGTAATTGTAAAATCATTCCTCTCCTGACTGTCACCATTTATTGCCAGTTCAAGGATATCACATAGGCCAACCGGATAAAAAACAGTTTCAATTTCATGAAAACCATCAGGTCTCCGGGCCGTAATCCTTAATCCCAGGTTAATTTTTGCTTTTGGAAAAATGACCATTTCAGGATATTTACTACAAAAATATCATATGATATGGAATATTGCTTATAACCTGAATTTTTTTGCTTTTCAACAAGTTTTTAACAGAAAAATGTTTGTAAGAAAAAATCATTCAAAGGGTAATTGAATATTGTAATTTCTACCTTTGGACTACCTGAAAGCAACTTTTCCGGGGCTATCCAAGTATTTGTTAATCAGCAGTATATTTACAATGGCAAAACAAAAAACCGTTCCCAGGCCTGTAGTTACCTCTCTGCCCGATTTTGGGCGGGTACCTCCACAGGCCATTGATATGGAGGAAGCGGTTCTCGGTGCTATCATGCTTGAAAAGGAGGCCGTTATAACGATACTTGATATTCTGAAACCTGAGAGTTTTTACAAGGAAGCACACCAGAAAATCTTTAAAGCTGTTTCTGATCTGTCGATGAGGGAATATCCTGTTGATCTGTACACAGTGACTGAAGAATTAAGGGCTACAAATGAGCTGGAAAATGTCGGAGGACCTGTATATCTCACTCAGCTCACATCGAAGGTAGTATCGGCTGCACATGTTGATTTTCATGCAAGGATCGTTGCACAGAAATATATTCAGCGCGAACTTATACGGGTCTCGACAGAGATTCAGGCACGCTCATTTGATGATTCCTATGATGTAACTGACCTTCTTGACTTTTCAGAAAATGCACTTTTTCAGATCGCCGAGGGAAATATTAAGCGCGAAGTATCACCTATCAACATGGTGATAAAAGAGGCAATAAGGGAGATAGAGGAAGCAGGGAAAAGAGAGGATGCTCTTGTAGGAATACCCTCAGGATTTACAAAGCTAGACAGGCTCACCTCCGGATGGCAGAAATCGGAACTTATCATTATTGCAGCCCGGCCGTCGATGGGAAAAACTGCATTTGCCCTGTCAATGGCAAGGAACATGGCAATCGATCATGGCAAAAAAGTGGCAATATTCTCCTGTGAGATGTCATCTATTCAGCTGGTCAACAGGCTGATAATTGCTGAAACTGACATTCCTGGAGAGAAGATAAAGAACGGACGTCTTTCTGAAGAAGAATGGAAACAGCTGGATACCAGGATAAAAAAGCTCGTTCAAGCTCCGATCTTCATTGATGACACTCCGGCCATCTCAATATTCGAGCTGAGGGCAAAATGCCGCAGGCTTATGGCTCAGCAGAAACTTGATATAGTGATAGTGGATTACCTTCAGCTCATGTCGGGTCCGGATAATGCAGGAAGCCGTGAACAGGAGGTAAGTAACATTTCAAGATCTCTGAAGAGCATAGCAAAAGAGCTTAATGTGCCTATACTCGCCCTTTCCCAGCTAAATCGTTCGGTTGAAATGAGAGGAGGCACAAAACGTCCACTTCTCTCTGACCTGCGCGAGTCAGGTGCAATTGAACAAGATGCAGATATGGTCGTCTTTATTCACCGACAGGAGAAGTTTGGCATACCAACATTTGAAGATGGTTCTTCTACCAAAGGTATAGCCGAGATTATACTGGCCAAAAACAGAAATGGGCCGGTAGATGATGTCAGACTCAGGTTCCGTGAGGAGAGAGCTCAGTTTGTTGATATTGAAGAGTTTGAAACGGACATTATTACAGATATTAGAGAAGGTTCGCAAAGCTTTATTATCGGATCAAAAATGAATCACGACATTAATCTTAAGCGTCCCGTTAATGACTTTGACCATGAAACTGATCTGATGAATGAACCTCCATTCATGTAAGAAAATATAGTACAAAATCAGTTAGTGACTGTCTCAAAATCCTTTGATTCGCTTCTTTAATCCCTGGTCAGGTCTTCTTGCTTACTCTTAAAAGCTCTGAGGTTCTGTGGTTTAGGTTTATCCAATAAAGATGCCTGAAAGTTATCGGGGAGAAAAGGAACCCGGAGGAATTCTAAGCCTGCTATTTAAATCTGCTCAGTTGAAACGAAGGGATATTTTTATTCCCGTAAACTTGTATATGAGATCATCGAATCCTACGTATACACCCACTTCAGCAAGCAGTAATATTTCGCTCAAACTGTACCCTATTTCAGTATAACAATTTTTGTAACGTGATCCCAGAAAGGAGAAAACAAGGTTTTCCCGAACCAGGGTCCTGTTCAGTCCCGGCAGGTATTTGAAAAGAAGATATGGTGAAGTATATTTCAGATGTGCTTCGGTGAAAAATTCAGGGGTACTCAGGGTATAGTACCTGGGAACCATAAAAGCGTCATCCTGATTGTATATCAGAAGCGGAAATGTCTGATTGTTAAAATGGAAGAAATCAAAGAATGAAATTCCCCTGTTGTCGGTGTATCCTCCTGTCCGGATCATCCATTTAAGTTCCCTGAATGCTCCGGGGTCAAGCTTCTGTGATACTTCAAATCTCAGCATATCAAAATGTGCATAACTGTCACCAGCGTTAGAATCCGTGTTCATCAGGTGTTTCCAGTAAAACCTGAATGTGGGCCATCGGGAGCCTTCCGGTATTTTGTTGCCATTATTAATCCTGTATCTCTGATAAGGTACTACCGTTAAGTTTGCCGAGAAACTGACCTGATTCTGGTTGTATAAAAGCCTTGGGTAAGTTCCTTCTTCGTCAAGATAACTGTTATCGGGAACATTGTCGGTATATTCGCGGGAAGATCTGAATATCGTGAAGTCAGTATTGTTCTTAAGTACTCTGCGATCGTCAATACCTGTACTCAACTCAATGTTAACGCCGTTCTTCACTTCAAAACTGAAGCCGAGGTTAAGGTAATGGCTGTCATAAAGCTTGAGGTAATTCTTCTTTAACAGCAATGATGTTGCACTATTAAGCAGAGGGTTTATCCCGCCGCTAGTGCTTATGTCCCTGCTTGTGATTCCCGACTGAAGGAAAATCCTGAGAGGTTTCATCCCTCCCGAATTGATGTTGATGTTGGCCCTTCCCATCAGTTTTTCCCGGCTGAATGCATACCTTATTTCGGGATAAAGAGAGAAGCTCCATTTCTTACTGAACTCCCTTGTAATCCTCAAATCGGTTCCGATGATGAATCCGTCAACTGTATTGAAGCTGAAGCATCGGGGATTTATGAGGCCACCACCGGAAAAACGCCATCCTTTGCTGTCGGACCAGTTGTTACCGAAAGCAATATGCTTGAGGTCGTTTACAAGAGAACTCTTTTTATTCTCTATAGCGGGAACAGAAGAGTCTCCAATTGCTTCCCTTAACCTGCCGGAATTAGTTTTGGTACCCAGAGCTTTAATTTCAGCTTCTGAAAGAGGGATGGGCCTGATCCCGGCCCAAAATGAACTGTCTTTCTTCCCTGCATCTTTTTCTATTATATATTGCGTCTTTTCTTTTATTTCAAGATTTTTCAGAATGGTGTCCTTCAGACTCTCAGCCGATTCCCTGTTCATCAGGTCGGCGAGTTTTATCATATCGCGATTCGACATTTCATCCTTCTTAAGGATTTCCTCTATCCTTTTTCGGTTTTTTGTCATAAGGGTGTCAGGAACATAGTTTTTAGCTGTTGTATATGTCCCTGTTACAGGATCTGGCTTCTTGAGTGAAGAATTTGCCTCAACACTTAAATATTTGACAGAACTTCTGTAATATACATCAGCTTTGAAGCCCATAATACTGAAATTCATTTCAAAATAATGGCTAACAGGCATCCAGATTCCATCCTGAACAGGGATATGAACTTCTTTGATATGGATTTTACCGGCCATATTTTCATTGCTCAGATCCACACTGTGCAGACACCACAGATCATCAACAATATAAATTGTTCCTTCGAAGAGCTGCGGACTTTTATGCCTTGGGGTCACCTCGATCTTACTCACACTGTTTTCTCCCTGAAGTGAAGCTCCCATGTACCGGAACCTGTAGTATGAGAATGCCGATGGAGACAAAGGTGATATTGCCATTTGGGCGATAACCGGCTGGTAGAAACTTGCCTTTATGTAATCCATCGGAGATATCTCCTCCCCCTGATCGGGGAAATTGGAGTTGAATGATACAACCCGCTGGATATATTTATCGGGAGCCTTGAAGTCAATTTCATTGAATGATTCAAGAAAGAATGAATCCCCCTCCTTAATGGTAACTGACACTTCGGATGAATGTGGAGGTCTTTTACCGGTCTCCATCTTAAGCGATCTCTGAATGATCCTGGGTATTTTTTTAACATTAAGAGTTCCTTTAAGATATACTTCCGCCTTATACTGATTTACATGATTAAGATGATACGGGGCCAGTCCGATCACCCTTCTCATAATATAATATGCCGGATCCTCTCCCTTTTCGGTGATTAGCACTTCTGGTATCTGATAGTATTGTTCCGTCAGAACCACATCTTTAACCACAGTATCTCCCTTGATGGTGATTTCTGACATAAAAGGTTCAAAACCAAGGCTCTGGTAAATTACAGTGTGCCTTCCTTCAGGAAGTCTGATCTCATAATCGCCTCTCGGATTAGAAGTTGTACCGTGCTTCAACTCCTGGAAAAAAACGGTGGCATATTGTACAGGTTCTCCCGAACGGTCTGTGATCCTCCCCTTAAGCATCTGAGCAGTAACTGAACTGAATGATATTGCAGCAAGGGTGATAATAAAAACTATCTTCCTTTTTTCAAATAGCATAAGACCATTATTCCAGTTCTTCATGACTTCCTGCCGGCAACTACTATAACAATTTCTCCTTTTGGTGGTTTTTCCTTGAAATATCCGGCAAGATATGATAATGAACCTCTTATATTTTCTTCATGTATCTTGGTAAGTTCCCTAGAAACGGAAGCTTCACGTTCTGCACCGAAATATGTTGCAAGGTCACACAGTGTCTTTGTTAGCCTGTAAGGTGATTCATAGAATATTATTGTTCTTGTTTCCTGTTCCAGGGCTTCTAGTCTTTTATTTCTTCCTTTTTTGGAAGGGAGAAAGCCTTCAAAGCAAAACCTGTCGCAGGGAAGCCCTGAGTTTATAAGCGAGGGTATAAGAGCAGTAGGGCCGGGGAGGGTTTCTACTTCGATGCCCTTCTCAATACATTTCCTTGCCAGTAGAAATCCGGGATCAGAGATCCCCGGTGTTCCGGCATCGCTTATTAGTGCAATGGTCATGCCTGACAGAACCTTATTACTTACTGCTTCCACACTCCTGTGTTCGTTGAACATGTGATGCGACTTAAGAGGTGTCCTGATATTATAGGCTGAAAGAAGCTTTGCCGCATGCCTTGTGTCTTCAGCAAGGATAAGGTCAACCTCCTTAAGAACTTCCACAGCCCTGTATGTTATATCCTTAAGATTTCCTATCGGAGTGGGGACCAGGAAAAGTTTACTCATTGGAAGGGAACTTTCGTTTCAGGATGCTGATGAACATTTTGAAAGCTTCATTTTCCCTGTTCTCTCCAGCATAGATATTAATGATGGTTTTTGCGTCGTCGAGGCATTCGGCTGATTCAAGTTTTGCAAGCGCCTGATTATATGATTCCTGGTCGCCGTTGAATATTTCCTTTATGAAAAGATATTTATCATTGATACCTATTGCCTCTGAAAGAGTCGAGACAGGCTTTGTTTTGATCAGTTCCAAAACATCATCCTCATGCTTCATGCTTCCCAGCTTCTCATTAAAACTCTCCGGCCTGTTTGCAAACTGATCGGCTATTATTGTAAATTCATTCATCTTCGGCATGCCGGCTGGTTTAGTTTGTCCTGAAATTCCCTGATCTGTGGAGGCTCCAGCCATTGGCCAGTTTTCTTTGTTCACAGATTCATGGAATTCAGGTTCGGGAGCAGTGATTTCAACTTTTCTTATAGTATCTTTTTCCAATGGCATTTCCTTCACGGCCACTGAATCTTCCTTTTTTGCCGGAGATTCCTTAGTCTCCTCCTGTCTCATAGGCATTTCTGCCTTTTCAGATGATTTTTCAACCTTCACAGAAGTAGATCCCTCCCAACCCTCAGATTTAACCTGCTTAGGCCCCAATGGAAATGAATCATTATCCCTGAGGAAAGAAATTATTTCGATCACCCCTCTGCATTTTGATTTAGCCAGCTCGATTTCAATAGCGGGAACCCCCTTATATTGCCTGAGATCATCAACAATATCACGTATGTCGTTCAGGTCTTTGATTATTATGTCAATGGTGGCCTTTAAATCCATGCTTTTAACAGTTATTTTAATAAACCATTTTTCTTACTTTGCAAAATTAAGTATTATTCCCTAAGTCATAACGTAATATATTTACATTTAGCATCCGGGAAGGGATAAACAGACATGGAATTTCTTGAGAATTCAGCAAGGATGAACGGCAGACGTGGATCGGTAGAGGTAATTACCGGCTCAATGTTTTCCGGGAAAACCGAGGAATTGATAAGACGACTTCGGAGGGCTAAGTTTGCGGGATTGAGGGTTGAGATCTTTAAACCCTCACTTGACAAAAGGTATTCCGACACCCAAGTCGTTTCGCATGATGATAGATCAATTGTGTCAACCCCTGTCGATAACGCTTCCTCAATACTTCTGCTTGCCAGTGAAGTTGATGTGATCGGGATAGACGAGGCCCAGTTTTTTGACGGATCGATTGTTGATGTGTGTAACACTCTGGCGAACGATGGAGTGAGAGTCATTGTAGCAGGTCTCGACATGGATTTTATGGGAAATCCATTTGGCCCGATGCCGGCGTTACTTGCAATAGCCGAATATGTTACAAAGATCCATGCTATATGTATGAGGTGTGGAAATCTGGCACAATACTCATTCCGCAAATCAGATGAGGCGCAGGTATTGCTTCTTGGTGAAAAGGACAAATATGAGCCACTCTGCAGAAATTGTTTTAATCAGTGTATGATAAAAAGCTAAAGTGTTCAGCATTTCCTCATCAGATATAGCAGAAATTACCGGCGGTACCCTTTATGGCCCTGGAGGAATCACCGTAACCGAGCTTTCTACCGACAGCAGGCAGATGAACTTTACTGAAGATGTGGTCTTTATAGCCATTAAAGGTGTTAATCATGATGGTCACCTGTTCATTGACACCCTGATCAGGAAGGGTATTAGGGCTTTTATTGTTAGCAGACTGCCAGACAACATTAACAGTTATTCAGACGCCGCATTCATACTGCACGATAATACCGTGGAAGCTCTTCAGAAACTGGCTGCCTTTAAAAGATCAAAGTACAGTTTTCCGGTGATAGCCATTACCGGAAGTACTGGCAAGACAATAGTCAAAGAATGGCTGTCAGAAATACTGGGACGTTCTGCTGCAGTGGTGAGAAGTCCCAAAAGCTATAATTCACAGATCGGAGTGCCTTTGTCTGTCTGGAAAATGGATGAAAGGTTCAGCTATGGGATATTTGAGGCAGGGATCTCCATGCCGGGTGAAATGGAGAAATTATCCGGGATAATCCGTCCTGATATAGGTATCATTACAAATATTGGTGAAGCACATAGCAGGAATTTCATCAACGACAGGGCTAAGGCAATGGAAAAGCTCCGACTTTTCGCCGGCTGTTCAAAAATAATATGGTGTGCTGATTATGATATTATCAACGACCTTATTAGAAGGGATAAGGACTTTGCATGCAAAACGCTTGTGGGCTGGTCATTCCATGATCAGGGCGCAGATGTTTATGTAAAGGTCATTAATGCTGATAATTGCCGTACTTCCCTGGAGATCACATACAAAAGAGTCACTTATTTTTTTGAGATCCCTTTTACCGACCGTGCTTCGATAGAAAATGCAGCAACTGTTGCAACTGCCTGTCTTGCAATAGGAATAGACAGTGAAATAGTCAGTAAGGGCCTGTCAGAACTTACTGCAGTGGCAATGAGGATGGAGATAAAGAGTGGAATAAATAACTGCATCCTTATTGAAGAC
This sequence comes from uncultured Rikenellaceae bacterium, assembly GCA_964613785.1. GTDB lineage: Bacteria > Bacteroidota > Bacteroidia > Bacteroidales > VadinHA17 > LD21. The sequence goes on from CAZTJT010000007.1 coordinate 132,595, forward strand.
TATTACAATTCTGATCCGGGTTCACTTGGGATGGCACTCGAGTTCATGAAATCGCAGAACGGAAGGATAACAACTCTTATCCTGTCGGATTTTGTTCAAAGCAGCCGTAACGAAGAAGAACTCTACCGTGAGACAGCTGATCTTCTAAGGAAAACAGGAATTAACAGGTTCATTGGCATTGGTCCTTCCCTCATGCGATGCAACCATATGTTTGAAACTGGTTCGTGTTTTTATATATCAACAGGTGATTTTGTAAGCAGGTTCAACAGCGGTGATTTCAGAGATTCGGTCATTCTTATAAAAGGTGCCAGGATCTTTGAACTTGAAAAGATCGCCAGACTGCTGGAGCAACAGGCCCACATAACTGTACTCGAAGTCAATCTCGATGCTGTAACCCATAATCTTAATGAAATAAGAAGGTTGCTTAACCGGGAGACAAAAATAATGGCAATGGTAAAAGCATTTGCCTATGGTTCGGGATCTGCCGAGATCGCCACACTTCTTGAATACAACAGGGTGAGCTATCTTGCTGTAGCCTATACCGATGAGGGAGTAGAACTAAGGAATGCAGGAGTATTACTGCCGGTTATGGTAATGAATCCCGATCCTTCATCTTATGACATTATGATCAGGTACAACCTCGAACCTGAGATATTCAGCTTTTCATCACTTAAAACATTCAGAGAATCAGCATCCAGGCATGGCCTTTGCCAGTATCCGGTCCACATTAAAATAGACACAGGAATGCATCGTCTCGGATTCCTGCCTTCAGAAACTGACAATTTGGCAATGGCCTTAAAAGAAGCTGATTGTTTAAGGGTAGCATCAGTTTTTTCACATCTTGCAGGATCTGAAGATCCTGAACTGGACATATTTACTCACCACCAGGCCCAGCTTTTTGAGGAGGTCACAACCAGAATTCGTTTGGTGCTTGGCTATTCGTTCCTGAGGCATCTCCTGAATACATCCGGAATAATCCGGTTCCCTCAATACCAATATGAAATGGTAAGACCTGGCATCGGAATCTACGGTGCCGGGAATTTTGAAGGTATCGATCTGAGGCCTGCCGGCAGGTTCAGAACTGAGATCTCTCAGGTGAAGGTAATTCCTCCGGGTGAGCCTGTAGGATATGGTTGTGCATCTGTCTCAGAGAAAATGAGAATTATTGCAATCCTTCCGGTAGGATATGCTGATGGACTCAACAGAAGACTTGGCAACGGGAAGGGAACAGTTTGGATAAGAGGAAGCAGATATCCTCTTATCGGAAATATTTGTATGGATATGTGCATGGTCGATATTACCGGATCTGAAATAGAGGAAGGCGACGAAGCAGAGATTTTTGGCACCAATATTAGCATCAGCGAAGTAGCCGGGCTTTGCGGTACAATACCATATGAAATACTTACATCAATACCGGGCAGAGTAAAAAGAATATTCTACAGGGAATAGAAATAGAATTACTGACCCGACTGGCTTATTTCTTCAAGCTTTAAAGCATCACGGATAATTATCCTTTTCCCTTTAATATCGATGATTTTCTCGGCTGCAAAATTGGATAGGGTTCTGATTGCGTTTGAAGTTGTCATATTCGAAAGATGTGCAATGTCCTCTCTCGAAAGAATAGCCCTCAGGGTTTTTCCGTCGGCTTCAAGTCCGTAAGTGTCGCGTATAAGGATAAGAGATTCAGCGAGCCGTCCTCTGACATGTTTCTGAGTTAGTGAAACCAGTCTTTTGTTTGTGAAAGTGAGCTCATCTGAAATCAGTTTCAAAAATCTCATAGAAAGTTCGCCGTTCTGCCTTAGCAGCTTCACCAGCGAATTTTTTTCAATGACTACAACTGCTGTATTTTCAAAGGTTTTGCAGGAAAACCAACTATGGTTTTCTGAAAAAATAGTATTGTAAATGATTATTGCCGGAGGTTTCAGCAGCTTTATTATCTGTTCTCTGCCTCCAACACCGGTACTGAATAATTTGGCACTGCCGGAAACTATTATATACAAACCGCGTGTCCTGTCACCTTCTCTGATAACATATTCTCCTTTTCTGAAGCAAGTATATGAGTGATTGTTGTCGAGTAGTCTTCTGGCATCATGATCAATGCCCCTGAAGACAGATAAACTTCCTTCTATGCATAATTCTATATATGGACTGCTGTACTGCATCTCAATATCTGGCTACAAGCGGCATTTTCCTGCCATCACCGAAAGCTTTTGACGAGATCCGTAATACAGGTGGAGCCTGATAACGCTTGTATTCATTAATATTTATCATTCTGATCACTCTTTCAACAAGTTCACGGCTGAATCCATCTGCAACTATCTCATCTGCCGGTTTCTGAAGTTCAATGTACTGGTATAATACAGAATCGAGGATATCATATTGCGGTAGAGAATCTGTATCCAGCTGTCCAGGCTTAAGCTCAGCTGAGGGAGCTTTTTTAATGATGGTCTCTGGAATAATTTCTCCTTTTCGGTTTATGTAACCGGCAAGTCTGTAGACATCTGACTTGTATACATCTCCAATCACTGACAATCCTCCTGCCATATCGCCGTAAAGTGTTCCGTATCCTACTGCGGCTTCACTCTTGTTGGAAGTGTTCAGTAGAATGTAACCGAACTTATTGGAATAAGCCATGAGAAGGATTGCTCTTATTCTTGCCTGTATGTTTTCTTCGGTGACATCACTTTTCAAACCACTGAAAGGTTCTTTCAGCGTTCTTTCGAAAGCGCAGAATGGTTCTTCAATACTTACAATCTCGTATTTTATGCCAAGGTTTTCTGCAAGGATAACAGAATCCTTCACCGAGCTTTCTGATGAGTAGCGCGACGGCATTAACAGGGCTAGAACATTTTCCCTGCCCAGTGCTTCTGCTGCCAGACAAACGGTTACTGCAGAATCGATCCCTCCCGACAGGCCTAAAATAGCCTTTTTAAACCCGGTCTTTCCAAAATAATCGCGGATACCCGTAACTATTGCTTTGTGTATCAGAGTGACAGGCTCGGGATTGTTTATTACAAGCAGATCCTGCACTTCGTCAATTTCATCATAATCAAATGTCTTCACTGATTCTTCAAAGAAAGCAAGCTGACAAAATATCCTTCCTGTGCTGTTGACAACTATCGAAGCTCCGTCAAAGATCAGTTCAGTATTTGCGCCAGTCTGGTTGACTGAAATAACGGGAATTCCGTATCTAATTGCCTTGGAAACGAAAATATTCCTTTTATCTTCAACCTTTCTGTATGAAAATGGAGAAGCGGAAATGTTAATAACCAGGTCAGGATTGAATACTGAAAGTTCTTCCATGGGAGAGATCGTATAGAGCCTTGATTTCTCAAACCTGTTGTCGAAAGATTGTTCGTCCCAGAGATCTTCGCAGATAGTTAAGGCAATATTGATCCCTTTGAAGCGGAATGTCGAAAATTCCCTTTCAGGCTCGAAGTATCTGTATTCATCAAAAATGTCATAGGTAGGTAAGAGCGATTTATTGGCAGAAAATATTATTTTCCCTTCCGACAATATCAATGCTGAGTTATGAAGTTTCTTTCCTTCCGGCCTGGTGTTGTAAACCGGAGAGCCAACAATTGCAGCAATTCCCTTGCAATAACCTGCAATTTCGTCGACGGTCCTGCTGCACTTCTCTATGAAATCTATCCTGTCAAGCAGGTCAAGGGGAGGGTAACCGGGAACACAAAGCTCAGAAAATACAACCAGATCGGAGCCAGCTTTGCGGGCTTCATCTATTGCATTGAATATTAAATTCTTATTCTTTTCAAAGTTGCCGATATGATAATTCAGTTGTGCTATGGAAATCTTCATACTGTTACTCCCTTTCGGACATACCCCCTTATATTAGTAATTACTGAGGTTCATCCTGAACAATTTCGTACCTCCAAAAATATAAAATAATAAGAGATGTTATTATTCGTTTTTAATTGCTGAAGAATAATTTAAAGTGCCTATTTTTGGTGACGGAAAATATTAACATGAAATACCACCTGCCATTAATAGTTTTAATTTTTGCGGTACTGACGTCGCTGCCTTCCTGCAGGAAAAGCCAGTATAAGGTAAGGATTACAAATGCAAAGCCCGATATCGAGATAAAGCGTCTCGAACAGGATCTGTTTACTCTTGATCCTGAGTCGGTAGTGACAAATGTTCCTGAGCTGAAACAAAAGTACAATGGTTTTCTTCAGTTATTTAGTTATGTAATTAATACCGGGGATATAAATGACCCGGCTTTCCCCGATTTTCTCTTCAGGTTTTGTACTGATAGACTGAACTTTGAAGTTTATGGCATGGTAAATAAGCTTTATCCTGAAGTTAAAGAAATTGAGGAAGACCTTGAAGATGCTTTCAGGCATTATCTTCACTATTTTCCTGAAAAACAGGTCCCTGCTGTTTTTACATGTATTACAGGGTTCAATAACAGCATCATTACCGGAGATTCAATTCTGGGAATAGGTCTTGACAGGTACCTTGGTCCAGACTGTAAATATTATCCGCAGCTTGAAATCTACAGTTACATGGCCGCCCGAATGACGCCTGAGAATATTGTCCCTGACTGCATGTATGGTTGGGCTGCTTCGGAATGGGACTTTGAATCACTTGATTATGAAACAGAAAATGTCCTCTCCGAAATACTGCATGAGGGAAAGCTGAAGTACTTTGAGAAGTGCATGCTCCCAGATCATTCAGATGAAATTATTTTTGGATTTAATTCGGGACAAATGAATTTCTGCAGGAATAATGAGGCGCAGATGTGGCAATATCTTGTTGAAAATGATCTGCTATTCAAGACTGACAGGTTTATTATAAGGAAACTGACGGGCGAAGCACCTTTTACGAGCTATTTTACAAATGAATCTCCCGGAAGAGCGGCAGTATGGGTTGGATTCAGGATCATTGAATCATACATGAGCAGAAATCAGGACGTATCACTGAATGACCTTATGGCAGATACTGATATTCAGAAAATCCTGGAAAAAGCCAGATATAATCCTCAATAAAAAAGGGTGCCCATTAAAGACACCCCCTTAAATTCTCTGATTGTATAACTATTCGGCAGGATGAATTGCCTCAACGGGGCAAACATCGGCACATGCACCGCAGTCAGTGCAGATATCCGGATCAATTTTGTAGATGTCACCTTCCGATATTGCCTCAACCGGACATTCATCTATGCATGTTCCGCAAGCAGTACAATCATCATTGATTTTGTAAGCCATTTCTATACTTTTTTGGTTAAAATTATAACATCAATGCTGCAAACATATTCTAAATTTTTCAATTGAAGAAGGATCTTTGTAATAATTACCGATTTTCTTTGTGTGCTATAAGACACTATTTTTATATATTATAAACCAGAAACTGGCAAATAAACCGGCTTGTTACTTTCTGTGCCTCGTTATCAAAATATGGAATATGCATCTCATTGAAATCACTTTATTTTTCTAATTTTCATAACAGGGGTGCAAAGATGATGCCAGTATTGGATTATATATGATTTTTCAGGTATTAAAGATCAGAAGTCGAGGCTGAAAGACAGATAGAAAATTCTGGGAAGGAGGTATCCGTTTTCAATTCCTCTTGCCCAGTCGGCTCTTATGAAGTAGCCAAGCAGCTGTGCTCTTAACCCTCCTCCGAAACCATACACAATAGGTTGCCGGTTCGAATCAAGAGTAACCGTTACGGGACCATTCCTGTAAATTTCCTTGTCCCATGAATTCACACCTGACCAGGGATCTGGTCCTGTCCATGCTGTTCCGGCATCGGCAAATCCCACAATCTGAAGGCTGTTCAGAAAGTTGGACCGCAGCGGATGTCCTGCAAAATATCTTACAAATGGCCAGCGGATCTCACTGTTTATTACCGCAAAATTGCTGCCGTTCCTTATATTTTGTCTGAATCCCCGCATGTTAGTTGCAAGAGCCTGGAATCCGTAATTCTCCGTAGTGCTTACAGGGATGCTGTTATCGAACATCTCACCTTTATTGAAGAGGTACCCCATCCAGTTGTCCACACCTCCGAGGTAATAGACCAGTTTTGTGGGCCCGAATGAAGTGCTGGCTGCAAATCGATTTGCCCAGATAAGTTCCCTGTGTATCTTTGTATATTTCCTGAAATCTGCTCCTAGAACAAACATATCAGATTTTTTACTGGTCAGCTGGCGGTAGTATTCTGCAAAGATTTTGAACCTGGTACCATAGTATATGTTGACAGCCCTCTTACGGGTATTGTCATATATGATTTCACCTTTAAGGCTTGCCCAGTGCTTCGAGATCGTTGCTGAATTGAGTGAAGTGAGGTCGCGCGATAGTGTAACATGCCTGTCGTATCTGTATGCCAGGGTACCCTTTAAAGCCAGAACGGGATTGATGGGTTTTGCATAGGAAAGATAAATATTATGAGTGTGGGTCTTGAAAAGATCCACATTGTTTGTACTGTAATAGGCCTGACGATGAAATATTAATTGTTTGTCGAATTTACCTTTCAGGCTTTCTAAACTCAAAAGATATTCATTACTGTCAAAATTGCCTGAGAACCTGAATCCTGCTGTGAGCCTGTAGTCTTCAAAAAGGTCAAGAATGCCGAACCTGGTAAGGAGGTTTACACCGGGATTGAAATAAGGAGCACCTCCGTTGAATACCTGATATGAGTTGTTAAGGAAAGTAAAATCAATCTGGTTGGCAATGTAATTATTGTAAAATGATGTTTCATATATTCTTATGAGAGGAAGTGTCAGCTTACCAGTGTCGAGGTCTATATCCATATAGTCCTTTCTCCACAACTGTTCGTAGTAATTTTGCTTTTCTTTTTCGAATATATAGTGATTGATATCTATGGGTTCATTTTTTATATAATATTCATATAATGGTTTTTTAAGTGTATCCCTTCTCTTTTTATCTTCAGCAATAAGCCATTTCCTAATTCTTTCAATGCTGTCTGATTTGTGAAACAACTTGTTCTGCTCTTTCCTGAAGGGTGTAAGAGTAATTTCATTAGCCTGCACCGGTGTCGCAGTTCCGAGAGACCCCCTGCTTAAATTATACTTCCTGTTCCTGAAAATCACCTCCCCATAGGTGTCAGAAGCATTAGATAATGATTGATTAAGGATGTTCCTGTCATAGTTGGTGACAGGGGTTGATTTCATAAAATACCTGTAGTGGGTAGTAGTGTCTATGTAACTGACAGTACTGTCAAAAATGGCAGTATATCTGTTCATTATTCCTGTATTATCCCCTATGTATGCAAACCGGTTTCCGGTGATCCCTTCGGCTTTAAACCTGCTTGAGTACTGACCTTCGGAGAGTCGTGTAAGAATGTTATTCTTCTTTTCCACGTTATATGTAAAAAGGTCAAAGATCCTGCTTGTCTTTTCAAAAGGATTGCCGTCATTTAGAAGGGTGTCCGAAAGGCGGTTTGAAGAAAACATTATTTCCCCTGGTCTGTCCTTTATGTATGAGGGATCGAGATCGTCGGCAACATCTCTGGTTATCTGATCATTGACGCCTGATGCTATTGTATGGATGTAAATATCAGTAATACCATCCTTAACTGCCGACATTACAAGCTGTGACCCGTCAGGTGAATATGAGAAGGCAAGGACTTTGTCAAAATACAGCAGATTCCTTTTTTCTGTCCTTTTTTCATCGAGGCGGTAGAAATATATAACCATTCCAGCCCGTTCCTCATTGATGAATGTGAGTATCCTTCCTGAAGGATGCCAGCCTATTACAGGGTAGGTGTTATCGGTCTTATGTTCATATTTCGGTTCTATCCGGAAAATAGCCCTGTTCTTTCCGGTTGCCTGTTCATACATAAAAATCCTTTTTCTGCCCCAGTCATTGGTCACATAAGCTATGTATCTTCCATCAGGACTGACTTTAACCTGTTGATAGATCTGCTCTTTCTTTGATTTTCTAACGATGTTTGGGTCATTGGCCTGAAGGTTGTCTCCGGAGCCATACTCTTCATTATAAAATTGTTTCCATTCTTTAAGAAGATCCTTGAGCTTTATACCCATAACATAAAAGAATCCATCATCGATGTTTTTATATATTTTAGTGAGGTATAATATATTGGGGATCACCGCATCGCCATATTTACGGGCAATAAATCTCCAGAAAGATTGTCCTGCTACGATTGCATCTTCCGATTCGAGATGGCTTATTTTCTTGTACTTGCCCGATTTAATTCCATCTTTAACTATATTCTCTGTTTCATAGTCCCAACCGAATGCAACATAGCGAGTAAGTCCTTTCAGAAACCAGTCGGGCATTGTTATGAGTGATGAGCTGGAAATCCGATCTCGGAAATCGGCGTTATACAACATCTCATTTATTATGACCTCAGTGATTGATTCGGCGATCTGTTTCTGGTAACTGATATGGTCTCCCTCGTAATACAGCATCACCTTATTCTTGATAATCCGATTGAATCCTCCTGTATTATAGGTGTCCTCGTCGAATGTAACAAGACCGATATTTGACTGTCTGTATTCGTTGTTCTTGTTGTAAATGATGAAGATGATTCTTTTTTCCAGGTTGTAATCAAAATAGTCTTCGATCTCTTCAAGCTTTTTTGTTGCATAGTCGGCTGTATACTGTGCAAGCTCATTTCCGAATTCATTAAAATAGCAGTCGAAATCCTCGAATCTGTAAAATGACCAGTAATAGTCATAATATTGTACCCTGTTTTTTCCGAATGGCATCTGGTGACCGTTATAAAACTGCCCTTCAGCCCTGGTAAAGGCAAGGCAAGCCATCAGAATGAAAACTAGTCTCCAGGTATTCTTCATTTCGAAAATCCTCTCTCCACAAAACGGTCTCCCGCCGCAAATTCTGTTCCAAAAAAATCGCGACAGAGAGCAAAACTAAGATATTCTTAATTAAAATAAATATTTATTTCAAACTTTATTATTTTTATAACGAGAAAATTATATCCGGGTTTGGTCTGATTTTTGTTAAAAAGGGCAATAAAATTGCCTGCATGAATGTTTATAAACCATTCTAAGTTTACTGCTGTATTTGATTTTAACGAGGGATAATTTAAATATTTTGACATAGGTATGAAAAAGTTGTTTTTGTTTTTCACTTTGACATTTTGCGGTCTAATTTTATGGAGTCAGCCAGCCATGAAAATATCCAGTTCTGAGCATGACTTTGGAAAGTTTAAAGAAGAAGCAGGGCGCCAGAAGTATGATTTCGTTGTAATGAATACGGGAAACCAGCCCCTTGTCATTCAGAATATTGTTGCCTCGTGCGGATGTACAACACCTGAGTGGACAAAATCGCCAATACCTCCCAAAGGGACGGGTACTATAACTGCAATTTATGACCCTGCAAACAGGCCGGGTCCTTTCAACAAAACCCTTTCCGTTTATACAAATTCAAAACCTGAAGTAGTTGTATTGGTGATAAAGGGAGAAGTGATACCAAGGGAAAAAACACTTGAAGAACTGTTTACCTTTCCGGTCGGATCTGTAAGGTTTGAAAGTAATCACCTGGCCTTCACAAATGTAAAGAAAACTGAAAAGAAGATCAGGGTAATGCAGGTAGTCAACACATCAAAATCGCCTGTCAGCGTTGAATTTGAAGGAGTACCTGAACATCTTACCCTTAAGGTAAAACCCGAAACTCTCAAACCGGGTGAGAAAGGGATAATAGAAGGCACTTTCGATGCCACAAAGAACCAGTCGTGGGGTAATGTAAGCAATATGATCAGAGTGAAGACGAATGGCGAACTACAGAATAACGTCTATTTTTATGTGTCGGCAAACCTTGTTGAGGATTTCTCAAACCTTACCAGGGAAGAAATGCAGAATGCACCGGAATTCAAACTCGATAAAACCACGGTTGACCTGGGAAAAATTGCGGGTTCAACATCAAATGAAGTTGAATATAAATTTACTAACACCGGTAAAAGGGATCTTATCATCAGGCACATCAGATCTTCATGCGGCTGCACCGCAGTGCAGCAGGGTGTCCAGGGACAGCCTATTAAACCGGGTGAATCAAGTTCAATTAAAGCCACATTCAATTCCGGAAGTTACAAGGGAAAGGTTACCAAAGCAATATATGTATATACAAACGATCCGAAAAATTCAGAGGTAGTACTTATGATTACGGCAGACGTAACTCAGGAAGCTTCCGCGGGCAAATAATAAAATCATTTATACAAATATCTGGATTTTAGAGGGTGCCATTAGATATATGGTACCCTTTTTCTATTTTTGCACGAACATGCCTCTGACAGATGAATAAAAAGAAGGATTTAAACAGCGCAGTGAGGGTTCAACCGGCCCTGACATATCTTCCTAATGTCAATCCGTGTATTTTTACTGTCGAAGGGAAGAAGAAAAAAAGGAGATATACGGCAGATGAATATTTTGAAGGCATAATATCGGGAAACAGGACAATCCTCAGCCAGGCCATAACGCTTATTGAGAGTTCACTTTCCCATCATGCGGATATTGCACAGGAAATCATAGGTAAATGTCTTCCTTTAAGTTCCCGCTCTGTAAGAATTGGGATAACCGGGGCACCCGGTGTGGGGAAAAGCAATTTTATTGAGTCACTCGGATTACACCTTACCAGCCTGGGTAAGAAACTTGCAGTCCTTGCCATCGACCCCAGCAGCGGTCATACAAAAGGCAGCATACTGGGCGATAAAACCAGGATGGAAAAACTAAGCATGCAGGGAAACGCATACATCCGACCCTCTCCTTCAGCCGGTACCCTCGGAGGCGTTGCAGGCAAGACCAGAGAAACAATAATCCTTTGCGAAGCAGCAGGTTTTGATACGATTATCGTGGAAACGGTAGGAGTGGGACAGTCGGAAACAGCTGTGCGAACCATGGTCGACTTTTTCCTGTTGCTCCTGCTAGCAGGCGCCGGAGACGAACTTCAGGGCATAAAAAGAGGAATAATGGAGATGGCCGATGGTATTGCAATAACTAAAGCCGACGGATCAAACAAGCTTAATGCCGAACGTGCAAGGATATCTTTTCAGAATGCACTGAACCTTTTCCCGGAAACAGCTTCCGGGTGGAATCCCTTTGTGGTTACTTGCTCAGCTCATCAGAATACAGGCATTACCGAATTATGGGACAAAATCATCGAATACACAAGTTATGCCAAATCAAAAGGTTATTTCGATGAGCTCCGCAAAGAACAGGAAGTGGCATTTATGCATTCACTGATCTCTGAGAGCCTGAATAGTTCATTCTACAGTAACGAAAAAGTAAAATCATTGCTTTTTGATGTCGAAAAGCAGCTTTATGAAGGTAAAATAACTTCGCATAAGGCAGCACTAATCCTGCTAGATAAATATATGGGTAAATAAATACTTTAAACAATATTATATATCTTTGGGCAATTTTTCAACCTACTGAAATAAAAGCAAAAAAGATGAAAAATTCATTCTTACTCCTGGTTGCTGCAATATTTACATTTTCTTGTTCTTCTGGTCCTCATTACAAAATAACCGGTAAAATTGAGGGAGCAGACAGTATTACCTTCCTTCTTCAGAAAAGAGTTGAGGGTAATCTTGTAACCATTGACTCGGCTTTTTCAAAGAAAGGCAGTTTTACCATGAAAGGTGGTCCGGTGCGGTTCCCGGAAATGGTGTTGCTGTCTGCTAAAGGTACCAGGATGAGGACGACTTTTTATCTTGAGAACTCTGATATAAAGATCACCGGCAAGCTCGACTCACTTTTCAATGCACAGATCACCGGATCGAAAACACATGATGAGTACAATGGTTTTGTGCAATCAAACAAAGCACTTAACGAAAAATATACAAAAGCATACAATGACTATCAGACAGCTTATCAGGAAAATGACACTGCAAGAATAAATGCTCTTGAGAAAGAAATAATATCCCTTCAGGAATCGATGATCAATCTTCAGAAGGATTTTGTTAGAAACAATCCTTCATCATTTGTGTCGCCTTCAATCCTTACAGGTTTGAGCAGGGAAATGGAGGCAGACGAACTTGAGTCAATTATAAATGCCTTTGACACGGCCCTGAAGAGCACTCCTGCTGTTAAGGAATTAACAGAACTTGTGGCTAAGATGAAACCTGTTTCTATCGGTCAAAAAGCACCTGATTTTACAATGAACGACCCCAAAGGAAATCCGGTAAGCCTTTCATCTAAGATTGGTCCAAAGCTTCTTCTTATAGATTTCTGGGCCGGATGGTGCGGACCATGTCGTCGTGAAAATCCAAATATTGTTAAAGTATACAAGGAATTCCACAACAAGGGATTTGACATCCTGGGAGTTTCACTCGACCGGAAGAAGGAGGAATGGCTCAAGGCTATTGAAGATGACAAGCTCACCTGGACACATGTCTCCGACCTGCAGTACTGGAACAACGCAGCCGCGAGGCTTTATGTAGTCAATTCAATTCCTGCAAATCTTCTTCTTGACGCCAATGGTGTTATTATTGCCCGGAATGTTCTTGGAAATGACCTTTATAACAAGGTAAAAGAGATACTGGGTAATTAGCAGTAATCAATTATTTTGTTGATCTTCATTTGCGTGATCCTCACCGGGTTTTATTTCTTCCAGGATAAAGCCTGTACCACGAATTGTCCGGATATCGATATTGCTGTCACCGGCCAGGTATTTTCTCAGCCGACTGATAAAAACATCCATGCTCCTTCCGAGGAAATAATCATCCTCACCCCATATTTCGTTAAGAATATCCTCTCTTGCGAGGACTTTGTTTTTATTTACTATGAAATACCTGAGAAGCTGAGCTTCCTTCAGGGTAAGTTTTTCGCGTGAATTTCCGCAAATAAGCTCAAGTGTGTTGAATTTCAGGATAGATGACGAGATCCGGAATTCATCATTCATGGTAGAATAAGCTCTTTTCAGTATGTTGTTAATTCTTAGTATCAATACCTCCGGGTCGAATGGTTTGGTTATGTAGTCATCTGCTCCTATCTTAAGCCCTCTTATGATGTCTTCCTTCAGACTTTTAGCTGTCAGGAAGATCACAGGCAGTTCCGGCTGGGTCTTTTTCAATTGTTCTCCCAGAGAAAAGCCGTCCATCTCCGGCATCATTACATCGAGCACGCAAATATCTGGTTTGATGCTTTTGTACATTCTAATTGCCTCCTTCCCATCCCTGGCCAGGGTAACCTCAAAACCACTGATTGTAAGGTATTGAGATAATATGTTCCCAAAATCCCTGTCGTCTTCTGCTAATAGAACTTTCATTAATTGAAATATTAGTGTTTTAATATGGTATAGCCACAATAAATGTACTGCCTTTACCTGTTTTACTTATTACCGACACATCTCCTCCGTGAGCTTCAGCGATCTTTTTTACATAATATAACCCGAGACCTAGTCCTTTATATTTATGTATGTTTCCTGAAGCTGCCCTGTAGAACTTGTCAAAAATATGTTTCTGGTCGTTTCTTGAGATGCCTATCCCGTTATCGGAGATCCTTATTACAGCTTTATTGCTTTCAGAGTATCCTCTGATCTCAATTTCAGGATTCCCGTCGGAGTATTTAACGGCATTCGACAACAGGTTGTTGATCATCGTGGTAAAATATACCAGATCGAGCTCAACATCGGGAGGTTTGAAATCATAGCTTTCGCGTATCGATGCGCAGCGACCGCTGCCGTTTTTAAAACAGACCACAATCTCGCGGATCACATCCTCCAGCCTGAATTTCTTTTTTTCAAGTTCAAACTGTGTCCTTTCCCACATGCTTATTTCAAGTATCATGTTTATAAGCTGGTTCAGATGGACACTTTGCTTACCTATGATTTTCGCCGTTTCAAGTACCTTTTTTTCATCGTTTTTAACCTGAGGCATTTCAAGTGTCTTTCCCGCCACGGTGATTGTGGATAGAGGAGTCTTTAATTCATGCGTCATATTGTTTATGAAATCTGTCTTAAGATTTGAAAGCCTCTTTTCAGTCATCAGATTCCTGTAAGTGATCATGAAGAGCGCTACTACGGCCAGAATGCTGAAAATGCTGAGTGCCAGTGGCAGAAATGTTTCCCTGAGCACCAGCCTTTGCTTGTCTCTAATGTCAATGTAATATTCAAAATCAAGCCGGAAGTTGTTACTTTCTGACCTGTCTCCCTTGACAAGGATCTGTGATGTACCTGAAAATCCGAACGGTCTGTATCTAATGTCCGTTTTCCGGGATACCGCACCAGACTGATCTCTGTTTACAAATATCGGGATCCTGATGTCATTATATATCAGTTCAAGGTAGTTAATTTTGATATTGTAATTGAAATCCTTCTCTATACCCTGTCTTTCAAAGTAATCAGAGAGAAATTCTGAGAGGTCCTGCTCCTGTGTCAGAACCTTACTGACAAAAATCAGTACATCTTTCTTCTTTGTATTCAGAAGCGAGTCATTCTTTATTTCGGCCAGCTCCCTGGCTGCTTTTGCCGAATAACTGTTAATAAGGATCCTGGCGGTATCGAAACCGTCAGTACCCCATCTCCTTCCCATGTATTCCAGTGCATCCTGAGTATACAGCCTGTACCTTAAATTGAACATCTCATCCTTCTGTCTCCATACACCACTTACAATTATGATTTGTGCAATCATCAGAATAATGATCGAAACAATCCCGGGGAGAAGTATGGTATCTCTTTTTTTCATCAATACCGGTTTGATTCTCAAAAATATTCAAATTATCATTAACAGTAACAGGCTGGTTCGACATTAACCCGGCATTAACAACGTATTAACAATAAGAATGATGCTGAGGTTTTAACTTTGGACAAAAAAAAGAGGCAGCCATGAACAGATCAGTTTTAATTTTAGCAGCATTGTTCCTTGTATCAGCCTTATCTTCATTGAATCCGACGGCAGGACAGGCCAGGACAAAAGAAGATAAAGAAAGAGAAAACAGGGTGCAGGCAGAGATCGATGCCCATAAAAAGGCAATGTCGGATCAGAAAAAATTGCAGGAACTCGAGGAGAAGGGAATTATAATCCAGAAAGAGGCAATTGACGAAGCATTAAAGGATGTTCAGGAACATCTTGGGGATGTAAGGAGACACAAGTACATCTTCAAGGACCTGGATCCTGAACATGTAATGCCATTCAGATGGCAAAGCTTTGAAAATTTGGAAGAACCATTCATTTTTACTCCCGATGGTGATTTTTTCCTTGGTAAAATGCTTGGTTCAAATGTTGAAAAGAGCACCTGGCAGTTATCAAAGAATATAAAGGAAAAGTCATTTTCAAATGAATATACAATTGATGTCGATCCGACAGCAAGCACTGTAGTTATGTCGGTTAATGGCGACTGCAGGTCGGGAGAGATAAGGATAAAGATTTCAATGCCCAACGGCAAAACTTATTCAGACATAGCAATTGATGAGTTTGGGAACCTTAACTGGCGGAAGTCATTTAAAATATCCGATGAGGAAAACCGCGACAAGGCAGGGACTTGGAAATTCAATGTCAATGCAAAAAAGGCTTCGGGATTTTTCAGAATATCTCTTCTTAGCTATTAGTGGGTTTCATTCCTGGTTAAAGAGGCTGTATCAAAAGTGCCGCCAATTGCTTAATACCCTGGGCAATCTTCGTACCTGCCTTTGTGACACCTTGTGGTTCATCGACTTGTGGTTAACTGCAAATTTGCTCCGAGGATAGTACAAGGGGGGGATATGAAGGGACTTTCGACATGGCCTCTTTCATTCTATTCCGACTGCCTGGTTACATGCCCGCCTTTAATACTCTCAACCCTTATTGTATATTTACTGCCGCCCTTAACGATCCATCTGACGTAAACCTTTCCATATCCTTCAATATTTGATACTTCCATCCTTTGAGGATTCTTTTTCTGCTCAACCGTCAGGTTACGATCTATGTCGGTGACTATCATCCCGGCAATAACTTTGCCTCCGTCCAGAAATACATAATCGGGAGGATCGATCCGGTATTTGAGGTTTGTTCCGGAGTGCGTGGGCATCATCTGTGTGTTGGTAATAGTGGCAGTTACTTCTTTCAGTCCGCCCGGAAGTTCCTTCCCAATTATGGCTGAGATCTCCAGTCTGGGAGTAACCCAGGCATTATAGATACAGAAGGCAGCATTTCTGTGTGCATCGGATTCGAGAAGGAAACCCGGGTGGATCCGGCCGAAATTCTTGTTGAAGCCTCCTATTTCTATTTTTCCATAAACAGGGTGATCAGCTTCTTTCCATGGAATAAAAGAGTCCTCGAAAAGTAAAAGCCTGTCAAATTCAAACTCATCTGTGTTTGATGTATCGTTGAACATCATGTTTTCGCTCCAGAGTTCATTGGAAAACACATAGCTTCCACGAGCACCATACCACCAGTCGAGCTCACCGCCGTACACCGAATACATATCTTTCCAGATGGTAACAAACCTGTATCCAGGTATAATTTTCTCACCGGTTTTACCTATCGAATTCAATACTTCTTCATCAGCCCTCGAAAAAACCTCGGTTCCGGTATCGGGAGCTGATGGTCCCCTGAGGATCATTCCACCCGAATTATGAAAAGATTGGGCTCCTGTAATATTCCTGTGCTTCAGACTGAAATCCCTCACAGCCCGTATCTCGGGAAATGAGAACGGGTATTTGCCAGCACCCCACTGTACAATGTTGGGTTCCCAGTTGAATCCGAAATCGCGATTAGGATCATAACCTCCTGCACCATCTTCATTTATCAACCCGTCATCATCATTATCAATGCCCTCCAACCCCAGTATCTCATATTCGCCCTTTTCCCCGGGTTTTACCCTTTTCATCCTGCGAGGATCGGCCGGATCGGCAATAAACCTTCCCTCAGGATTCTTTCTGCGCATCATGCTGATAATGCCGTCATTATTAAGGTCGTCATACTTGTCTTCATCATACAAACCGTCACGGTCATTATCGATCGGAACAAGACCTGAACGCGGCGAGTCACCGGTATTGGGCTCATTCATGAAATACTGCCTCGCGTCAGGATTTATAGTGGGAAGAATATAAAATACTTTGTCTTTGAGCAGCTGACTGATGAACGAATTTGAATAGTACATCTCACAGAGGTACCATGCCGTATATAGAGCCATTTCAGTCCCCTGAATTTCATTCGAATGGATGTTGCCGTCAATATAGAATCCAGGTTTCAGATCCGGATCCAACCCTTTTTTTTCTGAAATCACCAGAGCAACAATGTCCCTACCCTGATATGATTTGCCAGCATTCTCCAGAGTGACCAGCCCCGGATGCTCACGCGCAAGCTTCCTGCAAAAATCAATGATCCCTTCGTATGTGAAGTATTTATTCCATGAGGCCATAACCTTTGGAGCAAATGGTGATCCTGCAGCTTTGAAAAAAAGTTCAGCATTCTGAGCTCCGGCCTGGAACAAAAATGATATTGCAATAAACAATATCGGAGTTATTAATCTTCTTCTCATCACAGTTTCTTGACTATTATCTTAATTCGACAGTTGTTTTTATGATCCCTGTATTTGGTGCACCCGCGGTTATCACAGCATTTCCCTTACCCGATATCAGCCAGCTGAATTCAGCCGTCTCATCACCCTGAAGTCGTCTGATCCTCTGCGTCTTCAACCCGCTGACTATTGTCTGGTTCTTTGCCGGAGTAACCACGATCCTCATTATTCTTGTCCATAAATTGTTATCACCCATCTCGGTGCAAGTGGCAAAGAGGCCCTTGTTATGGACTTTCAGGGAAAGTCTGTAAACATTTTCGCCAACGTTCTCGGTTTTCACATCAAGGAACTCAAGTTCAGGATGCATGGATGATACTGCAAGCAGGAATTTGTAATGCGCCCCGACAAGGTCGAAAAGTGTATCAGCAGGAGGATTGATCATTACAAATGGTTTGATGCCGCCAACCTCGACCTTTTTACCTTCAAATCCCGGGAGTTTTACCTCTGTCCATGGCACAAACACATCATTAATTTTATTCTTTACCGCATACTTCATAAAGGCTTCTTCACGGGTCTCTGTTTTTTCCACAGGAAACCACCATCCTGGAGTACTGAAGCTGTAACGACCGTAGTGATAATACGCCCAGTCCATAAAATTTCCCCTGGCAGGTAATACTGCAGGGGCTCCTTTTGCCCCGGTGATCTCGTGGTACTTTTCCGAAACCATTTTATTGATGATTTCATCCGATCTGAGAATTGACGTTGTGGGCGTCGGTCTGCGCCTGTATTGCCTTTCATCATCGGCATCTTGTTTACGGATCTTGTCACTCTCCCCAGACTCAGCTGATTTCATCGGCTGTCCAAGGTTGTCCTGGGGGCCGAAGGAAAAAACTGCAAAGACATTGAATCTGTCGAAAAGAAAGTCAAGGACTGCTTTAGTTTCGGGTTCTGAGACGGGATATGGTCCGGAATTTTTACCAAATGCCTCATATCTAAATGTTAGGTTATTATTGAAATTCACTCCACCCTCTCCATCTTCATTAAAAGAACCATCTTCATCATTATCAATACCTTCACTGTAAAGGAGATATTTCCCCATCTCACCTTTCGCGAGGTCGGCCATGACCATTATCCTGCTGTCGCTGCTGCTTTCACGGTAGCTTCCTGCAGGATCGTGAATCCTTATCTGGGTTATGAGACCATCGTTATTAAGATCCTCGAATGGATCCTCATCGGTTAGGAAATCCCTGTCTTCATCATATTCCCTTGTATTTACTGTTCTTTCATATCTGGTATCTGCGAAAAACATTTCAGTGGCGTCGGGGGAAAGATTGGGCAGAATATAAAATGTAATTCTACCAAGCAGGCTTTTAACTTCAGAATGCGCGTAGTTTTCAAGTAACTTTTCAGCAAATCCCAGTGCAAGTTCCTGTCCCAAAAGGTGATTTCCCTCTATTCCACCGCAAACAACTATGCCAGGCTTTTCGTCTAATTTACCGGTACCTGCAGTAAGTAACCAAATATCCCTGCCTCCGGCCGTTCTGGTAAGTGATCTCAGGTTACATATCTGCGGGTATTTATCCTGCAGTGAACTGAGCCGAAGAGTGAGTGCCCTGAAATCGCTGTAATTATGCTGGGAAGATACCGGAAACACTGAAAACCGGATAAATATTAACAGCAAGGCTGATGTTAAACGTATTTTCATTATTGTACTTGGTTTTTCAGGCAGATTACTATTAAGAAGACCCAAAATTACTCATATTATTTTATTTCCGCCACTTAAACCTTTTATCACGTTATATGTTAAATTTGTATCCTAAAATAATAATCCGGCGATGAGAAAAATCTGTTCTGTAATTCTTCTGATGGTTTTTTTTTCGTGCGGAAGAAAGGGAAATGCGCCGGTTGAAAAAATAATTACAGTAAGCATAGGGCCATTTAAGTATTTCGTTGAGGCAATTGCCGGGAATGAATACACCGTTAACGTTATGGTACCAGCCGGTTCCAATCCGCATATTTATGAGCCTTATCCGGATCAGGTGGCAAAGTTGAAAAAATCGGTTGCCTATATAAGCAATGGCTTTCTTGGTTTCGAGATGACCTGGCTCGATCGTTTCTATGAGATGAACAGGGAAATGAAAACACTTTCCCTCGGAGATGCGGTTGATCCTATAAAACCGGAACATCACCATGACGGAGAACATTTGGAGGGAGTTGATCCACATTACTGGGTATCACCTGAATGCGCCTTTAAATTTGCATATTCTCTAAAGGAGTTCCTTGCAGGTCTTAATCCTGAAAAAAGAGCGGATTATGAAAAGAGATATGAGGAACTTCTGTTAAAAATCAGGTTGATCGACAACACCCTGAAAGAACTCGCATCCTTTTCAGAAAGGAAAGGATTTATGATTTATCATCCGAATCTTGCTTATCTTGCCCGTGATTATGGTTTTGAAGAAATCGCAGTAGAGTTTGAGGGCAAGGAACCATCTCCTGCAAGAATGAAATACCTTATAGACCGTGCTAAAAGTGAAAGTCTGAAGATTATAATGGTTCAGAAGGAATATGATTCCAGGAGTGCCAGGGCAATTGCTTCTGAAACCGGGGCAAGGGTTGTAGTAATTGATCCCTTGTCGGAAGACTGGTATTCATCTGAAAAAGAATTGATTGAGATCCTGAAGGAAAGCTTCAATCTGGAATGAATTGACATTTGTATGGCAACATGCTTATTCGAAATGAAATCTCTTTCCGTATCGTATGGTGCGGATCTTATACTTGAGGAGGTTGATTTCAGGGTATATGAAAATGATTTTATCGGTGTTATCGGACCGAACGGAGGAGGTAAAACCACACTTCTGAAGGTTATTCTTGGTCTTGTACGGCCATTAAAGGGAAAGCTTATATTTGGTGAGGACCTTAAAAACAGCAACAACATCGGTTATCTTCCTCAGATTTCAACGGGCGACATTAACTATCCGGTGAGTGTAAGAGATGTAGTATTGTCAGGCCTTATGATAAGAAAAGGACTGGTGTCAAGGATGAACAAAGCCGACAGGAAGAAAGCCGACAGCGTTATTGATGACCTCGGACTGTCGAGCCTGGCCGGTTCATCGCTCAACGAACTTTCGGGAGGGCAACTCCAACGGGTCCTTTTGGGAAGAGCAATAATTGGCGATCCCAAGCTCCTGCTCCTTGATGAGCCGGGCAATTTCGTTGATACCAATTTTGAAAATGACTTCTATGAGAAGCTTAGGATACTCAACAACCGTATGGCAATTCTCATGGTATCGCATGACATTGGTACAATCTCAGCTCATATTAAGTCTTTTGCATGTGTGAACAGGCATCTTCATTACCATCCTTCATCGGAAATATCAAATGAGCAGCTCCTTGCCTATGGATGCCCCATTCAGCTTATCACACACGGAGAGGTTCCGCATACTGTTCTCAAAACACATTGAAGGTGGAAGGAAGCATTTTTCAATATGAATTTATATTAAAGGGACTGCTGGGGGCAGTCTTTGCTAGCCTTACTGCGGGCCTTGCAGGTACCTATATTGTTTCAAGACGTATGGTATTCCTGAGCGGAGGCATTACCCACGCATCATTCGGAGGTATCGGGATTGGATATTTTGCCGGCATTAATCCGGTTGTCGGAGCAGCTGTCTTCAGTATCATATCAGCACTCGGGGTTGAATACCTGTCTGTAAGACAAAAGATTAGGGAAGACTCGGCAATCGGGATCCTGTGGGCCTTCGGAATGGCTACCGGTATAATTTTCATTTACCTTACACCCGGGTATTCTCCCAATCTGCTAAGCTACCTTTTCGGAAGCATCCTTACTGTGACATACGGTGACCTGATCGCCCTGGGAATTATGTCGGTAATACTTATACTCTACTTCGGAATATTTTACAGGACCATCCTGTATATCTCATTCGACGAGGTTTTTGCCCGGACATATTCAAAGTATGTAAACGTATTCAAGTATATTACCACATCACTTATAGCCCTTACAATAGTACTGAATATCAGAATGGCAGGAGTGGTGCTGGTGATTTCCCTGCTAACTATACCGCCTAATATTGCCATGCTTGTTTCTAAAGACTATGTAAGAATCATTCTGCTGTCGGTTGTTGCAGGCTTTATCGGTACTGCAGCCGGATATACAATTTCATATTTCGCTGGAATCCCCGTTGGAGCCACAATAATATTCACACTTGTTATCCTGTGGGGAATAGTGAAAATACTGCTCCTGTTCAATACCATTGTAAAAAACAGATCATGAAATACCAATTTTCATACTTCAGCATTCTAAACAGCTTCAAATATCCCCGGGAGTTGATTACAATGCTGCCGGTGAGAAGTGAAAATAACATTATTTTCACGGCAGTTTCCCTCATATCAGGTTCAGTTATCAACTTATGCATTGATAAATATCATTATTATGTATGATATATATCAATATAAAACATAATATATGTCAATTAAAAATATGATTTATGTCAATACGATGGAATGACTTATAAATAATTAA
>CAZTJT010000008.1:0-14895 GCA_964613785.1 uncultured Rikenellaceae bacterium
AACAATTTCGAAATATTATAAAAAGCTATGTGCAATCCGATGGATCATAGGTTTTTCCAGATGTGATATTGCTGAAATTATAAGATCAGGAAATTTTGAACCTGAAATTAAATGGATGAAGATACCTAACATTAAAAAATTTTTCGCAGATCCATTTATTTGTTCCATAAATGGCAAAGTAATTAATGTACTCTATGAAGAATTCCTGATCAGTGAAAATTATGGCATAATATCTTCATTACAGGTGGATGATAGCTTTCAGATAATTGATAATAAGATTCTTCTTGATATAAAGAAACATCTGTCTTATCCATTTATTTTTAATGAAGATGGGAAAACATATGTTTTGCCGGAAGCATCAAGAACAGGAAAGCTATCGTGCTATGAATATGAACATCAAACACGTTCAGTTAGATTCGTAAAAGACTTAATTCATGCTCCTCTTCTTGATTCGACCATATTAAAATATAATGAAAAATACTGGGTATTTAGTATTCAGAATATGAATGATATTAATTATGAATTATTGATTTTTCATTCTGACAATTTATTTGGTCCATACCAGGCCCACCTAAAAAATCCGGTTAAGGTTGGACTAAACGGCTTGAGGCCAGCCGGTGATTTCATTAAAGTTGATGGTTCAGTATACAGACCTGCTCAAAACTGTGAAAGATCATATGGCGAATCAATTACAGTGTTCAGGATAAAGACATTGAATGAATCTGATTTTGAAGAGGAATTCCACATGAAAGTTGAAATAAACAGAAAGAACAAGCAGAACAGGCACATTCATTCAATACATACAATTAATTCTTTCAATGATTTGTTGGTTGTTGATGGCGAAAAATGGATTTTTTCCCCTCATTACAGATTTTGGAAATTGATCAAAGAAAGATCCAAATAAGATTAAGGATGATTATCATGCGTAATGTTTTAGACTAAATATTTCAAAGAGTTGAAATTATTATTTGTAATCGATACTTTAACAGCCGGAGGTAAAGAAAGACGGTTAACTGAACTGATGAAAGCTCTCAGGCTTACATCGGATATCGAGTTTGAACTCGCACTAATGAGTACTGATGTACATTATCAGGAAGTCTATGACCTCGGAATTAAGTTGCATTTTTTCATACGGAGGAGTAGAAAAGATCTAGCAATTTTTGGGAAATTTTACGACCTGTGTAAAAGGTTTAAGCCGGATATCGTTCATTGCTGGGACAGTATGACCGCAATATATATAACCCCTGTCTGCAAACTGTTACGGATTAATCTGGTCAATGGGATGGTAATAGATTCTCCAAGGAGACAGAATTTATTCTATCAGCCATGGTTAAGGGCAAGAATTACATTCCCTTTTGCAGATGTCATTGTTGGCAATTCAAAAGCTGGACTGCTTGCATATAGGGCTCCGGAAAGTAAAAGTGTTGTCATTTACAATGGTTTCAATTTTGAGAGAACAAATGCAATTCTTCCTAAGGAAGAAACTGTCAGGCAGTTAAATATATCTACGGAATATATTATTGGAATGGTAGCCACCTATTCAGAATTTAAGGATTATGCTACCTACTACAGGGCAGCTCAATTATTGCTGAAAAAAAGAAAAGATGTTACTTTCCTAGCAATCGGAAAAAATACTGACTCTGAGTCATCATGGAGCTGGATTGAAAATGAAAACAGAAAATATTTCAGGTTGCTCGGAAGAAGATCCGGAGTGGAATCTTATATAAATATTATGGACCTGGGAGTTCTGGCAACTTTTACAGAAGGTATTTCAAATTCTATATTGGAATACATGGCTATGGGCAAACCAGTTATTGCAACAAATGGCGGAGGAACTTGTGAAATAGTTGAGAACAATGTAACAGGATTTCTCGTCAGTCAGTCAAATCCAGATGAACTCGCAGAGAAAATGAATATTCTGCTAAATAATAAGGATTTAAGGGAAAATATGGGCAAAATGGGTAAAAGTCGGATTCAGGAAGTTTTCTCTATTGACCATATGGCTGAAAGATATATTTCTGTATATAGGGGATTAGTTCAAAAGAAGCTGAAGAAGAGTAAAGTCATTAATTGAGTTTGTAAGTTTAATGAATATTTTGCTGATAAATAATTGTCATTATCGAAGAGGAGGCGCTGATGTGGTATATCTTAATACCGGTATGTTACTTGAAAATAACGGCCATAATGTTGCTTACTTTTCGACTATTTCAAAACAAAATCTACCTACTGAATATTCCGGTTATTTCGTCGAAGATATCGATGCGCTGAAGTTAAATTTCATTAAGCAGCTCTTAAAGATGCCTGTAAAGCTTTACTCGACTGAAGCGAAAAAAAATCTGACGAGGCTTTTAAAATCATTCAGGCCCGACATAGTACATATTCATTTATACAAGGGAGGACTTACTGCTTCAATCTTGCCAGTACTGAAAAATTTTAAAATACCTGTAGTTCTTACTTTGCATGATTATAGCCTTCTGTGTCCAAGGAATATCCTTGTTGATGGTGATGGAAACCTGTGCGAAAGATGTGTAAATGGAAGTACTTTGAATTGCATAATTCACAGATGTAACAGGAAAAATATCTTTTTCAGTATTGTTAATTATATTGAATTTAAAATTAATAACAGTTTTTTCAGACCTGAAAAATATTTTGACCGGATTATCTGTGTCTGTAAGTTTAACCTTACAAAACACTTAAGTAAAACGAATATCCGTCATAAGCTTGTACATCTGTATAATTTTTCTTACGGGTTGAAGCAGATAAATCCTTTGAATGAAAAGGGAGATTATTATTTCTTTTATGGAAGACTGAAAAAAATAAAAGGTATCTTGACCCTTATAGATGCCTGGAAGGAAATCTCCAATAAGAGCCTCAAACTAAAAATTGCTGGAGACGGGAATTTGTACGATCATATTGAAAACAGAATAAAAAATGAATCAATTCAGAATATTGAATTGCTTGGTTATAAATCAGGAAATAGTCTTGAAGAACTGATAAGAAATGCTTCATTTATAATTGTACCTTCTGAGTGTTATGAGAACAATCCAATGACCATAATTGAAGGGTATTCATACGGAAAACCGGTAATTGCCAGCCATATAGGTGGAATACCCGAATTAATTGAAGAAGGAAAGACAGGATTCACCTTTGAAATGGGTAACGTGAAAAGCCTGAAGAATCTTATTGATTCTGCGAGCCGGATAACTGCTGATGAATATAGAAAGATGTCGTTGGAAGCTAGATTGTATGTAGAAAAATATTATTCACAGGAAATTCATTATGAGAAACTCATAAATATATACCAGGAAACTATTAATGGGTATGAAGAGTGATAAATACTATAAAATTAAATTTGCAATAAGATTGTTTTTTGCTTTTTATGTTAGGCGTCTAAGGTATTACAAATACCGTCTGAAAGGCTATGACATAAAAAAAACAACCATTATTGAACGAGATGTGAATCTTGGGAGAGTCTACCCGGAAGCAATTCATATTGGTCATAACACCACAATATCATCGCGGGTATCAATTCTTAGTCATGAGCATAACAAACGAGTAAATGGATTGCCACTGAAAAGAGAAGTCTTTATTGGCGACAGATGCTCTATTGGTACCGGTTCAATTATTGTTGGAGGAGTTCATATAGGTGATGAAGTTATTGTAGGGGCAGGGTCGGTTGTCGTAAAAGATGTCCCATCTAACTGTATAGTTGCAGGAAATCCGGCAAAAGTAGTGCGTACCGGAATCCGGTTAAACGATAAAAGGGAAGCCATAAACTGGTCTCCTGAAAAAGGATGGTTCTAATCATGAAATATCTTTCGACATTTATCTATATTATTGTTGTTTTGACTCTGTTCTTGTCTTTTGGATATGAGTTACAAAATATTTACAAACAGAATCTTAGCCTTAGGTTAGATCCTCTTGAGGAAAAAGCATTAGGTGATTTGGTAAACTATGACGTAATGGCTTTGGGTAGCTCAAGTATAAGAAGATGGCCCTTTCATGAAGTTAACATTAATGGAAAAAAGATTTTCAATGCAGGGATTGATGGTCAGACCTCCAAACAAGTATTGCTTAGATTTGAACGTATAATTAATAAAAAACCTCCAGATTATCTGATTCTTCAGGTTGGACTAAACGATATTAAATCAATTGGGTTTCTAAAAAATGGTCATCAGATCGAAAGAGATATGATTGAGAATGTTAGAACACTCTTAAAACTATGCATTGAAAACAACGTAAAACCAGTCTATATTACTAATTTTCCTACAGGGAGAAGAGGCTTTTTGAGGAGTATGCTTTGGAATGATTCACTTGATAAACTCATATTAAAAACAAACGGTGAGTTGATTGAATACTGCAAAAGCATGAATATTTTCGTTTTTGACGCATACAAGTATCTGGTTCGTCAGAACACTATGAAAAGAAAACCTGAATATTCAAAAGACTTCTTTCACTTGAATGAAGATGGATACTCATTATTAAACCAATATTTTAAAATTGAATTACAGCAAAACAAAGATTGGATATGAAACACAAAATTTATATTGCAGGTTGTGGAGGAATGCTGGGAGAGGCTTTCCATGAGCAGTTCAAAGATGATTATCAAATTAAGTGCACAGATAAAGATGTAAATGAATCATGGCTTAGTTTTCTTGACTTCAGAGACTTTGAAGCATATAAGAAAGATGTCTGTGATTTTGAACCAGATTACCTTTTTCATCTGGGTGCCTATACAGATCTTGAGTTCTGCGAACTTAATGCGGACGAAACATATAATACCAATACACTTGCTGTAGAAAATGCAGTATATATTGCCAATTCTTTAGATATTCCTTTGCTTTATATAAGTACTGCAGGAATATTCGATGGGAAAAAAGAACTTTATGATGATTGGGATCAGCCTAATCCCCTTGGTGTTTACGCAAGATCCAAATATATGGGAGAAAGGTTCGTGGTTGAAAATGCAAGACGGTTTCTGGTTTGCAGG
Source organism: uncultured Rikenellaceae bacterium (assembly GCA_964613785.1). Lineage (GTDB taxonomy): Bacteria > Bacteroidota > Bacteroidia > Bacteroidales > VadinHA17 > LD21. The sequence goes on from CAZTJT010000008.1 coordinate 4,991, forward strand.
GCAGGATGGATGATGGGAGCCGGGCCGAGGAAAGACAAGAAGTTCATTCAAAAAATTATGAAGCAACTTAAAGAAGGGAAAAAGGAACTTCATATTGTGGATGATAAAGATGGTACTCCCACTTTTACTCACGATTTTGCCAGAAATGTCAAAGCTCTTTTACAGAAAGAATACTGGGGCCTATATAATATGGTTTGTGGTGGACAAACAAGTAGGATCGAGGTGGCAAAGGAACTTCTTAAGATTCTAAATTTGTCAGATGAAGTAAAAATTACAGCAGTCAGTTCTGATTATTTCAAAGATGTATATTTTGCACAGCGCCCACCATGTGAAAGGCTAATAAATCGAAAGTTAAATATTAGAAACATGAATCTGATGCAGGATTGGAAAGTTGCATTAAATCAATATATAGCTGCTTATTACAAAGATTATCTGAAATCATGGAAAAACTGAAAATAGCAGCTTTTGGAGGTTTCCGTACTATCCCGCCACAAAAAGGTGGTGCCGGTTCTGATAAGTTTGCAGTAGAATTATATCCACGAATTGTGAAACATGGACATGATCTTACGGCTTATTGTCGGATTTATCCCGGAGACGAAAATATTTCCAAATACAGCAGCTTTGAAGGAATACGAATAATTTCATTCCGTACTGTTAATCGGGCCGGCTTTGATACCCTGATCCACTCTTTCAAAGCAACATGCGATGTAGTTTTCAGGAACAGAGCCAAAATTGTTCACCTCCATAGCGGAGCGAACAGCATATGGGCACTCTTTCTCAGACTTGCCGGCAAGAAAGTGTATGTAAGCCAGTTTGCAATGGACTGGAAAAGAGATAAATGGCCATGGTATGGAAAGCTTTTCTACATTTTTTCAAATTACCTGACAGCTTATATACCCAATCAGGTGATTTTTGATAATATCTATACAAAAGAGTATTTTGAAAAGAAGTTTCGTCGTAATTATTTTTTTATTCCTTACGGATCAGAAGTAAGCGAACCTCCAGATAACCTTTCGGTGCTTAAAAAACTTAATGTTTCACGGGGTGAATACTTTATATTTGTTGGTCGTTTTATACCTGATAAAGGTGTTCATATTCTTATTGAGGCATTTGAGAGAGTCAAAACAAATAAAAAACTCATTCTTATCGGTGGATCCCCAAACCCCGGAGATTATGAGAAAAACATACGTAGTACATTGGATAAGAGGATTATTTTCCCTGGATATATTTATGGTGATGATACAAACATTCTAATAAAAAATGCCTACGCATATATCCAGCCATCTCTTATTGAAGGCCTTTCTCCGGTTATTCTCACCGTAATGGGGTTAGGGACGCCCCTTATTTGCTCTGATATCATTGAAAATATATATATTACTGGAAAAAATGCAACTCATTTTAAATCTGGTGATGCAAATTCTCTTGCTGAAAAAATTGATCATGTGATCAATAATCCGGAACAGATAAAAGATTTATCTGAAAAAGGTAAAATCGACGTTCTTGCCAGGTTCAACTGGGATAATATTACAAATCAATATATTAACTTATTTTCAAAATAGAAGAAATGATCAGAACTGGTATTATCGGTCTTGGAAAAATGGGGATCTCCCATGCTGCGATAATAGGACCTCATCCGGAAGTTGATATGGTTGCTGTATGCGATACATCATCACTGGTGCTAGAAGCTTTTAAAAGATTCAGTAAGGTAAAAGTATACAGTGACTATAAAAAAATGATCGACAGCGAACAACTCGACTGTGTAGTTGTAGCAACTCCAACCAGGTTCCATTATCCTATTGTTAAATACGCACTTCAAAAAGGAATTCATACATTTTGTGAGAAGCCATTCAGCCTCACAACGAAAGAGGGCGAAGAACTGGTTGCCCTGGCTAATGAAAAACATCTTGTAAATCAGGTTGGTTATCATAACCATTTCATTGGTACTTTCAGAGAGTTGAAAAGACTCCTTAAAACAGGTTTAGTGGGTAATATTATTCATTTTACAGGTGAGGCTTACGGACCTGTCGTCACAAAAGAAAAAGGAGGAACATGGCGCTCAGATCCAAGGGAAGGAGGAGGTTGCCTTTTCGATTATGCTTCACATGTCTTAAACCTTATTCAGGAAATCATCGGAAAACCAGTCAAAGCTGAGGGAACCAAACTCAAACAATTCTATTCTAAAGATGTGGAGGATGCTGTCTATTCAATTCTTACTCTGGAAAATGGCATTAGTGGTGTACTTTCAGTAAACTGGAGTGATGAAACATATAGAAAAATGTCAACATCACTTACCATTTACGGCAAAAAAGGGAAAATAATTTGTGATGCAACGGAGATCAAAATTTATCTTAAAGAGGAAAATGAGGTCGAAAAGATCGGGAAGGGATGGACTATTAGATATATTACCGACTATGCAATTCCTGTAAGTTTCTATCTTCGGGGAGAGGAATACAGCGCACAGCTCGATAACTTTATAAGCTGCATTTTATCAAATAAACAAACAGAAATAAACTCTTTCGAACAAGGCTTAATTACCGACAGAGTGATAGAATTAATTATTGCTGATTCAAAAAGATGATTAAGATGATGGATAAAGTATTATTTGGAGACAACCAGTTCTTCGCAGTAAACCATCTTTCAGATGAGAAATCGAGGGAGCAGGCGATAAGATTTAAAGATGATTCCTCAATCATCCGGGTTCTAGATCAGGCAAGAGAGGTAGGAATAAATACCTTTATGTGCACCACACACGACAGAATTTCCAATATTTGTGACCATATAAGAGCCAATAAAGAGAAATACAAAGATTTTAAGATATTTCCCTGTATGCCCTATGCTCATAAATATGCAAATGCTGTCACTGATCTAGGAATAATAGGGACCATAAAACAATATGTGCCCGGAAATATATTTAGTACCTTCACAAAAGGTGGTGTAGCCTTCATCAGAAAGGATTTCATCAGCATTATGGAATTATTGGTTGATGCTGAAATGAAAATGTTCAAAAGTATTAATACACCAGCCATTTTCCTTCAGAATGTTCTGGTCGATATGATATTGGGTCTTAAGATGTATGAAGTATTTGCGGAATATGATTCTTATATACGGACCAAATACAAAGCTGAACCAGGCTATATTACAATGAATATGCCTGCATTGCTTGATGCACTGAATTCGGTGGGGATTAGAAATCCTGTAATCTGCAGCTCAATTAATAAGATTGGCTTTAGAATGTCAGGAGGGAAACCTTTATACGAGAAATACCTCAATGAAAAGGAATTCAGGCCAATAGCTATGCAGGTGCTTGCAGCCGGAGCACTCAGACCAGCAGAAGCCATTGAGTATTTGGGCAGGTTCCCGAAGATAGAATCTGTATTATTCGGAGCTTCTTCAAAGGGGCATATTCAGGAAACAAAGGAACTTATTGAAAAACACCTCGGGAATTGAATTTACGCCTTGAAAATATAAAGCTCAAAAAATCTATTGTTTGACTATGGACAGACACAGCGACAATATGAATCTTTATCAACTGCAATGATATGATCAGAAAAGGAACTATTTCTTTATTATTTATTTTTCTTATTTTTTTTCTTTCAAGTTGCACCAGAAAACAGGAAGATATGAAAAAAGTAATATTTCTTCACCACAGTACGGGATGGAATGTGTGGCTTGGAAAGACACACAGATATGTATATAAACTTACAGGTAGCTCCGATGTCAGATCGGCTGTAAAAAGTTATGCAAAAGATGCTGGTCTAAAGGTTGAAATATCCGAAAGATTCTTCCCAAAAGATGCTCCTTACGGATGGAACAATTACCCTTACGATTATTACAATATCTGGGTAAAGAATCGTGGTAATGAGTTATATATGGAGGAGCCTACCCTTGAAATACTTTCGAAACAATATAACATGATAATATTCAAGCATTGCTTTCCTGTCAGCAATATACTCCCCGATTCAGGTGAGCCTGATATTAACTCTGATAAAAAAACTATTGAAAATTATAAGTTACAATACGATGCCCTGAAAGCTGTGATGCATGAATTCTCTCAAGTTAAGTTTGTTTTATGGACCCCTGCAGTAAATGTACGAGGAAAAATTTCCCGGGAAGAAGCTGAAAGGACGAAAGATTTCTACAATTGGGTCATAAATACCTGGGACGAAAAAGGAGACAATATCTATTTGTGGGATTTTTATAAATATGAAACTGAAGGCGAACTATATCTTCAGGACAAATACGCTGTAAACATAAACGACTCCCATCCCAATAAAGAATTTTCAGCAAAAGTTGCAAAATTATTAGGCAAATTTATAGTTGACGTTCTAGGAAACAAAGTAGAATAACCTGAAAAATCAGAAAAATGTCAATAAAAGGGATCTTAACAAGTTCTTACAAAAAGATTCTTGAGAAGGCTGGCTCCGACCGAAAAATAAAGTACTGGCGTAAAAAGGGGATGAAAATCGGAGAAAACTGCCATTTTGAAACCATGGCCTTCTCAACCGAACCATACTTAATCGAAATCGGTAATAATGTTGCAATTGCTTATGGCACAAATCTGGTAACCCATGACGGAGGTATATGGTGTATGCGCAAGGAGTTTAACGATGGTGATATTTTTGGAAAAATAAAAATCGGAAATAATGTTTTCATCGGAATGAATTGTATTATACTGCCAAATACAATTATCGGAAATAACTGTATTGTAGGGGCAGGAAGCGTTCTTCGGGGTAAGTATCCCGATGACTCCATAATAATTGGTAATCCGGCTAAAGTGATAATGAAAATGTCAATTCAGCGACTATTGTATAGCCAGAATCCCGGATTATTGTCAACTAAAAATATGAGTGATTCTCAAAAGGAGAAGATAATTAAAAAACATTTTGGAATCCTTTGATTTTATGAAATTTATTTTGCTGATTGAATGCTACTTTCTGTTTATATCTGATTCTTAAAATCTTGGTATCTGATATTTTTGGAGATTGTACGAAAATCTCCTGAGTGCTTTAATAATGAAGTATAAGTCGCTTAACAACAAAGAATCACAAAGGAAGGCACTTAAATCATTAAGGCAGAAAACGATTTATTAACACTTTTGACATAAGCTCTTATTTTTTTATCTTTTTACCAGTTGAACTTATGGTTACCTGGTCTTTAAATTCAAAAATACGTGGTATTTTATAAAGCGCAAGATGTTTTGAACAATGCTGCTTTATAAAATCTTCATTAATTGACATTTTCATTTTATCGTTTATTACAATTGTTGCTTTTATAGCTTCTCCCTGAAGCTCATCGTTAATACCTTCAACTGAACAATCTACTACTTCCGGCAGTTGCAGTATTACCGCTTCAATCTCCTTGGGACTAATTCTTTTTCCACCTACTTTTATTATCTCTTTCTTTCTGGCTGTCAGGTAAATATACCCTTCATCATCTACAGTTCCAAGGTCTCCCGTGTACAGCCACCCATCTCTTATTGTGTTTCTTGTACCTTCCTCGTCAGCATAATAGCCTAACATGATATTATCACCACGAGCTATAACCTCTCCTATCTCTCCAGGTTTAACCTGATTACCTTTTTCATTAACCACCCGTAACTCTACTCCCGGAATACCCTTACCCATTGATCCTTTCTTTTTCTCATACAATTCAGGGGGCAGGTAAGACAGCCTTGCGGTTGCTTCAGTCTGACCATACATAACAATAAAATCCGTTTCAGGAAAACTGGCTCTGAATTCGTCAATAAAAATAGTTGCAAGTTTTCCCCCCGCCTGAGTAACATATTTTAAATCAGGAAATCGGGTGGTCTTAAAGTTGTCAGATTTTCTAAGAAGAATCTGGTAGTGACTAGGTACTCCTGCAAATCCAGTACACTTATAATCCCGGAGATTATTAATTATTCCCCCTATAAAAATAAATGAATTATTCAGAACAATTGAACCTCCAACTCTTAAATGTGTGTGAAGTAGAGATAAACCATAACAGTAATAGAAAGGCAGAACTACCAGCATCCTGTCTGATTCCTTCAATTTAAGATATGTAATAATAGATTCAGTATTGGCAATCAGGTTCTTATGTGATATCATAACTCCCTTGGGTTTACCGGTGGAGCCTGATGTGAAAATAATCTCAGCACACTGGTTTTCATCAAATTCAATATCATCGATCGAATCGGCTATATTGTTTCCTTCCTTGGTTATTGAATCAGGATAAATGCATCTGTATGGCCCGGTATTTAGTTTTCGACCTGCATCTTTTGAAATGAATAGCAAAACGGGATTAGTTATGTCTGAAATGTAATTGAAATTCTCCTGTTCCATATTTGGATCAAGTGGAATACATATATTCCCTGACTTAATTATGGCTAAATAAGCAGTCAGAAAAAACAGGTTGTTTTCAGAAATAAGTAAAATCTTTTTCCCTTTGCCATATTCTTTATCGAGGTGGTGGGCCAGAAACAAAGAAGAGTTATATAGCTCTTTGAAGGAAGCATTCTCCTTACCGACAAGAAAAGGCTTATCCAAACCACTTGTCTTTTCAAAAAAGTAATTAAAAGCGTTCATATTAAGTAATATTTATTAATAACTTAATTATGAATAAAATATTATCTTTTATAAATGAAAACTAATGATTAACCAGGATCTTCCTAATAATTGACTTACTGTTGGTTACTACCTCCAGCGCATATAATCCGTTCGCCAGGGTATTGGTGGATAAAAAACATTCCGAATTTCCATTTATCAGACTCTGATCCTTTTCAGCTACTACTTTTCCAGAAGAATTGGTGAGTATAATACGAACTTTATCTGTTGGATTATTAAAGTTTAGTATTATGTTTAACCTATCATCGCACGGAATTGGAAAAATCTCAATTCCCATCTCCATTTCATCTTTATGTGTATTTCTGACCTTATTGTCATTATTTCTCCACTTAATGATAGTTCCCTTGTTACCAACTGCATAGTAAGTATCATTTGAGATAAAAACACCATTAAGATCCTCGGTTGTGGAAATGCTTTGTTTGCTCCAGATATTGTTTTTATATATCATGATCGTACCTCCGTATCCTGCACTTATACCGTTATTTATGTCTGAGAAGTAGATTGTTCTCAGCGAGGAGAACTTTTCATCTGTGACGGGAACTTCCCATGACTTCCCTGTATAATGCAGGATAGTGCTTGGACTGCCTACTGCCCATCCTTCATCAGGATTTAGAAACAATATACTGTTAATTATTGCTTCCGACTTGAATGAATTGATTGCCATATTCCCCTTATTGCTTGTCATTTGCATAATAGGAAATCGTACACACTCAAGTCCTCCTCCTATCCAGATATCATTGCCGGCGAAACTTGCTGACAACAGATTTCCCTTTATTGTGTTTTTATGCATTTCCCAGCTTCCATTATTGTAAAGTAATATTGTCCCATGCTCTCCAACAGCAACTCCTCCTGTTAAGTTGTTAACACTAACAGAGTAAAGATCCCATTTAGATGGGCTTTCAACTTTACGCCAGGTTTTACCATCATAGTGAATAATTACTCCATTTGAACCTACTGCCCATCCGTTGTTTTTGTTGTTAAATGCAAGAGAATAAAGGTTTTCTTCAGTAGGACTTTCAGTCAGCTTCCATGTATCAGCAGATTTCATAAGAATAATACCTTTATCTCCAACAATCCATCCTGTTCCGTCGCTTGAAAACCATACCGAGTTCAGATCACATTTAGTTGGACATTTTTCACTAATCCATTGGCCAGTAACCAAATGAAAAGGAAATAAACATCCGATCACTAAGAAAAAAGCTGGTATATTTCTAATTAACTTACTCATATTCCTTATTTTGATACAGTTACTTCATTACTGCCATTAGTCCGGGGAAGAGTAACAAACCTGTATGTTATCTGACCGCCTGATTCGTTGAAGAGATAACATCTTGTGTCCATATCATTGTTTCCGCTATAAGAAATGGTTATATCATTGAGATTTTCAATAACACTGGTTATAACTATATTCTGTTTTGCTCTTAGATATTGGATTGCATAGTCTGTTGATCTGTATTCAGGATTGTATTCTGTAATATTTGATGTTATCTGGCTGATGATCTCCCTCCAGTTAGAAATTGAAATACTTGCCAGAAAATATTCATGTGTAAAAAGCGACGCAAGGGCCATACTATGGAATGAACGCCGTAAATGTCTTATTCCCCTTGCTACCGTCGAAGTAACATCGCTGTCAGGATACCATTCATATCCTCCGTCATCAGTAATTTCAATGAGGCAGTTAAAAAACTCAATTCCGTTCAGATTTACATATCCTGCATAATAAACAGGAACATATCCGGAAGCATTGCCATACCTGTTTATTCTGTAAGGTCCGCAATTTATCCAGGGAGTGGAAGGTGATGCAAAATAGAACTGATCAGGAAGCATATGAGTGGCAATGAATTCAGCTCCTAGATTACGTACTTCACTTAAAGCTTCAGAACTTATTTCATAGAAGTGAGGAACAAGATACTTGGAAAACTTAAGCCCATGTGTAATATAGAAATCCCTGGCTGCACGCACATTTGCAGCAGGGTCAAATGAAGGCAGGTTCTGATGATTGAAATATATGAAATCATCACCATTGAAGGCATGAGGGAATGCTGTTGCAAGATTATTATCAATCAGGTATTTGAGGGTTGGAATATTTGAGGGCCTGATTTCATTGTTAAATGTCCCTACCCATGGTATTATACCGTACTGGTTGCAAATTTTTATCCATTCAAAATTTTCTATCACCCCTGATCCGGAGCCATCTGTATCATCAACCCTCATTGTAACAAAGGGTGGTAGTCCCTGCATTACAAATGGTTTTCTGGCTGCCCATACAATACCTTTCCAGATGAGGTCGTCCATCCCATAAACCGGGCCTAAAATATTATCAAAAACCCATCCGTAACTGCACCATTTTACAATTTTTCCGTTTCCAAAAGCGGCAACCTGGAGCAATGACACGTTTTGACTTCCCGAGCTCATGGTTGCCAGAGTGATTCCTCCTGTCAGATTACTGTTCTGGGTAACACTTAGACTGTTTTCAAGTTCTATTATATTGCTATTGGGATTATAGACATCAGGAGCATGATATGATGTTATATAGTGCGAGTAATTTGAAATGGTAATCTGACCTGAGCTAAGCGATCTTGATGATATTAATGAAGTAAAACTGCTCGAATAGTCAAACAGGTGAGGATCAAAACTGTATAGCCCTACGCCGTCTGAAATTGCTGATTCAAGCTGGGTTATCGGATAACCTGAAGTGTAAACATTTCTGTGTCCGAAAATGATTACAGCATAATCATAAAATGAGGGTAATGACGATGAAGCTACATTGCATACATCATAAGGTATTCCAAAATAGTCGAGATAAGGCTTAATATAAGTGGTGTAGTCAGAGTAGTATGATGATGATGAATTTACTACAACCAGGGCTGTATTCATAACCATCACCTGATCTGACAATACAGTAATCGTAATACTCGATCCAAGATCCTGGGCGCCACAACCATTAGCATCCGTCACAGATGTGAGGGCGTAATTATAGGTACCAGTTGTGAGAATACCGGTTGAAATTGCCGTACCGCTTGTATAATTATTAACTACTGGTTGAGGTGTACCATTACGCGTATAATTGATTGTATAAGGTGGTACTCCACCAGTAATTGCAACATTGAAGGTAGTTGATGTGTTGGTGTAAATTCGTTTACTGTCATGCAATTGTGCCTGGTTTACCGGTGCGTAAACATTTATCAATATGGAGTTGGTATTGTTATAGCAGTCACCGCTTCTGACCCTGGTTCTGAAATATCTGTTTGCTGTCAGGGGAGGAGGTGAGTATGCAGAAGAGGTTGCCCCTGAGATGTCGGA
>CAZTJT010000008.1:14995-113123 GCA_964613785.1 uncultured Rikenellaceae bacterium
GTTGGGCAGGGATGGTATTGTAGCAGATGGTCTGGGGTGAACCGACCGATCCTGGATTGATTTGTGGATTGACAGTGATGGTGACCGGGTTTGAATTGACTGTATTGCAATCGCCGCTTCTGACGTTACGTCTGAAATATGTAGTTGCTGTCAGGGGAGGAGGTGAGTATGCAGAAGAGGTTGCCCCTGAGATGTCGGACCATGTTGCATTGTTTGAAGAGCTCTGCCACTGATAGGTGTACGAACCTGTTCCACCTGAGGGAGGAGTTAACTGCGACAGCTGGGCGGGAGATGTATTGTAGCAGATAGTCTGGTCATTTCCGATCGATCCTGGAACCAGGGCGGGATTAACTGTGATAAGGACACTGTTTGAACTGACAGTACCGCAATCACCACTTGTCACATTCCTTCTGAAGTATGTATTAGCTGTTAAAGCCTGGGGTGAATAAGAAGAGAGTGTTGCACCGGAGATATTCGACCAGTCAGAGTTGTTTTGAGAACTTTGCCACTGATATGTATAATTGCCTGTTCCTCCGGAAGGTGGGGATACCTGCGTCAGGGGTGCAGGAACATCGTTGTAGCATATAGACTGTGCTGATCCTATAGAACCGGGGGTCAGATTAGCATTGACAGTAATTAGAACAGATGCAGAACTGACAGTACCGCAATCACCGCTAGTCACATTGCGTCTGAAGTAAGTTGAGGCTGTAAGAGCCGGGGGTGCATAAGAAGCAAGAGTTGCTCCCGTGATATTCGACCAGCTTGAATTATTTGAAGAGGTTTGCCATTGAAAAGAGAAAGATCCGATGCCACCTGAAGGAGCGGAGATCTGCGTCAGTTGGGCAGGGATGGTATTGTAGCAGATGGTCTGGGGTGAACCGACCGATCCTGGCATAAGATCGGGATTTACTGACACTAATACTGTATTGCTAACATTGCTGCAATTTCCACTGCTGACACTTCTTCTGAAGTATGCGCTTGAGTTCATTGAGGACGGAGCATATGAAGATTGTGTTGCTCCTAAAATGTTTGTCCAGTTTGTACCATTATTCGAAATTTGCCACTGAAATGTATAAGATCCGGTTCCTCCTGAAACAGGACTTAACTGTGTAAGACCGGCAGGCCGGCTGTTATAGCATATTACCTGATCTGATCCAATTACACCAGGAACCAGCTCATCTATAACAGTAATCCTTACGGGTGCACTGCTTATCTGACCGCAACTTTTACTTGTCACATTTCTTCGATACCATCTGCTTGATTTTAATGCTCCGGGTGAATAAGATTGAAAAACTGCACCAGGAATGTCAGTCCAGGAAACATTATCAGTTGATAACTGCCATTGAAAGCTGTAAACGCCATCACCACCGGTAGGGGGCCTAATTTGATTTAGTGCCGTGGGTACTGAGTTATAACATATGGTTTGAACTGATCCTACTTCGCCTGGTTCAAAAATGGGGTAAACCGATATAAGTATTTCATTACTGTTTATACTGCCAAAAACTCCACTGGTTACAATCCTTCTGTACCATCTGTTGCTTGTCAGTGCTGGTGGAGAATATGTTTCTGAAGTCGCCCCTTCAATGTTGGTCCATGTAGTATGATTATCAGAAATCTGCCATTGGTAATTATAAGTGCCATCCCCACCAGTAGGAGGAATAATCTGAAACAATTCCAATGGTTTCGAATTGTAACATATCGACTGATCATTTCCGATCCGGCCGCCATCAAACTGAACATTCAAAATAGCTTGTATCTTAATTCTGCCTGAAGTATTTATAAACCAGCTGGTTGGTTTTATTGTCTTGTCGTTTTCGAATGAAACTGAGGAAAATGTTCTTTGGTTATCAAAGATTTTCAATTGAGAACTGGTTGATAGGTCGTTTTTATTATTGTCAGAAATGTTTTCAAATGAAATAAGATATATCCTGCCCGCATAAATCGCAATCGGGTATGGAAAAGTGTATTCCATCCAGCCTTGAGGTCCTGATGAAATGTTCCAACGGAATGGCCCCGATACCAAAGTATAATTATCCCGGGATACAGTCCAGATTTTTATCGATAATTCTGCGTTTTCATCAGGGTGGCGGAAGAGGCTTAGTCTGAGCAGATAGCTATTCTCATCTGCACTGAAAATAGTACCCAGTTCTTCCTGGCTGTAATCATAGTTTATTTTAACTTCATGAATATCCAGGTTAGGGTCTGTATTTTGTGAAAAACCCGTTATGATGATACTCCAAAAGATTAATAAGAATACGATCTTCTTCATTTAATGCGATTTGTGTGCAGTTTTGTTTTTAAATCTAACTAAACCGGATGAAAAAAGGCTTGAATAAATAGTTAAAATACATGTATGTTTCAATCTTTTTGACAAGCGGATATTTAAATTATATGAATGAAAAAAACCAGAACTTTATTTCTGGTTTTTTTTAAAGTTTAGAAGTTGATTATGTGAAAAATTTCACAATTGGTCAGGAGAAATGTCTTTTTAATAGTCAGGAACTTTTTAATAATCTCTGACAGGAGACATTCTCAGGTATTCGGTTGTTCTCCTCTTTCTTTCAAAATTCTTGAACAATGCTTCAATCCGGGTTTCTGTCTCACCCATTACCTGAGCTACCTCACCCGGCTGATATCCGTTTTCAAAGCCATACCAGTATATATCCATAAGATCGAATGGAAGCTGATAGAAGAACTCTTCCTGGGTTTGTGTCGCTGTATATGTGTCAGTGGTGGGAGTTCTTTTAATAATGCTCCTTGGAACATCCAGATATTCAGCTAATTGATACACCTGGGTTTTATAGAGATTACCAATTGGCATTACATCTGCACCTCCGTCACCATATTTGACAAAAAATCCCTGCTCCTGTTCATGCTTATTGGGAGTACCTATTACGGCATAATGATTTGATTCAGCATGATAATAAAGCATTGACATCCTTGAACGCTGTTTGAAGTTAGATGCTGCAACAATCTGGAGATATTCACGAGTATGCAGGATTTTATCCTGCTGGCGTCCATCTTTGTCGACAATGGTTAGTGTGAATACAGGAGGCAGATTGCTGAACAAACCACTCTGGCGAATGCCAATCTTCATTTTATAGGTATTTGGATCATATTCGGGAAATACTCTTTTCACTGCCTCATCACGTCTTTCATAGCATCTGAATCCGGCCAATGCTTCTGTAATGTCTTCTTTCACAGTGCTTACTCCAAACTTACTGGCAAGTTCCAATGCCAGTTCCTCACTCTCAGGGCTGGAATCCTTTTCAGGCATAATTACCCCAAGTACTTTTTCGGGACCAAAAGCTTTAGCTGCAAGTGCCAGGCATACTGATGAATCAATTCCTCCGCTAATTCCAACAACTCCTCCTAATCTTTTCAAACTACATAAAACATCTTGTTTAAGCTTTTTAATAATATTATCTGCTACTGATTCAATGTTTCTGAGTACAACCAAATCTTTTGAAAAAGGTCTGTTATTGTTCATGGTAATATGATTATAAGTCTTCTACTATTTTTGGATTATTAATTCCTGAGTTCTGAAAACTCTCGGAATGTTTTTCAATAAACTGATAATAAAGTAGATGTGTTGACAAAACAGAGGCCAATATCATATCTTCAATCTCAGTTGAATTATTCGTTTTTTCTATCTTTAACAGTAGGTTTGAAATGGAATCATGGTTAAAAATTCCGGCTCTTTTAAAAAATGAAGGAGAAAGCATTTCACTGATAAATTCCGGAGGATTGTTTAAAAAGAAAGCGCTCTTAATTGGTGCCCTGTAAGCCTGTTTTGATCTGTTTATGATATTCTCAGGAATCTTGTTTTTCATCAGCTTCTTGAGCAGATATTTCTCGTTCAGTCCTTTGAGTTTGAAATCACCCGGGAGCTTGTTGCAGAATTCAATTACCCTGTAATCAAGAAATGGATATCTGCCTTCCACAGAATTAGCCATAGCCATCCTGTCGCCCTGAGATGAAAGCAGGTAACCTGACATAAAAATAGAAGTTTCAAGCCATTGTGATTTTTCCAGGTAGTCCATTTTGTTAAAATCTGGTGGCAGCTTTTTTTCAAGGTCTTCTAAGACTGAATAACCGTTAATTTCTGACTTGATATTGTCGGAAAAATGTTTAAGAATATGATTTGCATTGTTCCATCGGAGGAGATGGGAATAAAATGGATTTTCCGTATCTTCAAGTTTATATCCGTAAAACATTTTAAGTATAACAGGATTTGCCTTTTTCATCTGGGGAAGATATGGATAAAGCTTTGTCAGCAGGAGAGGCCGTAAATTTGAATTTGGTTGTGAAGCCCAAAATCTTCTTATCCTGACTTCCTTAAAAATGTCATATCCTGCAAGCATCTCATCCGCACCTTCGCCGGTAATCACAACCTTGATATTGTTATTTCTTACAAGTTTTGACAAGAGGTACATTGGTGCGGGAGCTGTCCTGGTAACAGGTGTTTCAGTGTGCCAGATCACTCTCGGGAAACTTTGGGCAATTTCATCCGCAGTGCACAGGATTGACCTGTGATTTGTGTTCAAATAACCTACAGCTTCATTTTGATATACAGTCTCATCAAAATCTTTATCGGCAAAACCGATCGAAAAAGTATTCAGTATTCCTGGTTCAATATCTTTAATATATGCTACAGTGGTGCTTGAGTCAATACCCCCGCTCAGATATGCAGCAACTTCCACGTCGGCCCTTAATCTTATTTTTACAGCATTGTAAAAAAGCTCGTGGAACTGCTCCAGAGCCTTCTCCATGGTAAGTCCAATTTCGGGCCTTCCATATTGGAGCTTCCAGTACTGTTCAATTTTAAGGCCATTTTTATTATAAGTCAGGCAGCATCCCGGTGATAACTCATATATATTCCTGAATGCTGTATTGGGGGTTATTGCAGTCCAGAAAGTATAAATCTGGGTAAGATTCTCTATTGATAATTCAGGTTTTATTCTGTTCTGCAGGAAAAGGGATTTGATTTCCGAAGCAAATGTGAAGACTCCGTTCTCAAGATTGTAGAAAAGAGGTCGTATTCCGATTCTGTCTCGTGCCATAAACAACTCCTTCTCATGTTTATCCCATATTGCAAAGGCAAACTGTCCATTAAGCATGGAAAGACATTTTTTACCATAAATGGCATAAAGCTGAACAAGCACTTCAGTATCGGAATGAGTCTTAAAAATTATCCCCTTCTTAATTAGCATCTCACGAAGTTCGAGGTAATTGAAAATCTCTCCATTGAATACAATCCAGAAACGTTCCTGAGAATCAGATAGAGGTTGTTGACCGGATGAAAGATCAATGATACTGAGTCTGACATTTCCTAAAAAAGCACAGGGAGAAAAATAGATGCCACTTTCATCAGGTCCTCGATAACTTATTGCACTAAGCATCGATTTAATTACAGATTTGTCACTTAGAGCACCTTTGTAATCAATTATCCCTGCAATGCCGCACATAATCAGTTATTCCTCTTTCTTAAAATGAAATTTGTTATGGAGTTGATCGATTCAAAGTTCTCCTCAACAAGATCAGAATCGTTTGTCTTTATATTGAAATTTTCCTCAAGAAATGTTAACAGCAATACGAATCCCATCGAATCAAAGTATCCCTCCTTAAAAATCAGGGAGTCATCCTTGATCTTCTCTTTTTCCACAAAAGTAGCCTGCTGTATATATTCTTTGACTTTTTCCCTGATTGCCAATTCTTCAACTTCCATACTGATAAAAATGTGATTAATAGTTATAAATGATATTCTGTTTCTGATTAAAATCTTAATTCTTGATATAGTAGTTACTATAATGTCTGTATGAGCTTTTATGTAAATTCAGATCATTGTAGACAATATCATAATTATTTAACTTATTTGTCTTTAGATTATTGATTACATTGACCAGAATATCTTTGCGGGTATAGTTGTTTCTCATGACCATCAGGACTTTGGATGCGTATTTCATCATAAGAGTCGCATCAGCAACTATACCTACCGGTGTTGTATCAATTATGATATAGTCGTATCTGGTCTTAAGATCATTTATAAGACCATCAAGAACTCCAAGTTCCATCATCTCTGATGGGTTGGGGATTACAGGGCCAGCAGGGATGAATGACAGGTTTTCAATGTTGGTCTGTCGGATTATTTCATTGACAGATGCATTTTTTGTCATAAAGTTGGTAAGCCCTATGCGATTTTCAACCTTCAACTTCGAATGTAATGTTGGCCGCCTGAGATCGCAATCAATTAAAATGGTTCTATAACCCACTGAAGCAATTGATGAAGCAAGATTAAATGATATAAAGCTCTTCCCATCCTGTGGCTGTGAAGAGGTTATCAGAATCACCTTAGACTGTTCATGCCCGGCTTTAAGGAATAGACTGCTTCGAAGGTTCCTGAAAGATTCGGATACGGCTGATTTGGGGAACTCAGCAACAACCGACTCACTTTTATGATTGTTACTGTAAATAACGCTCAATATTGGTCTGTGAAGCAGATACTCAGCATCATTAAGGCTCCTGATCTTATCATCAAAGAAATCTCTTATCATCAGATACAATGTTGGAATCAATAACCCAAGAAACAATGCAAGCATATAATTTATTACCTGCTTCGGTGCAGTTATCCTGGACGTTATTTCACGGGCAGGTTCAAGGATTTCATAATCCGGATAATTTGATGCAAGAGAGATTGCAGCCTCAGATCTTTTCTGCAGAAGGAATGTAAAGATTTCATTATTGAGATTAAATTTTCTTTGCATGCTTACCATATTCATTTCGGTCCTGGGAAGCCTTGAAATCTCTCTCGAGAGCTTTTCTTCCCTGTAATCTAACTCGTTCAGTGAAAGATTAAGAGTATTTAAATTATTAGTGAAGTTTTCCAGGATAGCTTGTCGCTGAATGCGGATTTTGTTGTCGATCTGGGACAAAAAGATATTCTTCTCCGGATTGCTTCCTGATACTACACTTGACCTTTGGTTATAAAGATCGAGCAGATTGGTGATAAGCTGATTAATTATAGGATCGTTAACATTCATCGCTGTAGGTGGGACCACGCCGGACAAATCTTGGTTGGCTTTAAAAAGGTTTATTACATAATTGTAATATCTTTCCTGAACCTGCAAATTGGCTCTTTCAGTCTGGATTTGTGTCATTTGTTCATATATCCTCTGTCCCTGGAAACTCAGATCAGTCACCTGGTTGGCCGATCTGTAATTCCTGAGTACTGATTCTGAAATGGCCAGTGAGTCAGATGTCTTTGATATCTGTGAATCAATGAAATTAACAGTACTTAAAGCAGTTTTATTCTTCTTTGCAAGATTATCCTCAAGGAATGAAGTAAGAAATCGATTTAAAAAATCTATTGTCTTATTTAGGTTCCTTTCGCTGAACTTGACATTTATTATTGATCCAAGTGGGGATGCTTTCTCAATGGTCATCTGCTTCAGATACTGCTTTGCCAGATAGTCGAGATGATTGAATTTGAAATAATACTTATAATTACTTTTGTCATTACTGACTATAGGGATTTCTCTATTCAGTGAAATTGAAAATTTCAGATACTTGTTAGCTATTGTCTCATTAAATCGGTATACAGAATCCAGTTCAATAGGTATCTTTTCACTTACAATCTGGTTATCAACATAGTTATACAACGATGCCTTTTTCTCGGATATTATCAGCCTGTATGATGAATCATCCAGCACAGAAATGAATATTTTGGCATTAATCGGCTGAATATGTGATTTATCTAATGTGACAGTAAAAGGAGAAGTCTCATACAATTCATCAGTTTGTTTGAAAAAACTCTGCTTTTCTCTGAAATAACTGATCTCCAGATTCATGCTTATCACAGTACTGTATACCAGTGCAAAGGAATTAAGATTGGTCATGTCATTTTCGGTATTGTTCAGAGATTGAAGCGACTCTATTCCCCCGAAAAGCTGATTTGAGCTAAGGATAGAGGAGGTTTTATTTTCAACCGGACTAAGGGATGCTGAAGCTTCATATACTCTGGATGAATACCGGTTATATAAAAATGCTGCTGCAAAGCATAGGATCAGTATGCTCATATACAGGTATTTAAGTGACGCAACCTTAAATATAAAATACTTAATCGGTGCTATGGATGAATCGGGTTCTGTAGTTTTTAACATTGTTGAGATATTTTATTTAATTTTTAACGCCTGGTCAATACTATTGTAATGAGTGTTGCAGCTGTTGACAAGGTTGTTAGCAGAGTTGAATAAGTTATATTCTGATAGCTTGTTGAAACTGATTTTAACGGTTCTACCACAATAACATCATTCGGTTGAATGTAGTAAAAATCTTTAGTGGCTATTTTTGAGTCCGAAAGGTCAAGTTTATGATGCATTATTTTATCACCTTCCTGCCTTATTAGGACAATATTCTTCCTGTTGCCGTAACGTGTTAATCCTCCACCAAGTGCAAGTGCCTCATAAATATTAAGTTTGTCCTGAGTAAATGAAAAAACTCCCTGGTTCTGAACTTCACCTAAAACAGAAACCTGATTGTCAATGAATTTTACCACAACAGATGTATTTGCAACGTAATCATTAAGGGCATTTTGTACCTTTTTGGATGCTTCCGTGGTGGTAAGAGTTCCTACATTTATTTTACCAACAAACGGGAAATTTATGTTACCTTCTTCATCCACCAGATAACCAATTAATCCATTACCGGCATTGGAGTAACGGATCTCTTCTGTTGGATTGAATATCTGGCTGGTAGCCGGATCAATGCTAAGTACTTTGATATAAAGTCGGTCAAATGGTAATATAATTTTCTGGACTTTCGGATTTGCTATTGGTTCGTCAAGGTTATTGATGTCGGTGAAATAACTCAACTTTTTTGCCGGAACGCATGAAATGGCAATTGTTGTCAATATAATCGCAAGTCCGATTCTGCCTGTAAATTTCATTTTCTTTTTCATATAATTATTATGTGTGATTCTAGTTTCCTGTTCTGTTGAACACTGTTTTTATGGTTTTGAGCAAAATTATAAAATCTAAACGAGGTGACCAATTGTCAATGTAAGCCAAATCCATCTCCATCCACTTCTCAAATTTCACACTGTTCCTGTCTGGTATTATCTGCCAGAAGCATGATAATCCCGGCTTTACTGAAAGACGTCGTAATTGCCATCTTTTATATTGCTCAGTTTCACTTTTCAAAGGAGGACGAGGACCAATAAGCGACATTTCTCCTTTAAGCACATTGACAAGCTGCGGAAGTTCATCAAGCCCTGTTTTTCTGAGAAACTTGCCGACTTTTGTTATTCGAGGATCATCCTTGATCTTGAAAACCGGTCCGTCAGCTTCATTCTTTGTCTCAAGCTCTTTTCTGATACTGTCAGCATTGACAACCATGGTCCGGAACTTGTATAGATTAAACTGACGCCCTCTTAAACCTACCCTTGCCTGTTTATAAATAACCGGCCCTTCTGATGTCAGTTTTATTGCCAGACTTATTATCAGCAGCAGGGGAGATAAAATAATCAATAGTATGACAGAAAAATTGATATCCATGAATTTCTTTACGGCAAGCGCAAATGGTTTATATGGGATGTTTATGAAAGTCAGGAATTTCTCATTCCCTATTATCGAGGTAAAAGCATTGGTAAGATTAAGCTGCAGATCCTTGTATCTTAGTCTGAATACCACCCCCAGTTCCTCACATGACCTTATTGTATTTCTGACTTCGGCGGGAATTACTTCATTTTTAAGATAAATTACCTCATCAATAGTGTCTACTTCCATCAGCTCGTGCAAACCCATTTTTGACCTTTCAGGAAGAATTTTATATAAATTACCGTATTTATTTCTTATTAACTGTGAATTGCTGAAAATAACAGCTATCCTGTAACCCCAGTCAAGATTGCTGCGGAGATCCTCGATGAAGCCAATAGATGTATCATCAGCGATCAGAACCACATTTATATAATTGTAACCTTTTGCACGGTAAATCCTGAAAACCTTATATTCCAGGGTTCTTGCCAGAAACAGGAATAGAAATCCAAGGAAAGTAAACTCTACCAGAAATAAACGGGAAATATAGGCGAGTTTGAAAATGAAATATATCCCCAATAATATTATGCTTACAGCAATCGCAGACTGTATATATTCAAAAAGCAGTGTTCTGTATCTTTTTGTTCTTGGAATTTCTGTTACTTTAATTATATATAGTGTGATCAGCCATATCGGCAAAATTCCCAGGAAAAGTAAAGTCATATCCCTTCTTTCGAAAAAGAAAGTCCCTCCATATTCATGGTAATTAATAATGTACGCTATCTGAAATGCTACAGCAATAGCCAGGATATCAACAAATCCCAGTATAAGATTAATAAGGTTCCATTTCTCGAGGAATGGAATTATCCTAAGCCGTATCAATGTGTTAATTATATCCATTTTCCCTTCTAATGGAATAGCAGATATGTCGCAATTCTATAAAATTATAATAAGAACGATTAATTTATGAGAATGTTTTATTCACCCGATTTTTTAATCCGTGCACAAAAATACGTAATTCCGTTAATATCGGTTAAATCGATTACCTTGTAACCGTGTCCTTCGAGCATTATTGATACTCCTTTTCTTGTGAATAGTCTTTCTGGTTGAGATTCTTGATATTTCATGGAACACATGATTTTCCGTGCCGGAATATAAGATTTTACAGGTGCCGGCTTGTCATTGCACTCGAAACATCCGAAAAAATAACCATCAGCCGGCATTGCTTTAAACAAAATGCGCAAGTAACTATCCAGATGCTTAATATTATTTAATTTTTTCTGGCTGATCAGGATCTTTACTCCCTTTAAGTCCTCAAAATCATAATTGTAATGAGAAATCGGTAAAAGTACCAATACTCCGTTATTTCTGGCCAGACCTGTCCAGCGAACATATTTATGAAAATCTTCACAACTATTTATAAGAAGATGTTCCAGGATAGGCGAATTCAAAGAAAAAAGCCCTGGCATCTGAAAGTTGTGTATTTCCATATTTGTCAATGAAAAATAATTAATGGAGTTTTCCCTGTTTACCACATTTATCTGTTCCATGATTCAGATATTAAAAGCCGGGATAAAAATAATTGTTCCTGATTATCCTGTCAATGGGTCAATTGTCTGATAATGGCGAAAATAGCCTCTGGTTTAGCATGTTCACCATCTGAAAAGCAGCAATTGTCAAAACTGACAGGACGTTAATATTAAGAATATGTGATTGCGTCAAAACTTGTACAATATTTACAGGCACATTCCCTGTATAGATGCAGAACAAAGAGCCAGGATATGGTTATGATACTGATAATATGGTTTTTACGAATGATGGAAAATCCTTTTTTGCATAAATCTGTTTCAGGTGAAGTTTTGACAGAAGGATCAATTTTGTGGACAAATAGATATTGATATAGATATAGAAAGAACAATTGTCAGGAGCTTTTATTAACTAATGCTACTCCCGGATATGAAAATAATATGCAGAAACTGGATTTTGAAAAAGTAAGAAATAGTCCGCCTGAAAATAAAGATATAATGAATCTAACCTGACTTCTTGTTATTCTGGGCACAGAAATATGTTATGTCACCTATTTCCGTCATGTCAGATATTTTGAAATTGTGTGATTCCAAAACCTTTATCACATGTTTTCGTGACATAAACCGGTCAGTCTTCGAATCAATTATGTTAATAAGGCTGCTTAAGAGCCTGAATGACTGATAAATGGGAACAGCCATTCCCCTGTGGATCTTATTGTCTTTGAAACACCCTATGAAATTAGCCTTGGTTGGCAGCACCCTGAATACATTGCTCAGAAAAGTGTCGAGGTGATTAATCTGATTTAATTGTTTCAGATTGATGAGTGTTCTGACACCCTTCAGCTCGTTGAAATCATAGTAATAATGATGAATGGATGATAAGATCATAAGATTCGGATCCTTTGCCAATCCCAGCCAGTTGATGTAATGATAAAAATTCTCTCCACCTTCTGCTACCAGGTTATTAAATACAGGATTATTATGATCCTCTTCCATTAAGATCTGCTTATCCCGTGGACCATTTTTAACAATCTGGAAATTATCCGGTTCAACCTTATGATTAACTGCCACTTTATCCATTCAGAAAGGATAATTATATCCGGTCATAAAAATACGAATTTAGTCCGAGGTCTTCAATAAAAGGAAGGGCAAGTTTCATCGAAATTTTTCAGGATTTATGAACTTAGTGTAAACAATAAGTCATTTAATCATTTAAAATATTCTATTAATCATAATAAAATGTTTATTCGTCAAAATGTGAATAAAATTTATCAGTTTTTTCTTCGTAAGATTGTGCAATGAAAATATTTCTTTTTGTAAATATATGATTATTAATAAAATGAGAAACAATGGCACGCCTGTAAAATCCATTTTAGTGCTGTTCATGATTTTGACTAATAGCAGGTTTCCTTTGATCAATAATCAATGTTATGATTTATAAATATAAAATCGTCAGCGGACAGTTGCATGTTTACCAGCTTGTCCAGCCCCCATCAACCATAAGATTATGACCTGTAATATAGGAAGATGCATCAGAAGCAAGGAATACAACAGGTCCTTTTATATCGTCTTCCTCTGCAAAGCGCCTTAAAGGAGTTAGCCTCATGTAGTTTTCGGTGAACTCTGCACTCAGTTCTGCAGCCCGGATCCCGGGACCATATCCTCCCGGACTTATACAATTTGCCCTTATATTATATTTCCCGTAATAATTGGCCAGCCATTTGGTAAATCCTACCATTCCCCACTTTTCAAAGGTGTAAGTGACCCCGCTGCTCATCCCTGTTTCACCGTAAACACGAAAATTCGGGCCCACAGCTCCCTGTATTGAACTGATGTTTATTATTGATCCGCTGTTACGGGATATCATATTCCTTAGAACCGACTGAGTCAGCAGTAAAAGGCCGGTATAGTTTACAGACTGAGATATCTCGAGATCATTTCGGCTTATAATGTCCAGATCCTTACACCCTTCCCTGTTAACGGCATTGTTGACAAGAACATCGATAGCCTTGTATTTTTTAATTACTTCTTCAGTGAAACTCCTTATGGACACTTCGTCACCCTGGTCAAGCTCCATACCTTCAGCCTTAAAATTTCTTTCTTTCAGTTCGGAAGCGAATTGTCTGCATTTACCTATGTCGCGCGAGGCAATTAAAACCAAAGCTCCTGCTTCTGCCAGGGCCTCTGAAATTGGCCTTCCGTAATTTCCGGCTCCTCCGGTTACAATTATTACTTTGTTGTCTAGTCTGAATCTGTCCATTTTATAATCTCTTATGGCATTTTGGGTAGCCTACATAAAATCAATCTATTGTCTATCGCTGAAGAAATATTGTTTTACCTCCCTTTTCATAACTTTCTACTCCTGCAATAAGAGTAAGTATAATATTTTCAGTTTTTTCAAATGATAAACGCGATCTTCCTTCCTGTATCGATCTTAAAAACTCTAGTATATTCTCCCTGAACATCGCATAAGAGTTCTTAATATCTATCAGCCTCCATCCGTTTTGTCCATAAACACTCATCTGGAAGGTGGAGGAGATTTTCATGAAGATATTTATTACAGCAGTGACTTCATTGGCATATTCAATATGTACAGTCGCTTTATCCTCCTTTCCTGTGTTTTTAACCGATAATGGTTTAGGATCATTAAGTAGTGCGGCAATTGCTTCAATCATGTGAACGCCGTATCTGATCCAGTCTTTTTTCCCCGTAGCCGTTATCAGCTCAATCTTCCCCAATGATGAAAGTTCTTGTTTAACACTTCTGCATTCAGAGGAATATCTCATTGATGATCCCGACATAATCAGTGCTCCCTCCGTATTCTTTTTTGCAAACCATCCGAGATCCTTTCTTGTAACTGCAAGCGGCTTGTCAATAAATATCGGCAGCCCTGCTTCCACAAATGGCATAGCCATGGCAACATGGTTTTCAGCATCGTCGCGGCAGAGAAGCACTGCATCAACACTTTCAGCCATCTCTTTAAGTGAGGAACATATAATGCCTATTCCTGATGACCCGGCAATACTTTCAGAGATTTTCATGTCCTGAGTCCATATGTGCGTCACTTCAGCTCCCGGAAGCCCAAGAGTGTCCCTGTTCGCTTCAAGGTAATCTGAAACGGCAGGATAACCTGCATTTACAATTTCCCTACAGTCGAAGCGTCCGTTAATGATGGCACTCCATGAATAAGGATGAGCATTGCCGGGACTCATACCAATAATTCCGAGTCTGATCATGACCTTGAATTTTTTTCTATTTCCCTGAAACTCTTCAACAGTTTATTGCAGTAATCTGCCAATCCCACAACATCAGCTCCAACATTTAAAAAATTGTAACCCATGTTAACATATTCCTTAAGATTATCAATACTGCACGTTGTTGCAGCATGTTTTCCATATTTACGGGCTGTCCGGGCCACCAGCTCCCTGGCTTCTGAAATCCGTGGATCATCCCAGTCGCCGGGTGCACCAATGCCGTGGCTGAAATCTCCCGGACCGAAGAAAAGAATATCATATCCCTCAAGCGCTGCAATTTCCTCCAGTTCATCAAGTGGTTCCGGATCTTCTATCTGAAGGATGACGAATCTCTGTTCATTTGCCTGTTTCAGGTATTTCTTGAAATCAATAACAGTATAAAAGCCATCGGCATTACCTCCGTCTACCGGCCTTCGGCCAGTGGGATGAAACCTGGTCATTTCAACAACTCTCCTGGCATCGGCCAGGCTCATAACATGAGGTACAAGAATTCCGGCAGCATCAAGTTCAAGAGGTTTTATATAATCACTGTAATTCCCTCTTGATACCCTCACCATCAGATCTACATCGTGAGACTTTGCGGCCCAGCACTGCGTTTTAATAACATCCCAGTCATTTGCCTGATGCTCCATGTCAGTCCATAGACAGTCAAAACCCATACCTGCCACAAGATCGGCAATTTGTCCGTCATTCAGGTTAAGTTTGAAGCAACTTGCAATTTTCCCTGCCCTCAGCTTTTTAAGAACAAGGCTTTCTCTCATTCTGAATTCCATATTTCATGTGTTATAAGTTATCCGGGGAAATATAGCCAGATCAATATCTTCCATATTCCTCTACAAGTTCATACATTAGTTTGATTCTTTTAAGTTTTGTGCCAGGAGGAACCTGGTCGCCGGCAGATTGTACAAGGCGGCAGCTGATTTTTCTCAGATCGAGCCAATCCCTTACATGCCTGATGAATTCTTTTTCAGGAGTGGAAGGTAACCATTTTACGGGTGAAATGCCTCCCATAAGAACCATATTATGGCCTGCCTGTTTCCTAATTTCTGCAGGACTTAGGTCACCTGTGGGTTTAGGCGTACATGCATCTGCAACATCAATACCTGCTTTAGCAACAATTCCGATTAACCTGTCAAGCATTCCGTCCATATGTGCCGAAACAGTCTTGCCACATGAATGCAGAAGATCCGCTATTGCCATATAGTGTGCGTAACTGTACTTCATGAAAATATCAGGTGATTGAATATCTGACGACAAATTATCTGTAAAAATAAGATGCGGAGCAGGAGATCCGCAATACAAAGAGACAAGCTCCAGATGTTTCTTATTATACAACCCGATATACCTTTCTATTAGATCAGTATTCTCAAAAATGGCATATATGGTGTTCTGTACGCCCATATAATATGATATCAGAGAACCCAGCCCGGAATAACCCAGGCTGGGAAATCCAAGACCGGTATCACCTCCCGTTTCTTCAATAATTTTCCAGTTCTCGTATCTGGGAACATATTTCTTTCTTTCAATCGCATACAACAGTATCTCAAGATCCTTAATATCCTGAATCATTAGCTTGCTTATATCCCAGGAGTAGCTAATCCTGTTCCACTTTCTCTCCATACTGATCCCACCCAACGGAGTTATAAAACTTTCTATTGCAGTATCTCCCCTGATCTCCTTTTCCCTTATTACGCCATCCTCATAATACTCCTCATGAAGACTCCCCGCTTCAATATACCAGCCAGCCTTCACTTCCCTGTGCAGATCGCAGATCTCTTTTGTACAATTTGTGATAGTGAACAGATTCCACATATTGCCCGATTCAGCCCTGTACCAGTGTCCCAAGTCAGCAAACCATGGCACCCTGTCAGGGGTCTCCCCCCGGAGTACTTTTATAAACCGTTCTCTTTCAGTCATGGCGCTGCTTCTATGCAATAAGGATTATTAACTCAGGGTTCCAAGCGAAGTAAATTTATATCTTTTGGAATTCATGAGACACTTATTTTTTAAATAAGTTTATTCCTTTATTTTTATGAAATGAATTTACTAAAGGCTGCAAGAGGGAAAGTGATAATAACACCGCCACCAGGGACCCCGATGGCCGGTAATATAAGATCCGACAACATATCTCGTGGTGTTCACGATGACCTGTTCTGCAGCATTATCATCCTTAATGACGGAAACACAAAAATATGCTTCCTCGCTTTTGACCTTATTGGTCTTGAGTATTCTACATGCAATGAAATAAGGACACGAATTTCAGAATGCACTGATATCCCTTCGTCAAATGTGATGATTTGGGCAACTCATACCCACTCCGGTCCTGATACCGGAATGCGCATGTACAAAGGTAATGAAGATGCAGTTAACAGATATCTCGCGAACCTGGTAACAACTGTATCTGATACTGTGAAAGAGGCTAATAAGAATTCTCAGGAAGTGAGGCTGAAAACTGGAAGCATTCTTGTTCCTGACCTGAGTTTTAACAGACGACTGGTAAAAAATGACGGAAAAGTAGTGATGAATTTTGAAAGTTTCTCACCTGAACAGATTATAGATACCGCCGGGCCTGTTGATAATGAATTAATTACACTGTCTTTATGGGATTGTGGCGGGCGACTGTTTGCACTTGTGGTAAACTTTTCTCTTCATCCTGCAATACTTGTCGGCCATGAGTGGATGATATCCCGCGATTTCATTCACTATCTTGATGATACCATACTCAGGAAATACGATAAAGATGTTGTAATGCTTTTTGCCAACGGCGCTGAAGGAAATATAAATCATCTTAATTATCGCAACAGGGATCAGCTGAGGAATTTTGCAGAAGCGGAACGGGTGGGGAAAAAACTTGGAGACTATGTCGTTGAGGCACTTGGTAACTCTGTGGTACTTCATGGAAAGATAAGGTTCACATGTGCACTGGCATCCATTCCGTACCGCAGTATTACTTCAGAGGAAATTGCCTGGGCTGAGATGGTCAATGAACGGGACAGAAATCTTTCAGAAGATATGTTTGACGGTATTCCTGATAAAACATACGCCAGGATGATCATGGAAATGAAGGAGCGAAAAGAAACAGATTGTGAAATACTACTGCAGGGGATGGCTATACACAATTTTACCATCATCACACTTCCCGGAGAGGTATATGCTGAGTACGGACTGAAGATTAAGGAATTGTCGCCATACAGATATACAATGATTATAGGATTATCAAATGGCCAGGCGGGATACATTCCTGACATCAAAGCCTTCGGACAGGGAGGTTATGAGGTACGTACCGCCTGGACCAGTCAGCTTGTACATGATGCCGGCGAAATACTTGTCAGCCTTATCAACCGAAATATTATTGACAACCTTCACAGGCAGAGCTTGAAAACGTTGGAGAGACGATCCTCTGACAATAAATATCTTCACAAGGATTTCCATGCCGCTCTTAACCTGATGTTAATTTATATTCTTGATAATTTTGGAGAAAAAGCTTTGATAGAGTATCTTAAACAGTTTTCCAGAGCTTTTTACATGCCGCTTAATCAAAGTCTTAAAAAAGGTGATATTAACCTGCTTGCAGACTGCTTCAGAGAAAAATACAAGACTGAGGAATGGCCTGTGAAAATATCTGTGAACGATGCATGTCTCGGTATTGACCAGGATGCCTGTCCGGGAATAACAGTTATTCGGGCCAGGGGAGAGAAACCCTGCCGCATGTATCGTGAAACATATAACACTGTTTATAAAACACTTTGTGAAGGTACCCCATTTGATTATTATCTCGATTACTTTAACAACGATACAGGCGCATGTTTTCAGCGTTTTGTGTATAAAAAGGGAAGAAAATGATTTCATGCACTGAATTCATTCCTGCATATAGTGAAGGATTTAAGTTCCTTGAGCATCTCGGAGGATCTGCGGAACCCGGCCGGTTCTGGAACTGGCTGTCTTCATTTTACCTTCGTGACTCACTTGACCGGCTCATTGCCCGGCACGGCCTTGAAGGATGTTTCAGGTACTGGTCAAAGTCACTTAATGAGGAAGCAGCCGGCTTCAGGATGATACTTGATGAGATAAAAGGGGAATTCACCATTGAAATGACCAGTTGTCCTTCGCGGAAAATGCTGAATGCGATGGTACATCTTGAACCGTATCATTCCTATTGCTCTCACTGTGCAGCACTTTACAGGCCGGTTGCAGAAAAATACCAACTGAAGTATGAAGAGGACATTTCGGGTTGTGGGCTATCAAGCTGCAGCCTTAAAATATCTTATGATGATGATAACCAGATTTAATACTAAATAAAATGGAAAAAGAAACCAAAGTTATGAATGCGCCTGATATTGCTGATCTTGGATTTCCTATGTGGCCCCAGTTCGCACAGGAGACTCTTCAGGATGTTCTTGAACCGTTAAAAAGTGGCAAGGTCAATTATTGGACAGGCAAAAAAGGTATGGAATTCGAATCGAAATGGGCAGAGTGGATAGGGGCAAAATTTGCTATTTCTTGTACAAACGGAACGGCAGCATTACATGTTGCCGTTGCAGGACTTGGAATTGGGCCGGGCGATGAAGTAATTGTGCCGTCATATTCATTTATTGCCTCCTCATTCTGTGTGGTCCAGGCAGGTGCTATTCCGGTTTTCTGTGATGTAACCGAAGATCACACGATTGATCCCTTACAAATAGAAGCACTGATAACAAAGAGAACAAAGGCAATTATTGTGGTTCATCTTTATGGTGTGGTTACTGACATGGGGCCTGTTATGAACATTGCCTCAAAACATAACCTGAAGGTAATTGAAGATTGTGCCCAGTGTTTCGGAGGGGAATACAATGGCATAAAAGCGGGTGTTATTGGCGATGTCGGATGTTTCAGCTTCTGTCAGAGCAAGCACTTTACAACGGGAGGTGAAGGTGGCATGGTGGTCACCAATGATGAAGATCTTGCCTGGGAATGCCGTTCATTCAGGGATCACGGATATGATGTAAGGGAAAGGATGAACATGCTGGCAATGGAAGAAAAACTCCCGTATATCCATAACAGGGTGGGATTTAATTACAGGATGACGGAGATTCAATCAATAATCGGGCTCAATGAGCTTAAAAGGCTCGATTCGTGGAACCTTGCCCGCAGATTTAAATATGCTGCAATGTACGACAAAGCTTTCTCACAGCTCAGAGGAGTAAAAAAACTGCCTGTAAACACCCCGGAAAGGAAAAATGCCTACTGGTGGTATCCTATACTACTCGATACGGAAGTCCTTGATATTGATGCCCCGGGAATGATTGCAGAACTTCATGATCAGGGAATACCATGTTATGGGATACAATGGCCCGAAGCATATATGGAGAGAGCTTACAGGGAACATAATGGTTTCGGATCACATAAATTCCCGTTCAGGTCAGAGGAATATACCGATAAAGACAGTGTAAAATATGACGAGGTGTTCTGCAAAACTGCAAATTCACTCAGAGCAAAAACAATCTGCCTTTTCCTTCATCCTTCATGGGAGGAAAAACATATTGACAGATGCATCGAAGCTTTCAGGTCATCATGCATGAAACACCTTAAGTAAAAAGTAACCCGTAATGAAAGTACTTGCAGTAGGATGTCATCCCGATGACCTTGAGATCGGATGCGGAGGAACCCTTGCATTGTATGCCGGAAAAGGTCATGAGGTTTATATGTGTCATGTTGCCAACGGCGACATGGGGCATGCAGTGATACTCCCGGGCGAGCTGGCGGAAATAAGGACTGCCGAGGCAGAATCATCAGGACAGGTGCTCGGTGTAAAAAAGGTTTTCAATCTGAATGTGCCTGATCTCTTTGTCAATTCACACGATGAGGATCAGGTGAGGAAAATGGTGGAGGTCATTCGCCTGGTACGGCCGGATGTGATCATCACACACTATCCCGATGACTACATGAGGGATCACTGCGAAACAAGCAAGCTTGTCTTCAATGCCAGTTTCTCTTCCAGCATACCTCATTATGAAACTGAAACCACGCAATGGCAGGTAATAGCGCCGCTCTATTACATGGATACACTGGCCGGAGTAGGTTTCCTGCCTGAAGAATATACTGATATAACCGGAACCCTTGAAACAAAACTCCGGGCTCTTGAAAAGCATGAAAGCCAGCTCAAATGGATGAAGGATCATGATGGCATCGATTTTCTTGATTTCGTAAGGACGGTGTCAAAATTCAGGGGCCTGCAGTGTGGTGTCACATATGCCGAAGGTTTCAGATCATGCAGAAGCTGGCCCCGACTGTCCACAAAAAGACTACTTCCCTGAAAAAGATCCCATGGGAACGATCAGATTCAACAACGGATTTTATGCGGCACTGGGTACTCCGGCAGATGAAAACGGAGCCCTCTGCAGGGAAAGCTTTATACATCAGATTGAGCTGATGATATCCGCCGGAGCTTCAGGCCTTCTCTGCATGGGGTCGATGGGCAGAATGGAATCAATAAGGAACAGTGACTATCGCTTTGTCGCTGAAGTATGTGCTTCAGTTGTCAGAAACAGGATCCCCTTACTGGTGGGAGTGATGGATTGCTCAATATTTAGGGTCCTCGACAGGATTAAAACATTGAAAGGACTTCAGATTGACGGGGTGGTGGCTACTCCGCCATTTTATTCAAAAGTAAGTGAATCGGAAATGATCAATTTTTTTAACGGGATTGCAATGAATCACGAATATCCTGTTTATATTTATGATCTTCCGTCGGTCACACAGTCGCCGGTCACACTCTCCGCGATCAGATCCCTGGCTCAAAACAGAAACATTAAAGGAATTAAAACTGCAAACCTTAACCTGTTGATGGACCTTGAGCGTAATGGTATCTCCGACGACGATTTTTCTGTCTTTTACAGCAATCTGGATTCCTTTGATGCAGTCGTCAGGGCCGGTATAACAAAAAATCTTGACGGGATGTTTACTTGTACTCCGATAAACAGCCGGCTTATGTATACAGGCCTCACAGCAACCGGTTCGGCTAATTTTTCCTGTCATCTTAGTAATATCCTGAAACTGAGAGACCTGTTTCTGCGAGAAGCGGTTCTGGCTTCCTATTCATTCGCAATGGAACTTCTCGGTTGTCCCGGCAATTATCATTGCGATTATTCCCCACCAGCTTCTGGCGAACTGAAGGAGTTGATTTTTAACTGTATGAAGGAAATTGGGGAAATCTGAAATGAAACAAGGCCTTAATATTTCACCATTGACTTTAGGCGGAGCGCAATTTGGAATGAACTATGGAATTGCCAACACTGAAGGAAAACCTGATGAAGCCAAAGCATTCAGTATAATCAGAACAGCCTTCGAAAATGGAATCAACTGTGTTGATACTGCTGCCGACTACGGGGATTCCGAAAAAGTCATAGGAGATTTTTTCAGATCAGGAAATGGCAATAGAGAAGAAATAATTATTGTAACAAAAGTCAGACTTGGACAGATAAGCCCGTCAAAAACAGAGGTATCCATAATGCGCTCATTCGAAAAGTCGGCTGAAAATCTTGAGACCGGCTTTATTGATATATTACTTCTTCATGATGCAAAAGAGTATATTTCTCACGGCAGGGAAATCTCAAAATCCTTTGAAAGACTGATCTCAGAAGGCCTGGTTGGAACAGCAGGAGCCTCATCCTATTGTTTTGAAGATATCAGGCGCATGATTGATAACCCGGTTTTCGGTGCATTCCAGGTCCCGGTTAACCTTCTTGACAGTGATGTAAATGTAACGGACGCAGCAAGAATTTTCAGAGAAAAGATCATTTTTGCCAGAAGCATTTTCCTGCAGGGACTGTTTTTTCTGGATCCCCATCAGCTAAGAGGAAAAATGAAAGAAGCAGGAGTATTCCTTGAAAGGATAGGAGGAATTGCACGGGAGCTTAAAATTACTATAAATGAGCTGGCAATACGATATGTCATGAGTCTGAAGCTTGCCGATTCATTGGTAATCGGAGCCGATAATCCAGCCCAGCTGAAACAAAATATTGAGCTGACCAGCAAAGGGCCTTTCTCTGAGGAACTTGTAATACATATAAGCAAAATGCTCAAGGGTGCTCCAGAATGGCTGATTAAGCCTTATATGTGGACCCGGATGATCAGCGATGAAGCTACTTCCGGATCATAAATTCAAAATATCTTACGTACAATAACAATTTGAAGGATGACAAACAGACGACGATTTATCAAACAGGCAACAGCAGCAGGTATAGCCTGCAACTTCCCTTCTCTGTTATTCCCTCAGCAAAAAACATCAGATGACATGATCTGGGCAAATCTTATTCACCTCAGCTACAACATGTGGGAAGATAACGTACCTCTAAAATACAGGGATGACAACTATAGGTGCACAAGCTGCCAGGAAGCCCGTGAATGGGCTCATGGCTACAGACAGTACCTTACATTTGATGATTCCGTTTGGAATATCATTCTGAAGGAAATGGAATCGGCAGGAATGAACATGGTCATAATTGACCTTGGTGATGCAGTTAAATATGAGAGCCATCCCGAGATTGCAGTGAAAAATGCGTGGAGTGTTGATAAACTAAGAACCGAGCTTGCAAAAGTCCGGAGCCACGGACTGGAACCGATCCCAAAGCTTAATTTTGCCACAACACACGACGCCTGGCTTGGCTCTTACTCAAGAATGGTATCAACCGATACATATTATGCAGTGTGCCGCGATCTGATAAACGAGGTGGCAGATATTTTCAACAGACCCAGATTCTTTCATCTTGGAATGGATGAAGAGCTCGCTTCCTATCAGACCCGTCAGGACTATGTGTCTGTACGGCAGAATGAACTGTGGTGGGGCGACCTGTACTTTTACATAGGTGAAGTTGAAAAAAACGGCATACGACCATGGGTATGGTCCGATTATGCGTGGCACAAACCTGAAGTCTTCTTTAAGAAAATGCCAAAATCAGTGCTTCAGAGTAACTGGTACTATGGAAACGTTTTTGACCTGAAAAAGATGGAAGAACCTTACAAACCCTACGTGAAATTATATAATGACCTTGAAGCTCATGGCTATGATCAGGTGCCAACGGGCAGCAACCACTCAAATCCTGAAAATTTTGAGCTTACAGTTGACTACTGTAAAAAAGCTATTGATCCTTCAAGGCTCGCCGGATTCATGACTGCTCCCTGGAGACCTGCCCTTGAAGCCTGTATCGACAGACACAGGGAAGCAATAGCCCAGGTAAGCAGAGCAATAAAAAAATTTAAAAGCTGATCTTCAGTCATTTACTTGTTCCAGGATAACAGGGTTTTGTTCTTCCGATTATTTTAACCCGACCATTACTTTAAACTCACACATCAATTACACCAGCTGATACCACATCAAAGGTTTCATATGTCGTAAAATACTTATGAATAAAGATATAAACCTGTATACTGTGATTTCAAAACTGCTGAAAGGAATGATTATATACTCAAAATGCAGGCCGTAAATATGAATTCTTTAAATCAGGTCAGATTCGATAAATACCATGAAGACTAATACTGAAACATTGTGATTTGATAATCATTTATGAATGATATGCGACTTTCAAAAACAAGAAATATCAATAAAGAGATGATAAATGGTCAGTTTTCAGCGGTATACGGCGAAAAACTGCCAAAAGGAGCCTGGCTTACCGTGGTACTTCTTTTCTTTATAGGGGCACTTAATTATCTGGATCGGATAATGATAACCACAATGCGCTCATCGATAATAGATTCCATGCCAATGTCCGAAGCACAATTCGGACTGCTTACCTCAGCATTCCTCTGGACATACGGCATTTTAAGTCCTTTCGCAGGTTATGTGGCCGACAGGTTTAACCGCAGCAAGGTTGTTATGGTGAGCCTGTTTGTATGGTCGCTGATTACCTGGATAACCGCGTATTCAAAAACCTTTGAGCAACTCCTGGCAACAAGAATCCTGATGGGAATTAGTGAAGCTTGCTATATTCCTGCTGCCCTGGCACTTATTGCTGATTATCACCGGTCTTCAACAAGATCGCTGGCCACTGGCATCCACATGACAGGTATCATGATTGGATCAAGCCTTGGGTTTATTGGAGGGATGGTGGCTGAAAACATAGCGTGGAATTCTCCTTTCATTCTTTTTGGAATAATCGGTACACTTTATGCCATTGTAATTGCTTTCATCCTCCACGATCCTCCTAAAGAAGATGGAGTTCAACCACATGGAAAACATACGACAAAAGTCAGCTTTCTTGAAGGTGTATTTGACTTGTTCAGAAAAAGAGAATACCTCCTTATGCTGGGTTATTGGGGATTGCTCGGCGTGGTAGGCTGGATGGTGATAGGATGGCTTCCTACATACTATAAGGAACATTTTAATCTTTCCCAGGGAATTGCCGGACTCTACGCTACGGGCTATTTGTACCCCGCTCAGATAGTTGGATTATTGCTCGGAGGATTTCTGGCTGACAGCTGGAGCCGGACTAACAGACTCTCCCGGATCCAGGTCCCTGCTATTGGCCTCTGCATAGCAGCACCATGTGTGTTTCTTGCAAGTACAACCTACGTTCTTCCGGCTGCAATTGTGGCTTTGGTATTTTATGCTATTACCCGGTCGTTCAGCGACTCCAACATGATGCCAATGCTCTGCATGGTTGCCGACCCACGCTACAGGGCAACCGGATACGGGATACTTAACTTCTTCAGTACTATAATTGGCGGAGTAGCCTTGTATGCCGGAGGTGTTCTTCGTGACGCCGATATTGACCTAAGTAAAATGTATCAGTTTGCCGCATTTACTATTATCATCTGCGCAATAATGCTTTTCCTTATCCGCCCCAAAACTCAATGATCTTATTTAATGAATTGATATATATCATTAATGAATATGACATATATCAATATATAATATGATATTTATCAATGATTTCATTGATAAATAATACTTATTAGGTTGAGGGAAATAGTCCGTTTAGTCCCTCATGTGGTTAAACATAAATCAAATAATTACTAATGATTTAAAAAGCAGGTACAAAGGCCGCCATTGATATTAACAATTAAGAAATACTTCAATCTTACTTTCCCATTCCGGAATAGGTTTTTTTCACCCTGTCAATTACATCCAGCAGCCCGTTTCTGTAAAGATCGCCTCCAAGCTGCCAATACATTATCCCCCCAAGGTTGTTGTCAATTACATATCTTGTTTTCATTTCAATCGACCGCTCGTCATCATAGGTAAAAAACTGCCTTTTTTCTTTATTGTAAAGCCAGGGAGCTGATGCTGCCTCATCCCAGTGATAGACCCATCCGCTGTCGGCAGGCAACTGAATTGCAACATTCCTGTAAACTATCGTGTTCTTGAACTTTCCTGGTCTTGCAAGACCATTATTAATGCTGTCGACATTTTCAAATATTTTGCCATAGAAGGCTCCCCCAACGATAATCTTTTCAGAAGGGATTCCCATTTTGAGCAGGCTCTTTACCATAAAATCAGCCGATCGGGGTTGATCTGGTGTTGAATAGAGATTTGTGTGGTGGGCAGTTATTGGAGATCCGGGCCCTGACTGGTCGTATGTCATGAGGTTCACATAGTCTACTTTTTTCATCACCTGTTTCCACTGGATGGCGGAGTCGAGATATCTCTCCGAACTCCCTGCTGCAAAACTCAGCTCATGATCATACCCTAACTTTCTGATTTCTTTGACTAGTTTTGTGAAGTTCTTCTTATCTTCCGGAACAAATTTATGTCCGGGATAACCCTTTATTGCAGGATATTCCCAGTCAAGATCGAGTCCGTCAACTTTGAAATAATCATAGAACTCTTTTATCGACTGCACAAATTCCTTTCTGCCCTGCTTTGTGGCAAAGACATCAGAGCAGGTTTTACATCCTCCCCATCCTCCGAGTGAAAGAAGAACCTTTAGCTCGGGATTCCTGCTTTTCAGCGATACCATTTTCTGTATTGTAGCCGTATCCCTTGGGCTTCTGATGCTGAATCGGTTGCCACTAAGACGGCCAAAGCAGAATATTATATGTGTCATGTTCTCGATTTTGAAACTGTCGAGCAGCTCGGGTCGACCGGAATAATAGGATAATACCCTTATTTTATGGGGTGGCTGGGAAAACTGAGGCACTGTTATAAGGCACAAGACAAACAGGATTGCCAGTTTCATGATCAAATTTTTTTTCATAGGATATAGATTTGAGTTTATATTATTGTCTCTTAGTCTCTTAGTCCCTTCGTCTCTTCGTAACCACCAATCGTCTCCGACTGCGCCGGAAATAAGCTGTCCTTCTTTCAGAAGCTCTTCGGTCCGGCGCTGATTCCGGGGGATCGCCCTACCGGGGGTTACGCCTCCCGACGTCGGCTAACCCCCGGCTATTAACATACAACCTCTCCGAGGTTGGTACTATCTGTCAGTTCTAAGGCCTGTTTTGTTTCCCTCAATACTCATCGCTAACTACTCATATCTCTTCGTTTTCGTTCTTCGCCCTTTCCCCCATTCTCCCCATCGCCCCCTCGCTTTGTCTCTTTGTCTCTAAGTCTCTTTGTCTCTAAGTCTTCGTCGCCCCCTCGCCCCCTCGTCTTACCCTCCGTAGCCTTGGCGTAGGAGGGCCCATTCTCCCCTTCAGATTCTCATTTTACAATGGCAACATGAAAGTAACGGAAATTTATTAATTTTAAACTGTATTATCAAATTTATGGTAAAGCGCATTAATAAGCCTGTGCCAGGCCAGATGGATACAAAGAAAATCATTGTATGGATATGTTTTCTGTTGTTTCAAACGGCATACTCCTTCCCCCAGGCGCCATTTAGCCGCGGCGTTAACCTTACAGGCTGGTTCCAGGTGAACAGCCCGGGTCAGATACAGCTGACAAAGTACACCAGGCAGGACATAGTCAATATTAAAAGCCTTGGCTGTGATGTGATCCGTCTTCCGATAAACCTTCACAGCATGACTCAGGGAGGTCCTAACTATACTCTTGATCCTCTTTATGTCTCTTTCCTCGATTCTGTTATTAAATGGTGTGAAGAGCTTGATATATATCTGATTCTGGATAATCATAGTTTTGATCCAAACTTAGATACGAGCCCCGATATAGGAAACATACTTAACAAAGTCTGGTCGCAGACCGCCCTTCATCTGAAAGACAGATCGCAACTTATTCTTTATGAGATACTCAATGAACCTCACGGAATTTCAACAAATGTCTGGGGTACAATTCAGGGCCAGGTGATAAATGCGATCAGGGATATTGATACTAAGCATACGATTATTGTAGGCGGATCAGGCTACAATTCCTACAATGAACTGAATAATCTTCCTGTTTATTCAGACAAGAACCTTTTATACACTTTTCATTTTTATGATCCGTTCGTGTTTACCCATCAGGGAGCTTCATGGACAGTACCTTCAATGGAACCACTTGCAGGGGTACCTTTCCCGTACGATCCGTCAAAAATGCCCCCATGTCCTTCATCCCTTAAGGGATCATGGATTGAAAGCAACCTGAACAGTTACCCCACAGAAGGAAATGTTGCCCGTGTCCAGCAATTGATAGATATTGCAGTTAATTTCAGGAACACCAGGAATGTCAACATATTCTGCGGAGAATTTGGTGTTTATATCCCAAACAGCAGCGATATCGACAGGTCATTCTGGTATAACACTGTAAAACAGTATTTTGAAAGTAAAAACATACCTTGGACAACGTGGGATTATCAGGGTGGATTCGGTTTATTCAAAAAGAATTCGAATGAACTTTTTGATCATGATCTTAATGTTGCCCTTCTTCAATCGCTGGGGTTAAATATACCACCGCAGACACCTTTTACAATCAGTCCCGAGACAAAGGGTTTTTATATTTACACCGATTTTATCGGGAACCTTATATACGATGGAAGTTACGGCGCAGGTAGGATTAATTTCTATTCAACCGATTTACCTAACAATGGGATATTTAATATTTTATGGCAGGGATTCAGTCAATATAATGCAATCGTTTTCAATTTCAAGCCTTATAAGGACCTGACAAGACTTTATTCTGAGGGTTATGCAATTGATTTTATGGTACGGGGGAATAAGCCTGATATTAAGTTTGATATCAGGTTCGTTGATACAAAAGCTGATACCTACGATCATCCCTGGCGCATGGGTATTGCAATAGACGGCACTGTTGCAGAATGGGACCGGAAATGGCACCATGTGCATATACCTTTGTCAGACCTTTCAGAAAAAGGATCATGGGACAATAATACCTGGTACAATCCTGAAGGAAAATTTGACTGGTCGGCTGTTGAAAAGTTTGAAATAACTTCAGAATACCAGGTGTCGGCAGGTCAATATGTCTGGTTCGACAATATTCATATTACCAATCTTGATACTGCCCTGGTCAGGGAAGACAGAATAGTAAACGTTCAGAAAATCTCTGAAGAAAAGCCATCCGTCATAAAGGTTGCACCTAACCCTGTAAGAAATAATGCAACCATAACATATCTGTTGGATCATGAAGATCTTGTATCCGTTTCTATCTATTCACTTACAGGCGTAAAACTAATTACTATTGATAATGGAATCAGAGGTCCGGGGACAATGACCGTGACATGGAATGGCTGCAAGGATACCGGAGAAAAATTACCCAAAGGAATGTATATATGCGTTTTGAAAACATCGCGGATCTCTGTAAGCCAGAAGGTCATTGTTCTTAGGGACTAATTGCTGACGGTTACACCCAGGGCAAAGTATGTCTTCGCAGCCTCATGTTGTTAATTCCGATTATTAAACTAAATTACACGTGGATATTTGATTAATTTTTAATCAGTTTATGATTGACCTGGACAATGATGGCAAAAGGAGAAAATGACATTGATGATAAGAGTGATGATTTAATCCGGAAGCCAGAGGATCCTGAATCTGTAAGATCACCTTCCTCAATGGAGCTGCTGGAAGATTTTCTCAGGAAGATCAGAGGAGCCATATCTGTTCCTTCAGGAACGGTTGGAGAGGATTATAAGGATATTCAGTCGGTAAGCTGGGCGGAATACCCTGAGATAGAATTGCCGGTGGAGCTTGAAAACAAAATAACTGAACTTAAATCAATTTCCGATTCTATTGAAAATAAGAGCCTTAATTTTGGTGACATTGACAAAAAGAGTCTTGACTGTTACAAGGTAAATTACCTGACAGCTCTTAATCCTGCGCAGCTTGCAGCAGTGCTTATAACTGAAAAACCGGTCCTTGTCATCGCAGGTGCTGGCAGCGGCAAGACAAGGGTTATTGTATATAGGGTTTCGTACCTTATTGAGAAAGGAGTTGATGCACAGTCCATTCTTCTGCTGACATTTACACGAAAGGCAGCAAAGGAGATGCTCGACAGGGTTGAGACTCTTCTCCACGACAAAAATGTTGGTAATGTAACAGGAGGAACGTTCCATTCATTCGCATCCTATATCTTGCGCAGGTATGCTAATATGCTCAGTCTCCCATCGAATTTTACAATTATTGATGCCAGCGATTCGGAAGATATTGTGGATCTGATCAGAACCGAGCTGAAATTTAATACAAAAGACAAAAAGTTTCCACGCAAGGAGAGGATTTACGATATCATCTCCTGTTCAAGGAATAAAAATACAAGCATAAGTGAAATTGTGCATGGGCAATATACCGGTCTCATCGATTATATTCCTGATATTGAGTTGATTTATAATGGTTATACGAAATATAAGGCATTAAGCAATATTTTTGATTTTGACGACCTGATAGAAATATTGAGAGACAAGCTCAGGGACAATTCAAAGTTCAGGGAGTCGCTTCAAAAGCAATTTCAGTACATCATGGTCGACGAGTTTCAGGATACTAACATCATACAAAAAGAAATAGTGGATTTAATTGCTGATGGTCATAGGAGAATCATGGTAGTTGGCGATGATTCACAGTCCATATATGCTTTCAGGGGTGCAAATTACGAGAACATACTGAGGTTCCCTGCAAAATATCCCGATGCGGTAGTTGTCAAGATAGAGGAGAACTACAGGAGCAACCAGAAGATACTTGATTTCACCAATTCAATAATTGACAATGCAAGGATAGGGTACAGAAAGAGATTGTTCACCAGGAACCAGCGACAGAATATTCCAGTAATAAAGCAGGTGAATGACCAGCAGGAAGAAGCTGAATTCATTGTAAACAGGATAATGGAGCTTGCTGAGCAGAATGTCCCCCTTAATGAGATAGCAGTGCTCAACAGGGCTGACTGGCATAATAGGTATATCCAGGCTGAGATGAACAAGAGAGCTATTCCTTATGTCGTAGTTGGAGGGTTTCGTTTCAACGAAAGGATGCATATTAAAGACATTATTTCCTACCTGAGAATTACATACAATCCATCCGATGCTGTCGCCTGGCACCGGGTTCTTAAATATATCGGTGGGGTAGGGCATGTGACCGCAGGCACTATAATCAGCGATTTTCATTCGAGTGAAAATCCATTTTCATTTGACAGCTTCAGACAGCGCAAATTCTATTCGGAGTTGCTTGAGCTGGGTATGATGCTGGCAAAAGCAAGCCAGCCGGAATGCTCTCTAACCAGGAAAGTAGAGCTTATTGTTGACTATTATTCTCCTATTCTGAAAGAGCGGTTTGACGATTATTTTATCAGGATGCAGGATATTTCCGTACTGGTTGATTTGTCGAAACGCTACAGGGATCTTGACAGGTTCCTGTCCGATTTTGCGCTTGATCCGCCGTCGAAGAGGGTGGCTGATCAGACCAGGCCGCTGATAGACGAAGGTGAGGAAGACGGAAAAGTTACTCTTTCAACAGTACATTCTGCCAAAGGGCTCGAATGGTACGCTGTCTTTATTCCCCATGCGCTGGAAGGGATGTTCCCATCAAACAGGGCAAAGAACATTGAGGAGATGGAGGAGGAGCGGAGGTTGTTTTACGTTGCCTGCAGCAGGGCAAAGGAAGAATTGTATATTACCTTCCCCCGCACAATTTTTTCCTATGATGCTGTCTTTCACCTGCCATCAAGGTTTCTTGTTGAAATCGATAAGGAAAAGTATGTGTTCAGCAGAGAATAGAAATTCCGTAGATAGCAGCAGAAAGCAGGCAATAGTACGCAGGCAACAGGAAAAAGTTGAAAGACTTTAGGCTACTGGATTCAGGCAACAGGCTACAGGTTGTTTGGAATGAGTATGTTGATCAGGAAGGCAGGTTAGC
Source organism: uncultured Rikenellaceae bacterium (assembly GCA_964613785.1). GTDB lineage: Bacteria > Bacteroidota > Bacteroidia > Bacteroidales > VadinHA17 > LD21. The sequence continues at coordinate 46,508 of CAZTJT010000008.1, forward strand.
TCCTGGTACATATCACTGATATTTTATTCTTTTAAATTATTTTAATCCCAAACATTTATATTATGGCATATCATGGTGTGATTGAAGATTTTCAGAGGATAAGGGAAAACAAGATACCTTTTCGTGTACCTGTTGTCGCATGCAGTGAGGAATTCGATGTCAGATGGCATGGAAAGTATACTTATGAGGAATTTTGCCAGGATGGCGATAAAATGTTTGAAGTGTTCAAATCTTCAATAGAAAAGTTTGATTATGACTGGGCCTGGGTACAGATAGATGATTGTTTTGAGATTGAGCCTATCGGTGTCAAGGTGAAAGGGGAAGGTAATATCTTAAGAGCCACATACGGTTACCTTGAACCAACATGGGTAACTTTAAAAGCACTGCCTGAGCCGGATCCTTTAAAAGATGGCAGGATGCCTGAAAAAATCAAAGCCGTCAGAAAGCTCAGTGAATATTTCCAGGATAACGTACTTATCGTTGGCTCATGTGCAGCACCCTTCTCCGCTGTCGGACTGACTTTCGGGATCGATGTTTCCATGACAATGATGTACACTGATCCGTATTTCCTTCATGCTGTTATGGATTACTGGAAGGAGTTCTATAAAAGGTACATTAAAGCTCAGATGGATGCCGGAGCCCACGCCATATGGCTTGGCGACTGTAATGCCTTCAGTTCGATGGTTCCTGTGTCACTTTACATGGAGCATATCTTCCCTGTAACAAAGGAGCTAATCGATTTCTGCGAAGAAGAACCTAATATAATTATTTGGATGCATAACAGCGAAACGGAGATTGAGCATATAAAGGAACAGATGAATCTGGGGGCAGGCATTATGAGTATCGGACCTGAGGGTGATATTCAAAGGATCCGTCAATTGACAATAGGAAAGCAACCTATCAGCGGGAACCTTGATCCTATTAAGGTTCTGATGGAAGGGACACCGGAGTCGATATCCTCAGATGTAGAGAGGATAATGAAAATCTGCAAACCGGGAGGCGGTTTCGTTTTTAATACAGGCGAAATGAATCCGCGGATGGTCCCGGAAGAGAACATGAATGCATATATGTCTGCAGCAAAAAGATTGTCAGATTATTGACAATATAAATCTGGATCATTAACAAATGATGAAGACAGTTAATGTACTTAGACAAAATAATTGTTGTGGCTGAAAATAAGGAGATCCCTCTCATACCTGAGTGTGATCGGGATGGGACGAGCGATCTCCCCGGGTATGCAGGAATTTATAAATTACAGAATATTCATTATTATTTTCATGAATAGGAGCCAGATATTAAACCATTAACATATTGTGAAACAATAATTAAAGTATCCGACACCTTATATGCCTTATACCAATGCCATTTAAATGGATGCTAATTGCAAAAGTTAATTTACAATTTTATGAATTCCCTAAAGGAAAAAATTATATTAGTATAAGATTTACTAATCTTAAAAATTAACCTGATCATGAGAATGAAATTATTCCTCTTTGCCTTTATTGTAAGTATTGTTTCTGCACAGGCGCAGGAATCTTTACTGTGCCAGGGTTATTATACAACTGAGGAAGGCGGCAAGGCCAACCTTGAAAAGTTTTCAAAAACATATTCCGATCAGGCTTCCTGGTTGAAAAGAGCCGCACAAATCAGGGCTACTATTCTTAAGGGGGCAAAACTTGATGTAATGCCAGGCCGGTGCAACCTGAATCCAATAAGGAAGCTTAAACAGGTTTTTGACGGTTACACTGTTGAAAATGTTGCATTTGAAAGCCTGCCCGGCTTTTATGTAACAGGAAACCTGTATCTTCCGGCTTCATTTACAGGCAAGATCCCGGGAATTGCATGTCCTCACGGTCACTGGAGCAATCCTGCGGACTACGGACGATTCAGAAATGATATGCAATACCGGTGTGCCGCTCTTGCCAGAATGGGGGCTGCCGTATTTGCATACGATATGGTAGGATACGGGGAATCTCTGCCCTGTCTCCATGATACCCCTGAAGCATTGAGGATCCAGACATGGAACAGCATCAGGGTCATCGACTTTCTCCTTTCTCTGGGATTCGTCGATGACACAAAACTTGGAGTTACAGGAGCATCGGGCGGCGGAACCCAGTCCTTTTTGCTCGCAGCAGTCGATGACCGGATTGATGTTTCGGTACCTGTCGTCCAGATATCAGCCCATTTCTATGGAGGATGCATCTGTGAAAGCGGAATGCCTATACATAAGTCACCAACATTCGAGACAAATAATGTTGAAATTGCTGCTTCATTCGCACCTAAACCGCAATTGATAATCTCCGATGGAGATGACTGGACAAAAAATGTTCCGAATGTTGAATTTCCTTATATCAGAAATGTTTACAGACTTTTCGGCAAAACAGAAAATGTTGAAAATGCCCATTTTGAAAATGAGATCCATGACTACGGTTATAACAAACGGGTGGCAATGTACAGATTCATGGCGAAACATCTTGGACTGAAGCTCGAGAACCTGATCGACAGCAGCGGAAAGATCAATGACAGCAATGACCGCTTACAGACCATGCCTTTGCTGAAAGTCTTTCCCGATGAGGTATATCCCGAAAATATGGTTAAAAGCTGTGAAGAGGTCATAAAGCTTTTAAATACATATAAATAGATAAAATCCATATGTCATTACCGGCCTGACTGGAGAATTAAATTACCGGCGACTGGCAAGAATTAATTGTTTATACTCATCAAATAACGATTATAGACTATGAAAACCTCTAGAAGAAACTTTGTCAGGCTGGCGTGTGCTGCGGGTACAGGGATGATTATCTCCGGTATCACATCATGCAGCCATTCTGCTGGAGAAATAAAACTAATCTCACCAATTGACGGAGACATGCTTACGGATATTGACGGGATAATTAAGGATAACGGACTGGTGGTCCCGGTTAAAATTTCAGCGGCACCGGGATCAAGGATCAAGGTGAACGGAGTTCCGGCAAATAAGGTTGACGATATTTACGTGGCTGAAATCATCCTTACCGGATATTCCAACACAATAGAAATAGCTGAAAAGAAATCAGGCTACAACCAGAAAATCACAGTTTACCGGCTGAAAAACTATCTGAACAAATACAGGCTCTCACTCGATGATAACATCTGGTTTCTTAAAGATATTTCCGAGAATTCTTCAAGATACAAATCGATCTTCGAGAATCCTTATATGTCATTTTTAAAGGAGGTGCATGATACTTATGGGACAAAAATCCACATAAATATATATTACCAGACTGAAGGATTTAACCTTTCTCAGATGACGGATAAATTCAAAAGTGAATGGAGGAATAATGCAGACTGGTTAAGACTCAGCTTCCATGCTTTACAGAATGATCCCGACAAACCTTACATTACAACCGGTTATGAAGAGGTTAAGAGAGATTGTGAGATGGTGAAGGAACAGATAAGAAGGTTTGCCGGTGAAGAGCTGCTTGGTCCAGTGACAACATTGCACTGGGGTGAAGCCAGAGTTGAGGGATGCAGGGCCTTACGTGACAGCGGTTACAAAGCCCTGGCAGGTTACTTTGAGTTTGAAGATGGGAAACCCGTAGTATCTTATTATCTTGATTCCGATAAAACAGAACATATTGGACAAAGGGGAATATGGTGCGACAATTCCGAAGGAATAATTTTTAAGAAGATCCACATGGTAATAAACCTCTTTAAACTCGAGGAAGTTATTCCAGCGCTCGATAAACTAAAAATGGATCCCCAAAGTCATGGTTTTATCGATCTTATGATACACGAACAATATTTTTATCCTCATTATGTCGATTATCAGCCAGATTTTCGTAAAAAGGTCATGACTGCGGTAAAATGGGTATCAGATAACGGATATCAGCCTGCATTCCTGAGTGAGTGCCTTTTTGGTTAGAAAAATGCTGTCTGGAAGTTTTGCAGTGTATGTTGGTACACGTACTATATTAATTTAATATATGTTTCAAACCATTACAAGGGATTAGAATAATTGCAAAAACCAGTTTAAAATGAAACCTCCATGTATTAACATATACAAAAACAATAGTACAATAATCATCTACATGGATGTTCCATCATACCATTAATTTAAACTATTATATAATGAAACCCACATGTTTTGCAAACACAAACACTCATAAATATAATTTTATAAAACATGTGTGGTTCCATCATACCTTTAAAATCAAAATTATATTATGATGAAAAAAGACCTAATGTTTACCGGATCTGATACTGAAGGAGGAATAACCTCAGGTTACCAGATGAATGACGGAGTCAAGTTAAAAGTTCCCTATTCCTTCTTTGGTTCAATTTATGATGAAGTTGAAGAGAGGGCACTTATGGCTGTACTGAAGCAGGAATCCCAGACGATGGGCCCCCAGGTGGCTCTTTTTCAGAAGGAATTTGCTGAGAAGTTTGAGGTAAAGCATGCCTTCGCCACCACAAACTGTACCACAGCAATGCATGCCGCTACCCAGGCCCTTGGTATTAAAGAAGGCGACGAAGTGATCGTTACACCCATAACCTTTATAGCTACATCACTTGTGATACTGAAGGAAGGGGCAAAACCTGTGTATGCAGATATTGATCCGAGGACTTATAATATTGATCCAAAACAGATTGAAAAGCTTGTTACAAAACGGACGAAAGCAATATATGTTGTTCATTACGGAGGGCAGATGTGTGATATGGACCCGATAATGGAGATCGCCAGAAAGTATAACCTTATGGTTCTTGAAGATTGTGCCCATGCCCATGGATCTGCCTACAAGGGAAGGAAGGCAGGCAGCATCGGGGATATCGGCTGCTTCAGCTTTCATTCGCTTAAAAATATGGTTACCCTTGGCGAAGGCGGCATGATCACTACAAACAATGATGAACTTACTGATAAGATCCAGAGGATGAGGGTTATGAGTATTACCCACTGGGATCCGGGACAAACGGTTTGGGAGTTTGGAGGTTACAGGCTTGAAAAGAAAGATGTAAAGGATTACTGGATACCTTCCCATTTTGATGTGATCGATGATGACGGTAAATGGGGAAATAACTACAGGATGAATGAGGCCCAGGCTGCAGTCGGAAGAGCTCAGCTTCGCAAACTTGACATGTTGGTCGAAAAAAGAAGATTCAACGGCCATTACCTTACTGAAGGACTGAAAGGTATAAAGGGAGTCACACCTGTTTATGAGGATCCGGATTGCTTTCACTCTTTCCACCTGTATACCCTGTGCGTGGAGCCTGAGATAATAGGGGCATCAAGGGACGAATTCCTCAGAGTATTATACCAGGAGGAAGGAATCCAGGGAATACTGCATTACCAGCCTACCTATCACCTTACCGGAGTGAAAAAGAAATTCAATTATCCCGACAAACTGTGTCATAATGCCGAAAAGTTCTTCTATGCCCGTCAATTTAATCTGCCTATGCATCCGCGGCTGACAAAGGACGAGCTGGATATGATTATTACAGGGATCAGGAATACTGCAAAGAAAGTCAGCAGATAGACAAGTTTATTTATCCCATCTAAAGAATAAACCGGGTGCTGATACAGTTATGAGGAAAATAATCATTTCCTGGGTGTTGCTTTTTACATGCAATCTGATGTGGTCGCTTCAGTTTACCTGCATTAAGCTGACCCAGGACCAGATGGGGCCCTATTTCACAGTATGGGCTCCGATGCTGATCTCCGTACTTCTGCTTGCCCCTTTTGTTCTTAAAGATTTCAATAAGGAAGGCAAAAAGTTAAGGGATGTTCTTATATTCGTACAGCTGGCACTTCTTGGGGCTTTTCCTGCCCAGGTCCTTATCACCTGGGGTACACAGTATTCTCTTGCAAGCAATGCAGCCATCCTTACTCTCTGTCTGCCAGTGATTACAGCCTTGTTGGCTTTCCTTTTACTCGATGAAAAGATGAATGGCATACGATGGTTAAGTTTTGTAATTGCCATTGCAGGTGTATTGCTCATTTCGGGTAATGATTTGAAACAATTGAATTTCAGTTCGAAATATGCCATTGGAAACCTGCTGATATTTCTCGCAATTGTAGGGAATTCATACTATAATGTAGGATGCAAGAAAATTTCATCCAGATACAGTGAAATTGAAATGGTGTTTTATACCTATGTTGTAATCGTAATTCTCCTTACACCTCTTGTGCTTTTTTATGAAAGGGATGTGTTTGCAAGAGTACCTGAGTTTTCAACAAAAACATGGATCGGTCTGACGCTCCTTACTGTTTTTCATAATTTCCTGTCGATGGTATTATTTTTCAAAGCCCTGAAGATACTGGATGCAATGCAGGTGGCTTTGTCTAACTATCTTATTTCTTTTTTCGGACTCCCGATTGCGATGATATGGCTTGGAGAAGCGCTGCAAAGTCATGCCATTGCCGGTGGAATACTGATTTTGTCAGCGACTCTGATGATTACTATTGCTGATTATAAATTGAACAAGGCTGCCGGTATGAAAACAGAATGAATCCGGTCTTTTCCTGAACTTACCACTGCCTTTATCCGGATAGTTGGGGCTCAGTTTTCCGTCTCTCTGCGTAGTCTGCTCTTAAAACACATCTTTTTATAAAGTTGGATCACTTCATTTCCATTTTACGTTCCACCCCCCCAACCCCCCTAAAGGGGGCCTTAGGACATTGTATTACAACTATTTATAAAGATATATCAAATTAGATCACCAGCCCTGTATTAGCTTTAAATCCGAAAAAAGCAAACTATCTTAGTGTAGATCATTCCTGGACTACTATATCGCACATTATTAGTTTTTTCACCCCCCTTTAGGGGGGCAGGGGGGTGAAAAATGGCAGGATTTGCAAAAATAAAGAATTTCAATAATTAAGATGTGTATAAAGAGTAGCTGCATAGTAGAGAGGGGGATCAAGGGGGTGAGTTCATGTTTAAAGTAATGAAATCAAATTCGATTGAACTACCTTAAAATTTCCATAACTTGTGGGACAATATTGTAATAAGTACTAAATTTCAATAAAATTACTAAAAGACATGACAGACAAAGTTAAATGGGGTGTAATCGGTTCCGGCGGTATTGCCAGAAGAAGAACCATCCCGGAAGGCATTTTAAAAGCCGGGAACGCAAAGCTGGTTTCGGTCTATGATATTAATCCTGATTCGAACAAAAGTGTTGCTGATGAATTCAATGCAATCGCGGTTGACAGCGTTGATGCTCTTATCAATTCCGGTATTGATGCTGTCTATATTGCTTCACCTGTGGAAAAGCATCTGGAACAGGCGCTTGCCTGCGCAAGAGGTAAAAAACACATTTTATGTGAAAAACCTCTTGGTCTTAATGTTGTGGAGGCTGAGAGGATGGTCGGTATATGTAGAGAGGAGGGAGTCTTGCTCGGTGTCGGCCTTATGATGAGATTTGTTGCTCAGCATCAGGCTGCCCTGAAAATTATTAAGGAAGGCAGGCTTGGAAAACCTGTATTTGCACGGGCACAGCTGTCATGCTGGTATCCTCCCATCGAAGGTGCATGGAGACAGGATCCAGCAAAAGGAGGAGGAGGCTCTCTAATGGATATGGGCAGCCATTGCATCGACCTTCTGGAGATGTTCTTCGGAGAAATAAAAACGGTAAGCTGTTATATCAACAATATAGTCCATTCTTACAAATCGGAGGACAGTGCCGTGGTATCCATGTTATTTGAGAACGGTGCGATGGGGACAGTCGATACTTATTTCTGCATTCCCGACAACAGCAGCAAGAATATACTTGAACTTTACGGATCAGGCGGAAGCATAATTGCAAGGGGAACAATAGGGCAGGGGCCTTCGGGTGAAATGACTGCCTTCCTCGAGGGTGAAAACGCCGGCTATGATGCAAAACAGCAAAGAAATTCAAGTGAAGGAATGATCATTGATCCCCCTCCTGTTAATACATATCTTGCAGAAATAATTGAATTCAGCAGTGCAATTCTTGAAAACAGAATTCCTGCAAACAACTATGATCTTGGTCTCAGGAACCAAAAGGTACTTGAAGCATGTTATATGTCAGCAAAACTTAACAAATCCATAAATGTTTCAAAATGAAAAGAAAAGAGCTGCTTGAATATATAGGGAATCTGGATCAGATAGGAGGAACAAGGCATTATGAGCTGACCGACGGAAGAGGTCGTAATCTGAGGGCAATTGATGTCAATTCAGGAAGCGGCCTTCATTATACAGTTCTTCCCGACCGGGGAATGGATATCTCCCATGCCTCTTTCAGGGGTGTTAACCTTGCCTACATCAGTTGTACCGGAGAAACTCATCCGGCATTCTACGAACCTGAGAATGCCGGATGGCTCAGAACTTTTACAGGAGGACTGCTTACAACCTGTGGACTGACATACCTTGGACCACCTGTGAAGGATAATGATGAGGATCTTGGTTTGCACGGGCGCTTTTCAACCCTCCCGGCAAAGCAGGTAGCTGATCTGTCACAATGGCATGACGATGAATATCATATCAGGCTAAGGGGAACAGTCGAGGAAGCGGTACTTTTTGGTACAAAGATCCGACTCGAGCGCGAAATCTCCACCGTTTTGGGGCAGAATAAGATCTGTATTGCAGACAGGATCACCAATTTCGGATACACTGAGAGTCCTTGCACCATACTCTATCATATGAATCTGGGCTATCCGCTCCTCTCTGAAGATTCAGAGCTGATAATTGATCCCGAAGTGACAATTCCACGTGATGACCATTCAGCATCAGGATTAGGAAGCTATAACCGTTTTATCAGGCCTCAGGCAGGTTTCACCGAAATGGTTTATTTTCATAAACTCAGGTCAGATGAAAACGACAGAGCTTCTGTTATATTGCTAAACAGAAAACAAGGTATTGAGCTTACAATAGTATTTACAAAGACCTCGCTTCCATGGTTCACTCAATGGAAAATGATGGGTCAGGGTGAATATGTTCTTGGACTTGAACCGGGAAACGTTCCTGTCAGGAACAGAAAAGTGTTGAGGGAAGAGGGCCTCCTGCCCATAATACAGCCGGGCGAAACGTTTACCAGTCAGGTTGATGTAATGGTGAAGGGAATAAGCTGATTATAAAACGTTTAAAGAGTTCTCTCTAAAGTAAATCATAATACCTTCCGACCCTCCGCTTAAACGACAAGGAGAGAGACAGGATCCTGGAAATATATCGAGTCGCTCCTTTTCCCTCGTTGTTTAAAGGTCCGAGCATAAAATACAGACATTGTAATTCTGTATAGCGAATAGTCATACTGCAGGAAGGGGCAGGGATAGGGTTAAGATAAGTAAGAAGACTTTTAAGGCAGCCTCATTTGACACATTATGATCCGGTATCTATTTTTTTAGTTATTGTTGCTGATTTTTCGCTTTGACACAGTTTAAATATAAGTCATATGAAGAAATTAGCTTTATCAATCGGAGTAGTGATTTTCATGATTAATAGTTTTTTCAACACATTAAACTCTTCAGAATTAACATGGCATGCTTCCGGGAACGGGGGTATTGTCGCCGCTGGTCCGAAACCATCAGTTGAGGCAGGACTTAAGATGCTGAAGAGCGGAGGGAATGCCGTTGATGCTGCTGTTTCAGTAATCCTTAACCTGGCAGTGTCGGATTACGGAAGTTTTTGCATAGGAGGAGAGGTGCCATTCATGCTTTACGATACAAATACCGGCAAGGTCAGGGTATTTGACGGAATGGGAGGTGCCCCCGGTGATGCAAAGGCCATTGACACATTTTATTCTGAAGGTATTCCTGAAGAAATGAGTGGAATAAAAGTGTCTACTGTACCAAGCGCCCTGAGCACTGTAATGAAAGCACTGGAAATAAACGGAACAATGTCGTTTGAACAGGTTGTACAACCAACACTTGAGCTTCTTGATGCAGGCGGAGAAAGCTGGTATCAAAACCTGGCGACGACCTTCAGGAAGTTGATAGAAACCGAAAAAAGCACAAAAGGTACCAGAGCTGAAAAGATCAAAGCAGCCAGGGACCGATTCTATAAAGGCGACATTGCGGATGAGCTTAATAAATACTATATCAGCTCGGGAGCTTATCTGCGCAAGTCAGACCTTGAAGCTCATACCACGCTTGTCGAAGACCCGGTTACTGTCAATTACCGGGGTTATGAAATATGCAAATGCAATACATGGACCCAGGGGCCTGTACTTCTTCAGTCGCTAAAGCTGCTTGAAAGTTTCGATCTGAAATCTTTAAAGTTCTTTTCACCCGATTACATTCATGTAGTGGTTGAAGCAATGAAGCTGGCCTATGCTGACAGGGATAAATATTACGGTGATCCCTCCTTTGTTAAGGTACCCCTAAGGGAACTGCTATCAGACGAGTACACCAGGCTGCGGGTTCCACTTATTGATATGAGTAAAGCCTCGGATGAGATACGCCCTGGGGATCCCTTCAGCATGAAACCATTATGCAATAATTCTTATTATTTCCCGGGCGAAAAAGGCACAACAACATGCGTTGTTGTCGACAAATGGGGCAATGCAGTTGCTGCAACACCAAGCTCCAACGGTGATTATGGTATCTGCGAGCCTCTTGGTTTTGCTCATAATACAAGGCTTACAAGTTTCAATACTCAGAAAGGCCATCCCAATTCGATAGCTCCCTTTAAACGTCCGCGTATTACACTCACTCCAACGATAGTGCTGAAGGATGGTAAGCCGGTGATTGTGATTAGTGTTGCAGGCGGAGACATGCAGGACCAGGTAAGCCTGCAACTCATTATCGATAACATAGATTTTGAAATGAAACCAAAGGAAGCCATGAACTCACCGAGGTTTTATACATACCATACAGGAAATTCATTTGATCCTTCACCCGATCCTGTGAAGAGATTGTATAAGATCGGCGCCCTCGACATTTATCCTGCTGAGGAGAAAATTATGAAAGATCTCGAACGCAGGAAACATATTGTTTCTGTTGTACCCGGACCTATCGGAGCACCTGTAATGGTTTACATCGACCGCACATCAGGCATTTATTACGGGGCAACAGATCCCCTTTATGAGAGAGACAGACCGAGGGGAAAATATTGTGGGGCATTGGATCTGGGTAAAGGAAAATAATGTTATCTCCGGTTGCTGGTTCACCCCCCCCTGGTCCGGCTGGCTGTTTTCATCCTCTGATCTCGTGCCTGTTTCAGACTCTGACCACCTGGCTGTGTTTCACTCCCAAAAACCCCCTATATAGGGGTGGGGTGTAAGATGAATTCAGGTGGATGAACGGTATAACTTATTCAGGCATTTGTGGGCAAAACCAGTTTCAACAGAAATTATCTATTTAAAAGTTCCTGAATTATTTTCTTAGATGGTGGATTTTGAGGTTTTGAAAGACTTCTGGTCGGACCTCGTTGATTTATAGTTATACAGGGATAACTTATCCGTAGAATTAATTGGCAACCAGGGATTGCTTTTTATTAACCGGAGTTATCATGTTATACAGTAACATCCGGCTTGTTTTCTAATAAAAACTGATGAGGAAATCAGGTTCTAAGATAATGTAAATCATCCTTCACCTGACTGGCAAATGTGCCAGGTCGCGACAGTTGAACCTTTTGCAGAAATTGAAGTCTTGCAACATCATCAGGAATCCATGCTTCTGCCTCAATCCAGGTAGAGTTGTCAATCCTGACGAATTTGGTGTTCCTTGATTGGTTTGATCTTTTATTTTTCATCTCTCGTGAGTCATGGTTTCAGTATTAAAACGCCATGAAGCTTATTTATATTGCGGGATGGAACTTTTTTTAAGCAACTACGTATAAAGAATTAAAAAAGGCTTTACAATCGTATTTAATTAAAATTGAAACGGGGAGATTTCTAACTGAAAAATACTGAGAAATGAAAAGGTCGGTAATCTTTATAATTGCAATGATTTTTATTGTTGGACTATCATCAGGTTGCTCGTCCAGCAGGAGATACCAGAGCGATCTGAGGGGCCTTATGCTTCAGGACAACCTTCAGATGAAAAGGAACAGGGCATACTATTCCAAGCATAGTATTAAGGCAAGGAAGGATGCTTTCAGGCATCACAAAAGAAACAGCAGAAATATGGCATCATAACTTCATTACAATTGTTAAGGAATTACCACAGCCTGTCGCGACTTTTCGGGAAGTGTATATTTAGCTAAAAATATATCAATAGATTAAATGAATTATACTCCAAGTAACTCCGATCTCCTCCGTGTCACTCCGTGGTTAAAAACATCACCTGTATGAATTTTTTTTGCTTTTTCTCAGGCAGAGCACTATAATGGATAGGTAATCAACGTTATTTTTTTTCACATCTCCATTTTTGGCCATCGGTGTTTACCAGTTCCTCTATATATGTATCCACTGCTACTTCAGGCCCGCAAAAGTCATCCGGCGTATATCCACTGTTCATTTCCGTACAATGAGCGCAGGAATTCACTTTCTGACAGGAGTCTGCAGCTAACCCAATAAAAAAACCCAATAAGACTATTAAAACCCTGACTTTTATCTTATTAAATATTGAAAGTCTATTTGATTGATTTAATATTCCCATCAGTTGTCCTTTACAGATTATGAAGATGCATCTTTGAATACTCTAACGTTAATCCTTTATGAAAGTTGCAGACAGAACTGATTTAAAGGTTATTTTTATATGATGAACAGGTTTCTCTGGCAATATTATCTGGAGAATTAAAAACATGCACTATGAAAACCACCGCAAAATTCTTACTGATGGCTTTATTGATATTCATAATAATGGATCCATCGATATCACAGGAAAAAAGTACTGAAAGTCAACATAAATATTTATTCAAAAGCGGGACCGGCGGATACAATACTTTCAGGATACCTGCAATAATCACGACTGTAAAAGGCACACTTCTTGCTTTTACAGAGGGAAGAAAGAACAGCTCATCCGATACAGGTGATATAGACCTTGTCATGAAACGATCGGCCGATAACGGCAAGACATGGAGTGATCTTGTTGTCATCTGGGACGATAATCATAATGTATGTGGAAATCCGGCACCTGTTCAGGACAAAGTTACTGGCAAAATCTTCCTTCTTGCAACATGGAACCTGGGATCCGATCATGAGCCCGACATCATTAAAGGCAGGAGCATGGACACGCGACGGGTATTCTTGTTGGTTTCTTCTGATGATGGTAGAACATGGTCGGAACCTGACGAGATCACCGAATCGGTAAAACAGAGCAATTGGACATGGTATGCAACCGGTCCGGGCCACGGCATCCAGATCAGGAAAGGTGAATACAGGAACAGGCTTGTCATTCCCTGTGACCATATAGAGTCAGTGACTGAAAAATATTATTCACACATAATATATTCCGATGATAATGGAGTTAGCTGGCATCTGGGAGGTACCACTCATCAGGACCAGGTTAATGAATGCTCTGTAGCTGAATTGACTGATGGCAGATTAATGCTTAATATGAGGAATTACGATCGCACGCAGAAGGCAAGAAAGGTATCGTTGAGCAATGACGGGGGCATTACATGGAGTGATATATATACTGATCCGGTGCTTGTTGAACCTATTTGTCAGGGTTCTCTTCTGGCTTACCATAAAAAGAAGATATTGTTGTTTTCCAATCCGGCCGATGAAAATGCAAGGATAAAGTTGACCTTGAGAATTAGTACAGATCAGGGAGAAACCTGGGAATTTTCTAAAGTACTTCATGACGGACCTTCGGCTTATTCAGACATCACGATTTTGAAGTCGGGCAGGTTAGGATGCCTTTATGAGATAGGAAACAAATCTCCTTATGAAGGAATAATTTTCAGTACCCTAAAGTTAAAGGAGGTGTTGAAAAAATAAGCCAGATATTGATCTATCAACCACTTGCCGATGATCAGAATTTTATATGTGATCAGATATCACATGTTTTTCTGGATTAAAGGTAAGTCTGAAAACCATTATACCTTATGCTCTATGGTTACAAATCAGAACAACCAATTAAAAATTTTACAGATAATACAAGTTACTGGTTCCCGGGTGTTTGTTACCAGTTGTTTGAAGAATGAGGATTGAAGATAAAAACTACAATTTGACTGCTTATTGGAAAATTATTTTTCATCTTAGTAATTGTCAATAAAATAAAGCATTTAACCACCAACTTGAGTCCGACAGAAAATGGAGGGTTATCAATTTCTGGGAAATTACCTGTAAGAATAAATGAAAAAATAATATCAGAAACACTTATTCGGAGCATAATAACAGGCAAGGATATTAATTTTGTGGATATACAGTGTAATTTTATTATCAGATTCTAAATTTGAACCAATGAAAAGCCTCTGTACAATTACATTCCTGGTAATTACAATTATAATTCTTGCCTGTGCCTGCAACAAAGACGAAGCTGTCGGCCTGATAACTGATGCAGACGGGAATGTTTATCATAAGGTTTCTGTTGGCAATCAGGTGTGGATGAAGGAGAATCTTAAAACAACAAAATTCAGGAATGGGAATAAAGTTCCACTTGTTCCCGGATTCACAGCGTGGATGAGGTTAACCACTCCGGGTTATTGCTGGTACGACAATGATCCGGCTTCAAATAAAGAAACTTTTGGTGCTCTTTATAACTGGCATGCGGTAAATTCAGGAAAACTCTGCCCTGCAGGATGGCATGTACCCACTGCAGAGGAATGGATTACATTAATAGAATATCTGGGTGGAGAGAATGTAGCTGGAGGCAAACTTAAGGAAGAAGGTACTCTGCATTGGGATAATCCCAATACCGGTGCGACAAATGAATTGGGGTTCGACGCAGTGGCAGGCGGAGCCAGAGGTATTGATGGATCTTTTATTATGATCGGCCAGCGTTGTTCATGGTGGACCTCAACAGTATTAAATGACTGGAGTGCAAAAAGTGTCAATATTGACCATTATGAAACCAGGGCGAAAGTAATTTCTTATGGAAAAACCAATGGAATGTCTGTCAGATGTATAATGGACTGAATTTACCATGATAAATGGCTAAATGAATATCTTCCAACTAAATAACCGCTGTTTGAATCCTACACATTCTTGAGGATTCCTGACATTTAGCTAATTGATTATAATGCCATTTTCCATAATAAGGACCCTGTCGGCGATCCCATCCGGTACAATACCATGAGTGGCAAGTATTAATGTTATATTATGTTTATCACGTAAATCTCTCAGACAACCCAGAATTTCCTCAGCAGTAGTTTCATCAACTGAAGCTGTAGGCTCATCAGCCAGAATAACTGATGGATTCCTTACAAGAGTCCTGATTATTGCTACCTTCTGCTGCTGCCCGGTGCTTAGTTCCTCAGGGAGCATATGTAATTTGTCTGATAGCCCGAACCGCTCAAAATATGGTAAAACCATGTTTTTTATCTCTTTTTTTGATACTCCTTTCGGGGCCAGGGCAACTTCAATATTTTCATAAACGTCGTATGTGGGAAGCAGATTAAAGTTCTGGAAAATTATCCCTACCCGGTTTAGCAACAGGTTACTTAATGATTTATTGTCGAGTCTATTTATCTTAAGACCATCCACTATAACTTCACCTGAGGTGGGTGTGATCAATCCTCCAATAAGATTTAACAGGGTTGACTTGCCGGCACCCGATCTTCCCTTTAACAATACAAACTCACCTTTTTCTATTTGCAGGCTCACGTCTTTAACAGCATCGATGGTCAGTCTTTTCCTTTTATACTGCTTGCTCAGGGCGATACATTCAATGATGGATTTGCTCATAGTTGTGATTCAGAAAGGTTAAATGTAATTCCTGATTATGTCTCCTGCTTTTGTACTGTAAACCTTCACTATAGGATATAAGCTTGCAATCAGGGCTCCGATCAGTGACAATGCATAAATCAACGGGATATTTCGATACTGAATCCTGAATCCCGAAGAACTGAAAACCTGACTTTCGAGGTTTCCTAGTAATTCAACGAGACCTACTGAAATAAGTATCCCTATTGTTACACCAAGAATTGACTGTATGAAAGAAACCAGGAAAACATGTGTACTCAGATCAAAGTCAGACCACCCTATCGACTTCAGGATACCTATTTCCCTGAACCTTTCTATAAGGGCTGTAAGCTGGGTTTTGGCTGAAAAAATAAGAAGGAACAGGAAGATCAGACCTGTAAGGCCTATTGAAGATCTGTCGATTATTGACATTACCCTGTTAGCCGGTTGATAACAATTATAGGTTGATACCGCGAATTTGTACATCATATTCCTGATCTGGTTGATTACATTGTCCTGAACGCGTGCGTCAGCCACTTCAACAAGGATAATGTTCATATCAAAATTGGGAGCATTGCAGAGAAGCTTGTCCTTCAGAATTGTCCTGACTACAGATATCGGTGCATAAAAATCAGCCTTTACGGGCCTAATACCGGAGTTAACAATCCCGGCTAATATCATTTTTCCTCCGAAAATATCGAGAGTATCCCCTGGATTAAGAGAGTGTGCCGCGGCATATGACTGTTCAACTAGAAGTTCATCGGGATTTCCAGAAAGGTAACGGCCCGAAATTATGTGGGTTCTTGAAAGGATATTGGTTTTAGTTGCCAGGCTGGAGGTGTCGATGCCCGCAATTGAAATTTCTGATTGAAAACCGTGGTCATACATTTTGTAAAGGAGACACGGGGAAGCATCTCTGACACCTTCAACTTTCTTTATAGTTCTTACCATATCATGATCGAGCATCATTGTTTTCACACCTTCCGCGAAAACAGAGCCATTCGCAACACCGCTTGTACATAAACTGGCATCTGTGGGTATATAAACAATGAAATGGGTCCCTGTACTTTGCAATACACCGTAGGAATCAGTTTTATTTGCATCCGCTACAGAAAGTATTAACAGGATAAACACAGTTGCCACGGTGTACCCTGTTATGCTGAATATTGTTCTCCATTTATGCCTTAGGAGCTCCTTGAATACATATCTCATCCTGGATGTATTTCTTATGATAAGGACAAAATAGCAGAAAAAAGCTAAACAGAGCAAATCCTCATGCGAATTTTGCATGGGCTGGATAGCTATATAAATCTCTGCTATCATCAATAAATGTATATCTTTGGGGTTTTCAGAAATGCATCTGACTGAGAGGCTGACATACCGAAGGATTTTTCTTTTCTGGGGACCGCTTGCGCTCACCTGGCTGATGATGGCCTTCGAACAGCCATTCCTCATAGCCTTTATTGCCCGGCTGAGTGAGGCAAAATATAACCTTGCTGCCTTCGGTATCGCAGGATCTTTTGCAATGATAATTGAATCTCCTATCATTATGCTGATGAGCGCTTCCACGGCACTTGTCACTGGACGTAACTCATACAGGAAGCTCAAAAAATTTACTGACATCCTCAATGCAACCATAACCGGTGTGCAACTCATCATTCTTATCCCTCCGGTATTCAACTTTATTGTTATTGGTCTTATGGAGGTTCCTGAAAATGTCGCAAACCTGGCCCATACAGCACTCATTATCTTTCTTCCCTGGGCTGCATCAATTGGTTACAGGAGGTTTTACCAGGGAATCCTTATAAGAAACAACCTCACACGGCGCGTGACATATGGAACCATTGTCCGTCTGTCTGTGATTGTGGTAGTGGGATTGCTACTCTATTTTGCAGGTGTAAGAGGCGCCTATCTGGGCGCGGGAGCAATGTCTCTTGCCGTCATCTGTGAGGCATTAGCAACCAGGATGATGGTTTCCAAAACTCTTAAAGGTCTTCTTCAGAGGGAAGATACTGATAATGGTACCTTACGTTTAAGAGGTATTGCCAGGTTCTATTATCCGCTTGCGCTTACTTCAATGCTATCCCTCGGTGTGCATCCCTTTGTAACATTCTTTCTCGGAAGAAGCAATATGGCTGTTGAATCGCTTGCTGTTCTGCCTGTTGTGAGTTCACTGGTATTTATCTTCAGAAGTCTGGGATTATCATACCAGGAGGTGACTATCGCTCTCATAGGAAATGAAAAGCAGAATTATGGTATACTGAGGAACTTTGCCGTGTACCTTGGAATATCTGTAACAGTTATGATTTCAGTCCTTGCTTTTACTCCCCTGGCTGATCTGTGGTTTAAAAACATTTCCGGTCTGAGTGATGAACTTGCAGATATTTCATATCTTCCGCTTAAAATAATGATACTCTTGCCGGCGTTAACAGTTCTTTTGAACTTTCAGAGATCCAACCTCATAATAAACGGCACTACCGGCCCAATCTCGGTTGCAACAGCTGTAGAACTTGTAGGGATCATCGTGGTACTGTTTTTAGGTGTCGTATTCCTGAACTTCATCGGAGTTGTCGCAGCATCTGTGGCTTTTATGATTGGCAGGGGTATGTCAAACATCTATCTGGTACCAAAACAGGCGGCTGCCGTTAGAGGATGGAATATTAAATCGCAATAACGTTCTGATTATTAATATCGATAAATCTCAGCAAAAACTCGTTTCTGAGTGACTGACGGGCAATCATTATCGCAACGCCGGTTCATGACCACTTGTCTGCTAAATCAGATTCTGTACTTTCCTTCTTTATAGATTTTTATCAGGATACATTTCGTTCCAGTGTCCGGGCTGATCCTTCAGCTTCATGTCGAACCATGACATAATGGTATCGTGCCACTGAAGGCGCTTTTTGTAGTCGAGAATATGATGATTTTCTCCATTTATCAGTACCATTTCCACATCCTTTCCAAGGATTTTCAGTGCAGCATAAAACTGCAGGCTTTCTCCGACAGGAACATTTGTATCGGCTGTGCCATGCAAAAGCAGAATTGAGTTACGGAATTTATCTGCATTGAACAGAGGGCTGTTATCAACATAAATATCCTTCCGGTTCCAGGGATAACTGTATTTTGTTGCACCTGAGCTGTAAGAATATCCCCAGTACCCTTCCCCCCAATAACTTGTGATGTCACTTATTCCGGCATGAGAAATGGCAGTTTTGAAAATATCAGTTCGTGTCTGCAGAAGCATGGTGGTAAATCCCCCGTATGAAGCACCTATGCATCCTACATTCTGCGAATCGGCTGAAGGAAATGAAGAAAGGAATTTTTGGGTGCCCTCAATAATATCATCAATAGCTTCCCGACCCCAGCCATTGACATGCAAGGCTGAAAAATCCTGACCGAAACCGGTTGATCCGCTGGGTTGTAATACATAAACCAAATAGCCTTCCGCTGCCCAGATATTTTTTGGATAGCGCCCTCCGAAAGCCCGGTTAGTGGGAGTGGTGCCTCCATAGTAGTTCACAATAACAGGATATTTTTTTTCAGGATCGTAATTAACAGGATAATATACCCGTCCATAAATGGTTGTTCCCCGTGTATTTACAAAATTCCATTCTTCCGATTTTCCAAACTCCACTTCTTTCATATCTTCAGCTTTGGGATCGAGAAGCAACGTCGGTTTCCCGGTATTCAGATCAAGTGCAAACAGCTTTTCCGGAGAACTTATGCTGCTCCCCCTGAAAACCGCAATCGGTTTGTCAGCTGCAAAGTCTATTGAAGTAATTACCTCAACGGGTACATTGATTTTGGTTAAATTTCTTTTTTTCAGATCCATCCGGTACAGATTTACGTAATCACGATCGTCAGCTGTAATATATATTTTACCGTCTTTTGCCCAGAAAACCCTTCCTACAGCCGGATCAAAATCGCGGGTAAGGGCTTCAATTTTTTTTGTCCTCAGATCGAAAAGAAAAAGCTGAGTATCGTAGCTGTTTGGAATGCGTCCCTGGCTCACTTTTACTCCAAGTTCTCCGAATGTTTCCGGTCCGCCTGATACCAGCAGCTGAGTACCATCAGGAGAATACTGACAGGATCCACTGTTGAGTTTATCTTTCCATATGGTGTCGATATGCATTGTAAATGGGTCCAGTTCGTAAAGATTTTGTTTCGAAAAAGGCACTTCACTATAATCCATACGCGAGGTTGAGAAAAGGATACGTGAACCATCCGGTTTAATGTCATGGAGGTCCGCCGACTCAGAACCGGCGGTAAGAGGCCGGACTCTTTTTGTTTTAAGATCGACGTAATACAGATATGACCGGTCACGTGTGTCGGGAATGCGGTCCTCGTTTCCAAAGATGCGCTTCAGATCGCCAGGTTTTTCTGCTTCCAGGGTATGCGAAAACAGGAAATAATCTTCGTTCGGCGACCAGCTTATTCTCTGAGGTGACTTAAGACCGGAAGCTGCAAGGCTTTCTTCACCGGTTCTGACATCATACAAATAAACATCATACTTCCCTTCTTTTTCGACCTGGTAAAATAACTTGTCTGTTTTTGGCAGCCATGCTGCGCGCAGGGTATTGTTACGCAATGAAATCAGATTACGGCTCAGTTCAATATCATATATCCGGAATGAATGCTGCAACTTACCACTGCCAGGCATGACTTCATTCATCTGAATAAGAATGTATTTTCCAGAAGCTGAAATTCTGGCATCTCCAACACTCTCCCCTTCCAGAATATCATGTATTGTAACTGTCCTATTCGGATTAACGGTCCACATCAATATCGCCTTACTGTTTTCAGCGGTGATACTGGCACCAAAATGAGTGGTTTTACCTGTGCTGATCAGCTTAAGCAATAATCCGTGAACTCCGGTTCCCAATGTAAGGTCTATCTTCACCGGATTATCGGTGGACATACCCTGGTTTTTTATCTTATTTCCGTCAAGGTAAAGCTCGAAAATTGCATCGGTAGAGATATTCAGAAAGGCTTTTGTCCAGCGATCGCTTTTTACAAAACCAGCCAGCTGAAGAAGCTGGTCCTTTCCGTTAACCGATGCAATCAAACTGTCGCTACCCAGGTTAACAATCTGCCATTTTACAAGGTTGGCATCATCCGCCTGAACGCTTTCGAGCAGAGCAGCATGATCAAATTTTTTACCGTCGACCGATTGTTTGTCTGCAAAAACAGGTAAATACAGCTGATTTGCTGCCGATACTCTCCATTCGATGCACTCTATTTTGTTTTGCGCCATTGCATTACCTGCTGCTAGCATTATTAAAAGGATGCCGGTTAATTTTTTCATGGATTTTATCGGATTTATAAGATCATTTTTAAAGAAGACATCAAATATAAAAAAAGCAATCTTTCGGACTATAGGGGACTCGTCATGTTTAGACATTTTTTTCAGAGATACAATTCCATGCAGTTTAATTTGCAACCTGCCTTTTTGCTTTAACAGGAACTTGCAGAGAGATACACAGAGAAGGCACAAAGATCCACTGAGTTAACGGGGGAGTATTACTCCGTGAAATTCCGGACTAATCCTTGGAACTCAGTGGTTTAAAATGTCAATTCGTCTAATATAGCCTGCCACCGGGAGGAACATCCTTATCGGGAATGATCAGCACACAATTACCCTTATCATCCGGAACTCCCAGCGTAAGTACTTCGGAGATGGCAGGCCCGATTTGGCGGGGCGGAAAATTTACCACACAAAGTACAAGCTTACCTGTAAGAGATTTCTTATCATAGTTTGAGGTAAGCTGTGCGCATGACCTCCTGATACCAATTTCCCCGCCAAAGTCAATCGTAAGTCTTAAGGATGGTTTTCGAGCTTCAGGAAAATCAAGAACATCTGTTATTCTGCCGACACGGATATCCAGTTTCCGGAAATCTTCAAATGTTGCCATACTTACTGTCATTAATTGTTTTTAATGTGATTTGTAAATATAGGTACAATAACTTACTTCACCAGAAGGTCTGCCGTTAGAGAGAGGATCATAACATTCTGTTGGTTCGAATTTCTTCTTGTAAATTCTTTGAAGTAAATAGAGATAAAAAAATTATTGTTATCAACTATATTATATATTGTTATACAATAAATAAATATTGATTAACAATATTATTTATAGCATGAATTAAATTCAGGGCGGTTTTTTAGCAGAATACATATACAGCTTTCGTTCTATCAAAATAAAAGACAATCGGCAAGCATTAAAAATTTGCCACCGGTAAAAGTGGCTGTTTTAATCCGGAATGAACCTGATCACTTCATTGCTTTTGCAAAAATGCACTTGATTACTTCAAATAAAAATTATTACATTTGCCCCCCGGCGATGGAGTTCGCCCTAAACCGCCAATGCTGATGACTCCTGCAAATTATTATTCAGAGGAGTATTATGACAAACATTTACCTGATAGCGGCCTTCTGGTTCTTATCTGCACTCATTTCGACTATAATTGCTAACCGTCTGAAGATCTCGAATGCACTGATGGAGATAATTATCGGTGCAGTTATTGGTTTCGCAGCGTTTAAAACCGGTTTTACCGACAGGCTGGCGCTTGATGCTGACTGGATGAAATTTCTGGCCGGACTTGCTGCTATAATGCTTACGTTCCTTTCAGGCACTGAGCTGAACCCCGATTCACTTAAGTCGAAATTCAGAGAAATCACTATTGTCGGACTGGTAGGTTTCTTTGCTCCCTTCATAGGTGCATCACTGATAGCATATTATATTCTTGACTGGAGTCTGCGTGCAAGTCTGCTCACGGGTATTGCACTGTCAACGACATCAATGGCTGTTGTTTATGCGGTAATGATAGAATACGGGTTCAATAAAACATCTTTTGGCAAGAGTATCCTTGGTGCTTGTTTTGTAAATGACCTTGGGACTGTAATCGGGCTGGGATTGATTTTCGCACCTTTTACATACAGAACACTTATTTTTATTGGTGTTACACTTGTTCTCATATTCATTCTTCCCTCTGTTACCAGGTTTCTTATAACTCATTTTGCTTATAAAACAGCTGCAATCCGCACCAAATGGATATTGTTTATACTGTTGTCGATGGGTGTCATGGCAATATGGTCGGGCAGCGAACCTGTTCTGCCGGCATATATAATAGGGATGATATTGTCAAGGACCATTGAGAAGGATAATTTCTTTGTCAGGAGATTGCGCACCATGACTATCGGGTTTCTTACACCGCTGTATTTCCTTAGGGCGGGTGCGCTGGTATCCCTGCCTGCAATTCTCGGAGGATTCCTCGTGTTTATGCTTCTTTTTGGCGGAAAAATCATTTTCAAAATATTCGGATTATATCCCGTGATTGGCAGATTTAAAAAGCATCAGAAGGAAAAATGGTATTACACCCTTTTGATGTCAACCGGACTTACATTCGGTACAATTTCGGCACTATATGGATTGACCAACAACGTAATAGATATCGAACAGTATTCCATAATTGTGGGTGTCGTGATTGCAAGTGCTGTAGTGCCTACGCTTGTAGCCAACAAATTCTTTCTTCCCGACCATCTGCTTGAGAAACCGGTTCTTGATGACCAGTTACCCGATATTATTAAAGGAAGAAGGAAATCCTGAATTTTATTAACTTTGGAAACCGAAAAACCGGTTGAGCAAGCCATGGTCAAAAAAATAATTCTTTCAGATAATCATAGAAGAACCCTGTCTTCGAGTCTGATAGTCGTTGAGAAATCCCTTTTGGAACTTGAAAGTATGATATTAAGGAAAAGCGATTCGTGCTGTAACATTCTGGTTAGAGATATTGATGACACAACGATTAAAAATAATATTTCTGCTATTAATGAGGCTAAGCAGTTCATTTGCGAACTGGCAGAAAAATATGGCGCATCACAGGAAAAGCTTAGCCTGCAAAGGGTCATAGATGCAAAACGTACAAAAATATGGGAGATATTGACCGATACATTATCAGGCAAGATCAGAGGTTACGGGACCTTTCCAAAGAAATATGCTGAAGAATATGATGGGGATATCAAGAAGCTGATTGAAATAACCAATAAAATATATTGTTAATTTTTAAAATTCATAAAAATGGAAATCATTGATGTAAATGCATTGGAGATACTTGACTCACGTGGAAATCCTACTGTTGAGGTTAGTTTAATGCTCGAAGACGGTGCCGAAGGCAGAGCAGCAGTGCCGAGTGGCGCTTCGACCGGTGAACGCGAAGCATGTGAACTTCGTGACGGAGACAAAGCGAGGTATCTTGGTAAAGGAGTTCTGAAAGCCGTTGAGAATGTGAATAAAATCATTGCAAAAGAGATCGTTGGAAAAAGTTTCGTGAGCCAGCGCGAGCTTGACTACTGCATGATTTCACTGGATGGTACTCCCAATAAAGCAAAGCTTGGTGCAAATGCCATTTTGGGTGTTTCAATGGCTTATGCACGTGCAGAAGCTATAAGTTCAGGAATACCGCTTTATCAGTATCTGGGAGGAAGCAATGCCTATCTGCTTCCTGTGCCATGCATGAATATCATAAATGGAGGTAAACATGCCGACAACAACGTCGATTTTCAGGAATTTATGATTGCACCGCATGGTGCCCCTTCATTTACCGAGGCAATCCGCATGGGTGCAGAAGTGTTCCATACTCTCAAGTCTGTTCTTAAAAAGAAAGGATACAGCACCGGTGTGGGTGATGAAGGCGGTTTTGCTCCCGACCTGAAATCAAATGATGAAGCGGTTGAGGTAATCCTTGAAGCAATAAATAAAGCGGGATACAAACCCGGCGATGAAGTAAGCATTTGCCTTGATCCGGCTGCAAGCGAACTCTGGGAAGATGGCAAGTACAAATTATTTAAAAGTACTGGCAGGTTTCTGACCAGCGATGAAATGATAAAGCTCTGGGAAAACTGGATAAATCAGTATCCCATAGTCCTTCTTGAGGACGGCCTTGCTGAAAATGACTGGACAGGCTGGCAGAATCTGACAAGGACCATTGGAAACAGAATCGAAATTGTCGGTGATGATATTTTCTGCACTAATAAGTCAATTGTTTCTGAAGGAATTAAAAAGGGTGTTGCCAATTCCGTGCTTATTAAACTGAACCAGATAGGTACAGTTACTGAAACGCTAGAGACAATTGAACTTGCATACAAAAATTCGTATAACTGCTTCGTTTCCCATCGTAGTGGTGAAACCGTTGACAGCTTCATTTCAGATTTGACAGTTGCAGTAAATGCCGGTCACCTCAAGACAGGAAGCGGATGCAGGGGAGAGCGGATAGAGAAATTCAACCAGCTGATGAGAATTGAACATGCCCTGGGAAGTGCTTCAAAATTCGCCGGCAAACAGGCATTTAAAAATGCTTAGGGTATCTCAATTGTATTGAAGCATTGATTACCTGCATTTATTGAAATGGCATTTTCTGATATCCTCCTTGCATCATTTCTGTTCTTTATTATTGCGGCACTTTACTCTTCAGTGGGGCATGCAGGGTCTTCAGGTTATCTTGCAATAATGGCCTTGCTGTCGTTTGCGCCTGAAACCATAAAACCGACATCGCTGGTATTGAATATAATTGTGGCAACAATTGCCTCACTGAAATATATAAGGGAAGGTTACTTCGATAAGAAAATATTTTTTCCATATGTTCTTTCGTCAATACCAATGGCTTTTGTAGGTGGTTATACTACTTTAAACCCTAAGTATTTCAGGCTGATTGCCGGTCTCTTTCTGGTTTCTGCAGCAGTTTTAATGGTTATGAGAAGAAATTCAATGGAAAATGCAATTAAGAAAATGCCATTTCAATATGGTCTCGGAATTGGTGGTGTAATTGGTCTGATTTCAGGACTGATTGGTGTCGGCGGGGGAATTTTCCTGTCACCAGTCATAATATCAGCAAATTGGACAACGGTCAAGAATGCATCGGGAATAGCAGCGCTGTTTATTTTATGCAATTCCCTTGCCGGATTATCGGGACATCTGGTGGGACTTAATAAGATCGACCATAACATTATATACTGGATCGCAGCAGTAATGCTAGGTGGACTACTCGGGTCACATCTTGGAACAGTGAAGTTCAATAACCGGATCATCCTCATTTGTTTGTTTGTAGT
Organism: uncultured Rikenellaceae bacterium; assembly: GCA_964613785.1. Lineage (GTDB taxonomy): Bacteria > Bacteroidota > Bacteroidia > Bacteroidales > VadinHA17 > LD21. The sequence continues at coordinate 72,339 of CAZTJT010000008.1, forward strand.
TTTAATGACAGCCGGACTGAAGTTTCTGCTGGTAGATTTCCTGAAATAGCATTGAATCAGCAGAACCATACCGACGATCCGTGTCAGATGCAGTGAATTTACGGCAGAATCTGCCCTCTGGTCAAGGATTCGGCTTAACTATCCTTTTCATTATCTGGATATATTCCTGATTATTGAAAATAAATCTCCCTTTTATTTCATCCGGAGAAGTGAATTCAAACAAACACCCTGTAACACCCGTATAGGAAGGAGAATTATTGACATTTACATATTCATATGTTTTGGCGGTTGTAAATATGCCCTGATTTTGAATAACTTCACCATCTGTGCGCAGTAACGAGAGATTGATTTTATTGATCGCATCATCATATGCCCAGAAACCTGTTCCTTCTGCTAATATCCTGCCTTTTGCCATCAATTTGTCTGTGACAATATAGCCTTTTCCAGTATGGAAACTTTTAACTGATATCAATAACGCAGTGTCCTTCCCAATAGGTATCTCCCAGTCTCCGGCAAATTGCTTCAGTAACTCAATCTGATTGAGCTCTCTGGCTTTCTCACCCGGGATGATTTTCTCAATCCCGGTCTCAACAATGTTGAGCACTTTCCACCTTTTATCAATTCTAGTGAATAAAACCTGGGTTACAGCAGGGTCCACCAATACAGAATGCCCATCCTTATAGTTTGTTAACCATGTGCAATTCAGTGTATACAAGACTTTCGAATTATCAAGCACTGCATATTTTTCGCTTATTACAGTGCACTTTTGATCAGAACGATTGTTAAAGGATGGTTTGAGAGCCATAAACTCCTCATAATTATAAGCTTTCCCATTAAAGACGTAATTAAAATCAGGAGAATTCAGACATGGTTCATATGCTATGTCCCATTTTACCTCTTCCAATGCTTTGTTAATTGTATAAATTGTTTTCTTTATTTCAGTCTTTATTATCTCTTCTTGAGCATCAGACACAGGCTTATTGGGTGTCCCGCATGAAAAACAAATAATAATCAAAACCGGAATTATGATTTTTTTCATTTGATCGGGTTTTAGATAACGGGTAAATATATAACTACAGGTCAGCAACATGATGCAAGTTACACAGGTAATGAACTAAAGTCAAGAGTTTTTAGTGATAATATATATCTTTACAGGAGTGTGTTACGTTAATTCTTAATTAAGGTGCATAAGCTTCCGTCAGTCAGACAGTCGCTGATTTTTATTTTGAATTAAATCAGATGCCTGTTTCTAAATGAAATTCCCGACCCTGATTTCAAATATTTTTCAAACTCAAAAGCTTTGTATTTATCTTTAAAGGAAATATAGGAGAGAAGCTCTACTGGTGTTTTATCCTTTGTGTAATGGATTTTATGAGATTTGTGTTCTTTAATCCTTCTTTCAATATCATTTGTACAGCCGGTATAAACAGTACCATCAGAGCAAGATAGTAAATAAACATGCCATATATAAATAGATTTAGCGAGACCATCTTTAAGGTGGACTGCGTCCACCTTAGCCCGTAGAAGCATTGAGGAAAGGAGCGGAACCCTCCTTCGCCAAGGCTTCGGAGGGCGAAAGTGGAGCTGGCGGGAGTCGAACCCGCGTCCAAACATGGAGACCATATGCTTTCTACATGCTTAGTCCTGCTTGGTTGTCGGGAAAGGTAAGGTGCAGAACAACCAGACATTTCCTTATCTCATTGTTTGTTTCGCCATCAGGGAAGAGAGCCCATCCAGCTAGTCCTGAATTGCGTGCGCCTCCGGATCGGGTTGGATCAGGACATTACCGCCCGGGAGACGTCCCGTCCTGGCACCTTGGTCAGGATTAAGCTTAAGTTACTTGATTCGCTTAAGCAGCGAGAGCGTAATTATATTCGCCAGTTATTGTTTTGTAACACTGTTCAAGGAACGCGTCACCACATCCTGCATGCTTACATACCACCCCTCATGCTGTCAAAACCAGGTCAGCCCCATGGGATATGTTTTGCAAAGTTACAAATATTGTGGCTATTATGCAAGAAAGATGGAAGACGGAAGACGGAAGACCGAAGACCGAAGTTTATGCCTGTAGTACAGTTATTTAGCCCCCCTTTAGGGGGGTCGGGGGGTAAACACAAGCAGGTAAATCGGGGAGTAAACCGGAAACGGAAGACCGGCATAAGAAAGTAAAAAGTATAAAGTAAAAAGTAAAGTCAGTCTCGTGACGGTTACAGATCATCTTTAGGGAACAACATATTCAGGTCAAAATTAATTTATTAACGAAAATTGTTTAAATTCATGATATCACCCAAAAACCTTTTTCCTGGTATGAATAACCTGATATAAAGGAATTTAAAATGAAGCATAGTTATCTTAATTACTAATACATCATGTAATATCTGTCAAATGAAAGAAACAAGCTCCAATAATTGTGTCGGAATCAAAAGAAATTCTGAAAACAAATCAATTAAATCAATTAAACTCACCGGGGTTTTATCCATGCTGTTGACATCACTTATTCTTTCCGGATTATTTCTTATAACCGGTTGCAATGACCACAAATCATCAGCCGGTAAAAAATGGTCATTCGAGATCCCTCCTGACTATCTGAAAGAGCCTGTCGAAATCCCTTCATTCTGGGTATCAACTTATGATGATGTAAATGCTTTTCTCGAAAAAACAGTTAAAAAAGGGCAGATTGAGATCATAGGCACCTCCGCCGGAGGAAGATTAATCAGAGCTGTTTTTTACGGGAAACCACGCCAGGGTAAGGGAACAACTACTTTTTCCGGGTCACTTGGCTTCGGAGATGTGCGCGCATACAGAGGCCCTGATCATGACAAAACCGTTTACATGGCAATGGCTGCCGTTCACGGTGGTGAGTTTGAAGGTATAGTGGGAGTGGTCAACCTGATCTCAGTGATCGAGACTGGCAGGGACCTGAGAGGAAAGGAATGGCCTGACATCACGAATATCGTTCAAAAGCTTGATAGAATTGTTCTTATACCAATCACAAATCCAGACGGCAGGGTCAGGATACCCCTGAGGATGGAACTGTACCGCGATACTGTGTATACGATACCTGAATTTCTTAACACGGGTGGCAAACCTGATGGGACAATAACAGGATGGCCACAGATCAAAGAGTTTATACCAATGGATTTCTCAAAACCCGGATTCCCCGGAGGCTATCCCAACGACGCAGGAGTAAACTGCCAGCACGATGATTTCCTTGGCAAAGTACAGCCTGAAACACAAGCTCTGCTCGACCTGACCGAACGTGAGAAGCCCGACCTTATAATTAACATGCACACTGGAGCAGTCTTTATGCTTATGCATAAACCTCTTGGTGAACCGGCATTAGGTCCCGCATTTGACAATCTGTTCCGTTACGTTCATTCCGAACTTGCAGTAAACGGGCTCCAGGATTCTGAAGATCCGGTAAAAGAAAGTGATCCCTCACGCTCTCCCCTGAGCACCTACAATCTTGACGGAGCATTGAACTGGCACTGTGGTGCACTTAGCGTCGTGGTCGAGTCACCAAGTCATGCCTTCTCTGGCAATAGAAGATCACAGGCAAAACAGATAGAATCACCCGATAATCTGCTTAACGCGCAGCTTATATGCCATCAGCAGTCAATGAAATTTCTGGCAGAAACCGGTGGAAGATCAAAATGGCTTCCGTCACGCAAGCGCTGACAAATAAAAACAAGGATCCTGAAATATTCTCAATTGACATGTTATGAATGTCTTGAAAATGCAAACCCATACAGATATGAAAAAAATGTTGATTCCCTCTGTGCTGCTGATACTGCTGACGGGATGCGAAAGCAATTATCATCAAATAAGAAACTACATCAACGACCTGGAGATTCTCGACACTCATGAACACATTCAGAATCCCGGCGACTCATCCGACTTTTATCTGTTTAATAAGATAAGCTATTTCCCGAGTGACATAATATCATCAGGAGCACCTGGCTTTGACACAATTAGGAAAACCGGATTCAATTCAGAAATACTTTGGGATAAATTCGGCAAATACTACAATAATTCCAGGGCAACAAGCTATCATGAGCAATTCATGAACACCCTTCGGATACTCTATGACTATAAAAAACCATACCTGGTTAAGGAAGATGTTAAATCCTTGTATGACAGAATTCTATATAATAACTTCCGGAATTATGACAGTTGGTTTGATGAGGTTTATAAAAAAGGGAAGTTCAAGACCATGATCCTGGATCAGTATTGGGATCACTTCAATACCGATATTGATGCCAGATATTTTAAGCTGGTTTGCAATATAAACACCTGTGTTTTACTGGCAGGCGAAGCTGCTGAACGAAAAAAGATCGATTCGGAAAAAGGTTTGCTTAAACTGCTGGGAAAAGAGGAGCTTATGGTACAATCAATTGACGACTATCTTGCTATAGTTGATTCGGTACTTTACATTTTTAAAAGAAAAGGATCTGTATGTCTGAAGAATACTCTGGCATACAGCAGGACTCTTTATTTTGAGGACGTAAAATATGATGAAGCTGCATCGCTATATTCAAAAAAGGGACCACTGAACGATGCAGAGCGAAAGAAGATTGAGGATTTCGTTTTTCATCATATTGTTCAGAAATCAGTTGAGATGGACCTTCCGATACAAATACATACCGGATACCTTGCTGGCAATAACAGCCAGCTTGAAAATGGGCAGCCAATGAAGCTGCTTAATATTCTGCTGAAATATCCAAAGGCACGATTCAGCCTTTTTCACGGCGGTTACCCTTGGACAGGCGATTTTGCAGCTTTGGGTAAAAATTTCACAAATGTTCATCTCGATCTTGTATGGCTTCCGCAAATTTCAAAAACTGAAGCTATAAGTAGCCTTCACGAAATTCTTGATGCTGTGCCTTATAATAAAATCATGTGGGGAGGCGACGTGTCATGGATCGACGATACAATCGGATCGCTTGAGCTGGCAAAAGAGGTGGTAGCCACAGTTCTTGCAGAGAGGGTTGACAGGGGCTGGATGACTATGGATGTAGCAGAGGATATAGCCAGATGTATTTTCAGGGATAATGCAATTGATTTCTTTCAACTGGAGAGGAATTAAGAATGGGAGAGTGTTGTGAACGGATTCAGAAGGCTGAATGACAGAAAAAATCAAACATTTAAGGATATATTATATATAAGATTATATAATATATAATTTTATAATATATAATATTAATGGAATATATGAGAAATATAATATTAAAATTATTTGATATAGTATAAAACTAATTAAGATCTTAAAAACCTATTCAAATCAGAAACTGCCTTCACCTTCTTTATGAAACTGCTGATATTCAGCGGATCCTGACTTTGCATAAATGTGCTTGGTGACATATCGTATGAAATATGTCTCGTATATAAAATATCAGTATATAAAAATGATCTCTTTAATAAGTCTATTCTGAACACCTAATTTTGATAAATGTAAATCAGATTCCCACAATGAATGTATTTCATAAACTGATTCTAAAACTCGACATTAAACCAAAAAAATATGAAGAAAAATCAGATTTCACGTCGCGACTTCATGCAAAAGACTGCTATTACAGCGGGAATGGCTCCGATAGCATCTTTTACTTCGCAGGGAGTACTCATCTCAGCAAATGATGCAGATGACAAACCTCCACGACAGGTTTGGATTGCTGGTGTTTCACAGGCAGGAATCAGGACTAAAACACCTGAAGAAATGGTTGACCGGATTCTGGGAATACTTGAGGATGTAACTATCTATAAGCCTGATTTTGTATGCCTTCCCGAAGTATTTCCGTTTGAATATGTTGAGAAAATAACCACTCTAAGGGAAAAGGTTGAGATTTCTGAAAAAGTGCTTGAACAATTCTCAGAGTTCTCACGGGCAAATAATTGCTATACTATCTGCCCCGTCTTTACATCATCAGACGGTAGGGTGTTTAATTCAGCTGTGGTTTTTGACAGGAGCGGAAAGCGCATAGGCCAGTACAATAAGATCCATGAAACGGTAGGGATGATAAAATATGGTGTGTCATGCGGGGCATTGTTCCAGCCTGCTATCCAAACCGAATTTGGTCCGGTGGGGATACAGATATGTTATGACATAAACTGGGATGACGGATGGAAAATGCTTAAGGACCAGAATGTGAAGATCATCTTCTGGTGCTCGGCATTTGACGGCGGCAGACAATTGAATATGAAAGCATTAAGATACAAGTGTGTCATAGCTTCAAGTACGAACAAAAATACTTCCAAACTTTGTGATATTTCGGGTGAGACTATTGCCACCACGGGAATATGGGATCCGAATTTTTATTGCGGACAGGTAAATCTTGAGAAAATATTTCTGCCTACATATGATTATCTTAAAGAGGTAAGGGAAATTGAACTGAAATACGGAAGGAAAGTGAAGATACAAGTCTTTCATGAAGAGGAATGGACAATAATCGAGAGTCTTTCCCCGGATATCTATATAGATGATATAGTCAGGGAATTCGGTCTTAAGTCGCACGATGAAGGCCTCAGGGAAGCTGAGGTCATTCAAGGCAAATCGCGCGTTTAATTCATATATGATAACAAAACTGATTTTGGAAATCACACAAAAGTAAACTGTTGTTATGGCAAAGACATTGAACCGGAGGAATTTCATTAGCACTGCTTCTTTTTCCGCAGCCGGTGTGATTATAGGCAGCAGCCTGGCAGCCGGCTGTAAATCAGACAATCAATCAGGCATCATTCCCTACGATTTAATGGGTGATGTCATGAAATACAGGAAGATCGATGCCCATTGTCACCCCGAAGATGATCTCGGAAGACAGATCGAAACAGCCGACAGGCTTGGAATCGGATGGCTGCAGATTTCCAGCCCGGTAACAAATTTTTCAGGTACAGAACCTGAGGGTCCCGATATTGTAAGGAAGAATAACGACGAAGTTTACAAAGCGATGAAACAGTATCCCGACCGTTTCATCGGATTCTTCACACTGAACCCACGATATCAGAAGGAGTCGCTTGACGAGATCGACAGATGTGTTGATCTCGGAATGGCCGGATACAAGGGATACACTCAGGTAAAGGTGAATGATCCCTTATATTACCCCATAATTGAAAAGCTTATCGATCTTAAAATGGTAGTCTACATGCACACTTTCTGTCAGCTGGGCATGGGCGGTTACAGGATGAAATATGATACAGGAAGGTTCCCCGGTACCACACTTCCCGAAGATATGGTTGAGGCAGCAAAGAGATATCCCGAGGCAATGTTCCATTTTGCACACATAGGAGGCGGCGGCGATTGGGAATATGAGTGCAAAATACTTAAGCAGTGCCCGAATATTTTTGTCGACACCGGAGGGAGTAACAATGAAGAAAACATGATCGACTTTGCCATAAAACATCTGGGTGAGGATAGAATCTTCTTCGGTACCGATAACTGCTACCATCATGGTATCGGGAAAATTCTAGCGTCAGACACCACAGAGGAACAAAAGAAAAAGATCTTCTTTGACAATTACAATAATATGCTGAAGAGAGGAGGTCATAATGTTGCTTGATATAAATGCCTATGTCGGCCACTGGCCGTTTAAAAAGCTGCGTCACAACACCTGCTCACAACTTCTTGACAGGATGGATAGGTTTGGAGTCGATGTTTCTGTGGTCAGCAATATCAATGGTATATTTTATAAGAATACCCAATCGGCCAATGAAGAGCTGTTTGAGGAGATCAATTCTGACACACGATTCAGAGGGCGGTTTGTACCGTTTGCTGTTATCAATCCTATATATGCAGGGTGGAAGGATGATTTTGAGGTATGTGTTAGCGAAATGGGAATGAAGGGACTGAGATTGTTCCCGCAGTACCATGATTATGAAATTACTGATTCCTCGCTAATTGAACTGGTAGGAATGGCACGTGACCGGAAATTGCCTGTTTCTTTTGATATCAGGATGGTGGACAGCCGTCAGAAATCTTGGCTCGATATACCCCATTATGATTTTTGTGCCCCTGTTAAATCCGATATTATTTTCAGGGAGTGGTCATTGAAAAATATCTTACCGATCATTAAAGCTGTTCCGGATGCCAGGTATATAATTGTCAATCTGGCAAACAGCATTTCGCTGACCATCGAAGAAACGGATATCATTAAAGGAACTGATCTGGTTTTTGATACATCGGGCAGGACAATTAGGGGTGAGAACGACCTGGCACTGCTTCTGAAGCGTTTCGGCAGGGAGAAATTTGCTTTTGGGACACATTCTCCGATCCTTGACTATCTCACGGGCAGGCTCCGAATCGAATCAATGAGCGAGGATGAGGCAGATGAAAGTACCAAAGAACTGATCAGGTCAGGAAATGCCAGAAGAATATTGGGAATGAAAGAGAATTGAATATCCAGTCAGAAAAAAATCTCCTGCTTATTAATAAAGATCAGTAGGACGGGTAATCTATTCTGACTACTTAGCGCCATCGATACCAGAAGCTGAGTCCTTTTCATGTCTGACCTCTTTATAACTTACGTTCTCCATCTTTAATACTACCGGATTGGGCCATTTGTTATTGGTATAAAGGCGATGTCCGTTAACGGCACTGACTACCAGTCCGAGAGGAGTTGCACTGAATCGGATCGCGGCATCATATCCTGGTCTGTATTCAACCAGTTCGCTTGCATAACCCAGAATGCTTATCCTCGTCACGTCATTACCTGCTAATGTTCTGAATACGAAATCTTTCCTTTCACCATATTTCCATTTGTCGCCTGAAGGGATAAAGGCATATACCGATTTCCTGTTCTTTGACCTTGTGAACCAGATATCGCCTTCCCTGGTAATTTCCCAAGGCCGGATATCGTGAATACTTTCCTGGTTAACAAGGTTCCATAGAGCTATTTCCCTTAGAAGGGCTTCCTGCTCTATCTGAAGTTCCCCGTCAGGTTTTGGACCAACATTGAGGAGGAGATTTCCTCCCTTTGCCCGGGTTTCGATAAGCATATTAATAATTTCAGTTCCCGTCTTATGCGGATCATTGGTAGGCTTATATTGCCAGTCGGTTCCCATAGTAAAGCATGCTTCCCATGGGCCAGGCAGCGGTTTATCCGGAAGATTTTGCTCCGGAGTCTGCATCTGACCTCTGGTCACAACAATTTCAGGCTGAAGCTGCCAGGCATATTCCTTAAGACCTTCCTCCGGGCCATCAAAGAAGAAAATATCGATCTTACCGTAATTGGTGAGCAATTCACCTATCTGCGCCTTATCAAGAGCCATGAGTCCCGCATTTTTCGCAGGATAGTGAAGAGGATGCTGAAGCCTGCCTACAGGTATATTATTCCTGTAAAAAAAGTAAAAATCCTCGGGTGAGAAATATAGTCCGATTGCCAGTCCCTGTTTCCTGAAAGCGTCAGTAACCTCTTTCAGGATATCACGTCTGAAAGGAGTATTCATTATATTAAAATCAGTCGTCTTTGTATCCCACATACAGAATCCGGAATGATGCTTTGATGTGAATACAACATATTTCATCCCAGCCAGCTTTGCAAGTATCGCCCATTCTTCAGGATCAAATTTCTTGGGGTTGAATGATTTTGGAAGATCGTTTACAAAACGTTCCAGGTAATCGACCGATGCTCCTGCCATTGAATGACTTATCACGGCTCCTACCTGCGAGTCCATGCTCCAGTGGATGAACATACCGAATCCCAGGTCCATGAACCAATTTTCCCGATCGGGCTTATTGGAGGTTTGCTGGGAAAAAATGATACTGTTGAAGGCGATCATAAAAGCTGATAAAAGAAAAAGATGTTGTTTCATCTGCATATCTGTTAATTATTGATTATCAAAATTCTTATTTCACCATTCTTTTTCAGGTACATCCGAGCATTATGTGGAATTAATAATTGATTTTATATTTTTATCTTTACTTAAACCATAAAAATAGCGATTGTCATGAAAAAAACCTGCAAGTCAACATTATTGAACCTGACGATTATTATTTTCATTTTAATGATCTCTGCCCCTTCATTTTCTCAGGCGTTATGGGAAACGGCAAAGAAAAATAAGGATGTTTTGAGAATTTCCACGCTGTTCACGGCACAGGATTGCCGCGACAGGATCAACACCGATGAAGGCCTTGAAGCAGCTGTGAAATGGTGTAAGGAAACCGGTCTTACCAGAGTTTTCATTGAATCGTTCCGGGGAGGATATTATGCTGAAAAAGAAACCCTAGTTAAAGCCAGGGACCGCTTTAAAAAGGAAGGATTTGACGTTGCAGGTTGTGTAACAACCGTGAGAGTAGGAAAAAACGGTATCGGCGGATGGGGGCAGACCCCCTGTTATACTCATGAAAGCACAGAGAAGGAGTTTGAGAAGATCTTTGAATATACTGCTTCGATATTTGACCTGATAATGATCGACGATTTTCTTTTTACTGAATGTACCTGTGAAGATTGCATTGCTGCAAAGGGAGATAATACATGGGCAAAGTTCCGGAGCGACCTCCTTGTCAAATTCAGCAATGACCACATAATTAAACCGGCAAAAAGAGTTAATCCCAAAGCTGAGATTATTATTAAATATCCCTTATGGTACGACTTTTTCCATGAACGTGGATATGAAGTTGTAAGGCAGAGCCAGGATTACGATTATACCTGGGTCGGCACCGAGACCCGTGATTATAATTTCGATCTGAAGCCGGGAGGGACAGTTCAATACAATGCTTTCTTCCTGATGAGATGGCTTGACGGAATCGGTGCAGGCAAAGCAGGAGGTGGATGGATTGATGCCCTGGGGACCACACCAAAATTCTATGTTGAACAAGCCCGCCAGACTGTTCTCGGCAATGGCAGGGAGATCATGCTATTCCATTACGGAAGCCTCCAGACAAATTCAAATAAATATGATGGCTGGGAAGGAACACCCATCGCCAATGTCGATGCACTTAAGAAAGAAATCCCTCTCCTTTTCGATTTAGCAAGGCTTATAAAAGACAAACCGCTGAAAGGTATTTACATGCCTAAACTTCCTAATAGTGAGCCGATTAAGGAAACCTATATTTTTAGTTATTTTGGGATGCTGGGTCTTCCGCTTATTCCTGGCCATGAACTGACAAGCAAGGATCCGTCAGTGATCTATACCACCCATGCTCTCAAAGATCCTTCATTTTCTTCAAAACTTTACAGCATCCTCACCTCAGGAAAACAGGTCGTGGTGACAGAGGAGCTGGCAAAAAGACTAACCGATCAGACACTGCTGGAAAATAAAAATCTTTTCATATTCAAATCGGGTGATGATCCCAAGAAATTCCTTAAAATGACAAAGGAGGAAATACAGCCACTCCGTGACCGGCTTCTTGCTCCGATGGGAATGAAATTTAATGCTCCCATTAAGGTCTCCTTCTATCTTTTAGGTGACAATCTGATTGTGCTTGAAAACTTTAACGATGAACCGATAGATGCAACCATTGAATTACCCAGAATCTCTGAAATCCGTCAGGTTTTAATGATCCCATCTGATGGAAAGTCAGCTGCTTCAAGAAATGGCAATGTTGTAAACCTGAAAGGTATTTCCCCGAGAACCCTTGTAGCCTTTGAGTATAAATAGATTAATGTATGAAAACCACGACATCGGTTTTGATAATGCTTGTTTTGTTGGCAGCTTGTTCCGCGCCTCCAGGAAAAAAGAAACAGAATGAACTTGCACAGACGATTTTATCTGATGAATATTTTGCCTTTACAAAACAGAAAGCACTGGAGATAATAAAGTCCGGCTTTAATGCCGGAGACGGATACCGGGAGGTCTGGATACGCGATTTCAATACTTTCATAATGCTTGCCTCCGAGGTCTTTCCGGCTGAGGAATTAAAGGAAAACCTTCTGGTTTTCTTCCGTATGCAGGGGGCAGATGGTAATATCATTGACGGATTTACCCCTGCTGAACAAATAGGCGAAGATAAATCTGATTTTATCTATCATGATCTGGAACCCAGGTATGCTGGGCATAAAAATACAGTCGAAACTGACCAGGAATCATCGCTTGTGCAGGCAGTGTATAAGTATGTAAAAATCACAGGTGATACTTCTATACTTTCTGAGAGGATAGGGGACAGATGTGTTACCGAACGACTTATTAATGCCATGGATTTTCTTTTGAATCACAGATTCAACAATGATTATGGGCTTATAATCGGTGCAACCACGGCCGACTGGGGCGATGTGCAACCGGAACACGGATGGGGAGTGGATATTGACGCCAACACTCATCCCGCAATTGATATTTATGACAATGCTATGTTCATTATTGCCCTGGATAATCTTTTTGAACTGGTGCCTGAGACAAGGGAAAAATTCGGCAATATCAGGTCTTCTCTGGCGGATAATTGCAGAAAACATCTTTGGGATGATGCCAGGGAAAAATTCATTCCTCATATTTACCTCGAAAAGGGATCACCCTTTCCTCCCGACTTTGATGAGAACCAGATATATTATTTCGGTGGCACGGCAATAGCCATTGAAGCCGGACTACTCAACAGAGAGGAGATAAAAGCCTCCCTCGACGAGATGATAAGGAGAGTAAAACTGGCCGGCGCTGCTTCAATCGGTTTAACACTATATCCTCCATATCCTGAAGGTTTTTTTGCGAACAAGATCATGAATCCCGAATACAGCTACCAGAATGGCGGTGACTGGACTTGGTTCGGGGGAAGGATGATACAGCAGCTTGTGAAACATGGATTCATTACAGAAGCTTATGATCAGATTACCCCTATGGTAAAGAGAGTGAAGGATAATAATGGATTCTTTGAATGGTATTCAGTCGATAATAAACCGAGAGGTTCCGGAACATTCAGGGGTGAAGCAGGAGTTCTTTATGAGGCGATAAGGATGCTTGAGGATTGGGCCGGTAAGGGTCAGTAAGACTGAAGACTGAAGACTGAAGACAGAAGACCGAAGACAGAAGACCGAAGACAGAAGACCGAAGACAGAAGACCGAAGACCGAAGACAGAAGACCGAAGACCGAAGACCGAAGACTGAAGACCCCCCTGGCCCCCCTAAAGGGGGGGTAAATAGCTGCACTATAATTATTTAGCCCCCCTTTAGGGGGGTTGGAGGGTAGACAATATGTTAAGTTGATAAATACCTAAATCGAGTGAAATACAGCATTTTAGTCTCCTTGTATGGAGTGGGAGGAAACTTCGCCTGACGCCCGATGCCAGATATATTTTGCAATCGTCCGGCAAAAGTTCTTTCAGATGGATAATTGATAATATTTTATTTTTAAATTTCAACCTGATCATAAAACATTCTAATATCACAATTAATCCTGAATCCCTATGGAAAAAAAATCAATTGACCGCAGGAAGTTTATTAAATCTTCTGCTGCCCTTGCTGCAATTGGCGTGATTGGTGCCGGTTGCGGTTCAAAACCAGAACCAGATATTACCGCCGGCTCCATTCCAAGATGGCGGGGATTTAATCTTCTTGAAAAATTCATTGTAACAAGCAGTAATGACCCTTTCAGGGAATCTGATTTTGAAATGATTGCAGAGATGGGTTTTGATTTTGTCAGGCTGCCTATGTCGTACTGGTGCTGGTCCGATCCGAAGGACTGGAGGAAGCTTGATGAGAAAATCCTTAAAGAAATTGACCAGGCTGTAGAATTCGGGAAGCAATATGGGATACATGTAAGTATCAATTTCCACCGTGCACCTGGTTATTCGGTTGACAGGTCTGCCAGGGAACCATTTAACCTGTGGCTTGATGAAGAGGCCCAGCAGGCCTTTGACTACCATTGGAGTCATTTTGCCCAAAGATATAAGGGCATCCCAAACAAAAATGTAAGCTTCAACCTGGTCAACGAACCGGCTACAGTCGATTTTGAGAGAACCAAACCCCTTACTCCCGAATTGCATGCTAAAGTTATCAGAAGGGTGGTCAAAGCAATACGCGATATTGATCCAAACAGACTAATCATTGCCGACGGACTATGGTGGGGCAGGGACCCTGCGGAAGACCTGGCAGACCTTAATATTGTGCAGAGCACCAGGGGCTATGAGCCTTCTCAGATTACACATTATCTTGCATCGTGGGTCGACGGAGCGGACAAATGGCCTGTTCCAAAATGGCCATTTGTGCCTGAACTTTCTACAGAGTTAAGGTACCTGAGCGATGAGATGAATGAATACTATACCAGGAAGCTTGAAAAATGGGGAATCCCCCTGGGGATGGAATGGAACAGCGAACGAATACGCCTTCAGATGATCGAACCATGGAAAAAGCTTCAGTCTCTGGGGGTGGGAGTTCATGTCGGCGAATTCGGTGCTTTCAGCCGTACTCCTCATGACGTTGTGCTGGCATGGCTGCGTGAATTGATGGGACAATGGAAAAAGGTAGGATGGGGATGGGCAATGTGGAATTTCAGAGGGGGCTTCGGGGTATTGGATAGCCAGAGAGCCGATGTCCAATATGAGGATTTCAAGGGACATAAACTCGACCGGAAAATGCTTGAACTGATTAAAGAGTTTTAGGCTACAAAAAATTATTTAAAATTGTAAAGAACTTGCACAGAGGAGATCAGAAGAAACACAGAAAGCCACAAAGTATTGATAAATAATACTCTGTGGCTCTGAGTCAGCTCTGTGTGAAAATAATTTGAAACATGAGTATAAAACAAGGGTATTTACCATCTGTTCTGGTTGTTTTTATGGCAATCATGCCTTCATTGTTCGGGCAGAATAAAACGAACCGGAGCAGCAAGGCATTTCCTTTTCCTGATTCTGTAAGATATGAGGTCAGATCATACTATCGTTACCGGACTGATGGAAACCCGGGAAGAGAGGTGATGTTGTATTTCATGGGAAACAAATTTCCAGGGCAGGGTACAATAGCGATCGAATTTTCAGGAAAGATTGAAAATCTAAGTATAAATAAGCCTGAAGATATTGACAGTCTGGCGGTTTTACTTCCGGAGGGAGTGGGCGTGACTTCTGATGATGAAGGCATAGTACGTTTGATCAGTGGTAAAAAACAAATTGTCACAAACATCAGGGTCCCGCGGAAACGTCAGTGGACTGTATATATTTATCCTCATTCACATGTAGATATCGGATATACAAATACTCATGAAAATGTGGAGCTTATACACAAGAGAAACCTTAAATACGGCATTGATCTCGCAAAAAAAACTCAGGATTACCCTGAGGGATCAAGGTATCTGTGGAATCCGGAAGTGCTCTGGCCGGTTGAGAGGTATCTCAGAAATGCAACTGATAAACAGAAACAGGCTTTAATTGAGGCAGTTCAGAAAGGATGGCTTCATCTCGATGCCGGCTATGTGCATACTAATACTTCAGCCGCAGCAGACGAGGAATTGTTTGAATTCTTCAGGCAGTGTTCGGAGATGAAAAAGCTCACGGGAAAGGATATCGAGACACTGGTACAGGTTGATATACCCGGTATGTCATGGGGTATTGTCCCGGTAGCCGCTGAGATGGGGATAAAATACTGTCTTGTAATGAATAACGGATCCGACAGGGTAGGTTTATCAACTGATTTAAGTTTTAAACCCTTCTGGTGGAAAAGCCAGGATGGGAAATCAAAAATCCTATTCTTCCAGCCGGGCAGTTATAATCCGGGTGCAATTTACAAGGGATACCAGTACTGGCCGCTGATGGCTGGCCATACCGACAGTGCCACCCTTCTAAAGATCGTAAAAACAGATAATCCGAGAGCATATTTCATAGATAAATACCTCGAGGATAAGCTATCAATGCTTGAAAAATCAGATTATTATCCTTATAACATCTTTCTTATGACCTGGGCTATGGCAGATAATACTCCGATAGATGCAGATCTTCCTGATGCGGTTAGAAGCTGGAATGAGGAATACGCCTATCCTCATCTTGTAATAGCCAGTGCAACACAAATGATGAAAGCTTTTGATAATAAATACGGGAAGAATCTTCCTGTTATGTCAGGCGATTTCACTGAATACTGGACTGACGGCCTTGGTACTGCAGCCAGACAGACTGCAATGGCACGGTCCTCAAAAGAACGTCTTATACAGGTTGAGACTTTATGGTCGATGCTAAATCCGGGAAAAGCCGCGCCGAGAGACAAAATAAATGAAGCGTGGAGAAATATAATCATGGGTACAGAGCATACATGGTGCTATATGGATCCGAATAAGCAACCAATAACCAATGATATACTGAAAGTTAAGTTTGGATTTTTCGACACTGCACGCGAATTGATTGATTCACTTCTTGATGAGTCTGCTGAACAAATCAGAATGGAAGGCAGCAAATCTTTAGCTGTATTCAATGCCCTTTCCTGGGAGCGTGATGGAATTGTCTACCTTTCACCTGATCAAAGCAGGAATTTTAATACTGTGACCGATGAGAAAGGGAAACAGCTTGCATCTCAGAAACTTTCATCGGGTGAGCTGGCCTTTGTAACAGGTATGATTCCTGCCTTTGGCTCAGTAATATACACTCTAAAGGAGAAGAAGACAAAGAGCTCCGGAACAATTGCAACAGGCTATACTCTTGATAATGGTATAATTAAAGTTGTTATTGATCCTCAGACCGGTGATATTTCAAACATTATCAGTTCGGGTTATGATTACGCAGACAATCGTTCGGAAAGCCTTATTAACAGTTACAGGTATTTGCATGGAGAAGACCCGCCGGAAAAAGCATCACCTGCAAAAAATGTCAGGATTCTTATTAAGGAGAATGGCCCTGTGCTTGCTACACTGCAGGTAATTTCGGATGCAGAAGGATGCAGAAGTCTTATCCGTGAGATTACCCTTGTCGCGGGACGACCATATATTGAAATAAGGAATATTGTTGACAAGATAGCAGTTACAGAAAAAGAAGGGTTACACTTTGGTTTTGGATTTAATATTCCTTATCCTGTAACAAGATTCGATATTCCGTGGGGAGTAGTTGAACTGGAGAAGGATCAGCTGCCAGCAGCTAACAGGAACTGGATCACTTTCCAGCGTTGGCTGGACATCTCTAACAATGAGAGGGGAGTGACTTTATGTTCGCTCGATGCCCCTATGTTTCAGAATGGAACGATTACGGCAAATGTTCTCGGAGCAGCTACCAGTTCTCCCAAATGGATCAGGGGTCTTGAATCATCTCCTACGATCTATTCATGGGCACTAAATAACCACTGGCATACAAATTTCCCGTTAAGTCAGGAAGGTATAATAACTTTTCGGTACAGGATTTTTCCTCACAATTCCGGTTATGATCCTGGCAAAGCAAACAAATTCGGGATTGAGCAGAACCAGCCGCTTATCGCTGTGCCTGTAAAACCGGGTATTCATTGGGGGCAGCCTTTTACACTTAACGGAAGTGACAAGGTGTATGTATCTATAATCAAAGCCGGCAGTTACGAAGAGCCTTCAAAGATCCGTCTGCGCTCTGTCTCCATGAAAGATGAAACAGTAGATATCATCTGGAAAGATCTCATTCCTTCCTCAGTTTACTTATCGGGTCAGAAAATTTGCGATGAACTTACTGTTCCTGCCATGGGATTCGTGACACTGGAGGTTCACTATTAAGATGATTTCACTTAAAATACGCTGAATGACAGATTTATGATTTTGTGTCGTTGGCAATATCTATCATCTTTTTGACTGCAGGATTCGGATTCAAAATCTCCTCTGCTGAACTTATTGTCACAGTTGGAACTGCTCCATGATCAAGGTGAAGCTGCATTCTGGTTTCCGTGTCCTTGTTCCTGCCGCTCAGGTTAGAATAACCAAACGTCTTCACAAGCCTTCCGAAAAGGAACTGGTTGAGATCGCATCCTCCGGTCCTTTCGATCCCTTCAATAGAATCCTGGGAGCTGCGGAAAAGATGGACCTGTGCAAATGATTGTCTCTGAGCTGTTATTTCATTGAGACCCTCACCTCCGACAACGAGTCCGGGGCCAAGTTCAGAAACATGTTTAATAAGTCTGTTCATCCCTTCAGTAGGAGGGATTGATTCCACAAGGCAGTTATGTATATTCCAGATGCAAAGGGTGACATCGATAAAAACAACGTTAAGAGATAACTCAGTAACCGGTTTCAGAATATTTTGTCCAAGGATTGATCGCCAAATGCCAAGCCCGGGATGTATCTTGACCATCACTTTTTTATCCCGGTTGTTAAGCCTGTTCAGGTTTGACTCAGGAACACCAATGACTCTTCTGTTGTACCAGCTCCAACCCTGCAATTGTTTTGTTTCAACCGACCTGTAGGGAAAATCTCTTACAATGGCATAAACGGGATTTGAAGGATCCATGTCGATTGAGTTGAAATGGGGCATTATATTGAATCCCATTTGCTGTCCTTTTCTTATAAATAGTTTTGCACTTTCGCTGGGAATGAATGTCGGATAATTCTCATCATATCTATCTGTTCTCCAGTCAGGGAAATGAATCAGTACTTTTTTGGGCTGGATTTTTTTTGCCAAGGCATCCAGGATTGCCGGATCACCTGGGCACCATGAGATCGCGAAACTGATGCCATTCACCCAATCCTGCCTCAGCTTTTCTTCAGCATCAAGGCCGTATGCCTGCCAGTACCACTGGCGGTATCTTTCTGCAGGCACTTTCCAGTCACCTTTGTAAGTGTTTATCCTCCAACATAATCCTCCGGCACTCATATTGTCATCTATTGGTCCGTATACCTCACTGTCGAACCCTATTGTGAACGGATCACCCTGAATTCCGGTCTGTATTGCCTTGAATCTGTATTTATCATCCCTTGTGTGGATCCAGAATCCTCCGTTCGATGATTGAAATATTGCCAGTCCGGCCTCCCACTGAAAAGGCCAGCCCCACCTTATATTACTTATGAGCGGATCATCCAGTTTGAGCCTGATGCCCTGAAAAAACGGCGCTACAAGTTCCAGCGACTGCTTCACTCCGGTAATGTTCCATCGGCAGGCCAGTACCCCGGGCCTCGAAGTGCAGGCTGATGATTCAATCAACATGTCTCCTGTAAGATCATCCGCCGAGATAACAAGAACTCCGTCACCATCCCAGCTATGAAATACAATCTCAGCCCTCTTTTCTGATAACTGATGCACTTCAGTGCTGCCAAACTTTTCCTCATTGATGTTTGAAAGCTCATTGTTCCTGTAAAGCAGCTGAAGGGCCCTGTAATTTGTTATATCGGGCTTTTCAATGAATTCTTCCCCGGAGATTTTGTCTTTCAGGGACACAATAATTCCCTTATCAATGACTGCAGACTGTGTGAAGGTTTCTACAAATACCTTGTTGTCGCGTACACTGACGGTTGCCGGTGTTACATTGACTCCGGATTCCGGAGATGATTTAAGGTTTGACATTCCTTTCAGTTGTGGTGTCACTATTGCCGATGCAGCCGTAATCCCGGCGCTCCTGATGAAGTTTCTGCGTTTCATGGTGGGGATGTGTTTCTGTTTTTTCTACTTACATTCAATCTTTATAAAAATAGGGATAAAATTTGAGTTAAAAAGCTATTTTTACTTTGCAGAGTAGAATGGTAAATGATTGTTAAGAGGATAAATGAGAAAAATCGTAAAAGGCCCTTCTACAAATTAAAGAATCCGGTTCCTTACGGATAAAATACATATCCGTTACTTAGAATTTCCATTTCAGAATTAATTCTTAAAAATCATCAGATAAATCCTGATCTTTGATTCAAACCAGAAGAATTGAAAAATAAGAAAAGATGAAAACATTACTGATCCTCTGTTTCATTATTTTCCCGGCAAAGCGGTATGAACCGGATATTGCCAGACCAGAATTTTCTGTTTCAAAGGAATTATGGCCTGAATCGTTTGGTAATCACAGAGCCCTTTTAGAAGTATCGGATTCGGCTGAAGTTGTTTTGCTGGACATGTTCTGGCGAAGGCATGACCCTGATCCGGGTAACAAGAGGTTTATTGTTGTTGAAGCATCCACAGGCGACACTGTTCCCAATGTCTACCGTTTTACGGTCACCAGGGAAAGGTGCCGCATAGCTTTCGGGCCCGTAAAAAACGGAGGCAGATATTATTTTTATTATATGCCTTATGAAGTACAGGAGAACTGGGGCTTTTACGGCAAGGATTATCTGAAGCCGGAAAAAGGACCATCAAAGGAATGGATTGAAAAAAACAGGATCAACAAAACAGCAGGTACAAGATCATTTCCTAGGGCAGCATTTGTGGAGCTTCAGTCCCGGACTGCATTTGATTCCTTTTATCCAATGGAAGTCATTCCACTGTCGTATGAAAAAAAGATATTCCTTGCAAAGTTCACCGACGATTACCTGGTGTTCCCTGAAGACAGGGCTTTCCCTATAAGGATGAGGGATGAAATACCATTGAAATGGATTGAAACCGGTCCTTTGAAAAATTTCAGGGCAGAAGCATTCAGAAATGAATATTTTGCATTCCAGCTTGGAGTTTATGCATCCCGGGCAGATCTGCAAAACATAAAATTGTCATTTGCCAGTTTGAAATTCCGTAAAAATGTAATTCCTGCTTCTGCTTTTACCTGTTTTAATACTGGAGGTATTGATCCCTACGGTAATCCTTTTGAAAAGAGAGTGGATGTTGCCTTTGGAAAAGTACAGCCACTGTGGATTGGAATAGACATACCGGAGTCAACTCCTCCGGGAACCTATAATGGTGTGATCACAATTCAGCCTGAAAATGCGAAAGCATGGAAAGTTGAGGTAACCATCAAGGTAATCGACAAGATTCTTAATGACCGTGGGGATTCGGAAACATGGCGTCATTCAAGGCTGAGATGGCTAAACTCAACTATCGGCCTGGATGATAATCCTGTGAAACCATATAATCCTATTGAGTTTATACAACAGAATACTTTAAGGCTGACTAATAAAACATTGAGGATCTCACAGAATGGCTTGCCTGCTTCAATAAGGTGCAACGAAAAAGAAATACTCGCCGGTACAGTTGCTTTTACAGTAGATACAGAAAGAGGTATTGAAGAATTTTTGCCGCCTGACGATTTAACTATGCTTAAAAATGCACCGGGAATAATATCAGCTTCATGGAAGTCCCGTTCGGAAGTGTTTGAAATGAATGGTACGGGAACGGTTGAATCCGATGGTTATATTAATTACAAAATCAGGCTCACTGCACTGAATGATATTGACGTTAACGATGTTCGTCTGGAAATTCCTTTTTCTCCTGTAACCGGTCGTTATGTAATGGGATTGGGACTTCCGGGGACTGCTGTTCCCCGGGATATAGAATCGAAATGGTCGGGCCCGTGGGACAGCTTCTGGATTGGGAATGCAGATGTGGGACTATGGTGCGAACTCCGGGGAGGAACATACCACGGCCCTCTGTTAAACCTCTACAAGCCTGCGTTCCCAACGTCCTGGCAGAACGATGGCAACGGGGGGTATCGCCTGAAATCACAACACGATGTAGTGAAAGCAGTGGTTTACAGCGGAAAACGTAAATTAAAGAGAGGCGATATACTTGATTTTGAATGGTCATTTCTTATTACACCAGTTAAAACTGTAAATATCAAGAGCCAGTTCACTGACAGATATTATCATAACGGAGGAAATCCGATGCCCTCAGATGAGGACCTGGCCTGCGGGGTGAAAATTGTCAACCTACATCATGCGAACAATTATAATCCTCATATAAACTATCCATTTATTGCTGTTGATTCGATGCGATGGTTTGTGAACAGGATGCATGAAAAGGGTCAGAAAGTTAAAATTTATTATACCATAAGGGAACTGACAAACTATACCACAGAACTCTGGGCTTTAAGGAGCCTTGGAAATGAAATTCTTGGTACTGGTGATGGGGGAGGATACCCCTGGCTAAGGGAGCATCTTATAAGTGATTACCGGCCACAGTGGTACCAGCACTTTCCTGATAAGAGCCCTGATGCCTCAATAGTAAATGCACCAGGCGATTCAAGATGGTATAACTATTACATTGAAGGACTTGCATGGCTTGTCAGAAATGTTAATATTGACGGGCTATACCTTGATGACGTGACCTACGACAGGAGAATAGTGAAAAGGATGAGAAAAGTTCTTGACATGGAAAAACCGGGATGCATAATTGATCTTCATTCAAATACAGGTTTTTCAAAAGGACCTGCTGTGCAATATACCGAATTTTTCCCCTATATTGATAAATTATGGTTTGGAGAAAGTTTCAGATACAACCAGATGACTCCCGAAAACTGGTTTGTCGAGACATCAGGTATACCTTTCGGATTGATGGGTGATATGCTTCAGGATGGTGGCAACAGGTGGCGGGGCATGGTTTATGGGATGACGGTCAGGCATCCCTGGGTAACGGAGGATGTGATATGTGATCCCAGACCGGTATGGGAGTTATGGGACTCCTTTGGAATAGAGTCTTCCGTCATGAAAGGCTACTGGCAGGAGAATTGTCCTGTCAGCAGCAATATTCCTGAGATAAAAGCAACGGTGTATGTAAAACCGGAAAAATCATTGATTTCTCTTGCAAGCTGGGCTGATGAACAGGTAAATATTTATTTGATAATTGACTGGAAAGCTTTGAACATCGATCCGGCAAAAGCTGTTTTAAAGGCTCCCGGGATCAGGGATTTCCAGGAAGAAAGAACATTCGGCCCCGATGAAAAGATACCGATGGAACCGGGAAAGGGATGGCTTCTTATACTCTCCGAAAGGAAATAGGAGCAATCAGATTTTGCCTGACATTTTAAAGATTTGCTTTCGATACAGGTATTTGTAAGTTTAATTATTCATTATACTTTATTTAACTAATTACTAACCAATCTGTTTTGAAAAGATGAAAAGGACTAGGAAAAAAGGATTGTTACTGGCATTTATAATGTTTTTTTCGGCTTCAGCCATATATGCCCAGAATGAAAGAATCATATATGGGAATTCTGTGTCGCTAAATAAAGCTATGTTCGGGACAAAGGAGAAAAAGATTCCTCTGGCATGGAGAAATGTTAATACTGATCCCGGGACATGGCGTGTTGAAAAAGATATACTGGTCTGCACCGGTAAACCTATAGGTGTTATGAGATCCGAAAAGCAATATGAGAACTTTATTCTGCATATTGAATGGAAGCACCTGGAGGCAGGAGGGAATTCCGGGACTTTTGTATGGAGTAATGCAAATCCGCCTGAAGGGTCAAGGCTTCCTGATGGCGTTGAAGTTCAGATGCTCGAACTCGAATGGGTGAATCTCAATACAAAGGATGGAGTTGTTCCTCCCATTGCTTATGTTCACGGTGAACTATTCGGAGTTGGTGGGGTGACCACAGTACCTGATAATCCAAGGGGCACACGGAGCAAATCGATTGAAAACCGCTGCAAGGGAAAAGGTGAATGGAACACCTATGATGTCGTTTGTGTGGACGGTGTAATAAAACTTTCAGTGAACGGTAAGTTTGTCAACGGAGTATCGGGGGCTTCCCAGAAGAAAGGTTATATTTGTCTTGAGTCGGAAGGAGCACCAATTCATTTCCGTAATATCAGGATAATAGAATTGCCTGCCGGAGTGACTACAGCTGAACAAACTGCTCCTGAATTGAAATGATGCCATCACTCATGAATTATGGCAACATATTTCTATACTGAATAAATGGTTCAATTAAAAGATTATTTGTATGAGAGGTAATGAGAAGATTCCTTCAAAATTTGAAAAGAGCAGGCTTTTGTCTCTGGATGCCCTGAGGGGATTCGATATGCTTTGGATTATCGGAGGCGCAGCAGTTATCAGATCCCTTTCCGAGTTTACCGGGGCCGGGTGGCTCAAAGCCCTTGCAGTCCAGATGACCCATGTAACATGGATTGGATTTCATTTTTATGATCTTATATTTCCACTATTCATGTTCATTGCAGGAGTTGCCATACCGTTCTCGGTGAAATCAGCAATATCGAAGGGGTTAATCCGAAGGAAAATTGTCTGGAAGGTTTTCAGGAGAATGATCCTTCTCATTTTACTCGGAATATTATACAACGGAGTCTTCCGCGATGGTTTTGAAAATGCCAGGTATGCAAGTATTCTTGGTCAGATAGGTATAGCTTATTTCTTTGCTTCTCTGATATACATATATTCCGGATCATATAAAACAATTCTGTTCTGGCTGGCCGGGATCCTTGCAGGAGTATCGATACTACAGCTTTTCGTACCTGTACCCGGGGTGGGAGCAGGAGTCCTCACCCCTGAGGGCCACATTAACGGATATATCGATCGGATGCTATTGCCCGGCAGGCTGGCTTATGGCCCGGAAGGTATGTTGGGAGCTGGTCAGATGGGGATATATGATGCCCTTGGATGGCTGAGCATCGTTTCGGCAATAGGTATTACCCTGATGGGAATTGTTGCGGGGAAAATACTTCAGAACAATAAAATGACAGAATACAGGAAAACGGGAATTCTTGCTGTTTCGGGATTGGCATTAATTCTGGCTGGTCTGGCCCTTTCACCTTTCTATCCTGTAATAAAAGTATGTTGGACAACCACTTACAACCTGCTTGCCGGAGGAATCAGTTTTGTACTTATGGCATTGTTTTATCTGGTGATTGATGTATGGCATTTCCGGAGATGGAGCTTCTTTTTCAGGGTTATTGGCATGAACTCCATATTTGTATATCTTTTTGTAAGAATTGTTCCCGTTTCCTCCGTAGCCGGCTATTTTACAGGCTGGATAACAAAACCGCTTGGAGATGCAACCGACCTGGCAGTGGTAAGCATTTCTCTCCTGACGGTATGGTTGTTACTTTATTACATGTACAGGAAGAATATCTTCATTAAAGTCTGATCCGTATTAAGCCGTCTGAAGGGATCTTTATTGCTTCTTATTACTATCCCGAAGACAGAATCCTTGTCGCATTGCCTGAAGATGTTCAGTATATCGCTTTAAAAATGGTGTAAACCCTTTGATGTTAATATACCCATATCTCGTCAACAAAGAACCATACCGGGTAACCTACCCCATAATGCCATGACGGTCCTATTCCGACATTCTCAAAATGGACTTTAATATATCTGGCTTTGATTTTTTCTGAAGTTTTTATATCGAAGCTGACAAATTTTACTTCAGTAGAACGATCCTCTGGTATTTCACGCCTTCCCATTAGTGAATAATTGATATTATCGACCGAGGTATGGCAAGTCATGCTTTTGGGAAGCAGTATCCACGATCCGAGCTTGTGTAGGAAGTCGGCTTCAACCATTTCGATTTCCTTTACTTCTCCAAGATCAATTATCACTTCTCCATCTATCTTTTCCCATCCGACCCAGCTTTCGTTGAATGTCGCTCCTCCAAGAAATCCGTCGGTAAGAGCTGTATCCGCAATTCTGTCATAGGGTTTATTCGGTGGTACCGTGAAGGTCACTTTTGCTTTGGCTGCAAGGCTTCTCCTTGGATTTGGAAGATTTCTTTTCAGATACAAATCACAGTACTCTTCGATGGTATTGTTCCTTTCATTTAAGGTGGTAACTCCGAGCAATTTTGCCCTTTCCCTGAAAAGTGACAGTTCTTCCTTTATTTTATCAGCATTGCTGGTTAAACTTGTTCTGGCTATCTCAAGTTCAGCGTACTGAATTGAGAGGCGCTGCTGCCAGATCCTTTTAAGAAAGACTGAATCAGATCCTGCTGCCTTTTCAGCTTCATCAAAAAGATTGCGGTACTTCTTTAAGAGATTGGGATTTAGCATACCCGTTTTGTGAGTGATGGGAGTATCATATATCCAGAGTGGAATATTGCTCCCGAGCAATGCTCCTTCCTGAATTTTCATATACTGGTATAAAAAAGGAGCAGCTTTACCATAAAAACCATCAAGAAAAGAATGTATGAGAGAGTCTACGTTGTAATCGACATTCCAGAGGAGTTTTGCCACAACAAAACTCCTCAGCTCTGAAAAATCACCTCCCTTGCTGCCGGCTATTTGCGAAAAATGCATTTTGACATTGTTCTTACGGAATAACTGCATGTTAGTTTGAAGAATATGAAAATTAGGGAAAGGTGATATATAATTGTCGAAATTTATCCCGTAATCCCACAGGAAGATATTTTCAGAAATATCTGACCATCCCTCAAGACTTTTCATGAAATATCTTCCGGAAGGATTGTCTGTTAATGGGACTTCTCTGTAACAGTCAATGTCACATAGCATTATATTGACATTTGGGAGAGGTTTGATGTTTTTTGGGGGTGTAAGGGAATAAAGATAAGCAAGAGTTGAGAACTCCCTGTCAGGGAATTTCTGTGCCAGTTTGTTCATGAAGTATATTAAGCTTCCCGAAGGGCTGCCCTCCGCCTCATCAATCTTTCTGCAGTTATCGCACTTGCAGTTGGTGAAATTGCCGTCATTCTGACTGACTGATATTATTTTTTTGTCGGGATTCGCCCTGAAAATTGAATCTATCCTGGCCGATACTGTTTCAAAAACCTGCGGATTTGTGAGGCACCACTGGCTTGCCGATCCCGGTCGGCGCTCACCATTTATGAAAGAATAGAATTCAGGATGGGTTTTTCCATACTTCCGCGAAGGCAGTAACCTGTCGAAAGTGTGGACCCACAGGTTTCCTGCAAAGATATCTCCCGGAAACTCCAGCTTATACCATATCCTGTAAAGTGTGTCCATGGCCATACTGTACGCCTGGGTCTGACGGTAATGAAAAGTTGGATTTTCAGTCCTTTCATGTGGGGATGGAAGTGACAAAGAATTTTTTTCAGGGATGTACAAGGCTCCCGCAGCATAATATCTGATTCCAAAATACTCCTCAAGTATAGTAATTATCGCATTGGTAACGCCCGATCCAGGTCCTCCCGTGATGATGCAGCATTTCCCGTCGCTGGATATGCTGAATCCATCCTCCAGTATTCTCTTTTCATCATCTGCAAAAGCTTCACAATTGAGATTCCTGATTATAATGTCTCCTTTTTTCCCTTTAGAATCAGCATTAACGACAGGAAGTTCAGTACCTGTCATTTTTTTTACAAAATGGTTGAAGATGCTTATAGCCCTTTTATTATCACTGCAACTCAGATCTGCCACAAGCCTTCCTGATGGCTTGCCGTTTTTTATTATGTCAATCTGCGGATAAAGGGCGGATGTAAAAAAAATGCCTGTGAAAATGAGTAAGATTTTTTTCATCTGTTGTATAAATGGGATAATCCAAAAATAGGATTTATTTTTCTTCAGTCATCCGGATTATGAATATTCATAATCTGCAGGGATTTTAAGAAGGCATCAGCCGTAAATCACTGCGGAAGAATGAAATGATCGATGGAAGAGACAGGATGGACAATCAAACGAAATTACCATGATTTTAAACATGTTATTTAATTTGTTGAATAGTTAACTTTGTAAAAATATGGTAATTGCCGATAATTATATGGACAGGACAATTAAGGTAGGCATACTTCGTGAGACAAAAAATCCCCCTGACAGGAGGGTTCCGTTAACACCGCCACAGATAATAGCGATTGAGGAGATGTATCCATATGTTCAGTTCATTGTTCAGCCAAGTGATTACAGATGTTATTCGAACGAGGAATACGAATACCTTAACATTCCCATGAAGGAAGATTTGAGTGAATGTGATATTCTGCTGGGCGTCAAGGAGGTTGATCCTCGAACACTTATTGAGGGGAAGATATACCTGATCTTTTCGCATGTTGGAAAGAAGCAGTCTCATAACAGGCATATGTTAGGGGAAATGGCGAAGAAAGGCATTAGTCTCATTGATTATGAGTATCTTACCACAGAAGATGGACAGAGGATTGTTGCGTTTGGAAGGTGGGCAGGGATTGTTGGAGCTTATAATGCTCTGAGAGCAAGGGGAATCAGGACAAACAGGTTCCGACTCAAACCGGCATATCAATGCCATGACCTTGATGAGATGTGGGCAGGTCTTAGTCTGATTGAACTTAAACCGGGGCTTAAGATACTTATCACGGGGACAGGAAGGGTAGCAAAGGGAGCTATGGAAACACTGCTCCATTGCAATATTGTTGAAGTAAGCCCTGATGAATATCTAAGTCACGATTTTGATGTTCCTGTTGTGTGCCAGATAGGTCCTGAACATTATACTCGTCCGAAATTCATGGAGCATTTTAACTTCAGCCATTTTGTAAAGAACCCTGAAGAATATGACTCTACCTTTCTGCCATTTACAAGGGTAACTGATATTCTTATAACAGCCCATTACTGGGATCCCCGATCTCCGGTATTCTTTTCAAGAGAGGATATGAAAAAGAGGGATTTCAGAATTTCAGTAATTGCCGACATTAGCTGCGACATAAACGGCGCTATACCGTCGACACTTAGAGCTACAACAATTTCTGATCCCTTCTATGGATATAATCCGGATCTGGAAATTGAAGAACCCGCTTTTATGAGGCCAACAAACATAACCGTCATGTCGATTGATAACCTGCCCGGAGAACTGCCCCGCGACTCTTCGCATGATTTTGGTAATCAATTGATGAAGAATACTCTTCATGACCTTTTATCAGGTACGTCAAGTCCTCTTCTTGAACGAGCCACTATTCTGAAAGACGGGATACTCACAGAACGATTCAGCTATCTGACAGACTATCTCGAATTCTGAGGACACGGATTCAAAGCTCTGACGGTGATATAAAATCTTCTAAAAAAAAATCATGAAGGAATTTTTACTTCGGGTTTTTTTTATTTTTGTGATAATCGTTTTGATTAATGAAAATCACTTTTCTCGGACCTGCGTATCCTTACAGAGGAGGACTGGCAGCTTTTAATGAAAGACTGGCCCGTCAACTTGCCTCCGAAGGTAAGGATGTTGATATCAGGACTTTCACTCTACAGTATCCAAAGCTCCTTTTTCCCGGGAAAACTCAGTTTTCAGATGGACAGGCTCCTGAAGATATAAGGATTGTCCGGGAACTGAACTCAATAAATCCCATAAACTGGATCAGAACAGGACTTAAATTGAAGAAAGAAAGAGCTGATATTCTTATAATCAGGTACTGGCTTCCTTTTCTGGCACCCTGCCTTGGATGCATTGCCCGGATCGCAAAGTCAAACAAATATACGCTTGTGATTTCAATAGTCGACAATGCAATTCCTCATGAGAAAAGGGCAGGAGACAGGATTCTTACAAGGTTTTTCATGAATAGCATTGATGGTGCGGTGGCTCTTTCGGAATTTGTTCAGAAAGATGTTGAAGCATTCAGAAGAGACATCCCAATAGTACTTTCACCCCATCCGCTTTTTGACAATTACGGCAGAAAAATGCCAAGAGATGAAGCCCTTATATCCTTGAAACTTCAACAGGAGTATTCCTATCTTCTGTTTTTTGGTTTCATAAGGGAATATAAGGGACTCGACCTGCTGATTGAAGCATTTTCCAGTGACCGGTTAAGGAACATGAAGCTTAAACTTCTGGTTGCAGGTGAATTCTATGAAAATCCTGAACCTTACAAAAACCTTGTCAGGAAATACCAACTTGAAAATGATATTATTTTCCATGACCATTTCATAAGCGATACCGATGTCAGACTTTATTTCAGTGCTGCAGATCTTGTGGTTCAGCCTTATAAGTCTGCCACACAAAGCGGAGTAACACAGATAGCATTCTATTTCGAAAAGCCGGTCCTGGTTACCAATACAGGAGGTTTGAAAGAATATGTAACTCATAATAAATGCGGCTATGTGGTAGACACTGACCCACGGCTTATTTCTGAAGCTATTGCCGATTACTTTGAAAATGACAGGAAAAGTATCTTCTCAGCATTCATAAGGTTGGAGAAAGAGAAATATTCATGGCATAAGATGACAGAAGCCATAACTGAAGTTTTTTATAAATGCCTGCTTCAGCAACTTATAAGCTCCCTTTGAAATATTTCCGGACAATTTGTTGAGCTTAATGTTTTTCCGTATTTATACTATCCCTCACGAGGTAAGAATTTCTTTCGGGAGAATTACGGTTTATAAGCTCACCGAGAAACCCTGTCATAAATAACAGTGTACCAATGACCATTACGGTGAGAGCAATATAAAAATACGGGCTGTCGGTGACAAGAGGAGCTCTCAGATTATTACTAATAAATATAAGCTTCCTTATTCCAAGATATCCGGCCATACAGAAACCGATAATGAACATAAGAGTTCCCAGAGAGCCAAAAAGGTGCATGGGGCTTTTCCCGAAACGGGTTATGAAGCCTATAGTCAGGAGATCAAGATAGCCTTTCATAAATCTGTCAATTCCATATTTTGAAGTGCCATATTTTCTCGGACTGTGTTCAACGATCTTTTCCCCAATTTTCCCGAATCCTGATTTTTTGGCGAGCATGGGTATATATCGGTGCATCTCTCCATACACCTCAATACTCTTCACAACTTCATTGCGGTAGGCTTTCAGCCCGCAGTTGAAGTCGTGTAGACAGATGCCCGAATATAATCTTGCGGTACCGTTATAAATCCTGCTGGTGAAGCGCTTTATAAAAGGATCATATCTTTTCTTTTTCCATCCTGACACCAGGTCGTACCCTTCCTCTTTGATCATCCGGAGAAGCTCCGGTATCTCATCCGGATTATCCTGGAGATCAGAATCCATGGTAATGACTACATCACCTTTTGCTTCTGAAAACCCCGTATGGAGTGCTGCCGCCTTACCATAATTTCTCCTGAACCTTATCCCTTTGATGTGTTTTGCTTCTGCTGCCAGGCTCCTTATCACTTCCCAGGAAGCATCGGTGCTGCCATCATCAATAAAAATTATTTCAAAAGAGAGCTTTTCTGCTATACATACTTTTTCAATCCTCCGGGTGAGCTCATCAAGAGACTCTTCTTCATTATAAACAGGCAGAATAACAGAAAGATCCATGTAAAACAGGATTTAATTATTTTCTGAAGCATCAATTAACGGATTACCTTCTTTCTTTATGAAAATGGAAACAAGGAGTGAAATAATAATGCCGGTAACCATATTGCCTAGGATGCTGAAGGGAGCCATTATCGCGGGTCTCAGAATTTTTTTCTGAATATTCAATGCTGCGTCGAGCGCTTCCTGCTGAATTCCCCGCTTAAGCATTTCTTCTTCCACAAATACAAGCTGCTTTTCCGGTAATCCCGGGTCAATTATTGCATAAAGTACATATATGAAAAGTGCGGTAATAACCGAGTAGTAAATGAAAATCACAATACCTGCACCGACCGACTGTCCATATGTTATGTAGCCATGCGTATAATTATCCCTGTACGATTTTAAAAGGTAATACATTGCAACTATCAGAACCGGATAAAACATGTAACCTTGCGTCTTATTGAAAGTAAGATCAAGGAAATACATTATAAGAGAATAGACGATCCCAATTAAGGCAAGGATCAGTCCATTAGACAGATTTGCCTTCCAGACGGATACTTTGGTTTCCATAAAAACGATGTATTATAAAAAATAATTAAACGAAATGCTAATCAGCAAATATACTGTAAATCCGTGAAAGCGGGCAGTAATTAAAACAGAATATTAATTTGACTTATGACGGGAATTTTGTACTTTTGCAGCGGGTAAGTCTTATACGACCAGCTCCTGCCGAACTCCCCCAGGATCGGAAGGTAGCAAGGGTAGGTAGTCGTAGCGGTGCGATATAAGGAGCTTACCCTTTTTATTTTAGGAGGAAATTTATCATTGGAATGATCCAGGGCCCTCGTTATAAATAACTAATCCGGGAGGCTACCGGTCGCCTGTCGCCCGTGGTGTGTAAATTTTTTTTTACCTATTTTTGTATAATTTTTTACCCTTATGTTGCTTCGTATTTATCCGGAAAATCCTAACCCAAAGCACATCAGGAAAGTGGTGGATGCTCTCATTGCAGGAAGCATTATAATATACCCTACCGATACAATCTATGCTATGGGTTGTGACATAAGGGCACACAAGACAATTGAGAAGATCGCGAGGTTCAAGGGTTTGAATCCATTAAATCCGGATCTTTCTATCATTTTTCACGATATGAGCCAGCTATCGGATTATACTGTTATCAGGGATAATGCCGTATTCAAGCTTCTGAAAAGAAATCTGCCAGGTCCCTTTACTTTTATCGTCAGAGCCAATAATCAGATTCCCAGGTTGTTTAAGAACAAAAAGAAGACTGTGGGCGTAAGGATCCCCAAAAACAATATTGTACTTGAGATAGTCAGGGAGCTCGGCAGACCGATAATCACTGCCTCAATTCACGAAAATGATGAGATTACAGAGTATATAACCGATCCGGAGCTTATCCACGAGAAATACAAAGACTTTGCGGAAATAGTCATTAATGGTGGCTATGGCAGGAATGAAGCATCAACAGTTGTGGACTGTACTTCTGATGAAATAGAGATCGTCAGACAGGGGCTTGGGGTGCTTGAACTATGAACAGACAGTTGGTAAATACTTACCGGTTGAATCATTTCTTGTAGAATGATCTGGAGAAGAATACAAGAACAGCGAGTAACTCAAGCCTTCCGGTAAGCATCAGCCCAGAAAGGAAAAATTTGCCCGTACTGGTCATTCCTGCAAAGTCGGAAAAAGGCCCGAATGAACCTAATCCCGGGCCAATATTACCAAGTAATGATATAGTTGTACTTAATGAGGTTATGAGGTCATAATCCATCAGTGAGATTGCCAGTGTACCTGCACTAACAGCAATCAGGTAAATAGCCGTAAAAACCAACAGGTTTATCACTATATTGTCGGGAACACTCCTGCGATCGATATGCACTTTCAGAAATGCATTGGGATGAACGAGCCTTCTGATTACATTACGGCTGTTTCGCGTAATGATAATCAGCCTTATGATTTTTATCCCGCCGCTTGCCGAGCCTGTCATGCCTCCTGCAAACATCAGAATAAAGAGTATCAGGATAAGAAATCCTCCCCAAAGATTATAATCGGTTGTATAAAATCCTGTAGTGCTTATTATCGAAACAACATGAAAAAATCCATCAGAGACAGCATCCCCAAAACCTGATTCTGACCGGACAAAGAGGATAAGTGAGACCAGAATGGATACTGACAGAACAATTACAGAATATATCCTGAGTTCGTTATTCTGTAATATCTTGCCATAATTGCGCCTGGCTGCAAAATAGAACATTGAGATATTTGTAGCTGCCAGGAACATGAACAAGGTAATCACTGTTTTAAGATAAGGAGAAGTATATGCAGCTACTCCATTGTTCCGGGTGGAGAATCCGCCTGTTGACAATGTTGACATTGAATGACATATGGCATCGAATAACGGCATTTTTCCTGCTGTCAGGAGCAATGCTTCAATAAGGGTAAGACTCAGGTAGACTGTTGCAAGATTCTTGGCTATATCAACTGTTTTAGGTAAAATCTTGTCTGCAGTCTGTCCGGAAAACTCATTTGTTGGCAGCTGGATATTGAGTGATTTTACAATCGGAAGCACGTAAAGCGAAAGGGTAATAGTAATAAAACCTCCAATCCATTGGGCTGTGCTGCGCCAGAACAATATGCCTTTCGGAAGCGATTCGATATTATGGAAAATGGTTGCATTAGTGGTGGTAAAACCGGCCATGGATTCAAAAAAGGCATCTGCAAATGAATGAGTGAACCGGCCCAGTATAAATGGAAGTGTCCCGAACAGGCTGAATATTAGAAAAATGCCTATACTGATAATATAGCCTTCTCTGGTTCCGTATGTCTTTTCCGCATTCCTGAGAGGTGTAAAAACCAGGACACCTGTAACAATCGTTATAACTGCTGAGTACAGGAAAATTGCTGCAGTTTGTCTTTCACCCGAGATAAATGATACACCGGCAGTAAGCATCAGGAAGAAACCTTCAAAGATCAATACCTGGCTGATTGCCCGTGCGACAATCCTGAAATTTACCATATCGGATCAGATGAAGAATTTCGATATCTTATCATATGCAGAGGGCAGTGTAAAGACTACAACCTTGTCTTTTGCCTTAATAGTGGTATCTCCTGTTGCTATGTATGGAACGCCATCTCGTGTTCCTCCGCCAACTATGGCATCTTTCGGAAAATCTATTCCGCGGAGTGTGCCTTTGGTAATCTTTGCGTTTTCCGGGACATTGAACTCAATAACTTCGGCATCGGTACCTGTCATGTATTTGACCTGGGTAACATTTTGATTGGTGGTGTGACGGAAAATCCTGCTGGCCGCAGATATCTTTTTGTTTATTATTGTATCAATTCCGGTGTTCTCGGCAAGGTTTATGTATTCCATGTCTTCAACTTCGGCAATTGTCCTTTTAACACCAAGCTTCTTGGCAAGAAGACATGAAAGGATATTTGTCTCGGAGTTGCCAGTGACAGCTACGAATGCATCCATCTCTGAAATGCCTTCCTGCTCAAGAACCTCCACATTTCGGCAGTCACCATTTATTATTAATGTGTCATCAAGAATTTCGGACAATGCCTCGCACCTTGCCGGATCTGAATCAATAAGTTTAACCTCACAACTTTTCTGCATATAAAGAGCAACATGTTTCCCAATCCTGCTGCCTCCAAGTATCATGATCCTTTTAGCCTCAAAATTCTCCTTTCCCGACCTTGCCATCATCTCGTCTATCCCTTCATTTGTGGATATGACAAAAACCATATCCCCCAGCTGAAATTTTTCCTGCCCCCTCGGGATAATCGTCATATCATTGCGCTTGATTGCCACAGCCCTGTATTTGTCAGTACTGTGGTCAATCGCTATCTCCTCAAGAGTTTTGTTAAGAATCGGTGCGTTTTCATCAAGCTTCTGAACATACATCGCCAGTTTGCCTTCGCAAAACTCCATAAATTCCGAAGTACCGGTTTCATGAAGCAGTCCGAGAACCTCCCTGGCTGCAATAAGTTCGGGGTAGATCAGTGAATCGATTCCCAGCGATTTGAAGAACTCCAGGATCGAATGCTCAAGGTAATCCAGATTATCTATGCGTGCAATAGTCTTTAATGCCCCAAACCTTTTTGCCAGAATTGACGACGTGATATTTGTATCCTCCCAGTGAGTGACTGCAATGAAAAGGTCTGTCTTCTTCTGTAGTATCTCGCGGAGAAGATTTACCGATGTTGCTGATCCTACAAAAGTAAGCACATCAAGCGATGAATCAAGTGGTTTAAGGCGATTCTCTTCGGTATCTATAAGAATGATGTCGTGATTTTCATTCGAAAGCATCTTTGCAAGATGTGTCCCTACTTCTCCTGCTCCGGCAATTACTATTCTCATATCATCTAACAATAACAGGACAAAATAAGATATAAATAGTTTAAAACTCAAGTGTTCATGACTTTATTTTCCCTGATTAACCGTCAGTAAAAAGTTTTGAATGTATTTATGCGAAAAAATTCGGTATAATAATTGCGAAAAATATCGCAATTAAATAATGTTTTGGAATTTTAGCCTGATCGGTATGTTTGCAGCACCAGGCACCAGACACCAGACACCCGGTACCGGCACCCTGAGTTAATTATGGAAATATCTCTTTCTTATCCTTTTTATGCAGCCCGGCAACAAAAGCCCCTGACGTTTTAACATAATGGACTTTAAATCCGGCTTCTTTTGTAGCTGAAACGCCGGCTGAACCCGGGGATTTCGTGAAGATGATCGTATTCAAACGGTTGTCAGACGGGATCTGACTGCTGAACCTTCTGGTGTTTCTATAAATGATCACATAATCGGGATCTGTATCTGCTATTATTTTTCTGCCGGGATTACCGGCAAGGAGTATTTTATGATCTCCGGTTCTTAATAATGTGTTTTCACTGGTGATCCTGTTTACCCTGATCTTAAGGTTTTTGCAGGCACAATGCCTTGATACCTCCTCAGGAACGGAGGAGCAGGAGCTATATATATTTAAAAAACGACCGCTTCTTATGCCTATGCAATATGAACATGTGGTATTGTAAACGATAAGCTCATCGGTGTTTCTAACTGATAAATCCCTGGTTGTGAGGGATAAAGAAAAAACCAGCAGTGCCATAAGTGAATACCTGGCCGGATAATTCCGCGGATCATAAAGGCTTCTGAACAGCAGGAAAATGAACACTATCAGACAGCCTGTCTCAAAGGTCCCCATTCCTATGTTATCTATTGTTGAAAAAGGAAGTGAAGCGGCCTTTTTTGTGAGCTCTTCGGTTACACCTGTAAGAGTCTTAAGAATTACCGCCAGAGATCTGGAAACAAATGTAACGGGATAGGTAAGCGGAATAAGGCACCCTGTTATGATCAGAATGTTTGAAAGTGGGACTATTAAAATATTGGTCAGGATAAAGTAGGTAGGGAAACGGTTGAAAAGTGAGATTGTTAGTGAAAGGGTTCCGGCCTGAGCAACAATTGCCACTACTGCCGACTGCCAGATTTTTTCAGCCAGCCAGTTCCTGATATTAAGAAAATGGTAAAACTTCTCATAGAAACTTATGATGAATATCACGGCAGAGTATGAGAGAAGGAATCCGGCATCAAAAAGCACCGGCGGTTTCCAAAGGAGCAAAAAAAATGCAGATGCCAATACCGAATTAAGGCTGTTGGCATTTCTTCCAAGCAGTTTGCCAGTTTGTATGAAAGTAACCATTATAGTTGCCCTCAACACTGATGATGTAAGGCCCGTTACAAATGCAAAAGCCCACAGAAACACAACTGTAAGGATTATTCTTAGAATCACAAGCCTGCCTTTAAGAAAAAAGAGAATATACTGTATGAACATACTTAATATTACTGCATGTAGTCCTGAAACAGCCATAATATGCATTACTCCGGCCTTGATGAAGTATTGCTTCTGTTCATTGTCGAGAAGATTTTTCTGACCCAGGGTAATCGCAGATACCAGGGCAAGCCTGTCGCCGGAAATACCCCTTTTTCTGTACATTTCAATAATATTTTCCCTTATTATCAGTGCTTTGTGAGTCAGACTCCTTCTTTCAGGAGTATAATGGCGCAGGATATCTTCCTCAGCAACAAAAGCCATGTACTTTATGCCATGGTTCTGCATATAAAATTTATAGTTGAATTCGCATGGGTTCCCCCTGTTCTGTATTTCAACCGGCCGGCACCTCATAATGATAATATCACCAGGTAGATACTGATGCTCACATTGTTCCTGTTTTATATATGCCAAGATTGAACCCTTTAGTGGAACTATCTCTTCCCCTTCAATTAACCCTTTAAGTTTAAGCACCAATTGTGAACTGTTAGTTTTTCTTTCCGGATATTCTGAGAGAATACATACTAATTTATTAGTAACCGGCTCAAGTGCGGATAAGCTTTTCTTATCATAACAATACAGAAAAAGACCAGCGAGAAAAAGCGCAAATGTCATGATAAAACCATAGAAAAGATTGATAATCCGGTTATTGAAAATGAGGCTTATTGCAAACCCGGCAGCAACCAGTATTATGAAAACCACAAAGAAGCCGGTCCCGGGCGTTGAACAGCAACCTGAAATTATTCCTGCGCAGAACGGCAGGACTAACCGAAGGAAAGGGATCTCTCTATTCAGCACAGTCAGCAGCGGTGTAGACTGAATAAAGATATAAAAAAAGTTTGGAGTGAGCTAAAGTTTGGGGTACTTAAAGTTCAGGAATAAGCATCTCAGGCATTCCTGACTTTTTGTCCGGGAAGAATTGTCTGGTATGAAGCTTCAAATTTTCCTTTACTGATGGCGTTAAGCTTCCCTTTCAGAAGCCTCTTTCTCAGTGGACTGACCTTATCTGTGAACAGGATCCCGTCGAGATGATCATATTCATGCTGGATTATCCTGGCTTTGTAACCTTCGAAAATCTCATCGTGGTAATTCCATTTTTCGTCATAATATTGTATGCGTATACGGTATTCTCTGTTTACCTCCTCCCTTATGTTGGGTATGCTGAGGCACCCTTCACTCATTGGCTTTATTTCGCCTGATTTTTCAGTGATCTTTGCATTTATGAAGACCTGTTTGAAACCGGAAAGCTCAGGTTCTTCATCGGCCAGAGGAGTTGCATCAATCACAAATATTCTGAGTGATTTACCTATCTGAGGTGCTGCCAGTCCCATTCCTTCTGACCTGTACATAGTTTCAAACAAGTCCGATACCAGCTGGTTAAGGCCGGGATGATCCTTTTCAATGTCCTCAGAAACTTTTCTCAAAACCGGATGTCCGTATACCACAATAGGATAAACCATCTTACTTTAATCTTTTAACTTTTATCTTTTATCTTTTATTAGTTTTCTGTCAAGGAACGACTGAAGAATAATTGCGGCACTTATTTTGTCAACAGTGCTTTTATCCTGTCTGTCTTTCTTTTTCATGCCTCCTTCAATCATGGTTTTTAAAGCCATTTGAGAGGTAAACCTCTCATCAATCAGATGAACAGGTATCCCGGGAAATGACTTCTCAAGCTTCCTTATAAACGGATCAATGTATCTAACAGTATCACCGGGCTGATTGTTCAATTTAACGGGGTATCCCACGACAAATGCATCGATAGTCTCCTTTTTGAGATAATCGGAGAGAAAAGACTCAAACTGATGTGTGGGAACGGTCAGCAGGGGCGAGGCAAACATATTCAGGGGGTCGGTGACAGCCAGACCTATCCTTTTCCTTCCATAGTCTATCCCGAGTAATCTGCCCATTTTCAATTTGCTGGTTGCAAAGGTAATAACAAAGGTTCAAAGGTGCAAGGCGGCGGGCGCCAGGCGCCCGCCGCCTTGCACCAGGCAGAGCATATCTGTAATAGTGACGATTGTAGATCCCGCATACTTGCGGGATAATCATGAAGAGAAGTAAAAAGTAAAGTTAAAAGTAAAAGCAGATACTGCATGCTTGCAGGAAAAGTCTGAAATCAGCTTTTTTAACACAATAAATCACGTAACCGGACCTGCTGAGTAAACATCACATAATCAGGCATATGAATGTTCTGTTAATAAAATAACAGTATCAATTGCTGTTAATAAAAATTGATAAGTTTTTTTAGTGGAAAAAAAACGCACGTTCGTCAAAAACCGCCTTTAAATAGTCATTATTTCATAGCCTAAACAGGTATTTTTATTTAAGTTTGAATGAAGAGAAAATTTTTTAGGTTTCATTATACCGAATTACTGGACCTGACAAAATTGATTTAAAGTTACATCGTAAAACCTGCGTCGGTTTAAAAATTCTGATTGGTTTTACGGGTTTTGCATTTGGATAGTAATGATAAAAAACACATAGGAAATAACATAACAGAATATCTATGAAGCAATTCTACTCCACTAGTCCAGTTAAGGCATCATTCATTTTACCCAGAAGGGTAATGATGATGCTATTGACTTTTGCAGGCCTCTCTGTTTTTGGTACTGTTGCTCTGGGGCAAACGGTCACAACGAATAAGGTTGATTATAAGCCCGGCGATGTAGTTATGGTAAGTGGCAAGGGGTGGCAACCCTTTGAAAATGTCTCCCTCGTAATGAAGGAATTGAATTTCAACAATCCTGGAAAGACAAGCACAATTCAATGTAACGGGATAGGGCAGTTTTCGACTCCCTTTTATACTGTGGTTAATGCCGACCTTGGTGCATTTTTCCACATCACAGCCACTGGTCAGACATCAAAACATGTGGCAACAATCACATTCAATGATGCAGGCGGGTCATATGCCATCGACTTCAGTGCATACGATCCCAAGATTTATAACAAAAGACTGCCCGGGCAGGTAACCATACCTGTAGGTTTTTCTGCTGATGGACCATTGGGTAACACATATCACAGCCAGACCGTTGAAGCCCTGACTCCAAGTTTTCTGGGATTGGGACAGATTGTTGCATTTGAATTCTTCATAAGGGTTGATGCGGTGAGTGGATGCCCCAATGATGCAATAACATTTACAGCCCAGTTTGATACCAAAACAGGGAAGAACGGAAGCAATTTCGGTTATGATCCGGACTATGGGATCTATGCTGCTTTTGTCGACCGTGAACCCGGCGGAGGAAATATAGATCCTTTGAACAATGCAACCGTAACCAATATCGGTGCACCTGTTTTGGGGGATTACTTTTTTACAGGTGATGTCACTGTTTCCGGCCTCGATCCTGGAGATGAGATAACTGTTGAAGTATGGGTTGTGCTTAAGAATACCATACCTGCCGGAGCAAACGGGAATGTTGCAGCAGCACTTAAAGATGCAGTAACAGCCGGTACCGGAGCAGGAACATGTGCCCCCGGTGATAAGGTAAACACAGGGAACCAGACAATCAACCTTAACCAGGTAGGCGAGTTCTTTACAACTGATGTTGACCTTAACATTACAAAAACTGACTCTCAGGATCCTGTAACAATCGGGACTCCTTTTACTTATACACTTACAATCACGAATTCAGGCCCTTCAGTGGCAAATAACGTGGTTATTACAGATGTCCTGAGCAGCAGTAACCTTGTTGTCGGAACTATCACCTACAGTAACGGGGACGCAAACTGGACATCCAACCTGGTAGGTCAGACACTGACTCTTTCTACCTTAAGTATAGGCATAGGAGAGACAATTACTATAACAATTCCTGTTACCTGGACCGGAGTATACAGCGGAACACAAACTGGCGGTTCTGCCGGAACTGGAGGATATGGTTCAACCTGCACGGGTGACCTGACCAATAAGGTATCAGTTACTACAATAAGCGATGATACCAATCTGGCAAATAACAGTTACTGTCAACCTACGAACGTCTATTGCGCAACAGTAAATGCGAATGCCGGTCCGGACAAGGAGCTTACATGTACCATCACTCAGGTAACTCTTGAAGGAAGTTCAACCACTACAGGTGCGACCTTCTCATGGGCAGCCAGCGGAGGCGGACACATAGTAT